>PCUW01000026.1:0-14892 GCA_002787775.1 Bdellovibrionales bacterium CG12_big_fil_rev_8_21_14_0_65_38_15
TTTTACCAATGATAACTTCGGCCACACCAGGCTCTTTGGTTGTATCTGGATTGTAGTATTCGTCTCTATAAACAAACATCACGATATCGGCATCCTGCTCGATCGCACCAGATTCACGAAGGTCAGACATATTCGGGCGTTTATTTGGGCGGGATTCAACCGAGCGGTTAAGCTGGGAAAGTGCAATCACTGGGCACTCAAGCTCTTTTGCAATGGCCTTTAGACCACGAGACATTTCAGAAATCTGTTGTTCACGAGGAAGGCGTTTATCAGTTGGACTCATAAGTTGGAGGTAGTCGATCACTATTAGACCAATTCCCTGCTCAGCTTTAATTTTTCGACACTGACTTTGGATATCAAGAATCGTCGTTCCACCAGAATCATTAATAAAGATTGGAAAAGATGAGAGTTCTTGAACAGCATTACCAATGGCACGCAGGTCTGTGGCTAAGAATTCTTTTTTACGAACACGTTTACTATCAACTTTCGCTCTTGAAGTTAAAAGACGCATTGATAATTCGTTGGCTAACATTTCCAACGAGAAAACAGCAACAGGAAGGCCTGTTTGAGCACAAGAGTTAGCAGCAATATTAAGTGCTAAGGAGGTTTTACCCATGGCCGGACGAGCGGCAAGAATGATGAGCTGACCTGGCTGCATCCCAAGAAGAAGACCATCAAGCTTATGATAGCCAGTTGGTAAACCTTGGATCTCCCCTGCTTGTCTTGAAGTGTCTTCAAGTTCGAGTAGATTATTTTTTAAGAAGGCATTAAGTTTTCCCATGCCTCCAGATTTTGCTTCATTTGTTAATTGGAAAAACTTACCTTCAACTTCTTGCAGGTACTCACCGACGTCACCAGTGTGACTCATACCTTGTTCGTAAACTTGCATCGCCGTTTTTAAGATTCGTCTTAAAGAGCTTTTTTCACGAACAGTTTTTCCGTAGTGATAAATATTCGCTGAAGAAGCCATATCTTCAAGAATACCTGTTACGAATTGCTGTCCACCAACAGGCTCTAAAAATCCTTTTTCAGTAAGACGAGAACAAACGGTGACGTAGTCGACAGGTTTGTTATGGGACGCTAAATCGGCAATGGCATCAAACACCATTCCATAGCGACTATCGTAGAAATCTTCGCGTGTAATTTTAAGATCTGAAATTTCATCAAAGGCAGTCCCTTCAATGATGAGACATCCAACAAGAGATTTTTCAGCTAATAGGTCATGGGGAAATTCTTTTTGCACGAAGACTCCAGGCAGGTAAAAAAGAGGGGGCTATTAAAGCCCCCCACTCTTTAAAATCTATGCTTGTATTATAGACTTAGCTTCTAAGAATCGCATTAGCCTGAGCAGCAAGTCTTTGATCTTCTGTTTGCTCCACAGCAGCGTCTTCTTTTGCTGGTTCTTCGCCGTTTTCAGCAGCAAGAGCAGCAGCAGCAGCTTTTTCTTCTTTACGCTTTTCAGCAGCGATTTGCTTCGCTTTAAGCTCTTCAGCTTGTGCTGGGTCCATAACGATATTGATTTTAAACTCAGCTTCAACACCTTGGAATAGTTTTACTTTAGCAGTGAACTTTCCTAGGTTTTTCATCGCATTGTTTACAGTGATTAAGCGACGCTCAATCTCAACACCTTTGCTTTTAAGTTCGTTAGAAAGGTCTAGAGTTGTAATGGCACCAAATAGTTTACCATTTGCTCCAGCTTTTTTAACGAATTCAAGAGTTAAACCATCAATTTTTGATTTAACAGCTTGAGCATCAGCTTTTTGTTCTGCAACTTTTTTAGCAAGCGCTTTCTGTTGGTTAGCTAGTGCTTTTGCGTTTCCAGCATCAGCAATTACGCCAAGCTTATTAGGAATTACAAAGTTACGTGCATAACCAGCAGAGATATTAACGATCTCGCCTACGTTGCCAAGAGTCGGAACCTTTTCCGTCAGAATGACTTTCATAAACTATCTCCTTCATCATTTTTTTTAGTTTTCATAAAGCGGCGGAAATCCACCCAAATATCGAAAAGTCCGGCAAGAACCAAAACTTTCCATCCCATAAACACGGTGCTGACGATTAAAATGCTTCTAAAGAATCCGTTGATTCCAAGAAAGCTTAATAGATCAACAAAAACACCGAATCCTTGAAAAAAGAAAAAGATACCTAAACAAGCTAAGATATTGCCGCCTAAAACTTCGGCCCAAGGAGCGATTGCTTCGGCTCCAAGAAATAAAGCTAGACCCGCGATTAAAGGCCAAACAAAAAAGTCTGGGACTTTATAGCGAACAAGATCTTTTAAACCAAACGGGTAAGCGTGACGAATTCTCCATACTAATGAATTTCTAAGAATCATGAACATCCCAACCCAAAGAGTGAAATGAATCCCAACAAATAGAAAAGCAAATGACCAATTCATTATGTCATTAGCAAAAGCTTCGGGCTTAGAAAGAAAATCAGCAAGAACTCTCGCTTCTTCTCCACCGCCTGAGATAACTTCAGCATTTTGTTCACGAACTGACTGAAACATCGTTGCGACATTGGTATTAATCTCATTTGAAAGATCAACACCACTGATCCAAACAATTGCAGCAACAATAGCTACAATAGTAAGAGCAAGTGAAGTTCCATAAAAAATAAGTCCTCTGGTTGGTTCAGATCTGCGTAAGATGATTTCAGAAACTAACCCTGCAAACAGAGTTGATGTTCCAAGAGAAATCGCCATCCAAGTTGCTTGAGGTAAATAAGCCTGAAGCGCTAATGAGACAGCTGCAAATCCTAAAACCATAAGAACCGTTTTTAAACGTCCGTATAGTAAAATGCCAAGAGCTAAAGGTACTGGTGCGAATAATGATAATGGACCGTAAGAAAACAACGCTGCAATAAGCCCTAATAAAAGGAGCTTGGACCAAGTCAATTCACCAAAGATTTTTACTCTTTTGGCTGAGCTTGTTCTTGCATAATTGTTAATATCTTCTCGACTCATTGTCATAATTCCACTCTAAATCAAAAACCTAAAGCTTATCAGCAATGCGGTTTGAAAGGTGGCTGATTAGGGCCATCTGACGAGCACGCTTAACTGCTGTTGTAGCAAAACGCTGATGCTTACGGCTGATGTTTGATACGCGAGCTGGTGAAATTTTACCAAACTCGTTAACAAGCCATGCGTAAGTTTTTGGATCTTTCCAATCAGCTTTGATTTGATTAACTGTGAAAAAACATGAACGACGACGAGCAAAACGCTTGTCGGCTTCAACTCCGCCTTCTTCTTCATCAGTATCAGTGACAGAGCCATTGTACTTTTTAGAAAATGGAGTCTTGTAGTTTTTCACAAGATTGCCGATGTCTTTTTCTTCGCCAACCTTAATGATCATGTGACGGAGTACACCTTCGTTAATACCAAAACGACGAGCCAATTCTTTATTGTTCGCGTTGTTAGCTTTGAAAAGGAAATACATAAAATGACCTGTCGACGTACCGTTTTCGGTAGGTTGAGCAAGATTCATTTTACCCCAATCATCTTGGATAAAAACTTCGCCATCGTGTTGGCCAACTACATCACGAACCAAAGTGTTAAGCTTTTCGATTTGTTCATCTGAAAGCTCAGTTTTGGCAACTAGGGAAAGCTCGTAAATCATAAAACCTCCTGGACATTAACGGCCCATTCCACACCATGTGGTAATGAGCGAGTCTGATTTCGAGAGGCCACAACTTAGCACCCAAATATCTGGATTTCAAAGGTTTTACGCTGACTGGCGAAGTTACTTTAAGATTAAAGGAAAGAAGCTTAAATCAATGCGGTTAGATGTATTCTGACACAGCATGACATAGGCGCTAACTGCCTGAGAATTCGATAGGAATTGACTTTTAAGCGGCACACAGTTGGCCGGAATGTTTACGCTTAGCGAAACTGGACGAGTAAAAGAATCATCATTGGCCACCATAGTGTAGAGCCTGTCTCCATAAATCAGGGTCGAGTTCACCGCAATTGACGGTTGATTGCCCTGCTCACTTTGAACGATCACGCTTTGAAGCGTCTCACTAAAGTTAACTCCAGGAAAGCTTGAGTCGCGGTTAATTGGTAAACGATGGGCTTTGGGTGCCTGATTATTTTTTTGATCGTAAACATAAACATGATAACGAGATTCAAAAAATAATGTTTTTCTATCATCGCTTTCAAACGTTGCGGCCACTTCGAAAAATGGATTGCTCCAACCTGAAGTGATTAAAGTCCAGGCGTCGTTGGCTTGCCCTTGCACAAAAGGTTTTACGCGAGCACTGGCTCGATCTAGAAGTGCCATCTGAAATGAATTTTTTGAAACACTATAGTCTTCTAAGCTTCTTGTGATTAAAGACATATTTCCAACTTGAAAGACGTCACGATCAGCGTGCGCCTCAAGTTTCATTTGACCAACTTTAGAAACGCTCATGATAAAGAAGCGACGATAAAAGTCTTCTCCGACAGAAACAACGTGGCGAATGCTTCCTTCTTTTTTCTCTATAGCTGACTGAGGAAGTGTGCGCTCAATGAGAACATTTTCCCATGGAGCCGGTGTTAAAACATCACGTAAGTTTTGTTTAAAGGCTACAGAGTCAACAACGCGTGGGCGAAGAATTGTTTTTTCATTTTCTTGAATCGGTTCAAGATAATATAGCCTTGAACTCATGCCTGGTGGTTCATGATCAAGTAGATCATTTGAATTATCTTGCTCTGGCATAAACCATGCTTTTTGGTAATAAGGAACTGACAGCTCTCCTAAAAATGTAGAAACTTTGATCCAAGAAAAGTCAGCGCGTTCGCCGTCCTTTAATGGCAGCCCTTCAAAAGTTGTGATTGGTAATTCCCAACGAGAGTTCTTCTCAAACAATTCACTTCCATCAAGTTTAGTTAGAGTTAAAACAAGATGATCACGTTTGGCATTCATGCCGTAGAAAACAAGATCATTTTCACCATCAAAATTGATGTCTCGCTCAAACACTGCAAGAAGTTGGTGATGGTCTTCTAAAGTTACATCAGAAAGCTTGGCTTTTTCATCACCTGCATTAGCGCGAATTGATATGACACGAATTTTATCGCCTGACTTACCTTGAATATAACCATGAAAGTCAGAGCTTGGCTTACTTTCAACCGAAACCATGCCAACTCTTGATAGTTTTCTAGAGCCATTTATTGAAGCTAAAGCGTTGACCGGAATACCATCAATTTGAGTTTCAATCAGATCGTTTCTCTTAAGCTTTCTGGCAAACGATAAAGTGATTGGAGTTGAGGTTTTCTTACCATCAACTTCAACAGTGAACTTAACAGGTATTTCACTATCGACGTTTAAATCGATGAGTTCACCTGACACAATAATTTTTTTATTATCAACAACTTCAACAGAAGCGTTCACACCATCGATTTTAACTGTAATATCTTTTTCAGGTTGACCAAAGACTTCTAAAGGAAGATCAAAAGTAAATTTTCCCTCATCTGTAATATCAACTGTTACGAGGTCTTTAACGAGTACACTAGCAAATGTATTCTTATCTTGTTTAAGAGCTTCACGAATCGATAGTGCACCAAAGCGAACGAAACGCTGATCTTTATCTGTCACTAATTTTTTAGCTGAGGCGTACAGCTTTGCTTTAATTTCATTCGCCTTAAGACTTGGATCTTGAAGTTTTAATAAAGCGGCAGCGGCCGAAACAAATGGAGCTGCTTGGCTTGATCCATTCTTGGCTTCATAACCTTGAACTCGAAGTGTTCTCGATTCCATGGCCTTAGGGTGAGTTGAAACAATCCATTCACCAGGGGCGACGAGATCAACTTTACCACCATGATTTGAGAATTCAGAAATATGACCTTGATTATCGATCGCACCAACACAAATCACGGCAGGATGGGCACAAGGCCAAGTTGGAACATCTTTATTATTATTTCCGGCAGCAGCAACAAGAACGATTCCTCGCTCAGCGGCCACATCTAATGCACGAACGATCTTTGGAGTATTCACAAGTTTAGGCCAACCTAAACTCATATTAATAACATCAACATTTGATTCAACAGCAAAAGCCAAAGCATCAGCGATGATATCAGTGATCACTCTACCTTTATAAACGAAGCCATTTGTATCTTTACTTAAAACTTTCAAAGGCAAAATTTTAACTGATTCTGGGGTCACGCCTTGAACGCCCGAGCCATCAACATTGGCAGCTATAATGCCTGCAACGTGGGTACCGTGTCCGGTATCATCTTTCATATCAGCATTTTCAAGAAAGTCTTTTCCAACGAAAACTCTGTCAGTTAAATCGGCGTGATTCATATCAATACCAGAATCAATCACGGCAACTAAAACTTCTCTGCCCTTTTCAAGTTTTCGAAGCTCTTCGATACCTGGCCAGTCAATATCAATACCAGAAGTACCAACAACTTCCTCGCGGCGAATTTCGCCTTCGGCGCGAAAGATTTTTTGTCCATTATTTTTAAGTCCCCACTGCTGATCAAACATAGGATCGGCGGCAAAAACCATTGAAGATAAAATAAATGTAGAAAGGAAGAACTTTAACTTCATAGTCTCTCCCTTAGCCAATAGCCGTTTAACTCGCCCTCTTGAATACCAAGCATTTGCTTAATTTTCTCAAAAGGCCCGTTCCAAAACCTAGAACCAATTCGCCCTTCGGTATTTGTTTGGATGGTATCGTTAAGAACTTCGTCGTTGTCACGAAAGCCATTCACTTCCCCGTGAACAAAAAGATTATCTTGTCCAAGTAGCATCTTCAGTTCTTTATAATCAAGATCTTCGTAAAGATCACGGTAGAGCCTCATCAGACATTTTGTAATATCTTTTTCGTCTTTTTTATCTTCAATCTTACTTCGACACTTATTGTTTTGATAAATAACAGTATTAAGCGTTCCACATGACTCAACTAGGCGGCCATCACTTAATCTTCGCGATCTAATTTGTTCTTCTCTACATCCACGCTCTCTGATTCCGCGAGCTTCTTCATAGAGATACTCAAAATAAATGAGTGAGTTCGGATGGATTGTCTCAAGCTTTTTAAAACCTGCTTCATAAAGATTTAAATTCACTGTCACATCAAAAAGTTTTAATTTATCCGTGTTATCTAGTGTTCTCTCATCAAAAAGTTGAAAGCCAAATTTTTCGTTCGCGTCACGCATATGCCTTTTAAGCTTTTTAACTTTTTTGCTCCACCCCTCCCAACGATCTGAAAGGCGCATAAATCTTTCGTTATAATGATTTTCTTCATCAAGACTTGTTTCAAAACGAACACTTGTGGTTGTTCCCATTCCACCAATTGTTTGTGCTGGGTTTTGCCAAGTTGGAGAGCCCCAGTTCACGTTGGCCGATAAGCGCTGAAAACCGTAATTAATAATATCTTTGGTGAAAGCTTCCCAGTTCAGGCCAGATTGCTTTTCGTCGGTTAAAGCAACGTATTTACCTTTTAAACCATCGCGAGATTCAATATTAAATAAAGTATCTGACTTAAGCTTTTTATGTCTCCAAAAGAGAAATGAAAACTTTGAACTTTTATCAAGAAAGTCAGCTTCAACCACATTTGGTTTTTGAATTTCCTCTAAAAGCTCTGCTGAACCTGTACTTAAAAACTCAGCTACAGCATAGGCTTTATCAAAAAGCCTTGGGTTTTCCTTGACGTCAGGATTGAGATCGATTTCGTGGAGTCTTACAGAAAAGTTACCTTTTTGCTTTCTCCAACCTAGACGAATGATTGGAATAAGCCTTTCGATCGAAACGTTTAGACTCCAACCTTGACCATGTCCAAGATCGTCATAGATCTGAAGCGTTTTCTTATCTTTTTTATAGATTTGAATCCTTCTAATATCCACGACATCAGCACTTCCTGAAAGAGATAAGTGAACAGGTGTTCCCATCAAACTTGCACCAAGTGATGCACCAATTGTTGGCATGACTCTTTCAGTATAAAGAACTGATTCACCTACTCCAAGATTCTCATTAAGATGTTTAACAATTTGAGCTAGCTCGGAATCATCCTCATCAAGACTCCAATCCTGGTTAGGATTTTCAGAGTTTCTAAGATCAGCTAATTCATCAAGCTTCTTGCTCATTTGCCATTTAATGAGTGGAACAACAATATTTTTATATGGTTCTTTAAAGACGTTTTTTAAACTTCTAAGAGGCTTTAAGTGAGTCCAGTTTTTAGATAGCGTCACAGTACCTTTAATTGATGCTGTTGGTGCAAATTCTAAATTTTCAATACCTAGCTGTCCGCCAAGCTGGATGCCCCAGCCAATGGAATCGGCAAGTTGAACTAAGTTATCTGTTCCTAAGTAATTTCCGACCACAACATCTCGTGATGCCGTAAGGTTGATGTCAGCAACTGGCGAGAACCATGTCCCCACCGGAAAATCCATAATGTAACCTGTTTCAATGAAGTGCTCTAGTCCTTCTTGAAATTGCTGTTGATGAAACTCTCCCCTAACTTGGTTAGGGTTAAAGAGTGAAAGCTCTTGATTTGCCCTTGCGACAAGATTATCGATAGCAAAGGCTTGAATTTTTGATAAGGCATACCAATGAACATCTTTAAATGGAGACTCTGGATCACCATGGGCAAAACGACTGGCATAACCATCCCAATCTTCTAATTCAAGCTTGCCTTTTTTAAGGTAGTCGCCATGACTGACTTCTACTTCAAACGGTAATGCCACTGCCGGCTCTGAGAAATGTTCAAGCAAGGCATTTCTTCTTGATGAAATTTTTTCAACTAAGAGTTTTGAAACTTCTAATGGAAAATGAGCAAGCTCAATGGCTTGACGAAGATCATCTTTTGAAAGCATTTCAAGTCTGCGTAAAATCCATTTAGCATCATCGGCCGTCGTAGCAAAAATCCCACGAGTAAAATGAGGAAGAATGACTGCATTGTTATCTTTTCTACCAACGGTCCATTCAAATTTATTAGCACTTTCGCCTAAGTCTAAAAGCGCATACGGAATGATAAGAGATCTTAACGTTCTGTTGGTAAGAGTTTGCGGAGGGACACCCATAGCCAGATTGTAATGGTCACTTGAGCTTGGAACAGTTACTGCGATATCTCTAAAGATGATTGTTAAAGAATCTTCGTCTTTACTTTCAATCCAACGGCTAGCTGCCCCAAGAGTCGCTCTTGGAATTTGGCTTTCTGTGACTTGATCCATTTCCTCTTTTGATTCAAATTGAACTTTAAGACGAGCAACCCATTTAATCGCCGGAACCTTATAACCTAGAAGTCTTAAAATATTTTTTCTTAGAAGTAATGTATGTAGAGTCTTATCAAGATGAACGATAGCTGAGGTTTGTGAGTTTTGAATATTAAATCTAAACATGCCACTGGCTGATAATAGAGATCCTGCAAACTTCACTTCATCGCCGTCATATACATCGACGGCATCAAGTCTTTGACTTAGTCCTTGGCTTTGATCACTCCAAAGAGCACTTTCGACGGGATCAAGAGTTGAGAGATCAAGCCCTTCTTTGGCGAGTTGATAAGCTTCATCAGGTCTAAGCATACGTCCATTTAAGGATAGATCATCGCTTGGCATTCTTTGTTCAGTCAGTGGAACACTGGCAAATTGCTGAGCGCCTACTGGTGATATATGAATCATCAGAACTGAAAAGAATATAAATGTAAGTACACGCCAAATGACCATGAACATCCAAACTATGAGTTAGTCTGGTTTAAGATGCAAAGCCCGTACCTAAATAGCATTTGTTATTTTAATGAGTTAGAGAGGATAACTGTCTAAAACTTAGACAGTATGACTAGAGTAAGTCTGAGACAATAATTCCTAAGCCGATGCGATTAGTACTGACATAGTAATCAAGCAAGCTTTCCCCATAACCGTTGGCATATTGAAGAAATCCATTGATTTTATTGTTTATGGGAATTGTAATTCCAACTTCACGGTATCCACGATTTTTTCCTTCGAATGAATTTCTTAAAAGTAGCGAATAAACCCAGTCAGCATTTCTGTAGGCAAACCTTAGTTCAAACTTACCCATATATTTTTCGAGCTGAGGATTATCATCATTGGCGCCATCTGGAACGCGGTACCAAGTCTTTATGGCTAAAGCGAAGTGATCTATGGAAAACAGACCTGTGAAATAAATTCGATTCCAGCTTCTTGAGAGATTTTCCGTTTGTCCATTGGATTGATGGACTAAGCCAACCATAAAAGCATCAAAATTAATGTTAAAGAACTTAATGTCATTTCTTTTTCTATAAAAGATTTCAGGTTCGTAATTACTTTCTCTAAATGGCCTGGAGCTATTTTGATTATAGACTTGCCAATATGACAGCTGAGTATAAGCGGCCCAAATACCGTCATCATCCAAAAAAACACTTGAAGCAATGGGAAACTTAAAACTTAATTGAAATTTTGACTCAATTCTCATCACGCGATCAAGTCCGGTATCAATACCTCTAGCTTTTAATCGATCGTTAGGTTCATTATTGGGTTTAAAATTATAAGTGACTGGCAGTAAGTAGTTCTGCTTATGGGCCAGTAGTGTAAATCTTGAAAGTTGTAGAAGTTCCTCATTGTCCAGTCTTGTTTCGGCGGCAGTAGACTCGGCCCAAGCAAAATTGAAACAAGAATTGAAACATAGTACGAAAAAACTGATTTTGATTATATTCATTGATGGAGTATGGCTGAAGTTTTGCCAAAAAAAAAGCCACCCATTCGGGTGGCTTCATTATTTAATCGCGATGCTTGGGAAACGATTATTGTAACTGTAGACCGAAAAGCTCTGGAAGAATCTTGTTTTCAAGATTTGATGCAGAAGTTCCGATTTTGTCAGCAATTTTACCAACTAGGTCATCTTGAGCAGCTTGGTCGTTTGCAGCGGCCATAACTTCAGCAAGAGATACACCAGTTAATTTTTGAAGATCATTGGTAAGAGCAAGCTCATCAGCAGTTGTTAGCTCTCCACCTGATTTCTTAACAAGTTCTTCAGCTTTTTTACCTAGAGTTACCAAAGACATTGAAGTTTCGATACCTACGTTGAAAGCGAAAGAAACGTTAGCAGCTTTTTTAATGAATTCTTTTTGCTCTAGTTCAGCAGTCATTAGAGAAACGTCTGTAGTAGCAGCTTCGTCTTCATACTGGAAACCAGAGTTACGACCGATGAAAGTGTTAGTCCAGTAGTCATAATCAACCACTTCGTAGTCATCACCCCAGAAGTCACCATTGATATCACCGAAGTTGATATCGTCACGCTCGATTGAACGGAACTCACGAGCAAGTGATGTAGCATTTGAATAGTAGTCATAATAAACGATTGAACGGATGTATTGCAGAGATACAGCTTTGTACTCATTGTATTTGTCATCATAGATAACAAACCAATCATCTTCACCAGCATATGTTGAACGGATTGTTTCATCAGTATAAAGCTCTACATAAGAACCATCAGCATTATAACCTTCGATGCTGTTTAGAGCAGAAACGAATTGGCTAACTGAAGCTGTTGGTGAGTAATAAGCACCATAAGTTGATGTTGATCCGCCGCCGCCGCCAGTACAAGCAGCAAGCATAGTTGCAGCTGATAGCACTGCAGCACCTTTAAATAATTTTGAAACGATAGACATGAGTCCCCCTAGCGCGTGTTGTCGCAGTTAATAATTCGTATAGCCTTTCATGGATATGTGAACGTGAGTCTTAGACCACATAACCAAATTTCATGCCAATAAAATCCCTAGATCATGTAAAATTGACACGAAATATGACCCCAAAAGGGGACCAAAGTAGTCAGATTGACACCATTACTCGGGATCAATTCGCACCACACGAAGCATTACGCCTAAAAACATGTATCTAAATTTTAGATTGATAAAGTGTCTTTATTATAATTTACACGCTGCCATCAATTGTTTAGAAACAGTGCATCTTAGGGAGATACATATGAAAACACTTTTTATTCTTTTATCGCTTATCACTTCAATCTCAGCTAGCGCTGAACAATTTAGACTTAAAGACAGCCTGTGCGGTGAAATTGATCCATTTGTGATTGGGGACGCATGTGTACTCGTCCTAGAAAATAAAGGAAAAGAGAGCGTTCTTATTACAGACGTTGATTTTATGGTGAGTTTAAGTGAAAAAGAGCTAACTCAAGGTCAATTCTTTGATTTAGATTTTAAAGCTGTTGAGGCCGTCGATAAACAAACTTCAAAACAAATGAAGCAAATCCTAACTCGTTCGATGAACCTTTCAAGAAAAGCTAAGTTTTTTTACCTTGATAACAATGAAGGTCTTAAGGATCTTGATATTGAATTAAAAACGAGACAAATCACATGTGAAGCAAACAATGTTTCAGGCGATGGCTTTTTAGATGCGACGATTTCTTTTAGCGCGACTTTAGAGACTTACGGCGATTTTTCGAATCTCAAAGATTTAAAATTTGAGTATAAACTAACTGATGGTGGCGATACATGGTCTGAAGGCGATACTGCTTTTGCTTCACTGACTAACTCTATTAACTATAACCCACAAGTTTATGTTGGTTACGATAAGTTTAACTTTTGGCTTAGCTCTAGATCACGCGGCTTTGGTGAATTTGATTTAATCATTCCAGTTAAACGTATCATTGATAATGATCAGGCTTTCACTGCTCAGGTCATCATGACGGCCATTGATGACCATCATGGAGACTCTGTTAGCATTGAATGTTTCTAATTTGGTTAGGGATCTTGAGTAAAAATCTCGTATTGTTCGACGTGATAATTATTTTCTGATCTCATCTGAACGGTAGCGCCGTAAGCGTCTTCAAGAGTTTCGATCAAATCAAGATCGACTCCTGAAAGTCTTGCCGCCACTTCAGGGTGAGCAAAAACAAAAAGTTTTTTACAATTTGTTTTCTTAAGCGTCTTCGTAATCTCACGAACCAGTTCATAACAAACAGTTAAAGTGGACTTCACTTTGCCTGTTCCTTCACAGTAAGGACATGCCTCACACATCACTCTTGTTAATGTGTCCCTTGTTCTTTTTCTAGTCATCTCGATCAGGCCTAGACCCGATATCGGAAGAACATTTGTTTTAGCACGATCTTTTTTGAGTGCTTCAACAAATGTCGTGTAGACCTGTTCACGGTGTTCTTCTTTTTCCATATCGATAAAATCGACAATGATAATTCCACCGCAATTTCTAAGACGTAATTGATAGGCAATTTCACGAACGGCTTCAAGATTGGTTTTAACAATCGTATCTTCTAAATTTTTTCGACCAACAAACTTACCTGTATTCACATCAATTGAAACTAAGGCTTCTGTTTGATCGATATTTAGTGATCCCCCACTTCGAAGGAAAACCTTATTAGAAATACCACGCTCAATTTCTAGATCGATTCCATATTTTTCAAAAGGAGAAGCATCTCCCTCGTAAAATTCAATCTTAGCCGAAAGGTTAGGTAAGAAACGTTTGGTGAATTTTTCAACTTCACGCTCCATTTCCTTTGAATCAACAACAACTTTATGAACATCTTCGTCTGTAATATCGCGAAGGATTCGTTGAATAAAATTAAGATCGCGGTACACAAGAGTGGCGGGCTTGGTTTGTGTTTCAGATTTTTGAACATCCTTCCAAATCTTCACCAGGAGATTAAAATCTTGTTTTAATGTTTTATAGCTTTGAGCTTCGGCGACTGTACGAGCAATAATCCCCTTACCTTCAGGTCTGATGGTATCGAGAATTTCTTTTAAGCGTTCGCGCTCGCCTTCATTTTCAATACGACGACTCACTCCTGTGTGTTCAATATATGGCATGAACACGACGTAGCGACCGGCCAGTGTAATATGACAAGTGACTCTAGGCCCCTTAGTAGAGATAGGCTCTTTTGCCACTTGAACGATGATCTCATCGCCTTCTTTTAAAAAACTTTCTATCGTCGCTTCCGGTCGAAAGCGCATGTCGACTTGTTCTGAAAGAGTCGAAAACTCATCAGGGATCATCTCTCCCACGCGCTTAGATGATTCGGCACTTTCACGGCTTTTTTCGGCCATCTCACGCTGTTCATCTAACGTTGGAAGATAAGCATCATCAACGTATAAAAAAGCCGCCTTCTCCCAGCCAATATCAACAAACGCTGACTGCATTCCAGGAAGGACTCTTAAAACTTTGCCTTTATAAACATTGCCGACATTGGGGAAGTCTTCTTTTTCATCACTTCCCCTGTCCATGAGATATTCGAGAATCTCGCCATTTTCAACGAGAGCAACCCGACACTCGTTAAGTGTCTGATTGATTATGAGTTCTTTTGCCATTGCGGATACCTTTTAAAATATATTCCTTTCTATTTTATCAGGTGTAAGAAACGCAGGCGAGCCGAAGCGGGTCACGGCAAAATGTGTGCGTCATAAAATTTTCTTTAGAAGGTTTTAAATGAATATCCCAGCAATGCACGCGGTCATGAAACAAGCTAACGTTCCACCGATTAAAGACCTCACCCCTAGAAGTGCCAGGTCTTTTCTGCGATCTGGCGCCAAGGTTCCGATGCCACCAATTTGAATCGCAATCGAGCTAAAGTTGGCAAAGCCACAAAGAGCATAAGTTGAAATAATAATTGAGCGCTCAGCCAACTGTGGCATCGCTGCTTGAAGATCTAAGTAAGCAACAAATTCATTCAAGATAAGTTTCTTGCCAAGAAGAGTTCCAACGATCAAGCAGTCTGCCCAAGGCACACCCAATAACCAAGCAATTGGAGCAAATAAATAACCAGTGATCAGCTCAAGGCTTAAACCTGGATATCCAATCAACCCACCAACTTTGCCAAAGGCACCGTTAACCATCGCGATCAAGGCGATAAAAGCTAAAAGCATAGCGCCTACATTTAGCGCAAGGTTGAGTCCATCCGTTGCACCACTTGCGGCGGCATCAATCATATTGGCATGAGTGTTTGGAAGATC
>PCUW01000026.1:14936-21022 GCA_002787775.1 Bdellovibrionales bacterium CG12_big_fil_rev_8_21_14_0_65_38_15
CCATTAGCTTAGCGCAAACTAATGCTGCTGGAGCCGACATTACTGAAGCAGCAAGCAAGTGACCTGCATCAACGCCAAGACCAACGTAGGCAGCAAGAACACCACCAGCAACAGTCGCCATTCCTCCCGTCATTAGCGCCATCAATTCCGATCTCGTCATGGCACTAATAAAAGGTTTGATAACTAAAGGTGCTTCTGTTTGGCCGGCGAAAATATTAGCCGCTGCCGCTAAACTTTCCGCTCCTGATGTTCCCATCACCTTAACCATGACCTTAGCTGCAAGCTTGATCAAAATTTGCATGATACCAAGGTAGTAAAGAACACTCATGAGCGAGCTCATGAAAATAATTGTTGGAAGAACTAAAAAAGCAAAAACAAAACCAATTTTAGAAACGTCTGTTAGCGGTCCAAAAATGAATCTTGATCCTTCATTGGTAAAGTTTAAGATTCCTGTAAACAACTCTCTGGCAGTATCAAAAATAGATCGACCAAAACCAGTTTTTAAAATGATTAGACCAAAAGCAACTTGAAGAAGGATTCCTGAGATAACTGTTTTCCAGTTAATCGCTTTCTTTTCACTAGAAAATAGATAAGCGATGAGTAGCATACACAGCAACCCAAAGGCGGAGATTAGTTGATCCATATTATTTACCTAGAAAGAAAACTGGTAGCCCACTTGTGCAGGAGGCACAGGAGCAGTTTGTGAATGTTCTTTTTGGTGCCACGCAACTCTTTGAGACGTTTCAAAATCTAAAGAATCAACACTTGTTTGCTTGTAGATCGTTTGGCTTTTATTGGCTTGCATATAAGCAACTAAACCAACGCCCACGATGATTCCAACTGCCCCACCAACCAAAATATTTTTTAAATGATCACCTGGCTCTTCAACAAAAGAAAGAGTGGATAAACCTAAGACTGCTCCACCAACAGCTGTTCCACCGATGATCATAGCGTCTTGTAAACTCTGTTCAACAATAGAAGATGAATTATCCTGGGCAAAACCTTTAACAGGAGTTATTGCCGTAAAGATAAATAAAGAAGCTGAAATTAACCAAATTCTCATAAGATAGCCCTAACTAATGCAATGCCATAGGATTGCCTTTTAATAGGTGGCATGCCTATGATGTTCGTCTTTTAGAGAGTTTACAACTTTAACAATGCTTGGTTTTTCATCATGAGTCAAGGTGAGCAGTCGGCTTACGCCATCATCGCAAAAAAGCGCGATAAGAAAAAATTAACAAAAGATGAAATCAAATGGTTCATCGATGGACTCGTTCGTGGTGACGTTGGTGATTACCAAATGTCGGCACTTCTGATGGCCATTTATCTTAATGGTTTTGATAAAGATGAGACCACTGCCTTAACTGATGCGATGCTTTATTCTGGTAAAGTTTTATCCCATGGCCCAAAAGCTATTGATAAACACTCTACCGGCGGTGTCGGTGATAAAGCTTCTTTTATTCTCGCTCCCCTTGCAGCTGCTTGCGGCGTTGAAGTTCCAATGATGGCCGGTCGCGGACTCGGTCACACAGGGGGAACCGTTGATAAAATTGAATCGATCAAAGGTTATAATGTAGCTCTTGGTTTAGAAGATTTTTCAAGAGTTCTAAAAGAGATTGGCTTAGTTCTGATTGGCCAAACTGGTGAGATCGCTCCTGCTGATAAAAAAATATATGCTCTTCGTGATGTGACAGCGACAGTGGAATCGATTCCACTCATCACCGCTTCAATCATGAGTAAAAAATTAGCCGAAGGTGCTTCTGGTATCGTGATGGATATCAAGACTGGAAATGGCGCTTTTATGAGCACCTTGCCAAAAGCGCGCGCGCTAGCAAAATCTCTTGCCGATACAGGCTTACGTTTTAACAAGAGTATGATGACGGTTGTTTCTGATATGTCTCAGCCACTTGGTAATGCTGTTGGAAATAGTCTTGAGATGATTGAGAGTATTGAAACTTTAAAAGGTAACGGTCCAAAAGATCTCACTGATCTGTCTGTTCAACTTGCCGGTGGAATGATTCACCTTGCAGGTCTTGCAAAAACTCCCGAAAAAGGTGTGAGCATGGCAAAAAAAGCTTTAAAAGATGGCTCTGGACTAGAAAAGTTCAGGCAACTTTTAAAAGCTCAAGGCGGCGATCCTCGTTATATCGATGACTACTCTTTATTTCCTGTAGCAAAACATCAAACGCAAATTCTAGCTGATAAAGCTGGTTATATCGCTTCTATGGACTGCAAAGCCGTTGGTATGCTCAATGTTTTACTTGGCGGTGGCCGTCGTAAGTCAAGTGATCCGATTGATTTTGGCGTAGGCTTTGTTTTCAAAAATAAAATTGGTTCTAAAGTTAAAAAAGGCGATGTCATCGCGACGATTTATCATAATGAAAATCAATCAAAGATGGTTGATCAAATTCAAGAAGATTTTAAAAAAACTGTTGTTAAGATTTCAGCAACCAAAAGTAAGGGACCAGATTTAATTCGTGAAGTTAAAATCTATTTCCCAAAGAAAAGTAAATAGGACGATCTATGACTTTATTTGAAAAGTTAGAACAATCATCAACATATATTAAAAATATCAAAGATATTAAGCCTAAGGTCGGCGTTGTTTTAGGCTCTGGCCTTGGTGCGTTTGTTGACCAAATTGAAGACAAGGTCACTATTGCCTACGCAGATATCCCCAATTTTAAACCAACGACTGTTGAAGGTCATGAAGGTCGTTTAATTTTAGGGAAGATTGGAAATGTCGAAGTAGCTGTCATGCAAGGTCGTTATCATGCCTATGAAGGTCACGACATGGATCAAGTCGTTTTCCCAGTTCGCCTACTAGCAAGACTTGGCATTGATTCAATTATTTTAACTAATGCCTCTGGTGGCGTTAATGAAAGTTATAAAGCCGGTGATCTGGTTTTAATTACAGATCACATTAATCTTTCAGGCATGAATCCACTTGTTGGACCAAATATTAGTGAGCTTGGACCACGCTTTCCAGACATGACTAATGCTTATGATCAAAACTTACAAAAAACGATCATAGCTAAGGCTAAGGAAAACTCAGTTGATTTGAAACAAGGCATTTATGCGGGAGTTTTAGGTCCAACTTATGAAACACCTTCAGAAGTTAGAATGATTAGAACTCTAGGTGGTGATTTGGTTGGAATGAGTACGGTTCCAGAGTCAATCGCAGCGAATCACCTTGGTTTAAGTGTTGCCGGTATTTCATGCGTTACCAACATGGCGGCTGGAATCGAAAACGTAAAACTCAAACACGAAGATATTAAAATCCAAGCTCTTAAAGTGATGGAAAAATTTAGCGCCTTAATTGTTTCAGTGGTTAAAGAATTAGGAACAAATTAATGAGTAAGTATAAAGCCTTAAGAGATCTTGCAAAATCGACAGCAGCACATGCCCACTCTCCTTATTCTAAGGCAAAGGTTGGTGCTGCCATAGAGACCGAGGATGGCACTCTGTTTGGTGGTTGCAATGTGGAAAACTCAAGTTTTGGTGGAACCACCTGTGCTGAGCAGGTTGCGATCTTTAAAGCAGTCTCAGAAGGCAAGAAACGTTTAAAAAGAGTTTATGTTTATACTGATGCTGGCTGGTCACCTTGTGGAATATGTCGGCAAATAATGAGTGAGTTTGCATCACCTGAAATGGAAGTTATTATAAGTAATAAGGATGGTGACGAAAAAGTAACTAGCTTAAAAGAGCTATTACCTTTAGCTTTCACTCCTGAAGAATATCAAAAACGTTAAGAATTAATTTACTAATACAATCGAGCGAATGTTCGACTGGTGAGATCCATGGCCAAGAAAAAAACTATTCCCGAATCCGAGCAATTACAAACTGAAACACCTGAAGATGTCGTAACACAACTCCAAAATATGGAGTTTTGTGTTTTTGATCTAGAAACGACAGGTGGCAATCATCAATCTGATAAAATTATCGAGATTGGCATGGTTAAAGTAAAAAATAGAAAAATCACAGGTGAAAAAGATTTCTTAATTCAACCTGGTATTAAGATTCCAGAATTTATTCAACGTTTAACTTCAATCTCACAAAAAGATGTGGCCAATAGTCCACTGATTGAAGATGTAATCGAAGAAGTTTTAGAGTTTATGGGAGACTCCATTCTAGTCGCCCATAATACATCCTTTGATGTTCCTTTCTTTAACTCAGTTCTTAACCGTATGGGTAAGCCAGAGATGAAGAATCCAAGTATTTGTACCAATTTAATGACTAAATACTTAGTCCCAAGTCTTATGAACTCAAATCTTAATTATATGAGTAAGATTTTTGAGATTAAACACAAGAAAGCCCATAGAGCACTTGATGATGCCAGGGCTTCGGCAGAACTATTAATTCGCTACCTAAACATCTTTATTGATAAAGGCATTAGTAAGGTCAATCACCTTTACTACCCTCGCAATCGCTACGAACTTGATAGACTCAATTTTAAAAAAGGCGACGATTTAGCGCAAATTGAAGAAAAACTTAAAGTGCTACCAAGTTCTGCTTTGTTTTCTCTTAAGGGCGAAAATGGCATCATCCTTACCGCTCTACCGATGACAAAAGCTAAAGAGGATGTAGCTTTTGCCATGGATCTGTTAAGAGAGCTTGAGTGGGAAAATGCCACGATTAAGCTTCATGGCCCATTGATTGAAACTTTCATTCATTTTGCAGGTCTATTTCCTAAGCTTGAAACACAAATGCGTCATAATATTTTAAATTTCTTATGGAAAACGCATCTTCCCAAATTAAATCAAGGACCTCATCCGGTCCTAATGAAAGAAGAGCAGCCAATAGAAAGAGTGCTTGGTGACTTCTTTGTTGTGAACCATTTGGTCCCTGAGCAGTATATTATCTACCCTCTTGCTGCGATTTCGCATCGTCAAGAATTAGTGTTTAGATATCCAGGTCACAAGAAGAAATTTCTTCAATACATTAATTCAAAATCATCAAAGATTTCCGGTGGAAAAATAAAAAAGCAATCAGTTCACCCTCAGCTTAAAGATTTTTTTGAATCTTATTTATGTGAAATGGAAGCTTCAAAAAAAGGAATGTATTTCTTTAAGAAGAAGAAAGTCGGTGCAACAGCTGCTCTTCAAGATGTCTTTTTTAAAGATTTTGAGAATTTCTTAAGAAATAATCCGAATAAGTATAATTTTCCAAGAAATTATATCTAAGCATTAATCTCATTTGCGCTTATCAAAACTATCGTTTTGCCAATCGCAAAGGCAGACTCAGCATTAAGAGCTGCGCTCTCACTGCAGGTCAGTCCAAGAAATTATATCTAGACCAAAGTCCAATCTTGCAGCGTAATCTTCTTGTTTTCATAAGTCATACTAAGACCGGCTAATTCAACAAGATGATTTATTAATTTGGATTTTAAAACGACTTCGCCCCATTCAAATGGCGTTTCAACTAAAAGCTCTAAGACGAGTTCTTTTTCAAAGAATTTGCCCTTAAGACTTGGTGTCATTGTTCCAGTGACAAGATTATGGTGAGAAGCTGCCGTTAAGATTTCACTAAAGATGAGATACCAAACCATAGAAAGTATTGATGAATTCGTTTCGCGGTGAAACTTTGAAGAAAACTGGTTTTCAACATCAATTCGTAAGTTACTCTCAATCATTCGAAAGCGAGATAATGAGATAGCTTTATCAATTGATTGAAATTCATTCACACTTGGATCGGGAGATCTTGGGTTTGCTCTTGAAAATCCGAGAAAAATTTCAACAAGCTCTTTGCATCTTTTAGCACTTGTCTTCATGTCTTTAATTGCTTGAATCGTATCTTCTGAGAGATCATCTTCAAGTTCAATTAATGCCAAAGAAGCCAATATACCTGCTAAAGGGTTATTTAATTCATGAGCAATGGAACTAGATATAATACCCAACTCTTCGCCAGAACCTTGAATAGCTTTAGAACCTGAATCATCATTAAAGATATACGCAAAGAGTTCTTCATTTTGATCAGAACTAGAAGTTTCAAGTTTAATTTTTTCGACTCTAAAAATAAGATTATTCGATTCAATCTTTTGCTGAGATCGCATTTTTAAACAATCCGCAGGAAAAATTGAGAGCTGAGTA
>PCUW01000014.1 GCA_002787775.1 Bdellovibrionales bacterium CG12_big_fil_rev_8_21_14_0_65_38_15
TGATGAAATTGTGCCATCTACATCAGTTGATGATTGTCCAAGCCCAATTCCAATCGCCATATAAATATGATCTCTAGACTCACCAATATAATCAAAATGATAAATATAATCACCTGTGACAAAAACTCTAGTGGTTGGGATGTCTAAATTCGGATCTGTGATTGAAGTATTTTCTTGATCATATCTTAAACCAGCGCCAATACTCATCTTTGGAGTTAGGCTCCACAAATATTGTGCTTCTAAGTTGATACCTGATCTCGAACTCTCTAAATCTCCAGCAATATCAGTGACAGATTCTGCTAGCGTGTAACTTAGGTTTCCACGTAAAAGCCATTTCTCGGGACGAAGTTCGGCAATTTTATTTTTCTCTCTCGCTTCTTTGGCGAGTTCTTTTGGATCATAACGAAGCAGGGGAATTTCAGTGTAGAGATTTTCAATTGTATTGGTGTAGTTAACAGTTTCACCTTTTTGAAAGGGGACAGTTGCTCTTAGATCGGAGAGTTGCCAAAGAGAATAATCACGGGTGACTTCAATCACTCTTGCTGACAGTGAAAATTTATCTGAAGTGAAAAGAGATTCCTGATTAACAAGAATGCCTTCTGCTTTACCTTTTCGAATAACAAATGTTTTCTTGGAGTTACTGACACTTTGAATAATCATTAATTCTTCTTTGGCCAAGGCAATATTGGACATAAACAAAAGAAGAAAAGAGATTAAAATATTTCGCATTAGTTAAAGTTTAAAGATATGGGCAGCTTTAAACAAGCAGGGGATAAAAACGCTTATAACCAATAAAATGCGTCCAATATTGGGCATTTTTAATAAAACCCTTATAATGTTTATTTGTTTAAAAATAAGCCTAAGTGACTGTAATTATTGTCAATCCCTGTTCTTAACATCTTCAAGAGCTAGGACCTGAGAAAATAGGGATATCCCTGTATTTTTCGGGACTTCTCCTTAAAGGCATTCGCTTTTCACCCGATAAGCCAAAGGAGAAAGAGGAAACTAAAACGATGATGTTGAGCTTGAGACAATCCATTTTATGCATTTTGATTGCACCAATTTTTTTGGTCAGTTGTGTTGCGGATAAAGGTGCAAGCAAAAAAGCTGATTGTTCTACAGGACAGACTTTTGATGCAGTTTCAAGAAAGTGTATTGCTTCTCAGGGGGCAACAACGGTTTCTCGCCAACCTCCTGTCGCCACAACCTCAACCGCTACTCTTGCAGAAGATTCTCCAGGTTCTTCTATTATTTTAAATTATACAGATATTGATGGAGATCTAGCCACTTCATGTACCATAGTTGGTTATGACATAATTACCTTCAGTGCTTCTCCTATCTGTAGCTGTTCTGGTGGCTTTTGTTTTGCTACTGTTGTTCCAAATGCCAATCACTCTAGGCTAACAAGTTTTACCTATACTATTAGTGATCCAATAGATGGGGCGTCGTTGGCAAAGACTGTTGCTATTTCAATGACAAACTCAAATGATCTTCCGACATTTGCTACAACTGTTGTAGCAGACACTACGGCCGAGGATACAACTCTAAATTTATCGACGCTTCCTGTTGTTAGTGACATCGACTGTAATGCAACTTTTAATGATTTACCAAATGCGAATTGTCCATCGGCGTTTACCTACCAAATAACTAGCTTCACTGAAACCGCTGGAGCTGGCTCCCCATCATATTCACCAGCTTATACAGACATCGTTAAAAATTGTATGGGTCTAAATGGTAGTTCTGTTAATGATCTTGATTGCGATATCGTTCCTCAGGCTAATTTTTATGGAACTTATCAGTTTGTTTATCGTGGAAATGACGGTTGGGGAAATTCAACCAATACAGTAACAGTTACAATAACAGTTACTACAGTTAACGATGGCCCGTTAGCTGCATGTACTTCAGCTCCATGTACAATAACAGTTGATGAAGACGGAAATGCTACAGAGCCGCAAGATCCTACTGCTTTAGTCGTTAACTATGACTTCTTATTAAAAGACGATATCAATTACACTTATAAAGATGTTGAAGACACAGCAAATGCTACGGTTACTGATTCAGATGATTATGCTACGTGCTCTATTGATGCTACAGGTATCATATTAGGGACATTAACATTATTAGATAATACAACCTGCCAAATTCGTTGGACCCCAGGCGCACTCAATACAAATGGTTCGGCCGGAAGTTTTACTGTTACTTTTGTTGATCAAGGCGGCGCTTCAACAACACCATTTACAGTGAATTTGACTGTGACTGCAAGAAATGATGATCCAACGGCGGTAGCTAGTTTTACCTATAACACTTTTGACACGCTTGCCTTCCAAGAAAGCCCAACAGCTTTTGCGCAAGGTGCAGGGGATTATCCTTATAGCTTTACGATTGATACAAGTACCACCGTTGATCCATCTCCGGGATCACCAACGGAAACTCTGACTTACACACTCGATACAGTTCAATGGAACTTGAATGGTATTTCTTCTAGTGGACCAGTTGCGACAACAGATCCTTCTGTACCTTTTGCTATTAGTGGTTGCATGGGAGGAACATCAACTCTTCTTTGTACACTGACACTTAACGGGGATGAAGGTAACGCTGACGGAACTATTCAAGGTAATTTTACAGTCTCTGACGGAAACGGTGGAACTGATACGGGCTCTTTCACCGTAACGATTCAACCAGTTATTGATGCACCAGTTGCTTGTCAATACTCAAGATTTATTGATGCTCCTGAGTGTGGATTATCAGGGTGTAAGGCCGCAAGTAGTCCTCTTAATGCCGTAACGCCTTCAAGTCATACCACTGCTCAGCCAGTCTTTTGGTATGATTCATCTAAAACAACATGTTGGAAATCAACAGGCACAGGTAGTTCAAATTGGACACCTAATGGTAAAAATGAAGTTCAAAAATTAAGTTTTACTGGAGTTCCTACTTCTGGTGACTTCACCCTTGATTTCAATGGAGAAATTACTGCATCAATTGCTTATAACGCTACAACTTCAGCTATAGAAACTGCACTTGAAGCGCTTACAGGACTAACCAATGTCGCTGTTACAGGCTCAATTGGTTCTACTTTAACAGTAACTTTTACAGGTAACGTCGCCCTAACAAATGTGGCTGAGCTTATAGTAAATACAAATACACTCTCAAATGGTACTGCCATTAATATTTCACCTTCGACTACAACTCAAGGTGGAAATTCTGTTATCGCTGATAAATCCATCAATGAAAAAGACATTCTTTATATTAGAAGATTAATTATTGATGAAGGTGGAACATCAGCAGCTGAAAATGCGCTGGGGTTAACTGTTTCAAATTTAACATCTTCAAATTCTATTTTGATCCAACCTGCTAACGTTTTATTCTCTTATGATGGTACAGCAGGCAATGAAGCAAGGGCTGATCTTGCTGCATATAATTGGCAATCTGCTGCAGCTGACGATAGTAGTTCATTTACTGGTTATATTAAAATTACTCCTACTGGTACAACGGCCGGCTCATCAACGATCTCTTTTGATCTTTCTAACGGCACTCAAACGACCGCTGTAAGTTTTGTTGTTACTGTAAACCCAGTTTCAATTAAACATAATGATTGGAAAGTCATTCGTGCTGCTGGTCCAACGATTAATAAATACGGCGAAGTTAAATCAGTTTCTAATGTTTGTTCTTATAGTAGAGATCAATGTAATGGTTCAGCGTGTACTGGGACTTCTGCACCAACGGTTGCCACCAATGGTGGAGCTAATGGTGCCCTTTATTTCGCAACCGGAACAAGTACTTGTTACCATCATAATGGTTCAGATTGGTTCGCTCTTACTGCCAATGTTTGTCCTGTTACTGCAACAGCTTTCGAATCAAATTGTTCTGGCGATGGTGCAAGTTGTGTCGGTAATGCTGTTCCAACTACTGGGGCAAGCAAACTTGGTCATTATTATTATGATATCGATGATGATACTTGTTATGTTTCAACTGCTACAGCAGGTGTCGCAGGTGATTGGACGGCTTATAATGCACCTGCCTCAGCCACGATTACTTGGGAAAACTTTACTTTATCAGGTACAGGTTCTATTTCTGGTTATTGGGTCTATCGTCGAGTTGCAGGTCAAGATTATGACTATGATTTTCCACTAAATAAAGTCATCGTTCCCCTTGGTTCAACGACCTATACAGATAATGCAACAAATTCATGGGAGCCACCTGCTCCTAACTTTGT
>PCUW01000057.1:0-201 GCA_002787775.1 Bdellovibrionales bacterium CG12_big_fil_rev_8_21_14_0_65_38_15
CTCTTCATCTGGCTGAACAGTGTAAAACGTACTCATCACTACAGGAATCGCGATTAAAATTAAAAGAATTGGAATAAGCTGACCAGGATTAGAAAAGATCTTTCTAAGGGCATGCTCTAATTCATCCATGGGATTTTTTGGTTGTCCGTATGACATATGACCTCTTTATTTTTTATTGACTTAAGTGTTGTACACGACCAA
>PCUW01000057.1:235-4311 GCA_002787775.1 Bdellovibrionales bacterium CG12_big_fil_rev_8_21_14_0_65_38_15
AAAAACAAGATGGAGAGAGAATGGCGGGCGCATAAGGATTCGAACCTTAAACCTACTGATTTGGAATCAGCCGCTCTACCGTTGGAGCTATACGCCCGAAGCTCTAAAAAAAGAGCCGGTCTTACAACCGGCCCTTTGGAAATCATAATCAAAAATTGAGATTAGTCTAAAATCTCAGCAACTGTACCAGCACCAATTGTACGTCCACCCTCACGGATAGCGAACTTAAGGCCTTTTTCCATAGCGATTGGGTTGATCAATTCAACTAGGAAAGAAGTGTTATCACCTGGCATAATCATTTCCATGCCTTCTTTCAAAGTAATTGCACCAGTTACGTCAGTTGTACGGAAGTAGAACTGAGGACGGTAGCCTTTGAAGATTGGAGTGTGACGTCCACCTTCTTCTTTAGAAAGAATATAAACTTCCGCTTGGAATTTTTTGTGTGGAGTGATTGAACCTGGCTTACATAGAACTTGGCCACGCTCAACGTCTTCACGCTTAGTACCACGAAGTAGAAGACCAACGTTGTCACCAGCACGACCTTCGTCAAGAAGCTTGCGGAACATTTCAACGCCAGTAACTGTAGTTTTAGTAGTGTCGCGAACGCCAACAACTTCAACTTCTTCGTTAACTTTAACGATACCACGCTCAATACGACCAGTTACAACAGTACCACGACCAGAGATCGAGAATACGTCTTCCACTGGCATAAGGAATTGCTTATCGATATCACGAGTTGGCTCAGGAATGTATGAATCAACTGCATCCATAAGTTCGATGATACGCTCTTTACCGATTGCATCGTTCTTACCTTCAACTGCTGCAAGAGCTGAACCCTTAACGATAGGAATATCGTCACCTGGGAAGTCGTAAGAAGAAAGAAGTTCACGTACTTCCATTTCAACAAGGTCAAGTAGTTCTTCGTCGTCTACTTGGTCAACTTTGTTCATGAAAACTACGATCGCAGGAACACCAACCTGACGAGCAAGTAGAATGTGCTCACGAGTTTGTGGCATAGGGCCGTCTGCTGCAGAAACAACTAGAATCGCGCCGTCCATCTGAGCAGCACCAGTGATCATGTTTTTAACATAGTCAGCGTGGCCTGGGCAGTCAACGTGTGCATAGTGACGGTTACCAGTTTCATACTCAACGTGAGCTGAGTTGATTGTGATACCACGAGCTTTTTCTTCTGGCGCTGAATCGATATCAGCGTAAGAGCGAGCAGCTCCACCATGTACTGCAGCCATAGTCATTGTGATGGCAGCTGTAAGTGTAGTTTTACCATGGTCAACGTGACCAATAGTTCCTACGTTTACGTGTGGTTTATTACGGTTAAACTTTTCCTTTGCCATGTCAGCTCTCCTCTTAAATATCTTAGCGATGACAATTTTTGTCTAAGCTTGTTTTATACTGTTAATTACGGTCCCAAGTATCGTCGAAGTCCCAAGCGCTGACAAGTACCAACTCTTAAAACCTTTACCCTACCCACTACCAATTCATCATTATCTTCAAAATACTGGAGCTTGCGGAGGGAATTGAACCCTCGACCTCTCCCTTACCAAGGGAGTGCTCTACCACTGAGCCACGCAAGCGCGAAACCACTTTTAATGAATTACCGCTAGCTTGGCAACGCTTTTGTGCGAAATTCCAGTCATTACGTGCTTGAATGGAGCGGGCGACGTGATTCGAACACGCGACATCCAGCTTGGAAGGCTGGCACTCTACCAACTGAGTTACACCCGCTCAAAAAACTTTAGGCCCAAAAAGGTGGTGGCGAGAGATGGATTCGAACCATCGAAGGGAAAACCCAACAGATTTACAGTCTGCCGCCTTTGGCCACTCGGCAATCTCGCCATTACCACTTACACATCTTCAAAAATCATGGAGCTGGCTATAGGACTTGAACCTACGACCGCCGGTTTACAAAACCGATGCTCTACCAACTGAGCTAAGCCAGCCAAGAAATCGATAACGATATAAGTCCAAGATTTATAAACGTCGGCTTAATTAAATGCAAGATTTTTTTACTTACTCTTTAGGAAAACAACGTTCCATTGCAATGGCCGCGGCCACGGAGACGTTAAGAGATTTTATTGCGCCAAAGGAATGCAGTGCCACACGACGAGTCAAAAGACGCTCAACAGCATGCGACAATCCAGTCTCTTCCGCTCCTAAAACAAGAGCAATTTTCTCCTCTCCATCATTGGAGGCTGCTGATTCTGCGTGCTCTGAAAAACCCACTAAAGAAATATTTTTTTGGGCCAGTTGAGTGAGTGTTTTTGGCAAACTTACAACTTGAACTAGTGGGACGTGTTCCAACGCGCCGCTAGCAATTCTTGAAAAAGATGGGGTGACGCCAAAACTTCCCTTTTGAGCAAAAACGATGGCATCGCAACCAAAAAAAGAAGCTGTCCTTAAAATTGCAGCGGCATTATGTCCGTCAGTGATTTGGTCAAGGATTAAAAGCTTTAAGCGACCTGGCTTATCACAACGATCATACAGCCAATTCACATTTTGAATTTCGTAGGGAGACGTTAAAAGCATCACACCACTTGGAATTCTTCTATATTCAACTCCAAGGTGACGATAAAGCTCCTGAGTTTGTTTCACGAATTCATCAGGCTTATAAAATTCTGCACGTAGATCATCTTGTCTTCTTGGATCAAGGCCATGTTTGCGCTGTAACTCCTTCATTCCTTCGTCAGTACCTATGAGTCTGTAATGAGTACGATTAGGGTTTTTAAGAGCTTCAGCAATACTGTGAAGACCAATAATAATGTCTTGTTCGGCCATGATTAAACCTTAAGGCCGGCTTTTAATACGCCGGCGAGTTCTTCTTTAGAAACTAATAATTTTTCACCGTTATGGCGCCATACAAGTTCAAGTTTTTGGTGCTCTTTCCAAGTTTTGTCGCCAACAACAACTCTTACTGGCAAACCTAAAAGATCACTGTCTTTGAATTTAAATCCAGGGCCAACTTTTCTATCATCTAAAAGGACTTCATAACCTAAGTTTTGCAGTTCGTGATAAACACCTTCTGCAATTTTGGCAACTTCATCATCTTTTGCAATGCTTGCTAAGTAAACTTGGTAAGGAGCAATGGCAGCAGGCCAAATAATTCCACCTTCATCATTATTTTGTTCAACGGCAGCCGCTGCAACACGAGTGATACCAATACCGTAGCAACCCATCAGTGGATGTAATGGTTTTCCGTTAACATCACTCACCGTAACGTTCATGGCTTTTGTATATTTGTCACCAAGTTGAAAAATATGGCCAACTTCAATACCACGTCTTACAGCAACAACGCCCTTGCCATCTAAAGTTAAATCACCTGATTTAGCTAAGCGAAGATCTGCTTTTTTAATATGGGCAAGATCTCGACTTGGTTGGATATTTTTTGTATGAAAATCAACCTTATTTGCACCAGCGATATATAAACCATGATCATCAATTGAATCATCAAGGTACACTTCAAGTTTTTCAGGTAAGTGTTGTGGCCCAATAAAACCTTTAATGAGACCAGCAGAAGCAAGCATACTCTCTGATGCTGGACGAAGATGATCGGCACCTGTTAATGCCTTAATTTTAACTTCATTTAAAGTATCATCACCTAAAATAAAGGCAACGACGACTGATGAAACTTCACTTTTAATACATTCATAAACTAAAGCTTTAATGGTGTGATGGGCTTCGACTTCTAAAAGTTTCGCTACGGCATCAATAGTAGAAGCGTTTGGAGTTGAGACATCTTCAGGCATTGAATCACCTGTTAACGCAGCTCCATCTGCTCTTTTTGTTTTGGCTTTTTCAATATTGGCAGCGTAGCCCGTTTTTGAACAATAGATGATTTCATCTTCACCTGTTTCGGCCACAACTTGAAATTCGTGGGTTTGAGAATCGCTGCTGGCCATCGCGCCACCGTCAGCTTCAACAACTGTGTACTCAAGTCCCATTCTTTCAAATATTCTACAATAGGCATCGTAGAGATTTTTATAAACGACATCTAAACTTTCTTTGTCTGTATGAAAGGAATAAGCATCTTTCATAATAAATTCACGAGCACGCATTAGGCC
>PCUW01000057.1:4435-4798 GCA_002787775.1 Bdellovibrionales bacterium CG12_big_fil_rev_8_21_14_0_65_38_15
TAGGACTAAGACAAAGATCACGATTTTTTTTATCCTTAAATTTTAACATTAATTCCATTAAATCCCAGCGACCTGATTCCTGCCACAGCTCACCAGGGGTTACCATAGACATAAGAATTTCTTGGCAACCGACTCGGTCCAATTCTTCTCTTACAATATTCTCAATTTTTTTGATAACTCTAAGGCCAAAAGGAAGAAGATTATAAATTCCAGCGCCTGATTTATGAATCAGCCCGGCCCTGAGCATTAAGCGGTGAGAAGGAATCTCTGCTTCTGCAGGAACTTCTTTGTAGGTTTGCCATAAACTTTGAGAAAGGCGCATATCTTATCCTTGAGAGGTATTTCCTCCCTTTGTTATCACGA
>PCUW01000049.1 GCA_002787775.1 Bdellovibrionales bacterium CG12_big_fil_rev_8_21_14_0_65_38_15
CATCGCATGCATATCTCGGTTGAAGAAATTTTATATTCGGCCATGGAAGATTTCCGTTTAGATATCGTGATAGGCCAAGGAGCTGCGGCCAAAACGATGAAAATCGATTTAGCACCTTTTACACTTGTGGGTGCAACGACAAGATCTGGCTTATTATCCAACCCTCTTCGTGATCGTTTCATGGGCGACTTGCATTTTGATTTTTACGAGCCAACAGAATTAGCAAAAATTCTTAATACAAATGCAGGTAAGCTTAATTTAAAAGTTACAGATGAAGCACTTGGAATTATGTCTCGATGTGCCAGAGGAACACCAAGAATTGCCAATAGAATTCTTAGACGTGTTCGTGACTTTGCTGTTGTTGCAAGACAAGAACAAATTGGAAAAGCAGAAGTTTCTAAGGCCTTGGAGTTGATGGAAATCGATGCTCTAGGACTTGATCGCATGGATCGAAAAATCTTAAAAGTTATTCTGGAATATTATAGCGGTGGACCAGTTGGTATTGAAGCTCTTGCTGCAACTCTGGGCGAAGACAGACAAACGATTGAAGAGGTTTATGAGCCATATCTTTTAAAAGAAGGCTTTCTTTTAAGAACACCAAGAGGTCGTGAGATCTCAACACGTTCCAAAGATATGTTGGGCGCGCAAATTAGTTTTAAATTCGATTAAATAACATCAAGAAATTGATTATCACTAGAAAGTACTTTCCACGTATGATCAGCTAGCAGTACAGCTTCAGCTAAAAATTTTTGTTTTTCCATTTTCTCTTCTCCCCAGTCTTTAGGAGATAATAGAGAAAGTCTTGGCTTCACAACTTCATTTTCAGTCGTTTCATAAAGGTAGTAAGTTTTACCAATGAGCGGCTCAAAACTAATGGCAGCAGCATAGATAAGTTCTGATACGCGCTTACGCTCTTTAAGTTCTTCAACCTGCTTGGCAAGAACTCTCATTTGCTCAACAATATTGACCAACTGCATATCAAGCTGCTGTGTCATGGCAGAATACGCACGACTTTTAATCGCACCTTCTTTATTCGGTGTGAAAGCAACACCGCCGCGATTAGATCCAAAGGTCAATGCACCTGGATTCTCGCTTGTTGCTAACTTTAGTCGATCAAGATCAATTTTATCGACATCAATGGGTTTTGGCTTTTTATCATCATCCATGGGCTAACTATGCCCTGATTTTTGGTTTTAGAAAAGTCTTGATGGGTTTATGTCCACCATTAAAAGACGCCAAAGGATTTGATAATGCCAGTCTGAATTCATATGTGAGCCCTTAAAATCTTGTGAGAACTCATAAATCCCGCCATTTCGCCACGTTGTCTGACTTGATGTTGAGTCTAGGATGAGTGTTCCCGAGGTCAACCTATCATCATGATCAAGTCCTAAAAGCAGCTCCATGACTTTAGCTGTTTGATCTTTAAGTTGCTCAATTCGAGTTGGATTATTTGGATCATCTTGCTGATTTATGGCTAGATAAACTAACTCAATGGCATGACGACTCAGTCGTTGCATCTCACTAATATCATCACCATCACTTTCAACAATCCCCCAATCTATAATTGCCATTCGTTTAAATTGAAGATCATTGATCACTCTATCGGCGGCATCAAATTGTAATGTTTGTCCCTCATCCAATCCTTTGTAGATTTTCGTCACTTTTGTATATGGAATTCCATCAAGAGTAATAACAAACCACATATAAATATCATCATTAAAAAAATCATCTTCTTCTTCAACGACTCTTAGTGAAGGCAGATGAAGGTGTACTAAGCTTTTAGTTTTTGGTGTTTTAATTTCAAGAAAAGATTTGGGTTGATTCGTTTGATAAGTTTTAAATGAAGAGCATCGCTTTTTAGATGGCTTGAGTTTATAAATTCTTTCATCAAGAACAGACTTGGCTTTATTACCATTGCAATAATTGATCAAAGATTGATGAACAGAATCAGAAAGAGTTAAAGCCTGGGCAGATTTAATAAATAAAAGTAAAAATAATAAAAATTTCATAAACACCTCGATCTCTCTAAAGCAAGAGGTTCATTTATGAACAAAGAATAAGTATTTAATATTATTTAATGTTACTTGCTGCGAAATTATTTTCTAACAACGGCCATTGTTAAACGTGAAGAACACACAACTTTACCTTCTTCAGTTTCAATATTGATTTCCCAAACTTGAGTTGTGCGACCGAGATGAATTGCTCTTGCTACACCACTGACTCTGCCACTTACAGCTGGGCGCAAGTGCTGGCAAAAAAGCGTCTGGCCAAAAGCTACGTGAGTTTCGTTATTAAGTACGAGATTGGCTGCGATACTACCAAGAGTTTCTGCAAGAGCCGCACTCGCTCCACCATGAAGTCGGCGCTGTGGTTGAACCGTTCGATGATCTACTGGCATATCGCCACGAAGAAAATCATCGCCAATTTCTGTGATATGCATGTCGAGGTGATCGACCATTGTATCTGCTGACCATTTCTCAATTGCTTCGATCGTTAAATTCTCTTTAAACCAAATTCTCTTGTTCATTATTCCCATCCTAAAACTTGGTAACCCTTATCTGCCAGACAACGATTAACATAACTTCTTTTTAATTCATCTGGTGAGATGGCTTGACCAACACCACCAGCAGTTCCACCAATAGCGGCTCCACGAGCTAGGCCCGATCCGAGATTTCCAGTTAAAACACCCGTGACTGCACCAATAGCTCCACCAAGAACAGCCCCTTTTCCGGCAGAACCTAGTATTTTCTTAGCCTTAGGTGACTCTAAATACTCATCAGCATCGCCAAGACAGGTTTCAACATCATGCTGGCCCTGGGTCTTTCCAACTGCTTTTAGTTTAGAGTTTGGATATAAAACAGGTTTGCTTGAGCAACCATAAGTCATTGAAATAATAAGAGCGGTTGTAAACAAAATCTTCATAATACATCCATTTTGGGCGATTTCTCATTCTTAAATTGTACAAAAAATGAGCTAAGGTGGAAATTTTACACTAAATCACCTTTGCAGTGCCTAAAAGGTTTAGACTTTGATAGGCGTAGGGGCAAAGAAAAGTTGAAAAACCCCGCTGCGGTAAAAAAAGTCTTCTTATCGAATTCTTGTATTATCTAATGCGTAAGATTAAAGTAAAGAAATTACGTTATTTAAGAGAAGTTAATGCTGTATCAAAGAACTCTAGCAAAATCAGTCAAAGTTACCGGAATTGGAATCCATTCTGGACGTAAAGTTCATATGGAGCTTCATCCTGCTAAAGCTGATACTGGCATTCAATTTAAACGTACAGATCTTCCAAACTCACCAGTTTTGAAAGCCACGGCCGAAACAGTTGGTGCTACCGAAAATAATACGACTCTAGGCCAAGGCGAGAATGCAGTTCACACAGTTGAACATCTTCTTTCGGTTTTATACAGCCTTGGTATTAGTAACGTTTATATCGAAATCGATGGCCCTGAAATTCCTATTATGGATGGATCAGGTGCTAGTTTTGTTTTCTTGTTAAAAGAAACAGGCATCGCAACACTTAGTAAATCAAAGCAATTTCTTGTTGTTCTAGAACCTGTCGAAGTTCGCGTTGATGACAAGTGGGCTAGGATTGAACCAGCCAGCAAATTGATTATCGATTCTACAATTGTTTTTGCTCATGCACTCATTAAAAAGCAAAGAAAAGTTTTTGAATTTACTTGTGAGAACTTCATCAATGAAATCGGTCGTGCCAGAACATTTGGTATGCTCCGTGACGTTGATATGCTCAAGCGCAAAGGTCTTATTAAGGGTGGATCTCTTGATAATGCGATTGTGCTTGATGAGTTTAAAGTTATGAATCCAGAAGGTCTTCGTTTTAGAGACGAATTCGTTCGCCACAAGATTCTTGATACCATCGGTGATATCTCACTTCTTGGATATGAAGTTGCTGGTCGCGTGACGACTTATAAATCAGGTCACAATCTTCACAATATGCTTTGTAGAAAGCTTCTTGAGACTCCAAGTGCCTATGAAATCGTTTCAGCCTCAGCGCTTCACAAGGAAGCTGTAGAAGCTTTCGAGCTGCCGCAAGCCATGCTTCCTGCCTTTCACTAGAACACATAGACCTCCCAATAAAATTCGTGATAACAAAGGGAGGAAATACCTCTCAAGGATAAGAT
>PCUW01000036.1:0-9780 GCA_002787775.1 Bdellovibrionales bacterium CG12_big_fil_rev_8_21_14_0_65_38_15
TCTCTCATCATACGCTCAACTGGAAACTCGCGACTATAACCGTAGCCACCGTGAAGTTGAATCGCATCTAGTGCAATCTTAGTCGCCATCTTTGGAAGAGCGAGCTTCGCTTGGGCAGCAAGGGTAGGACCTTTTTCACCCATATCATAACGCTTGGCCATATCGTAAAGAAACGCTCTCATCATATTGGTTTCAGTGACCATTTCAGCTAACATTTTTTGCATGAGCTGATAGTTCACAAGAGTTTTTCCGAACTGCTTTCTCTCGTTGGCGTATTTAATCGACTGATCCACACAGGCCTGGGCAATACCAAGTGAAATACCTGAAATGGTAATTCTTTCGACGTCGAGATTCTTCATCATATGGTAAATCGAGTCACCCTCTTTACCGACAAGCTGAGATGTTGGAACTTTAGTATTTTCCATGATCAGCTCACCCGTAGGTGAAGCTCTCATGCCCATTTTATGAATTGGCTTTCCTGCGCGGTATTGACCAGCATCTTTTTCGAGAATAAAAGTTGAGAGATTCTTTCTTTCACTTCCAGTTCTCGTGTAAACATAAGCGATGTCTGAGTACTGAGCGTTTGTAATCCACATTTTGGTGCCATTAATAAGATAATGATCGCCTTTGTTTTCCGCTTTGGTTTGGATACCAACCGCGTCTGATCCATATTCCGGTTCACTCATGCCCATGCAGCCGATATGCTCACCAGTAATTAGCTTTGGCAGGTATTTTTCTTTTTGCTCTTTAGAAGCGTTAGACTCAATATTGTTTACACAAAGAATTGAGTGAGCAAGGTAGGAAAGGGTTGAAGAGGCACAGGCCTTTCCAAATTCTTCCATTACAAGAGTCGCTGCAAGAGCGCCCATGCCGGCTCCGCCGTATTCTGGGTCCGCGGTGATGCCAAGAACACCGAGTTCCCCCATCTTTTTGAAGGCTTCAATATTAAAGGATTCTTCGTTATCGTGTTTTTCAGCAACAGGAGCTAGCTCTTTTCTAGCAAAGTCCTGACAGGTCTTTTGAAGTTGTTTCTCTTCTTCGCTGAAATACCACATACTGTTCCCCTGAAAACAAATTTAAACATTATCGTTATATCGCCCGGTTATAAGACTGACAACTTTACATCCGCTGCAGCAAGTTGCTAAAATTTAGTCAGATAGCTTTTATCTAAATGATCCAGGGAAGGGGATTTTTTTGACGCTTACCACGCCTGTTCTACCACAGGATTTTGACGCAGTTTGCCCAGGGGAGCAGTGGTTCTTCTATTGGCGTACGTCTGCGTCATTATGGCAGAGTAAGCTGGAAGCCATTCCCGGCCAATTTGTCGTAGTTCCACTGAACTGGGCCTTTCATTCTGAAACAGGTGAGTACTACGACTTCGCCAGAGAAAAACCTGAAACTAATCTTCGAAAGTTAGTTGAAGTCGCTAAAGCAGTTGGCAAACATATCATTTTTTTAATGCCGGTGACGCCTTTTCCTTTTTTACCAAACGGTGGGCTTCCTCATATTTTAGCGCGCAATCTTTGTATTAATGAACTCGGTGAAGCCAGGGCTTTTGTTGATAGTGAAGGCGCGATCCATAAGCTCTATTCCTATTTTGATCCAAGAGTTTTTCAAGCGTTTGCTCGTTTTTGTCAAAAGACGGCAGAGTATTTTTCTATTCACGGCATTGCTTGTGATGTTTACGGCGTTCGTGGTCGATATTTTGAACATGGTATTTCTAAAAGTATGATGCTTGATCGATCAAACGCTTTTGAAAAAGGCTTTAGTCGTTTTCTTGAAGCGAAAAAAAGAGAAGGACAAGCTATTGATTTAAGCCACCCTGCCGGCGAGCAAAAATTAATCGCTGAATACGAAGCTTCTGTTGAAGAAATGTATGTTCAAACAGCAAAAGAAGAACTCAATGCCAACTGGGGAACCCTGGTTGATATTGGTTATCTTGGTGCCTCTCCTGATTTAATGATGGAGAGAATTTGCTCTAATGAATCTCCAACATTTCATTCAAAAGAATTATTTTCATGGCTATGTAGAGATGCCCTTCCATCATCAATCCTGCTGCCCTCTAGAATAAAAAAAGGAAATCTACTTAAACAGCTAGATGCACTCGTTACTCAGACCGTAATGCCTAGACTCTTAACTGATGCAGTATATGAGGATCAGTGGAATGCCCCATGGAAACCCCTGACTTTCTTTGAAGTTTTTAAAGAAAATGAAGATGAAGTTCTTTGGGAAAGGCTCGCTTTATGGCAGGCACTCGATCATCGTTACCGTTGGTGTTATAGAGTTAGACCAGTCGAAGACTTTAAGTTTAACGATGAAATTGATTTTTCGAGAGTGATTTTCTTATCAGGAAAAGATCTTAACGATAAAGCTTTTGGAGACCTTCTAAAAGTCTTTATGTCTGGTGGAAAAGTTGTTCTTAATCGAACCGGAATAGATATTTTATTCCTAAGACGTTTTGAAACGTTCTTTTTAGAAAACTCATTAAAAGTTGAAAAGATTAATTTTCATACTATGCTTCATAATATTACTTTAGGAGAAGGTCGCTTACTGATTTTCCAAGGTGAAAAGTTACCAGAACTTAAAGATGCAGAACTATCTAAGTTTTGGAATAAGATTCTTGAAACCTACGATATCGTTCATGTCGATATGGAAGCCGAAGAGGGTGTTGATCATTTTTGGCGTGTTCGTGAAGCGAAGCCTTCAGAACTCAGTTTTGAAGAAATAAGAAGACTTAATTTATATAATTCAACAAGCTATCGTAAAAAAGTCGAAATACGCTTTCAAAAAACATTTGCACTGTTAAAACTCGTCGACGAAACAAATGTTAGAACTCAAAGTGGTCAAGGTCTTCTACAAATTGAAATCCTGCCAGGTGGTTCCGTCGCCGTTGATTTTGGAGTTTACTCATGAGTGAAGTTTCAAAAGGCTTGTGCGCAGTCTACAGTCAGCTCAAAGGACATTATTATCTCATTCATTTTATTCATGCCCATGGATCAGTTGAAGCAGATCTTGGGTGGGGGATATTTGAAGAGTTATTTGGCAGGAAAAATTCTAACTATCCTCAGTACCTAGGACCTTTTGATGGGCTTGATGACATCACAAAGTTTTGCTTTCGCATTTGCGATGAAGCTGCAGAGCCTCAAGTTAATATCCTTTCTCTTCAAGAATTTAATCAGGTGATAGAAGCAAGTGCTACCATAGACGTTTTAAAAGAGCGTTTACCAACTCTTGGCAATATCATTTCCAACCCAGATGCTGACGCAAAAAAAGGGTTGTTTGGTAAGTTATTTAACTAGCTTCATCATCTTTTCAACCACTTAAAATCAATTCGACCGGAATAATCTGCCACCGCTGAGTGATATCTCATTTAGTTCAAACAACAAAATTTAGACTTCCGATAACTCTCATGACGCTTCCATTTAACCTGCAAACCTAAGGAACGCTCATGAGAGTCGCAACTTTATCTATTGCGCTTTTGAGTTCTATGGCCTTGATGCCTATGAAAACACAAGCCAAAATTTACGCCTATCCACGTGCTGATGAAGTTATTATTACTTCAGGTACAAAAACTACTAGAACCGCCCTAGATCCAAATTCGATTAAGATACTTAATTGGAATATGTATAAAGGTAGCAATAGTTCTTGGGAGAGCGATTTCAAATCGCTAACGAAAGATGTCGATATCGCTCTTTTACAAGAAGCTTATCTCGATAAAAAGATGACTCGAGTTTTTAGAGAGCATCCAACGATGAGATTAGAAATGGCGACCTCATTTATCTTGGCAAGTCGTGGTTATGTTCCATCAGGAACGGCGATTGGATCAGATGTTAAAATGACTGATCTTGGTTATCGAATTTCTGAGCCTAGAGAACCTGTTATTAGAACGCCTAAAGCTGTGACTTATGCAAAATTTGCTATTGAAGGTCACAAAGAAGAACTCTTAACAATTACCATTCATGCTATTAATTTTGTAAGTTCTAAAAAACTAATGGTGCAGTTAAATGATATTGCAAAAGTAGTTAGGGCACATAAAGGTCCGGTTGTTTGGGCAGGGGATTTTAATACTTGGTCAAAAAAGAAGTTAAGAGTTATGCATGAATTAATGGCAAAGCTTGAACTTACAGAAGCTCCGTTTGGACCAGGGCGAATGAAAGTTTTTGGAAATGTAATTGATTTTGTCTTCTATAAAGGACTAGAGCTTAGAGATAGTTATGTTCTTCCAGAAGTCCAAGGTGCAGATCATAAACCAATGGTTGTTGAGTTCTATCTACCTTAAATGATTGATTAAAGTGAGCCCTAAAAAAGGGCTTGCTTTTTGATTAATATATTAGTATATTATAATATATTAAACAGGAGCTTACATGAGCTGGTTATTGATTGGTTTATTTGTTGGGGTTGTACTAGGACTTACTGGGGCAGGTGGTTCGATCTTAGCCGTTCCCCTTCTAATGAATCTAGTGGGAATGTCCTTAAAAGAAGCTACAACTTCTTCGCTACTCATAGTCGCGCTATCGGCCATATTAAGTTCTCTTTTTTCACAGCAAAAAATTAACTTTAAGGTCGTTGGACTTCTCTTTGTCACAAGTATTTTTGGTGCTTGGATTTCATTACCACTAAAGGCCATCTTGCCCGCGATTGTAATCAAGATCATGCTTACAGCTCTTGCTCTTTGGAGTTTGTATATTATCTGGAGTCCAATTAAATCTGAGCTTAAATCAAGGAAAAGCCCACTGTGGCATTTGCCTGGAGGATTTATCTTAGGCGGTTTAACGACACTAACTGGCCTTGGGGGTGGAGTTGTTTTATTACCGTGGTTAAAGTTTATTGAAGCTAATGAGGATATTTCAACAAGTTTGGCTACCATCGCTTTGATCAGTAGCTTTTCGCTTGGAATGCAAGTATCAATGGGGGCACCTTTAACTGATACGATTAATATCATCTACGCTTTTATTGCCATTATTGTTTCAATTTTTATGATCCGCTTATTAGTTAAAAAAGTTTCATCAGAGAAAGTCATACTGATAAGACAGCTCGTTTTTTCTGGTGTCGTAGCGTTTACAATTTTTACATTATTTAGGAATTGATATGAGCAAACTCGATTCAGGTATGATGCAGATTAAATGTGTTGAAGTTGCAGAACTTCTAAAAAGCTTGGCTCACCCAAGTCGTTTAATGATTACATGTTATTTATCTGAAGGTGAGAAAACGGTAGGGGAGCTGCAAGAACTTTGCGATATTTCCCAATCTCAGCTTTCTCAGTTCTTAGGTCGATTATATAGGGAGGGAATTGTGAGCTCAAGAAGAGAGGGGCAGTTCTCCTATTATTCCATCAAATCAAAAGATGTATTAAAGATGCTTGAGAGTATGCAAAAAATATTTTGTTAAATACAAGAGGTGATTATGACTTTGGTTACAAATATAACTTGGATAGAAGGGTTAGTTGGCGGAGCTCTGATAGGCCTTGCCTCATCTTTATTACTTCTTGCTAACGGAAAAATTGCAGGTATTTCAGGTATTGTAGGCGGATTATTTCAATCAAAAAAAGCTGATCGTAATTGGAGAGTCTTATTTATTGTCGGACTTATTTTTGGTGGCATCATCACAACACTTATTAATAAAGACTCTATGCTTTTTAATGATATCCCAAGCCTTGGTAGGGCCAGTGTGGCAGCTATTTTTGTAGGTATAGGAACAGCTTTTGGAAGTGGTTGTACCAGCGGCCATGGAATTTGTGGAATTTCTCGCTTATCTAAGCGATCAATTCTTGCCACGCTAACTTTTATGCTGACAGGATTCATTACTGTCTATTTGGGAGTTTAAATGAAAAATTTAACGAGCTTCATTTCAGGTTTATTATTTTCACTGGGCCTTGGAATTTCGGGCATGTTAAATCCTGTGAAGGTGAAAGGTTTTTTAGATTTAACAAGAATTTGGGACCCATCGTTAATGTTTGTCATGATCGGCGCTATTGCTGTTTATGCCATCCTTTTTAGAATAATTACTAAAAGATCAAAGCCCATTTGTGAGAAAGATTTCTCCTTACCGACAAAAAAAGATCTTGATTTCAAACTTATTACTGGCTCGGCATTGTTTGGTATTGGCTGGGGGATAGCCGGTATTTGTCCCGGACCAGGTATCGCTAATTTAGCCACTGGTTTGAGCAGCGCATTTGTCTTTGTGATCGTCATGGTTTTAAGTATGTGGAGCGTTCGATTTTTGGAGAACCGTTAATGAATTCGTTAGAAACATTTTTTGACCCCAAGACAAGTACATTGACCTATATTGTCTTTAATAGTGAAAAAAGCGAAGCTGTTATTATTGACCCCGTATGGGATTTAGATTTTGCTTCAGGCAAGTTAAGTGAAGAAAGTCATGATAAAGTTAAGTTCTTTCTTTCTAGTCACAAACTCAATCCCATCTTGGTTTTAGAAACTCATGCCCATGCTGATCATTTAAGTGGAGCAGTTCTATTTAAAAGAGATTTTCCTGAAATTAAAGTCGCTATTGGCGAACATATTACTGAAGTCCAAAAAACTTTTGCACCGGTTTTTAATATCAAAGATCTAAAATGTGATGGCTCTCAATTTGATATCTTACTTAAAGATGATCAAGACTTTGAATATTCTAGTTTTAAAATGAAAGTCTTTCATACACCAGGGCATACACCTGCTTGTTCTTCTTATTTGATCGGTGACCATCTTTTTTCAGGCGACGCTTTGTTTATGCCAGATTCCGGAACAGGCCGTTGTGATTTTCCCAAAGGCTCTGCCAGGGATCTTTATCATTCGATTATGAAGATCTATCAGTTACCCGATGATATAAAAGTTCATCCAGGACATGACTACCAGCCAAATAATAGGGAGCTTAAATCTCAAGCCACTATTGCTGATCATAAAAAAGAAAATATCCAAATCAAGGCGAAGACGTCTGAGGCTGAGTATATAAAGTTTCGTGAAGACAGAGATAAAACTCTTGCAGCTCCTAAACTTCTTTATCCAAGTATTCAGGTGAATATCAGAGCCGGCGAGTTGCCGCCAGTAGAAGATAACGATAAGGCTTATTTGAAAATCCCATTAAACAAGTAAGTAACTGATTTCACTAGCTGCGTTTAAGTCTAAAACCGTGAATTAAGTATCTAGGTCATTGATTTTTATAGGACTTTGGAGCTATGTTGCCACTCATGAAGCAAGCTCCTAAGCCACACTTATTTTCAATGTCTCTTGAAGAGTTACGTCAATGGTTAACAGATCGTAATCTCGCGCGCTTTGGTGCTGATCAAATCTATAATTGGCTTTATAAAAACTGGACGACTGATCCAATTCTTTGGACAAACGTTGCCAAGAAAACTCGTGAAGCCATGCTTGCAGAACTTGATCTAGAAGTTCCAAAAGTTGTTTGGCAGGGTTTATCAAGAGATGGGACTAGAAAGTTTTTAGTTCGTATGCTTGATGGAAAAACAGTTGAGACAGTCGCGATTGCAGCAGAAGATCGTTTAACTTTATGTATCTCTTCTCAAGTTGGTTGCGCTATCGGATGTACCTTTTGTCATACAGGAACGATGGGGCTAACAAGAAACCTTTCGGCCGGTGAAATTGTCGGACAATTTGTTGCTGTTACTCAGTGGTTAAAAACAAATGTAAATCACGAAGCAAGACTTTCTAATATTGTTTATATGGGTCAAGGCGAGCCTCTTCATAATTTTGATGAAGTAAAAAAATCAGCCATCGTTTTTTTAGAAGAGAAGGGGATTGCTCTTAGTCAGAGAAAAGTAACACTTTCAACTTCAGGTCTTGTTCCACAGATTAAAAAGCTATGGGACTTTCCTCCTGTTAATATCGCCATCTCGCTCCACGCTGCTCATAACGACGTTAGAACAGAGCTAATGCCAATCAATAAAGCCTTCGACTTAGATCGCTTATTTGAAGCGATTAGAACGATACCGCTTAAAGCTAGAAGAAGAATCACATACGAATATATTTTGATCGCAGGCCTCAATGATCGCCAAGAGGATATTGATGGTCTTCTAAAGCTTCTCGATTTAGAGACGTCAAAAGTGAATATCATTCCCTTTAATGAATACCCTGAAAGCAAGTTCAAGCGTCCAAGCGATACTCATATTCGCTGGTTCCAAAAGCAACTTTTGGATCAAGGTCATACTTGTACAGTGAGAATTACAAAGGGTGACGATATCTTAGCTGCCTGTGGGCAACTTAAATCAAAGGAAGATGCGCTTAATCTTTGGAACTAGTTCTTATCGATCATTTTCCAAGGGATAATTTTCCCTTCATCTTTCGCAGCTGGTGCTACGACTTCTTGATCGCTTGGCTTGGCCCAATCAGCATCGCGCTCTGGACTTGAAGCAAGATCACGTTCTGCTTCAATTGATTCTTCCACTTTAAAATGACTCTCGTCGTCCCAAGCACTCTTTTGAGCTTTCGCGTCAACTGGCTTTTTGCTCGGCATTTTAAAACTTGGAGCCTTATAGGACTCGGCCATAACGATAGAAGCGCTAGACAAGATTAAAATTGCGAATAGTCTTTTCATGGTAAACCTCATTTCACGTTGGCTTAACGTGATTCCTTATTATCTTATCGGTTAATTATACTACGACTTAAACTTGAGCGTTCTTAACCGACCCTGACACTCGGTTGAGTCGGCAAAGTCTGTGATTTGTTGCCGTAAGCTTTGGATTTTGGGACAATTGAGCCAAGTTTAGCTCGAATCTTAAGGAGTTTCCTGTGGCAAAATCAGGCCAACGTGCAGTCTTCGGTGTTCTATTTATGGTCTTTCTCTTTTTTGTACTGCTTATGGTTTTTGCAAGCTACACGCTAAATTCATTTCAAAATGAATCAGACCTCATTGGCGAAGCCGGTAAGAAGGGATCTATTGGAGTGGTTAAGGTCGAAGGTACGATTATGGAATCAGAACCAACAATCAAACTTCTTCACCGCGCAGAAAAAGATAAATCAATCAAAGCAATCATCATTAGAGTTGATTCTCCAGGTGGAGCAGTTGGTCCAACTCAAGAAATTTATGAAGAGATTCGTCGCATCGATAGCGCTTATGATGCTGACAACACCAAAGGTAAACCTATCTACGCAAGTTTTGGAAGTATCGCGGCTAGCGGCGGCTATTATATTGGTGCTGCCACCAGAAAAATTTATAGTAATGCGGGAACGTTAACAGGTTCAATTGGTGTGATCATGCAGTTTGCAGATCTTTCAAAAGTTTTTGAACTCGCAAGAGTAAAGCCAGAAATTATTAAGTCGGGACAATTTAAAGACGTTGGTAATCCACATCGCGGCCTAACTGATCTTGAACGATCGATGCTTGAATCAACTTCAGATGATGTTCATGCTCAGTTTAAAGAAGATATTTTAAAAATGAGAAAGGATCGTTTGAAAAAGCCACTTGATGAACTGGCCCAGGGCCAAGTATATTCTGGAAGAGAAGCTGTGACTTTAGGACTTGTCGATGAGATCTCGGGTCTATGGGAGTCGGGTCGTAAAATTCATGCTGATTTAAAACTTGAAGGTGACTTTGGTTTGAAATTTGTAAAAGAAAAAGAAAAGACTTCATTCATGGAACTAGCTAGATCGCTTGAGGAAGCTCGCTCAAGCCTTACGATGGTAAAACAATGGTTAGGTTCACATTTAGGTGAAGCACCATCAGCTATGTTCTTGATGAGATAAAGGAATAACGTGGAAGTTTACTTACACTGGCTTCAAGATAATTTATTAGCTGTCGTTGCAGTAACGCTAACGATTGTTTTGATTT
>PCUW01000036.1:9810-29042 GCA_002787775.1 Bdellovibrionales bacterium CG12_big_fil_rev_8_21_14_0_65_38_15
TCACTAAATTATCTAAGCGTTATAGAAATTCTATTTTTGAAGCACAATCAAGAATTTTTCTAAACGCCACACAATACTTAATCTCCGGAAACAAAGATCAAGCGATTAAAGAATTTTTGAGTGCCGTTGATATTAATCGAGAAACTATCGAAACCTATTTTGCTTTGGGTGGATTATTTAGAAGTAACGGAGAAATTGAAAAAGCTATCTCCATTCACCGCTCGCTTATCGCTCGTGAAAATATCAATGAAAGCACCAGACTACGTGCTCTAAAAGAACTTGCTATTGATTTTGATAAAGGCGGCTTTGTTGATAAAGCTATTGAGACTTATAAAGATGTTCTACGTATTAACCGTGATCAATACGAAGTCATTCAAGCTCTCTGTCGCATTTATGAGGATACAGGAGACTGGGATCAAGCTTATAACTACCGTATTATGCTTTCTAAAGTCGCTCATGAAAATCAAGCAGAAACCGTTTCACACATTCTAGTTCAAAAGGCGAAAACATGTTTTGATCAAGGTGATTTAGGGCGATGTCATGAGGATCTTGATGATGCCTTTAGATTTGCACCTTCAGTGTCTGCCAACATCCTTCGTATAAGATTACTTTTAGTTGAAGACAAAATGGATCAGGCCCAGATCCAATTGTTCGAACTGATTAAAGAACATCCTATGTACACATCTTTTATTTTTGAAAGTTTAAGTGAAAAGGTACGTCCTGAAATCGAAGTCGAATATAAGGCGAAACTTGAGACTCTACGTGGGTACTTTATTAATATTGAAGATGTAGAGTTGATGTCTTCACCCTCTGTCGTTCTAACTAACGTTAGGCTCTTAAAAGAAAGTGGGGAGTCGGATCGTGCAGCTAAATTGATGCGTGATTGGATGGAAAATCATCCTCAATCTTCAGAAGTCATGAAGGCTGAATTAATCAAACTCTTAATTGATTTAGGTTTGAAAGATGAAGCATTAATGCATACAACACAGCTTTTAAATAATCTTAACCAAAGTGTAACGAAACACTTTTGCAGTCAGTGTGGATATAATTCAGATGCTATTTTTTGGCGCTGTCCACAGTGTCATGAGTGGGAAACTATTCAATTTAGATGGAAGGTCTCTTGATTAAGTTTTTACTTCTATTTTTAATACCCGTTGTGAGTTTTGCAGATGCAAAAGTTATTATGGTTAAATATATGAACACTCCTTGGGGCCATGTTCACCAGAACTCATCTCGCTACTCAGCTTCATTAACGACTGTTTCATGTGGTCATCCACTCAAAGTGCTTGAGCTTAATAATAAGGGATGGACTAAAGTGATTGCCGGTCCTTATACCGGATTTGTACAAGAGAATAATCTTGTTTCTAAAAAACCAGAATGCTTACAAGATAAGTACCCTCGATTCTTCGATGATCTCAAGCTTGAAATTACCCAAATGTATTATTGGGGTAAGCTTTATGATCAATACGTTGAAGGGAAGTCGAGATTAAAATGATTAAAATCCTTATCTTCTTTCTTCTTTCTCAATCAGTTTTCGCTCAAACAAAGCCAGATGAATTGGTTGATTTCAGCTCTATTAAAGATGTTCTAAAAAATGATCGTCTTGATGAAAGTGTGAGAATTAAACAAGAAAAAAATGAAAAGCTAAGAATTCAAAAAGCTCGTGCCAGTAAGGCTCGCTTTAATATCCCTGGGGAAAATGATTTTTGGCAAATTATGTCAGAATTGTGGTTGGTCAAGAATCAACAAATTTTAAAATGGGATTTTCAAAAACCAGACTTTGGTCTTGATACAGCTTTTCAAGATTTTTTAGAAAAACAAGGCTTACTTGAAAAATCTTTTAAAATTCTTCTCATAGATTCTGCTAATGTGACTCACTTTGCTCTTCCAACCACAGCGAATCACTATCTTTTAATTTTATCACTTCCGTTTATCAGAACTCTGGATTTATCAAAGCTCGAAATTTCGCTGCTACTTATGGAAGACATGGTTCGTGCTGACGCAGAGCTTTTTAAAAGTCATATAAGACCTACAGCGAAAGATCTTATTGGAACAAACTATGTTGGTGGAACTCTGGATCTAAAAAAAATAGAGTCAGTCCTAAAAAAATATGACGAGATGATTTTAGATAAGGGCTTTACGTTCTCTCAGCAATTTGAAATCACAAAACATATGGATAGAACTCTAAAGAATAATCAAGAGCTCTGGGGAACGTATTACCGACTGATTGTTAAAATTGATAAACTCGTCAAAGAAAATGCTCTTTATAAAAACTTAGCTCGAATTTATCCCTCGCCAGAACTCCAACTCAACTGGCTTACACCTTCGAAAAGTAACGATTTGTGAAAAGATTGGGATTTTCGCAATTTCTTGGTTCTGTCACGGCCTACTACTTATTGTCTGGTCTTTTTCAGCTCGTAATTGTTTCTCTCATTTCATTCTTTCATTTTCTTTTAGATCATAAACTCGGAGTTATTGAGGATTGGGTTTTTGATAAAGGGTGGGAGATTGTCGTTTTAGTAAAAGTTTTATCGTTCTTAGTGATTCAAAAGTTTGTCCATCTTCCGTCTCTTTCAAGACAACCTTTTAGAGACATGGTTATTGAAACCTGGAAAATTCCATCAAGAAATTTATTTGCACTTTGTATTGCAGGTTTTTTAATTAGCATTTTTAGTGCTGTTCCAATTACAAATTTTCATCAAGGCGCAAATATATTCAAAGCTGTAATAAGCTATACAAGTATTTCGATATTGTTTCTTCTAGATGTTTTGATGATTATTTCAATTCGTTATCATAATGGTTTTGGTATTTGGGGAAATAGATTTGCGATTTTAATTCTTGCGCTTTTATTTTGGTTTGCAAATAAAGTGCTATTCCCTTTTGCTGTAGGCTTTGGCGCAAGAGAGTTTTTTCTCCATTTAGCAGTACTTCAACTCGCCATGTGGGGTAGGGATAATTGGGCTGATCCAGTCTTCTTTATTGCTTTTATTATTGCCCCTATGGCCGCCCTAATTGGTCTGGATCCTGTTTGGGGAGATCGATTTTCCATGTTTACTTCATCAAGCCACGTCGATACATCGGTTTCTGTCGCTTGTGCTCTTTGGATACTTAGTTTAGGTTTCATTTGGTGGCGTACAAAAGCTGAGCGTTTTGATTGAGATTAAACTTCACCAAGAGTTTACAACCCCCCCGACTTTTCCCGGTCAACTTTTGCTCTTAGAGTTGCTATAATTTCAAATAAATACATCTTATGAAGGAGCGACCCAAGTGCAAGTCACTGAAATGAATATTCTAGCTATTATCCTTGATTCAGGAATAGTGGTAAAAGCGGTTTTAATATCTCTCATCATCTCTTCGATTATTTCTTGGGCAGTTGTTTTAAAGAAAAGTAAAAGTGAGAGTTCTTTAAAGAATGGAGATAAAGAATTCTTAGATATCTTCAACACTTCTAAGTCGATGTCTGAAGTCATGCAAAAATGTGATGAGATCGAGTTCTCTCCATATAAAGTGATGTTCTCATCTGGTTATCAAGAATTTCTAAAAATTAAAAACTCACTTGAATCAAGTAGTGCAAAAAAAACACCCAAAGAATTTTTCTCAGAGCATGGTTTTGTCGCGATCGAGCGTGCTCTTAAAAAAGGCATGAATGAAGGGATGATGAAGCGTGAAGAAAATCTTTCGATCTTAGCCTCAATTGGTTCAGTAACTCCATTTGTTGGATTATTTGGAACAGTTTGGGGAATCATTGATTCATTTACAGGACTCGCCAGTGGAGGCGGTACTCTTGATGCCGTAGCTCCAGGTATTGCTGAAGCTCTTGTTGCAACAGCGGTTGGTCTTGCAGCCGCCATCCCTGCCGTTTTATTTTACAACCACTTTAATAATAAGAACGCGAGATCAACTTCAGAGATGGAAAATTTTGGACAAGATTTTCTTAATATGCTCGAGCGTTCAATCTTAGCTGTCTAAAGTTTGGAGTATTAATGGCATTTTCAGCAGGAAATGGTCGAAAAGGTCCAATGGCCGACATTAACGTGACACCTCTAGTCGATGTGATGTTGGTACTTTTAGTGATTTTTATGATCACAGCACCTTTGATGCTAAATGGGATATCTCTTGATCTACCAAAGACCAAAGAGGCTAATCCAATTAACCTCAATACCTCTCAAGTCATTCTTTCCATTTCAAAGGCTGAAGAGCTCTTTATCGGCTCAGATAAAATTTTAGAAAATGAATTGATAGCGGAGCTTAAAGCAAAATTTACGGAAACAAAAAGTGATACGTTATTTCTAAGAGCAGACTTTGCTCTACCTTACGGTAAGGTCGCTAATATTATGTCCTTTCTTAAAAGCGAGGGGATTACAAAGATTGCATTGGTGACGGAAACAAAAAAATGAGTGAAAGGTTATCAGGTGAACATGGTCTAAGCTTTTATAGCGTTCAATCGTTTTTTGTTCATTTGAGCCTTGTTTTTCTTGCTTTGATTATTGGGAAATTAAGTTGGGATAAAGTTCAAGACATTCGAAATGAAAATATTCAATTGGTTCAAAATTCAGTTCGAGTCGATATGGTGGCCATGCCTGAACTAACGATTAAAGAGCTTAAAACTTACGAAGAACCCGTGAGTGAACCAGCACCAGCAGAAGAAGTTGTTAAAAAAGAGGAACCCCCTGTCGTTGCTGATCAACCAGAATTTGTAGAAGAAAAGAAAAAACAAGACTTTGCCAGTATGCTTAAAAATTTATCTCAGAAAAAAGTTGAAGAGAAAGCTGCAAAGAAAGAAAAAAAGAAAGATAGTTTTGATACTTCAAAGATTAATAAATTAGTGGCAGCTGGCAATAAATTATCAGCAGGTGCTGCTTTAGTTGGTGGAGAGGGAAGTGCAGCTCAAGGTGAATATGCCAGGTATCTTGGAACTATTCCTGAGGCGATCAAACCTTTTTGGAAATTACCAAGTTATCTAGCTTCACAGGATCTCAAAGCGCGAGTACGAATTTTTATTAAAGAAGATGGAACACTTATTAAGGCCCAACTATACGAATCAAGTGGCAATGAAGAGTATGATCAACGTGCGATAGATTCTGTTGAAAAAGCTCGTTTTGGTCGAATCCCACAGGGCTTTGCTGCCAAAGGTTTAGCAGGTGAAATTGTTTTGGGCTTTCCTTTATAATCTGACCTAGGAGTCATGATGAAATTTTTAACATTATTCATTCTATTAATGAGCTCAAACCTCATGGCACAAAATCTTACTATTGTAGCGGTGGGAGAAGCCGGTGTTGAAGCCAGTTTAGTGGCTTTTCATGCCAATTATTCATCGTTAACTGGGGCTGATCTTAAAGTCGCCAAAGATTTTGTGAAAATATTAAGGGAAGACTTCGCTTTTTACAAAGGTACATTTGAAGTCGTAAATGAAAGCAAAACGCCTGAAATTGATAATAGTCCAAATTATGAAAAGTTAAAAAGTGCAGGCATTACCTTTGCTGGTAATGTAACCTTTAGAAAAGATGGCGTCCTTTACGCCAACGTTCAACTTCATGATGTGAATGCCGGAAAAGTTGCTCTTTTAAAAGATGCATTAGTCACTGAATCAAAACTTCGTCCAAGTGCCCATGAAACTGCTAATGCTTTATTTAAAACAGTGACAGGTAAAGACAGTGTCTTTGAATCACAAATTACATTTGTTTGTGACAAGGGTTCTCGTGGCGATAATATTGTTAAAGAACTTTATATTATGGACTTTGATGGTAAAAACGTAAAACGCTTAACCAATCATGGTGGCGTCGTCATGTCGCCGGCCATCTCACAAAACAGAAAGAAGATTCTTTATAGTCTTATTCAGCAAACAAGAAGTAAGTCTCGTAACAACAATCTCTACGTCTTAGATATGGATACTGGAAATTCATCTCTTGTCAGTAGCAGAAGCGGAATTAACTCTGGTGCTGTCTTTATGCCGGGAGATAAGAGTATAGCACTGACTCTTTCTCATACAGGTAACGCTGAAATCTATGAAGTGAGTCTTGCTTCAAAAGATATTATTGGAACACTTACAAAACACTCGGCTCCTGACGTTGACCCATCAGTAAATGTGGATGGTTCTAAAATGGCGTTCTTATCAGGCAGAGCGAATAAAGCAGAGATATATATTATGGATCTTCCTGGCAGAGAGAAAAACACTAAGCGTATTAGTTATGTTGGTAAGTTTAATGCCACCCCAAGATTCTCTCCTGATGGAAAAGAGTTAGCCTTTTCATCATGGCTTGATAATCGCTTCGATATTTTTAGAATCGGCTCTGATGGCCACAACCTAGTTCGCTTAACCAAAGACTTTGGCTCAAACGAAGATCCGACCTATTCAAATGATGGTCAATTTATCGCTTTTGCATCTCAAAGGGTCCTTTCTCGAACTGAGGCTGTCCAAAATGTATACATAATGACCCGTGATGGAGAAATGATAGGCCAAATCACAGAAGGTTTGGGGAACTGTCAAAGTCCTAGGTGGACTAAGTAGTTGAAATTAATTAAAAGCATGTACTTTTATTAAACACCCGATCATTTTACTCTTGTAAAAAATACTGACGCATTGTATTATCTACTCAGTTTCGCTGTGCATTAATTACGCACCCAAATTTAAAAAACTGTCTAGGAGATCTACAATGAGCATGACTTTGTCAAAAGAAGTGACGCAAATCGAACGTTTATCAGCTATTTTGCTATCAACGCTAGATGAATCTTTCTTCTTTAGTGAACTAGCTGTTCATTTAAATAAACATATCGGTGCTGATAAAGTTCACGCCTTTCGTGCTTTTGAAGATGGTAAAGTTGAGCAAGTTTGCAAAGCTGGTAAGGCCGTCCTTAAAGGAATTTGCTTAGAAAAAGGCGTAGGACCTGCTGGCCATGTTATCAGAACAAAGAAAGCCTATTTTTCAAACGATACTTCACGCGATCCACTTTTCCATCAAGAACTATCAGAAGGTATTAAGCGCGAACTAGCCCTTCCAATTCAACACGAAGGTGTTGTTATCGGTACTGTTCACTTTCAAATCATTGATGGCGATCTAGAATTTTCTCGTGAACACATCACAGCTGTACTTGAGATCCTATCAAAACTTAGCGGGCCACTTGCTAATATGAAGATGTATCTTTCAGCTAAATCTTTAAATGAATCACTTCTTCGCCAAATCGAGCAAAAAGAGCTCGAACTTAAAGAGAAATCTTCAAGCAACGATGTTGAATCTAAATTTAAAGTTGAAGAAGGCAAGATCGTTGGTAAAAGTAAAATTATGGAAGAAGCCGTTCGTCGCGCTGACAAAGTATCAGCTTCAGCAATGAACGTTCTTATCCAAGGTGAGAAAGGAACAGGCAAGGATCTCCTGGCTCGTCGTATCCATTGTCGTAGTGAGCGTAAATCATTTGTAGTGGTTGATTGCTCGATCATGACTGAATCTCAACTTGAGCGTGAACTCTTCGGTGAAGAAACTCACGATATGTCACGTGGCCACAGAGTAATCGTTGGTGCCCTTGAAAATGCTCACGGCGGAACTCTTTTCCTTAAAAATGTTGATCGTCTACCAGTTCAGCTTCAAGGAAAAATCGCTCACTTTATGAAAGAAAAAACTGGTCTTCGCGTTGGTGGTCACACTGCCTTTAGAGGAGACGCAAGAATCATATGTTCATCATCACGTAACCTTCGCTCTCTTGTTCAAGAAGGTTGTTTTCGTGAAGATCTTATGTATTCACTTGCAACAATGATTATCGATGTACCATCTCTTCGTGAGCGTGGTGAAGATATCGAAATCATCGCAACTTACTACCTAAACCTTGGACGTGAAAAAAGCGCCCATAAGTCTCTTTCACAATCAGCAATCAAGTCTCTTACAGAGTACAACTGGCCAGGTAACGTTCGTGAATTAATGAACGTGGTTGAGCGTGCTTATATCCTTGGTGAAGGAATGATTGTTGAGAAATGTCACCTTGCAGAATGCGTCGTTGAAAAAGCAGATGAATCACAGTCACTTCAAGATGAGCTAATGGCTTTTGCTGAAATGACTCTTTCTGACCTTGAGCGTCGCCATATTACAAATACGTTGGAGCACCTAAGTGGTAACAAAACAAGAACAGCTAAAGTTCTTGGGATTACTGTTAAGACGCTTTACAACAAGCTGCATAGCTACGGCATGATCGAAACGAAAGAAGCGTAATTTAGGAATAACAATAAATCTTGTATTTGGGCATCTTGCCGCGGTAAGATGCCATTTTGGAGGCTTAATGAGCACTGACACACTTGCCAACACAACGACTGCTGAAGTTAAACCTGGCGTTCGTAACTTTCGTACGATTCCAGAAATTGAAAACTTCTATCGTTTTGTTTATGAAAACGATCTACGTCGTGAAACAAAACTAGTTCTTTCATTAATTGTTCGCAAGATTGCAGCAGCTAATAAGAAATCTAGAAAGAAAGCAAAAAAGAAACAAGTCCATTAATAATCTTGCCCTGTTTACGTCATTAAACAGGGCCCATTTTTTCAGCGGGGCCATCACGGATGGAAGGGTCCAATAAATCTAACGTCATTTTTGATCCAATATATGGTTTCATTCGCCTTACTCCTTGGGAGTGGGAAATCATCCATTGTCCTTTTTACCAACGTCTTCGTTGGATTAAGCAATTAGGATTTTCGTTTTATGTTTTTCCTGGCGCAGAACACTCGCGCTTTGGTCACTCCATAGGAGTTATGCATAACGCTCATAAAATCTTAGAAAGCTGTGGTCGTGCCGTTTCAGAATCAGACCTGATGAATCCTAAGGCTCAGTCAGCAGATGCACTTTTCCATAAAAGCTTACGCCTTGGTGCTTTGATGCACGACTTGGGAACATTTATGTTCTCTCACACCACTGAAGGCGCCTATATCCAGTACGGTGAAACAACCAATGATAAAAATGGAAAACGTCTCAAGGACGACCATGAAAATCTAGGTTCTTGGATTATTAAAAATACTGACTATGAAGGTGGTGTCACTCATATTTTAAAAAAATATGGTTTTGATCCACAACGAATTTCAGACCTTGTTAAAGGTGTTTCACCTCAAGTCTTAGGTAATCAAATTCTTCACTCTGAAATTGATTGTGATCGCATGGATTACCTTTTAAGAGACGCCCACTACACTGGCTTAAAATATGGAAGTTACGATAGAGATTATCTGCTTTATCACTTCTGTGTTCGCACCGTTGATCAACAAGAAATTTTAACTATTAAACATAATGCTCTTCACTGCGCTGAAGACTTTTTAATGTCTAGATTTGCTTGGTACTCGCAAGTTATTAGGTCTCCTCGTGGGGCAAGATACGATGCGATTGCGGAACGCATTTGCTTTCACTTCTTACAAAAAGGTTGGATTCACCGTTACTCCGATCTTTTAGATATGGTGGCTAACGATCCTGCACGTTTTTATAATTTTAATGACGGCTATTTTATGAACCTTGTTCATAAACATTATGTTGATGGTGACTTAGATAAGCACCCAACGCTTAAAGATATGGCGCGCACCTTATTGTTCCAAACTGGTGCAAAAGTTGTGAAGTGCGAAGAGTTTAAGCAGCGTCTTATCACGCAAGAAAGTGATGTCGATCAAAGTAAAGTCATTAAGCGTGCTCAACAAAAAGTTGAAGAGATTAAACATGTCCTAGAAAAAAAGGGGACTAAGCTTGATTGGATGATTGAAGATCTTCCTAAAAAGCCTATTAACTTTGTTCAATCTAAAGCCAGTTTAATTCGCTCGGGTAATGTGAAGAACGTCCTTCTTGAGCGTGATCCGGTGAAGATCAGTTATGAAAATGGTGATATCAGACTGTTAGCCGATGTTGAGAACTCAATTATCTCTAAAATGAGTGAAGTAAATAACTATATTCCAAACGTTTACGTCTCTCAGTCGGCTTACGATCTTCTTATAAAAGAGAAGGTTATTTTACCTGATTTATAAGCTCCCAACAAAATCTTACATCTCATTCACGGGCTGTATTCTTAGCGATACGCTCATCAACTCCTAACGAAAACAAAATAATCAACAACTCTCAGGGAGTGAGAATGAATAAGATTTCTTTGGTCACGATGGCCTTATTAATGAGTGGTTTCGCTCAAGCAGAAGTTACAAGACTTCAGCATCCAACAGAATTTATCGTTAAATTTAAAGATGGTATTTCTAAAGAGTTCAAAAATACTTGGATGGCGAAAGCTCAAACAAAACAGATTTCAAAAAATGGAACTTTTGTTGTTTCACTTCCAAAAGTTGCTAAAGCAAGCGAAGCACTAAAAGATGTTGCTGCTTTATCAAATGTAGAATGGGCAGCACCTAATTATATTTATGAAGGTGAAGCACGTGAAGCTTTCACTCCAAATGATCCTCAGTTTGCAAAACAACGCCATCATTTAATCATTAAGTCTCCTGAAGCTTGGGATAAAACTCTTGGTCAAGCTGAAGTCGTTGTTGCTGTTGCAGATGACGGATTTGATCTTGCTCATGAAGATATGACGACTTCTTATTATGTAAACCCGAATGAAATCGCTGGTAACGGCATCGATGACGATAACAATGGTTATATCGACGATACGAAGGGCTGGGATTTCAATGAAGCTGATAATGATCCATCAAGTGATTCATCAAATGGCGCTCATGGAACTCACGTAGCAGGTATCATTGCTGCTGGTTTTGATGACGGTGTTGGTGTTACTGGTATTTCACCAAATGTAAAAGTTATGCCTCTTAAGTTTTACGGCGAACGTCGTTGGACTTCAGCAATGGTTTATGAAACTTATACTTATGCAGCTGATAACGGTGCAAAAGTTTTAACTGTTTCTTACAATATTGATGGTTTTGCCAATGATGAAGTTTTCAACCGCGCGGTTGATTACGTTGATTCAAAAGGCGTGATTCTATTTAACTCTGCTGGTAACGGTAACGCTCACCAGAGTGCAAGAACGAAGTTTGGTAAAATTCTTTTAGTAGCTTCAACAAAAACAAAAGTTGGCTCTGAAGATGAGCGTAGTTCATTCTCTAACTATGGTGTTGACGTTGATATCGCTGCTCCTGGTGACCCTATTTATAGCCATGGCCGTACAAATCGTTACGTAGATATGTCAGGAACTTCAATGGCTTCTCCAAATGCAGCAGCTGTCGCTGGTTTTATCTGGTCAGTTTTTCCAGAGTATACTCGTGAACAAGTTGTTCAAAAGCTTTTAACTTCAAGTGATGACATCGATTCATTAAATGACCGTTATAAGTTTAAGCTTGGTGCAGGTCGAATTAATGCTAGCAATGCAGTAGATGAAAAAGTTAATTTCACAACTGTTCGTCAGGCTTGGTTTGATAAAGGTGTTCTAAATATTCAATTTAGAGGTCTTGTTAGCGCAATCACTGGTCGTTCAGCTATTCGTGTTGAGCGTATCTCTCAACGTGGTGCTGAGATTATTGAAACTGAAGAGCAAGGTGCACTTGAAGTAGGTCAAAGCGTAATGAGAATTAAGCTTACAAATGCTCAAGCTGGAACTTATAGAATCCATGTAAGTTCTGAGCAACTTGCAGATCCATTCGGTAGGGCCATTGATGGTGACAATGATGGAGTTGAGGGTGGAAATTACGTTCAAACAATTGAACTTTAATCCTTTCTAAATTATGAATGCTAAGGGGCTGATTTTATATCAGCCCTTTTTTTTAAGAGGGTGAATAGCGGAACAATTTTCTCGGGTTTTTGCACTTAGTTGCACTTGCTGGAGCTTTTGAGTTAAAATATTAAAAGAGATCTAAGTCCGCAAGATCTCAAGGCTTATCAGGATGATTAGCCTAGCGACGCAAGACTCAAGGATGTGTCTTTCATGTTTCAAAGTCAAAATAACAATTTAGGTTTTACTGGTCCCAATAAGTCATCAGGACTTCCGCCGGTTAATATTATTTCACTTCATGATGCCAGTGTTAAATTCGATTCTGTTCATGCCTTAAAAAATATTGAACTAACAATTGCGAAGGGTGAAATCGTTTTTGTAACGGGTGCATCAGGTGCCGGAAAAACAACACTCTTAAGAATGTTGTCTGGTGATATCGCACCAACATCAGGAATGGCAAAACATCCTTTTTCAAGAAGAGAAGAGTTTTTTGTTGCACGAGTTTTTCAAGACCTAAGGCTTATTCCTGAGCTGACCTGTGAAGCGAATTTAAATATTGCTTACGATCCATCTCTCTATGACAGTCGTAAAGCTTTTGAAAAAGACAAGGCAGAGCTTTGTCGTGTTCTTAGCGTTAGTGATCGTATGAAATTAAAAATTAAAGATGCTAACGGTGGTCTTCAGCAAAAAATCGCTATTATCAGAACACTTCTGACGAAGCCAGATGTTCTGATTGCAGATGAACCAACCAGTGCACTTGATTCTGATAATGGAAAAAGACTTTTTGAAGTTTTAAATTATTTCAATATGAAACGTGGCATGACAATTGTTTGGGCCACACACGATAAAGAGTTAGTTAAAAGCTTCTCAGGAAGAATTCTTCATCTTGATGGAGGAAGGTTAGTATATTCGGGGCATGCATGTTTTATTTAAGTCATTTTTTTCAAATTGTAAGACAGTTTCCAGTACGATTTTTAGTGCTGCTAATATGTACAGTGGTACTATTTTTTAGTGCAAGTCATCGTAGTGTAATTACAGACATCAGTGGATTAAATAAAACACAACAAGTTTTTCATCCTTACTTTCACGCGTTAATTTCAAGTAAACAAAATATTCCATGGATCTCAAGAAAACTAAAAGAGCTTCCAGGAGTTGAAAAAGTAGAAATTCTTGAAAATGATAAATTGAATCAACAAGTCCAATCTCTTTTAGCTGGAATGGACGGAGAGATTGCTCAAGCAGTAGGAGAGTTATCCTTGGCTGGGGTTAAAGTCGTAACAAGATCAGAGCTAGAAGAAAGATCAATTACTTTAATTAAAGATTATCTCACTCGCTTATCTGGCAATGACACCACTATTGGTGCAACAGTATTTCCACCAAAGAAAAAGACTCAAAATGCATTAAGTTGGCAAGCATGGTTTTCTGAAGTGGTTGTTGCCATAAGCTTCATCCTTTGGAGTTTAAGTGTTTATGCTTTTTCAAAACCAATCAAGAAAAGTTCATACCTAGTTGAGCAATTCCAGCGTCGACGTAAGGTTGCCTTCAAAACGTGGTCTGCGGCCATATTACTACTAGCTTCACTTGGTTTAGCTTCAACTTTTTTAATGAAAAAGCCAGATATGATTAGCCTCGCTATTTGTTTTATTGTGGCGATGAGTTCAAGTCTAATGTATTCAAGAAAAACTTCTTGGGAAGGTTAGGTTGAAAAGTCATACACGAGTTCTATTTCTATCTATAGCTTTGAACTTTTTAAGTTTTAATGTCTTTGCCGCAACTGCACCTGTTTCGATTAATAATCTTCAAAAAACGGTTCTCCAGGTTCAAAAAGAAGTTGATACATATGCCAAAGAAATTTCTAGTCTTGAAAATAAACTAGGTCATACTCATCAAGAATATTTAAAGACTGTTCAGCAACGTCAAAGTCTAGAGGCTAGGCTTATTGAATCTGAGGCTCAACTCAATCAAGGGCAAATCGATACAAACCATAAAATTGAAAAACTAAGATCAGTTCTAAAACGTTTGGCATTGCAGGAGTTGGATCAAAACCAAAATGCAGCAGCAATGGCAGCAAGAAAAATTTTAGCAACAGAAGTACAAAAGCAATTAAAAGCTCTTCAGGTTGTATCAAAAACAGCAACGAAGTATGAATCAACTCTTAGCGCTTTAAAGCTTAGGATCTCCGAGTACCAAGAAACGGAATCTCGCTTGGCCCAACTTGTCCAAACAATGGAAGAAAATAAAAAAGAAAAGGCTGATGCCTATATCCAAGCTGTTTCACAAAAAAGTGAAGTCGAAGAAAAGCTTAGCGCTTTAAAATTAACAAAGCGTATTAAAGCTAGAGTCAAATCAGATATAGACGCCAAGTTCAGCTCTCCTGTCGATGATTTCACCGGTATTGAGTACGATAAGAAGGGAATAACTTATAAATTTAACGGTAAGAGACCTGTTCTTGCTGCTGAAGATGGTAAGATTGCCTACGCAGGTCGTCTTTCAACCTATGGAAATGTTGTTTTAATTGATCATGGAAATGAGACGAGATCTGTCGTTCTTGGTAACTTTATACCGAAGATGAAAAAAGGTCAGTCTGTAGTTAAAGGCGATGTTATTGGATACACCGATACATCAACGTCTCAAGGAAAACTTTATTTTGAAGTTCGAAAAAGAGACAAAGCACAAGATACGATTGCACTAATGGATAATAATTTTTTACAAAAACATAAAGTAACAAAAATTTAATAGATAGTTTTTTGGAGTACTCTAATGAAACCCGTTCCACTTCGTGGTCGCAAAACCGCACTCATTTGTCTGTTCTTATCAATATTTGGTATTAGTTTAGGTTTTCTTGGCACGGGAAGTGTCCTTGCGACAACGAAGTCTCGTTTTGAAAAGTTAGAACTCTTCAATAAAGTCTTATTCTTAGTAGAAGGGCAATATTATCGTGAAGTTGATACGGAAAAACTTATTGAGGGTGCCTTAAAAGGTATGATGCAAACTCTCGATCCACATTCTGCTTTTTTAGATAAAGAAGTTTTTCAAAAAATGAACGAAGATACATCAGGTGAGTTTGGTGGACTTGGTGTTGAAGTTACTCAAAAAGATGGTGTCCTCGTCGTTATTACACCAATTGATGATACTCCAGCTTTTAAAGCAGGACTTCGCTCAGGCGATAAGATCGTTGAAATCAACGGAGAATCAATCATAGGCTTAGCTCTTGATGAAGCAGTTGATAAAATGAGAGGCAAACCAGATTCAAAAATTTCAATCGGTATCGTTCGAAAAGGTGTTGAAGGTGTTAAGCAGTACACCATGGTTAGAAAAAAGATCAAGATTGAAGCGGTAAAATCTGAAGTTATCGAAGATTATGTTTATGTTCGCTTAACTCAATTTCAACAAAATGCTGGTAAAGAAATAGCTGAAGCTATTAAATCAGCACGTTCAAAAAAGAAAAATGATCTTAAAGGTATTGTTCTTGATTTAAGATCAAATCCAGGCGGACTTTTAACTGAAGCTGTTAATGTTTCTTCTATCTTTTTAAAAGATGGAGTTGTGGTTTCAACTGAAGGTCGCGATCCTAAACAAAAAGAAATTCATTATGTTGTGAAGTCTGGTTATAAAGAAACAGAGCTTCCAATTGTTGTTCTGATCAATGGTTCATCCGCTTCTGCTTCTGAAATTGTTGCTGGAGCTCTTCAAGATCATGAGCGCGCGATTATTATGGGAACTCAAAGTTTTGGTAAAGGCTCTGTTCAAACCGTAGCTAAACTTGATGGCGATTACGGTGTAAAGCTTACGATTGCTCAATACCTGACTCCAAAAGATAGACGTATTCAAGCGATTGGGATTAAGCCAGACGTTATTGTCAGTGAATTTGAAGGTGAGTGGGCAAAAGAAAATGCAGTTGATTCAAGTTATATTCGCGAAGCTGATCTACGCAATCATTTAACAGCAACGATTGAAACACCTGAAGAAAAAATAGCTCGTATTGCACGTGAAAAAGAAGATCGTCAAAGAAGATCTGAAGCGATAAAAAGAGCTAGACTAGCTACAAAAGAAGGCAAGAAAGAAGAAAGTGAAGAGCTACAAAAGAAGTATGCTCCAAGTGAGGACTTTCAAGTTATCCAAGCTATCAAACACTTAAAAACCTTTTATTTAGCGAAGAAGATGTCGAGCTAGGAAAAAAGATGAAACAAAAGTATTCTCGAAAAATATTATTAGTTAATCCGTCGTTTCAATTTTCATTGATGAAGCATTCGGCTTTAATGACAATAGTTGTTTTAGGGATATTCTATATCTTTAAGCTCTATATGTTTTGGGAACTTAAAGATATCGCGCTTTCAACAGGAATTCCTGCTGATCATGATTTCATTTCTCTGATCTATGATAGAAGTTATGTGATTGACTTAAGTTTTATCGTACTAGCCTTGAACATAGCGCTTTTTATGGTTGGTTGGGCCCTATGGGTTTCTCATAAGGTGGCAGGTCCTATCCATCGTATTCGTAACGAAATTAAAAAGATTATCGATGGACAAGCGCTTCATCGTATCAATATCAGAGATCATGACTATTTTCATGAATTGAAAGACAGCGTTAATCTTCTCATCGAGTACTTCAGACGTTAGACTAACTTCATGTCAAATCCCGTATCAGTTTCTAGCTTAGTTCAAAGCGTAAAGAGCTCTCTTGAAAGTGAGTTCTCCTTTGTTAGTGTAGTTGGTGAGATCTCTAACTTTTCAAGATCAAGTGCAGGTCATCTTTATTTTACTTTATCCGATGCAGACAGCAGTATTTCCGCCGTCATGTTTAAAGGCGATGTTTTAAGAAACACAAGTGCAAAGTCGATGAAAGATGGAGATAAAGTCATCTGTCATGGTGGTCTAAGTGTTTATGCCAAGCGTGGGACTTTTCAATTAATCGCAAAACGAGTTGAGTTGGTTGGGGCCGGGGATTTAAAAGAGCAATTTGAAAAACTAAAAAGAGAATTATCTGCGCAGGGTCTTTTCGATCAAGATCAAAAAATTGCTATTCCAGCCTATCCTAAGAAGGTTGCAGTCATAACAGCTGCTGGTGGCGCTGCTCTACAAGACTTTATTAATGTCTACAAACGCCGCGCTCTTCAAGGTGAAATCGTTTTAGTTCCAGCCCTAGTTCAAGGTGAGCAGTCCCCTAGAAGTCTTAGAGAGGCTCTAGCTAAAGTTATTAAATATAATTTAGGAAATCCTGATCAATCTTTTGATGTTGTTGTCTTAACTCGAGGTGGTGGCAGCATGGAAGATCTATGGTCTTTCAACGATGAGGGATTAGCTTGGGATATTTTTAACTGTCCAATTCCTGTGATTTCCGCTGTTGGTCACCAAGTCGATTATTCTATTAGTGACTTTGTTTCGGATCTTCGCTGTGAAACTCCTACCGCTGCAGCAGAAATACTTACAGGTGAGCAAACGAAGGTTTTGACACAACTTCAAAGCATAAGATCTCAACTTTTAAGACATTCCTTAACCCTTAAGAATATGGGGCCAGATAGACTTGAGCGCGTATCCCCAAAGGCTCTCAGTATGATTCTTAAAGAACAAACATATGAGCTAAAACAGCGTTTGCGAGAATGTCACCTTGAAGATAAAATTGATTCAATCTTAGGACTAAGTGATCTTAATCTGCGAATGGATGACTGTCTGCGCAAAATTGAACGTTATCCAGAAAGATCGGTCGCTATGACTAGTCAAAAGATTGAGAAATTAGGTGGCTTACTTAAAGCTTTAAATCCTAAAGAAGTCTTAGGTCGAGGCTATAGTTACGTTTCGGATACGAACAATAATGTGATTTCATCAAAAAAGAATTTTGATGCAACAAAACCTTCTGAAAAATTAGTCATCAATTTTCATGATGGTTTTTCTAAAGTTACTAAAGGGAGTTAGTTTGAAAATATCTTTTCTCATCATTTGTCTGGCATTGAGTTCATGTTCAATGATCTCGAAGAAAAATATTTCAAATCAAAAAAATCAGAACGTAAAGTCTGAAGCGAAAATTGAGAATGAGAAGTTTTCAGTCAAGCCCGGTGAAGTTGTAAAAATCAATTTTGTTAAAAATAGTCTGAGTGAAAATGCCATTTTAGAATGTGATGAAAAAAAGATTCCTTACTATCTAGAAAACGATCGTTACGTTGCTTTTGTAGCGGAAACTTATTTTACAAATTTTAACGATATAAAATGTTATATCGATAAGAATTCAAAGAAAACTCAAGTGGCGACGATCTCTGTTGGTCAAAAAGAATTCCCGTCAGAAAGACTTAATGTCGATCAGCGTAGAGTTTCTTTAAATGCTAAAGATTTAAAGCGTGTGCAAAAAGAACAAGTTTTTTTGAATAAGAACTATTCAAATTCACCAAGTCATCCTTATTTTGATGAACCTTTCATGTTACCTATCGACGCTTTTGTTACAAGTATTTATGGATCAAGAAGATTATTTAATAACTCAAAGCAAACTCAACATCTTGGTACTGATTTTAGAGCAGCGGTTGGTGAACCTATTAAGGCAACCAATTCAGGTAAAGTTGTTGTAGCTAGAGATCTGTTTTTTACCGGTGGAACTGTAACGATTGATCACGGCTTAGGCATTTTTAGCATTTACGGACACCTATCCAAAGTTCAAGTCCAAGAAGGTGAGTTTGTTCCTAAGGGAACTCAAATTGGCTTGGCCGGTGCCACTGGCCGTGTAACAGGCCCTCATTTGCATTGGGGTGTAAAGGTTAATGGGCACTTCATTGAAGGTGAGTCCTTAGTGAAGGAGTCAGCTGATTGAGTGATCTTTTTAGCTCAAAAGATATCTGTCGGACGGCAAAAGTTTATGTGACTCGTGATCTTCGTGACCAACCTGTCTTTAAAGAATTACAAAACTCTGGATTTATTCTCAACGAAATAGATGATTCAAAAATTGCCAGCATTGAGAATGGAATTGTCGCCAGTTATCCAGGAAAAGGTCGCTTTCTCGATGAGAAGCTTGCTCCATCATGTTTTCTCGTTATAGTTGACGCAGACAACGCTCTTGAGCGTGTCATGTCAAAACGCTGTTTTTTTATTAATTCAGATGAAGATTTAAATCTTCAATCCAATATTTTTGATGCGATCGAAGAAATACTTATTCGTCGTGAGCATCACCTTATGGAAGCCAAGAAAATTAAAGACTGGGATGAAAAGGTGACGGAATCCCTTATCGGTTTTGAATATCTTATTAAAGCTCTTCCCAGACATAAGCCTGGAGATGTTGGACAAGACGAAGGTCTTTCAGATCTTATTGATTTCTTTGTTAGAATGTTAGTATTCAAAGAGCGCTCAGTCGCCCTGACTTCGCAAAAACAGTTTTGGGATATGCTCGAAGCAACTTTCAGTGATTTCGACTTTGATTTTAATACAATGGTAAGCATTCCTATTGGTCAAAGAGATTGGAATGTAAAAGAAAAATCGGAATCAAAATATAGTCTGCTTAAGAATATGGGGATTTCATTCTTAGTCAGTGAATTTAGTGACCAAATTGACGTCATTAATAAACAAAAAAGAGAAGAATATCTCTGGGAAGATATTTTAAGTCA
>PCUW01000030.1:0-3176 GCA_002787775.1 Bdellovibrionales bacterium CG12_big_fil_rev_8_21_14_0_65_38_15
ATGCTCCTGAACCACTAGATTTACCAACACAAGAATTGGCGACGGATGAAACGCCAGTTTTACACTAATACACACGAGAGACGATAAAAATGGAAAACCAAACTCTATTTTGTGCCTGGCCTCACTCTGATGATATCGAGCTTGAAGCTTGCTTTCCAGAAGAGGCGCTCCTTGCGTATCCTGAAAACTTTGAACTCGAGCTGGATTATTTTGATCCACAGATGCAAGAAGATAAACTTTGGAAGGCTAGAACTGGTCTTAATGAAGACAGCCTAAGCGGTGCCATTGAAACAATTATCTTCATGAGTGATCGTCCAGTATCGCTTCAAAAAATTCGTGGGACTATTGATGAGGATATGCCTCTGAAAGTCGTGCACGCAGCGATTGAAAGACTTCAAACTGAATATGAAAATAAACATCACGGTATTCGTTTGCAAGAAGTTGCTGACGGTTATCAGTTTAGAACGAAAGCGACTTATGGAAAGTATGTTCAAGATCTTTTCAAAGTCAGCGGTCTTGTTCTTTCTCCAACAGCTCTAGAAGTGATGGCAATTATCGCTTATCGCCAGCCTGTTGCTAAAACAGATATTGATAAAATTCGTGGTGTAGATAGCTCGCATATTGTTCGCGGTCTAATGGACAAGCGACTTGTGAAAGTTTGTGGCCGCTCGGAAGAACTTGGTCGCCCTGTTCTTTACGGAACAACTTCAGAGTTTTTAGAAGTGTTTAATATCAATGATATTACAGGACTTCCTCCGGAGAGTGAGCTTGAAGAGCAATCCATGCAAAGCGTGGGGAAAATTGCTGATATTAAAACTCTTGTTCATACAGGAGATAAAGCACGCTTTTCATTTGATGAAGTAGGCGAGCTTGATGAATTAGCAGAATCAATTCGTGCTATTTCTGCTGACACTTTATTTACTCAATCACTTAAAGATGAAGAGAAAAGAAAGCTTAGTGCAGAAGGTGAAGGCCAAGCTAGGAAATCAGCCTTTGATCTTTTAGAGGACTACGTTAATAAACGTCAGCTCGAAGACATTAATAAGTCAGCAGGTCTGTCTGAGTTGTTTACTGCCGTTACGCTTCCACAAGTTATTTCAGATTTAACAGCAGGCCCATTTAATGAGCCTGAAAATGATGAAGATGAAGACTTTCAAATGATTGATCTGGAAACAGGTGAAGCGATTGATGAAGATGAGTTTGATGCCTTTATCGATATTGAACTTTCTGATGAAAGTGATGTTGAAGATGATGCTAATGCAGACTTCATCGAGCTTTTTGGAAGTACAAGTGAGCAAGAAGAACAAGATCTTGCCGATGCTCTTGATCAAGCCTTTGAGCGCTTAACTGGAACAGCTCTTGATAATGATGAGCTTGCTCTAGATGATGCAAAAATGGATGATAATGAGCGTAAAATCGATACTTTAACTGATGATATGGTTGAAAAAGCCAATGATCTTGATATCGATTTGTCATTCCTTAAAGAAGATAATCAAGAGCCTGATAGCATTAATTGACATCAAGCGTAGGGGAGCGTAAGTTCCCCTAAATTTTAAACGAACTGCCGTGAGGCGGATTGGAGATCACATGACACTTGAATCAAATCAGATTCGCCTTCAAAAATACATTGCTGATGCTGGTATTACTTCTAGAAGAAAAGCTGAAGAATTAATCGTTCAAGGCCGAGTTAAAGTTAACGGTATGATTACCGCTCTTCTTGGTACAAAAATCGATCCAACCATTGATGTCGTTGATGTTGATGGAAGTATTATTGACCCAGCCTCTGTCGATCAAGTTTATATTCTTATGCACAAACCTCGTGGAATCATGACGACAAGAAATGATCCTGAAGGTCGTCAAACTGTTATGGATCTTTGTAAAGAAGTGAACGAGCGTATCTACCCAGTAGGTCGTCTTGATTACCTTTCAGAAGGCCTTCTATTAATGACGAATGATGGTGATCTTGCCAACTTGGTAATGCACCCTAAATATGAAGTCATCAAAGTTTACGAAGTAAAAGTTTTTGGAGCCATCTCTGAAGGTATTCTTAAAAAACTTCGTTCAGGTGCTGAAATCAATGGCACTAAAGTCGTACCTAAGTCTGTGAGAGTTATTTCTCAGCTTCCAACTAAAACTTGGATTGAATTTAGACTTGGTGAAGGTAAAAACAGAGAAATTAGAAAAATCTGTGAATCTCATAATGTTGTTGTTGATAAGCTGAAGCGTGTTGCTATTGGTGGACTAACTGTTGAGGGGATTTCTCCTGGTGGTTACCGTTATATGACCAAGAAAAACGTCCTTGATGCTCTTGGTATGAAGACTGATGGTACGCCTAAGTTTGATTCCCCAATTGAATATCAATCACCAAAAAAGACAATTAACGTAAAAATTAAAGGACCACAGCCTACAACTCTGGCTGATGATCGTGCCTTTGAGAAATTTAAGCGTGAAACTTATTTTGAAACACTAAAGAATATCAAAGAAACAAAAGCTGTTGCGGTCGTCAAAGAAAGAAAAGAATTCTTTGCAGAGCGCGAGGCCATGCACCAAAAAAGAAAGGCGAGAAAAGAAGCTCGCCTTAATCGTGTTCCTCAAAAAGGGAACGTGCATGCTCAAATTGTTAAGTAATTAACAGTCGTAGCTAACCACTTTATGAGCGCTCATTTGTTCTTGAAGAATATCGATAGAATATTCGAGCGCTTGTTCTGCATATGGGATGTCTTCAGCTTTAAAAGCTTCAATGAATTTTGCTTGCTTGATAAGTGAGGCACAGATTCTCATGCATTCAGCACTGCCATCAAAAAACTCGCCTTCCTCATCAGTGGATACAACGTGTTTAATCATAGCGTTGAGAGACTTTAATAAACGAACTTGAGTCGCTGAGAGTTCCGTAACATCGACTGAGATAGTAACTGCGTTTTTCTTTGTTGCTGCGTTTGCCATTGTAAATTACCCCTGCGTTCATTGTCCCTACAAGAGCTTATCGAAACCTTTTTCAATAATTTTAGCACTTTAAGTCGGAGCGAAACTGTCTGGGAAAAGAACTGGACAATATGTCGGTTACTTAGGTAAGATCACCCCAGATTTGAAAGGATTTCAATCATTTAACGCGGGATGGAGCAGTCTGGTAGCTCGTCGGGCTCATAACCCGAAGGTCGTAGGTTCAAATCCTACTC
>PCUW01000030.1:3196-21260 GCA_002787775.1 Bdellovibrionales bacterium CG12_big_fil_rev_8_21_14_0_65_38_15
GGTGGCTTTTTTTATATCCAATTCAGTCTAGCGTTCCTTTTTTGTTCAAAAAAAATAAGTTATATTGAGTGACTCATTTAAAGGAGTTGAAATGAAATTTATCTTTAGTACTCTTCTTCTAATATTATCAATTAATTTAGCTGCAGCTAATGGCAATGTTGAAGTTGTTAAGGGGACAGGCAAGTCTGCTGTCGTCATAACTAAAAAAGTTAAAGACAGTGATGTTGCAAAATCTTTTGAAAAAGTTATTACAGATATTACAAAAGATCTAACACGTTTGAAAATTGCTCAGGGCGGACCAGCTTTTTTTAAATTACTTGAAATGAAAAATGGAATGACGACTTTTCAAGCAGGTTTTCCAACAGAAAAAAAATTGAAAAAGCTTACTGGCTTTGATGTCATCACTCTTCCAAAATCTTATGTCGTCCAAGTCGAATATACCGGATCATTTGCTGATACCGGTCCAGCTTATACAAAAATTGCAAAATTTTTAGAAAAGAATAAACAGGAAGTGATTAACACTCCTTATGAGTTTTATATTTCTAACCCAGCGACTGTACAGCCTCCAAATCAGAAAGTGTTGGTTATGTATCCGCTGAAGTAAGCCAGGAAAAAAACTATGGAGGGGGACAATGTTGTCACCTTCCATCTTTATCGATATCGTTTACTCATGAAAAAACCTATTTGCCTGACAGGAATTAAGCCTACTGGAATGCCACATCTTGGTAATTATTTAGGTGCAATTAAGCCAGCCATTTCAATGGCAGCAACTGGTAAATATGATTGTTTCTATTTTATCGCTGACTACCATTCCCTAACGACTATTCATGATGCAAAGCTGATGCGCGAGTATGTCTATGAAGTCGCGGCGACCTGGTTATCAATGGGTTTAAATCCAGATCAAGTCACTATTTATCGTCAAAGTGATATTCCTGAAATTATGGAAATGAACTGGATCCTTTCTTGTTTTACCGCCAAAGGTCATATGAATCGCGCCCACGCTTATAAAGCGATCGCGGCTGAAAATACGCAAAATGGTCGCGATGTCGATCAAGGCATTAATATGGGAATCTATGGCTATCCTGTATTGATGGCCTCGGATATTTTATTTTTGCAAACCAATTTTGTTCCAGTTGGTGCTGATCAACTTCAGCATATTGAAATCGCTAGAGAGATTGTCTCTTCATTTAATGCCATTTACGGCGAAGTGCTAACGCCACCAGAAGCGATGGTTCAGTCTGAAACTTTGGTGCCTGGCCTTGATGGTCGAAAAATGTCGAAGTCGTATCAAAATACAATTCCTCTTTTTCTGCCAGAAAAGAAATTACAAAAGCTTATTAATAAAATTAAAACTGATTCCTTGCCACCTGAAGCACCAAAAGATCCAAGTGATTCTCTAATCTTCGACTTGTTTAAATTCTTTTCAACGAAAGCTCAGCAAGATGATTTAGCGGCTTGGTATAAAAAAGGTATTGGCTGGGGTGAAGCTAAGGCCGAACTTTTTAAAGTGATCAATGTCGCTTTAACTGAGCCAAGAGCGAAATATGAAGAGCTTATGGCTAATCCAGCCTTGATTGATAATATTCTTGATGAAGGTGCCGCTAAAGTCAGACCAAAAGCAGCCGAGTTTTTAAAATCGGTGAAAGTTGCTACAGGAATGAGTCGCTAATGCAAAATGATGATTCATTCACTCTTGATAAACTCGATATTGAAATTCTAAGACGGCTTCAGGCCAATGCAAGAACACCTTACCAAGATATTGCAGATGAACTTCTTATCTCCGCTGGCACTGTCCATGGACGTCTGGCAAAGCTTAAAGAAGCTGGAGTGATTACTGGTTCTAAGTTTACAGTAGATCCAAGAATGATCGGCCTTGAAGTGACAACCTTTATTGGGGTGAACCTTAGGTCAGCCAATGATCTTAAGAAAACGATTGAGATTATGCGCGGTTTTGAAGAGGTTGTTGAAGTTCATTATACAACCGGTCAGTATGGGCTTTTCGTTAAAGTGATGGTGGAGAGTACAAAAGCGCTTCATCACTTTCTTTTAAATAAGCTTCAAACAATTCCCGAAATTCATTCGACAGAAACTTTCGTATCTTTAGATAACCCAATCCAACGTGAAGGCAAACTACCAACGATTTAGTCTTTATTTATGGTAAGGATGCTTGGTCTGGATAGTGTAGGCTCTATAAAGTTGTTCAACTAAAATTAGCCTGGCAAATTTATGAGGGTAGGTGAGAAGAGAGAGTGAGCAAAACTCTTGCGCCTGATCTCGAATTTCTTTTGAAAATCCAGCAGCTCCACCAATCACTAAAGCGACAGGTTTTGGTTGTTGAATTAATTGATCTAACCAATTCGAGAATTGAACGCTATCTCGTTGTTTACCATTTTCTGTTAATAACACGAGGTGATGCCCAGCTGTCTCTTTGATGATGTCCTTGCCTTCGGCAATGACATCTTCAGATCGTGATTTAAGCTCTTTGATTTCAAGAAAACCAGCAGGCAGTCTTTTTAGATAATCTTGTTCTAATGATTCTAGATGCTGATCTTTTAATTTACCGACAGTAAAAAGGCGAATTTTCAGAAGAAGCCTCTACCATCAGGGCCACTTGGTTTTTGCTCTTCTTCACTTGAGTAGTACTCTTGTGGAATTGGCATCGGTCTAGCGGTTGCCCAAAGACCATCAAGATCATAAGCATTTCTTGAGCTATCTAAAAAGATGTGAACAATAATGTCACCAATATCCAATAGAATCCAATCAGCAGCAGAATTCATTCCTTCACGAGAAACAATCTGGTGTCCGGCGCGCTTCATTTGTAAGATAACTTCATCGGCCATGGCCTTTGCCATTGTTGGGTTGTTAGCTGAACCCATAACAAAAAAGTCTGCAAGAGAGCTTTGTTTGGCGACATCTAAAACTTTAAGGTTAACACCTTTAAGGTTTCCAATTAGCCATGTACACGCCATTGCTAAATTTAGAGGATACGGATAATTTTTATCATTAATAATTTGATCGACTTGATTATTAATATACTCACTAGACATAACTTACTTTCCTCTTCCTAAACTTTGGTACATCAAAGATTTAATGACATCAATATTTCGACCCGACACTGAAGAAATTGGTAGCACTTTTTTATCAAGCGCTTCTTCAAAAAACTTTTGTATTTTTTCAATTTCCTCTTCGGTCATAGCATCAATTTTTGTTAAACAAATAATTTCAGGCTTCTCAAGCATCTTTTCATTAAAGCGCTCAAGTTCAGCTCTAACAGTCACGTACTGATCGAAGGCTTCAAACTCATCAAGGCACCATGAAACGTCGACTAAATGAACGAAAGCTTTCGTTCTCTCGATATGCTTTAAGAACTTAATTCCAAGACCCTTACCTTCAGCGGCGTCTTCAATGAGACCTGGGATATCGGCCACAACAAAGGAGTCTTCAAGGTTAAAAGCAACAACGCCAAGATTTGGCTCTAATGTTGTAAAAGGATAGTCAGCAATTTTAGGTTTAGCGGCAGAGATCACCGAGATCAATGTTGATTTTCCAGCGTTTGGCATTCCAATTAAAGCGATATCAGCAAGAAGTTTTAATTCGAGATCAACTTCAATGGTTTCACCTGGCTTGGGGTCGATTACTCTTCGTGGTGCTTGGTTTGTTGATGTTTTGAAATTGGCATTTCCAAGTCCACCGCGTCCGCCTTCGGCGATCAACACTTTTTGATCAACTTCGGTTAGATCAGCAAGGACTTCTTGGTTGTCAGAGCGTCTAACGATCGTTCCAATTGGTACGGGAATAATAAGATCTTCGCCGTATTTACCATGGCATTGTTGGCCAGATCCGTTTTCTCCGTTTTGCGCGCGATAAACCTTACGACCTCTAAATTTTACTAGAGTGTTAAGTTTATCTGTTGCGACGACATAAACATCGCCACCATTTCCACCGTCACCACCATCAGGTCCACCTAGAGGAACGTGTTTTTCACGGCGCATGCCTGAACAACCTTCTCCGCCGTTGCCGCTGATAATTGTAATGCTGACTTCATCAATAAATTTCAAGCTATGCCTCTATTAAAATCATCTAAAAAAAAAGGGAACCTCGAAGAAGTTCCCTTTCTATTGCTTTTGTTTTCTAAGCCATTAAGCTTCGACGACAGAAACCATTTTGGTTTTTTTGTCGAGCCAACCGAACTTAACGAAACCGTCTTTAAGAGCGTAAAGAGTCCAGTCTTTACCAGTTCCGACACCTTTGCCAGCATGGATTTTAGTTCCTTTTTGGCGAACGATGATATTTCCAGCGATAATTTTTTGACCGCCGAAGATTTTAGTACCTAAATATTTTGGGTTCGAGTCACGTCCGTTGGAGGTTGAGCCGCCCGCTTTCTTATGTGCCATTTTAATAGCTCCTAATTAATTCTTATTTTAAAAATTTCTCTGCATTTTTTGATTTAGCATCAATCTTAGCAACGTTTCCTTGTCCATCAGCAACTTCTGTAATCAAAAGAGCTGTGTAAGGTTGACGGTGACCATTCTTTTTACGAGTACGGCCTGGCTTACGAGTGAAGATAATCACTTTGCGAGATTTATCTTGTTTAATAACTTGGGCGCTAATCTTTGCACCTTTAACAGTTGGAAGACCAACAACAGCTTTCTCTCCACCAACGAAAAGAACTTTGTCGAAGTCTACAGCTTTGCCAACTTCTGCTTCAAGCTTTTGAACATCGATAATGTCCCCAGCTTGTACGCGATATTGGTGTCCACCAATTTCAACGATTCCGTACATAAAAACTCCACGATAATGACAAATTCAGGAGGCTCAAAAGCGCTTGCAATCCCTGAAGTTTAGTCTGTTAAGCATTGGTTTATAGACGTTTAGAGGCCCCACGTCAATTGATCTTCGGCATATTTTGCCATGCAAAATAATCAATCCTAATACAGCTGTGGCGTTGGTCGATAAGGTTTATGGAGGGCTAACGCCATGACAACACAAGTAGCTGAAAAGACGATCAAATATTTCCAATATCAAAAAGGACACAAGCTTCCCGTTTTTGTGAAGTTTGATTCGACCTCTTTTGGCAGTGAATTAGTGACTGTTCTAACGGCCTTGAGGTTTAGCGAGTCTTCAGAAACTGAATATGATGATGCAGCAAAGCAAAGTCCCCATGCCAGAATTTTGGATATTCAAGAAGCTTCTCCCGCAGTTGCCAGACAAATTGCTTACGTTGCCAGCAGTGATCGATACGGTGCTGAAAGTATTGTGCCTAAAGAAGGCTACCGTGTTTATCGACACAAGAATGTTGCACTGATTATTTACGCCTTTAGTGCCAAAGAATGGACGATGGGTTGTGATGCACATTTTGGTAGTGATGAAAAAGATTGTCGAGTTGTTCTCAATCGCTACCTCACCTGGGCGCTTGCTCCTTTGGGTGTAGTTGGATTTTGGGGCGTACCTGTTGAAGAGGGTGTTGTTGTTATGAATCAACGAGACAGCACTGGCGAAGCCGTCTTTATTGACGTGCGCGGACGTCGTGTTTTTTCAATCGATGGTTCAAGTCGCATGAAAGCAAGATTCAGAGTCATCCGTCTTGATAGCACTCTTCATAATAAAAACTTAAAAATGAATAGTTCTGAAATGATGGCTTTCTTGGCCGCTTCAACTTCATATATCGATTCTCAAGGATTATCAGTTGGAGTCAGACAAATGATTCAATCACTTTCGCGTGATGTTGAAGGTCTGGTTCACCCAAGAGACAGCTTTAAACCAAGAACAGACTTGTCATTATAATTTCCTAAGGCGACCATGATGAAACTAGGAGTTTCATTGTGGTTGTTCAATTTGATCCGGTCATCTTTTCTATTGGTCCACTTGCAGTACGTTGGTACGGCCTTATGTATGTCGTGGGCTTCATCATCTCTGGATTTCTCTTAAAAGTATTATCAAAGAAAGGATTCTTTCCGCTTCCAACTACTAAAATTGATTCTTTAATCACCCATATGATTATTGGAATGTTTTTAGGTGCAAGAACGGCTTATGTTTTCATTTATAATTGGGATTATTACAAAGATAATTTGAGCGAATTAATAATGGTGTGGCAAGGTGGCTTAAGTTTTCACGGTGCCATCGTAGGTATGATTATTGGTGGTTATGTTTTCGCTAAAAGAAATGGACTGACACTTTTTCAGGTAATGGATAATGCCTCTCTTGCTGGCTGTCAGGGTTTATTTTTTGGTCGCATGGGAAATTTCATTAACGGCGAACTTTATGGACGTGTGACTGATTCATCTGTTGGAATGATTTTTCCTTCAGGTGGTCCATACCCTAGACATCCTTCTCAGCTTTATGAAGGAGTTTTAGAAGGTCTAGTTTTAACTATTATTTTATGGCTGATCTTCCCTAAGGTTAAACGCTACGGTGTGATCTCTGCCGTCTTCTTAATTGGATATGGATGCTTTCGTTTTATCGTTGAATATTTTCGTGAAGCCGATAGCCAACTTGGATACTATTTTGGTGGCACAACCACGATGGGGCAGATTCTTTGTCTTATGATGATTATTGCAGGAATTGCTTGGGCCTATTTTGCTAGTAAAAAAGGTCGTGAGGTTATTCTTTCGCCTCAAGTTTAAGAAAGCGAATCAGCATCGGTTTAGGATCTTTTGTTTCTGAACCTTCTGGATAAACGGCGTAATAAATTGGAAAGCAAGTAATGGTACAAGCTCCGGCATAAATGTGACGGAGCCCATCTTTGTTTTTCCACTGATAAACCGCTGTTCCATCTTTATTAAAATATGAATCTTGTTTTCCAAGTTTATTGATTAATGCTTGATGAAAAAGATCATGGGAAAAATATTGTGGAAGCCTTGCCATAAAATCAATAAATTTTCCGTCTTTGACTTGAGTCAGCACTGGAAAAACAAAGCGTTTTTGTTTTACTTCAAAGCGTAACTGAGTACTTCCACTTTCTGTCGAAATCTCTTTTCCCACTCCAGCATCTTTAGCTTCTTTGCCTGGAAAAAAAACATCCAAGCTTTTGAGTTCAAAATTATAGTTAGCCGGATCTACCTTACTAAAAAGGTCTAAAGAAATTGAGGCAAGAAATACGAATAAGATTGTTTTTTGCATGATTTGATCGCTTCTAATAATATAATTGCACGCCACTTAACGTTTGAACAAACATCGTTACGACCAGCACGATCATGAGCTGTATTAAAAAATATGCAGTTGATTGATCCATGTATAGATTGTAGCACGGAGATTTAAAATGCAGGAATCCTCAAAAAAAGAAGCAAAACTTATCGGCATTGCCATGATTGCAGGCTTGGCCATCGGTTTAGGTCTTTATTTTTCTGGCTCTGCTCATTACGTAGCCTATATTAAACCGCTAGCTGACATCTTTATTCGCCTATTAAAGATGGTTATTGTGCCTTTGGTTTTCTCTTCAATCTTTATGTCCATGATCAATCTTGGTACACCTGAAGCTCTTGGAGCAATGGGTAGAAAAGCAGTCGGATATTATTTCATTACAACAGTCATCGCCGTTCTTATTGGTTTAATTTTTGTAAACATTATTCAGCCAGGTGTTGGAGCAGATCTTGGTTCAGCTGGACTTCAAAACCTAGATTCTTCCATGGCCCAACGAGTGAGTGAACAAAAAGGATTATTTCAAACAATTATTGGTGTTTTAGTTGATGCTATTCCAACGAACCCAGTTGGCGCCCTTGCCAATAGTAACGTTCTTCAAATTATTCTATTTTCTATCTTCTTCGGGATTGTTGCACTTTATTATCCGAAACGTTCAAGTGCCATTGTTGAAGGTATGAGAAGTCTAGAGCATATGTCTTTAACTCTTACTCATTGGGTGATGAAATTAGCTCCAATTGGTATTTTTGTTTTGATGGTTGATGTGATGTCGAGATCTGGTTTTGATGCCATTATCTCGTTATCAAAATACATTTTTGCTGTTGTTATTGGTTTGACCTGTCATGCAATTTTCTTAATGGTTATTGCTTGTGTAAGATCAAAAAAATCTCCCATGTTTATTTTAAAAGGTCTTGCAACCCCGCTAATTACTGCCTTTTCAACATCGTCATCAGCGGCGACTTTGCCACTAACAATGGCGGCGGTAGAAGACAATCTTGGAGTCAGTAAAGATACAGCGAAATTTGTTCTTCCACTTGGGGCCACCATTAATATGGATGGGACTGCTTTATATGAATCAGTTGCCGCCATCTTTATCGCACAGGCCTATGGAATTGATTTAAGTATTGGCCAACAGGTTATTATTTTTATGACCGCTTCTTTGGCAGCAATTGGTGCTGCAGCGATTCCAGGTGCAGGATTAATTACCATGTCGATCGTTCTTGGCGCTGTGGGATTACCACTTGAGGGAATTGGTCTGATATTAGCGGTTGATAGGTTCTTGGATATGTTTAGAACCACCGTCAACGTCTTTGGCGATTGTGTGGGAACAATCGTTGTTGACTCGATGATGTCAGGTCAAACATTCAAAAAAGTCGAATCTGACGAAACATAAAATAGGTATTTACAGCTACGTTGCCTAAATAATTGGGCAAATAACCTTCCTGTTGACCCGGGTTTAGCATTCTGGGAGAATGACCGATAGAATAAGGGATAGCTAATTATCTCTTTCGTTAGTCTTAAAAAAGGATCAGCTTGCATGATCAGCAAAATTTCTACTGCATTTTTTACAATATTATTTTTAGTCTCATGCGCGCATCAACCAACGCAAGATCCTGCAGTTGAAATTGTTAAGGCCACTGAAGTTGCAAAAAAAGCTCAAAGAGCCAATGAAATTCACGCTAAAGAATCTCGTCTTATTGGTTCTTCAAAGATTGATGATCCAAATGGCCACTATAGAAAGACGTACTACCTTTATGGTGCCGAACATTTAAATCTTGAAAATTATTATTTTGATATTCCTGTTGTGTATAACGAGCCTGTTAAAAAATGGATCAATTACTTTGTTAGCCGTGGTCGTGATTGGTTTGAAAGATACTCAGCCCGTGCCGGTCGTTATGCTCCAGTGATGGGTGCTATTCTTGAAGATCAAGGCCTTCCAAGAGATCTTATCTTTTTAGCGATGGCCGAAAGTGGTTTTAATTCAAAAGCAAAAAGTTGGGCTCGCGCTGTAGGTCCTTGGCAGTTCATGCCTTTTACCGGCAAACGTTATGATCTTCATATCGATTGGTATGTTGATGAAAGATACGATCCAATTAAAGCAACTGTTGGTGCTTCAAAATACCTAAAAAAACTTTATGACCAATTTGGTTCATGGGAGTTAGCAGCAGCATCTTATAATGCTGGCGAAGGTAAAATGAGTCGCGCGATTCGTATGTATAAGACAGAAAACTTCTGGGAAATTACGAAAGGCCGTTACTTAAAACCTGAAACTAAAAACTATGTTCCAAAAATTATGGCACTTGCGATTATTGGTAAAAACTTAAAGAGTTTTGGTTTCCAAGATATCGACTTTCATGAAGAGCTAGATTTCGATGAGATCGACGTTAAAGGTGGTCAAGACCTGTTTGCCATTTCTGAAGCACTTGGCGTTGAGCTTGAAGAAATTCAACGTTTAAATCCAGAAGTCATGCGTTGGTTTACACCTCCAACTGTTGAAACTTATAAACTTAGAATTCCTACTGGTACTGCTGCCACTTGGAATAATTGCTGTAAAGATCAAGACTATAAAGCTGTCGCTTTCATGGAATATAAAGTTCGTTCAGGTCGAAGTGATTTAGGTGATGTCGCTAGAAAATTTAAAATCAAAGACCTAACAGTTTTAGAAACAATTAACGGCTTTAGTAGTAAGAAAAGACTTGAGAGCGGACAAATCGTTTATCTACCTTTCAAACAAGGCCAAAACTTAAAAGATAATATGTATGCTGATCTTTACGAAAGACCAAGAAAGAGTGTGGTTAGACGTCGTAAATATAACTCACACATTAAAACAGCACTTCGTCGTGGAAAAGCTATTAAAAATCCTTCTCGTTTTTATACGGTTCAAAAGGGCGATTCTCTTTGGAGTGTTTCAAAGCGTGTAGGTGTACCGATGGATACCATCATTGCCACCAACTATGACCTGTTAAGAGGTCGAATGATACGAGCAGGCGACAAACTAGCAATCGAATAAAAAGAAACCGGGTCTAGCCCGGTTTTTTTTATGCCACTTCAAATTTAATATTTTTAAGCTGTTCTGCTGGAATTTGTTTTGAAACACCTAGAATCTCAATTCCAAGTAAAGATCCTGACTTATCTTTATCAATGAAAAGATCTGGACGTATTTCTTCTGTTTCACTCACATCAGCATTTTCATTGATTGAAATATATAGAGCATCAGCATTTTTATCATATGTAATTTTCATGGCAATATTCCTTTAAAGTTTCTATCAAAATGAGCTGTAATTATTAAAGAGCTTTCCTCTGAAAATCTAACAATCACTTTAAGCCACTTTCTTTTTGACTGTATCCAATAGTGAACTATTTTCAAACTAGGATCTCTTGGATGATCTTTTATAAATTTTGAATGAATTAAACATTCTTGAATCCATCGATAATTAATGCCACGCAACTTTACGCGTTCTCTAGCATGATGGGTCAATAATAATTGCATATAAGCTCCTTGCATTTTGAAATGCTAGGGAACTATTGCTTTGTATTTAGCTAAGTCATTGAGTTCAGGCGATAAAGAAAGCTTCAAAAGCAATTTTAAAATGGGTAAACTCAGTTTTTATTTCAGCGTAGGAGAGTCCGTGTCTTATTCAGTATTAAGAACTCTTAAAAAAGAAGACGACAAAGTCGTTAGTAAAAAATTTGTTCGCCATCTCGTGGTTGGTGAAGATTTATTTGCTGTGGCCCATACGCAAAAACTCTTGGCCCAATTTCCTCAAGAGACTTCACTTTTAGTTGAAAAAAAATTTGAAACAAAAGATATTCTACCTAAAGGTGCTTCAACCTTAAGAGGTGAAGCCAATATCGCCGCGATTAAAGAGCTTTATCCTGAATCGGTGACGACTGAATATGACCGCGTTGCTAGATTTATTAAAGAAGGTAAGTTTAAAAAATTTGGTGGCAGAAGTAAGCCAGAAACCCTTCTTTGGGGGGAGAATTTTTATATCGATCCAAAGATCGATATAAAACTTGATGGACTATTTCCATTTATCAACGAAGAAAACCTGTATGAAAAATTACCGGCGATCGAAGAAAAAATTAAAGCCATTCATAAAATTCAATCAGCTGACTTAGTTGAAAATGCCCAGTGGGCAGTTGAATGTCACAGCGGTGTGACTTATGAGTGTGAACATCTTTATTTTTCTAAGGGCCCTGCTGAATTTTTAAATTTCATTTCAAATAAAGCGGCCTTATCAAATGAGTTTATCGAGTGGTGTGAAGCGACTCAAACGCCAGCCACACTTTTTCATCACTGGACTTTTTCTAAGCCTGTGATGGATAGAACAGATACAATTTTTCTGCCTTATTCATACACTCATGAATGGGGACATGCTGTTGTTGAATTCGTAGCTTTAAGTGATGGATCTCAAGAAGCGAGAATGACAAGTTTCATTGAGCCTGAACAAACAAGTGAAGAAGAGTTATCAAAGAAGATTCGTCTCTATAAAAGAAATCTTGAAAAAATTTGTCCTGAAGCTTCTAAGTTTTCTAAGGATGAATATCTCGCATTAGTTGCTACAAGTGTTAATGCAAAAAATGATGATGCTGGCTTTCAAAAGTTTATGCATGAATTAAAGAACTTAATTTTCATAGGAGAGCAGGGTGCAAGCCTAAAAGACTCTAGTGATGTCTCTCATCTTATGCGCGGACTTAAAATTTACGCCGAAAATTAAGAAAGTCATAAAGACCGAGTAATCTGGTTGGATCTTTTTGCCCCTTCAATGCAGTGATTTCATTGTTTTATTAAAAAATAATAAAAAATAATTTTATGATTTTTATCGTGTTTAAATTTTGACGTATTTGAGGCGATAGCCCGGTGGGGGCATCTCGATAGGCGCCCCAAAGCTTTACTGGTATTGTCTTTTGAGTGTCGGGGCAGCTTCGAAGATTACTAGATTGATCGTGTCCATTGTAGTTTTAACGCAAGAATTAAGCGCGACTTGTTAAAAAACATAAAAATTCTAAGCGGTTAGTTGTTGACAAATATCCCGTACCTTCTGAAAATCAAAGCTGATTAAAATTTTTTAGTTCCAATAAGGAAAATCGATTACATATGTAATCAGATCTTTTTCAAGGAGAAGATTAATGAAAAAGCACATTGCTATCGCAGCTGGACTAGCCGTCCTATCAACTAGCGCTTTCGCTACGAAGTCTCGTATGGAAGCTCTTGGACAAGGTGATTCAAAAGGATCATATTTCATCCAAGATTCTCGTAACATTTTCCGTAACGCTGCTGCTGTTAACGACATGACTAACTATGTTGTTACTGAGTGGGGTTCAACTGCTGGTCGTAACCCTGAAGGTGGTTTCTTCCGTTCAGCTGGTCAATTCAATTATGGTGTTTACCTTAATTCAGACGTAAGTGCTGCGACTCATACAAACGGTACTAATACTGGCGCTCTTTCTGAAGACGACAGAATTACTGCTTTCATCGGTGGCGACATGGGTGTTAAGTGGGGTGCTAGCCTTTTCCGTGCTTCATCTGAAGATGAGCAAACCGTTGCTCACAAGAAAGAACACGATTCAATGGGTGTTGGTCTTGGTGTAATGTCAGGTCCTCTTGAAGGTTTCGTAAACTTCACTTTCAAAGACGAAGCGAAAGGCAACACAGCAACTGCTGGTTCAAAGTCTGATGCTGATGCAATGGAAGTTGGTTTAACTTACCAATGGATGAGCTACAAGTTTTATGCTGACTACAGCAAAAACACTCAAAAAGTTACTAACGTAACTGCAAATGCTGGTACAGCTTTTGATCAAGATGTTGCTGTTATCACTGTTGGTGTTGGTCACACACAAGAAGTTTCTGCTTCTTCAAGACTTTTCACAAACATTGAATACCTAAACACTAAATCTGAAGAGAAAATTGCTCTTACAGACGACAAAGCTAGCAAACTTCCACTAACAGTTGGTTTCGAAGCTGATGCAACTTCATGGTTGGCACTTCGTGGATCAGTTTCTCAAGTTGTTCTTCTTAACACTGAGAAAAACAAAGCTGGCAAGAAGAAGTCTGAAGCTAACACTACTAACGTAAATGCTGGTGCAACTCTTAACTTCGGTAAGCTTAAAGTTGACGGTATGATCGGTACTGGTGGTAACGGAACTGAAACAGCTACTAACGCTGAAACAGGTTCTCTATCTCTTGACCGTTTAATGACTCGCGTAGCGGTTCATTACTGGTTCTAATTTAAAAATTTATTTTTTTAAAATGAAGCCACTCTACGGAGTGGCTTTTTTTATGCTAAAAAACAAGACTCATTCGCTTGTCATCTAAGTTACTCACTGTCACAATATTCTTAAGTTATTTAAATTTAGTTTTTAGTTAGAAATAGTTTCAAGGAGAAACGGATGAAAAAACTTGTTATTGCTGCTGCCTTTTTAGGTCTTAGCACTCAAGTAGCTCATGCTACAAAAGCGCGCTTGATTGCTCTTGGTCAAGATAAAGATGGTTCACTTTTCTTAGATGATAATCGTAATGCATTTAGAAATGCTTCTTTCGTTTCTAATTATTCTAATATGGCATTTTTTGATTATGGTGCAACTGGAAACGCAATTGGCTTAGACACTGATACAGCTCAAAAAGCTGAAGGTGGAGTTTTTGTTAAGCACGGTGCACTTACTTATGGTGTGTATCTTGGTAATGAAAATGACACTGGTGTATTATTGAAAAGCCTTGTAGCAACAACTGCTGGTTCAATGCCTCAATCTGATAACGTTCTTGAATTATCTGTTGCAGGTAGTGCAGGTATTAATTGGGGTGTAACTCTTGGTTGGGCACCAACAAAAGATGAGCAAGGTGCTGCTGAGAAAGAAAACAAATCTTTATACACACGTATTGGTGTGAATAAAAATAACTGGGAAGCTTACGCAAACGTCTCGATTCAAGGTGAATCAGACAATAAGATTACTAGCGAAAAATATGATGGCGGCGGAGCTTACGATGTTGGTGGTTCATACCAGATGGGTGATATGACTGCTTATGCTCGTTATAAAACTGTTGAATGGGATCAAATTGCTTCAGGTGTAAAAACTAAGGGTGATTACAAAGAGATGAAGCTTGGTGTTGGTCATGACCATGAAGTTTCTGCAACTTCAAAAATTATCTATGAAGTTGTTTATGATTCAGCAGAAGCAAATCTTAAGTATGCGACTAACCCAACTAAAGGTAAGTACTGGCAAATTCCACTTATCGTTGGATTTGAATCTAGTGCAAACTCATGGCTGACTCTTCGTGGTTCAATTTCACAAAGTTTAATTGGTAATGTTGACACAAAAAATATTGGTTCAATCGCAAATGCAACAAACCAAGCTGTAATTGCTGCTCGCTTTAATGCCCCAGCTCAAAATAATTATAAAGGTTCTCTAAAGAACACAACTAACGTCAATGCTGGTGCCTCTTTAAACTTTGGCAACCTAACAATTGATGGTTTGATCGGTACAGGCGGTACTGCAGGTACAGCTACTACTTCTACAGCTGAAGCAGGTACACTTTCACTTGATCGTTTAATGACTCGTGCAGCGGTTACTTATAAGTTCTAAGAAATTTATTGATTCTATGATAAAATAGGGCGTCCTTCGGGATGCCCTTTTTTTTTGAGGTTGAGTTGTCTGAAGTGAATCTAAGTGATGAAGATAGAGCAGAGTATAGCGAGCACGCTGAGCGGATGCTTGAAGAGATATCTGCAATCATCGAGTCTTATGAAAGTGATTCAGGGAATATAAAACCCTTAAAGGCTTTTCATAAGGCCATGGATCGCATGCTGATGCAGTCTAAACTTTACGATCTCGATTTAATTGCCAGTTTTTGTGAATTGGGAAAATTAGTAGCGGATAAAGCAAGCAAAAGTATAAGTCCCACTTTAAATGAAGTTGCGGCCGGAGTTTTGGCAGATACTGTCGATGTCTTAATTCAAATGGTTCAATCGATAAAAAATGGTGAAGATATTTCTAGTATGAAAGAGTTCGAGTCGTTCATAGGTCGACTTAGAATTTTAGTGAATAAATTTAAGGCTTTAAATGCAGATAATGATGTTGATCAACTTGATGCCATCGTCACTGACCTAGAAAAGAAAGATTAAACAAATCCAATCTTGATCACTCGCTCGAGTGCTTGAATCATTTTTAAATCATATTTTCCAATGCCATTAAGTTTAAATTCTTTAATAACATCCAAGGGCTTAAGGCCTGAGATCATGACTTGTTTATCATAAGCATTTACAAGGCTAAGTATTTCTTCAAGTTTTGAAAGCTTTGTTTTTTTATACGGCCCCATACCCGTTAGATTTTCTTCATGAAGTTGAGCAAGCTCTACAACTTCTTTACTAATCCAATCCAGATAAACAAATTCGTTAAGACCTTCTTTAGTGTGTTTATTATAAGTAATTTTTTGTTCACTATTCATATCATCTTGGTTTTTATTAAATAACGGCTTTTGTTCTTCCTTAATACCAAGATCATGAATAAGAGCGGCAATAGAAATGGTTTCAATTTCTTTACCACTACATTTTAGCATTTCGGCCATCTTAACGCAGATAGCGCAAACATTCATCGAGTGCTTAACAATCTCTTCCCCGATCTCTGATTCTTTCTCATACAAGGCAAACAGGGCGTCTTGTTTACCCATTACAACGCGTGCAACACTCTTGGCCGCAGTCTTTGTCATCTGATAGGAGATTTGCGATTTAGGGTCCTTTTCCATGCGATCAAGTGCCACAAAAGTCGTGCCTTGAACCAGATCAACCTTGGTATCAAGATCAATTCCCTCGTCAGCGATGGTATCGCTTAGAATTTGATCAAGATATTGTTGATAATTTAACTCTTCATCTCGTTGAATAAAAAACTTAGTAATCTTTTGTTTTTTTAGTTGATTAAACTTCTCTCTTTCAATGGCATCGCCTGATTTAACATAAAGCAGATGCTGGTCTTTAAAATAGATATAAATACCAAAATTTAAAGGCTTATCCGGGCGAAGAGTAGAAATCCTAACGGGTGTATAATTCATGCAAAGACCTTTCGGTTAATGCTCATCACGTGTGAGAAAAAAAATGCAAATAATTCTATATAAATGACCGTTTAGTCTTTATCTAAAATTGATTTGTCTTAGAGCTTCATAAGCTACTGCGGTAGCAGCATTGGAAAGATTGAGAGATCTAACGTGTTCAGAGTAAATTGGTAAGGTTAAAAGACGATCAAGGTTTCTTTCCATAAGATCGTCATCAAGACCGGCCGTCTCACGACCAAAGACTAGCCAGCAGCCTCTTGTAAACTCAGCTTTAAAAAGTGGTTTGGTAGCTTTTTTAGAAAAATAATAAATCTCTTCTGGATTATTTTTTTCAAGCAGCTCCTCAATAGAATCATATTCAACTAAATCAACATGCTTCCAATAATCAAGGCCAGCTCGTCTGACTTCTTTTTCATCAAGAGAAAAGCCGTAAGGGCGCACCAAGTGAAGGCGAGCCCCTAGAGCTAAACACGTGCGCCCGATGGACCCTGTGTTACCAGGGATTTCGGGCGCTACTAGAACAATATTAAAAATGGGCTCGTGGCTCATTTTTGATTAGCAAGAAAGCGCACAAGGCTTCTAACGATAATGCCTGAAGCACCTTTGCTTGGGCAGTATGGAAGATGCTTTTGACTGTCACCAACACCAGCGATATCAAGGTGAGCCCATGAAACGCCTTCACCAACAAAGTTTTCTAAAAAGGCAGCTGCTTTTGCTGTTCCGCCAAAGCTAGAGCCACCGATATTTTTCAGATCACTCATTGAGCCTTTCATATCGTCGCGCCACTCTTCGATAATTGGAAGAGGCCACATATATTCATCAGTTTCTTTGGCCGCACTAAGAAGTGAGTCAGTAAGTTTTTTGTCGTTACCAAGAACCGCACATACTTCAGTACCAAGAGCAACTAAACAGGCACCTGTCAGTGTTGCAGCATCGATAATAGCGTCAGGCTTTAGATCACTGGCGTATGAAAGAACATCGCCAAGAACTAAACGACCTTCAGCATCTGTATTTAAAATTTCAACAGTTTTACCATTTCTTGCCGTTACAATTGAATCAGGCATCGTCGCATGTTCATTAACAGCGTTATCAGTCATACCTAAGAAACATGAAACTTTAACATCTAGGCTAAGAAGAACAGCGGCTCTAAAAGCGGCGTACACAGTTGCTGATCCGGCCATGTCAAACTTCATGTTCATCATTGAGCCACCTGGCTTTAATGAATATCCACCAGTATCAAAAGTTAAACCTTTACCAACAAGGGCGATATGTTTTGTTTTCTTCGTCGTTTTCTTTGGAGTGTACTCAAGGTGTACAAGACGAGCATCATGGGCCGATCCGTTATTCACAGAAAGGAACATATTCATCTTTTCTTTTTTTAGTTCAGCCTTTCCAAGAATTTTAACCTTAACGCCTTTAAGATTAGCTTTAACATCTTTTTCAATTTCTTTAGCGTAAGTCACAGAGTTTAGAACGTTTGGTGGTTCATTAACAAAGTCTCTGCCAACATTCACGCATTCAGCAACTTTTTGACCGTGATCAAAAGCAGCTTGAGCTTTTTTAAGGGCAGTAGTTTTTTGTGAGCTTTCAACAAAAAGAGTTTTTAATTTTGGCTTATTCTTTTTTGAAAGATATTTATCAAAATGATAAGTCGTCATATAAAAAGCTTCGGCAAAAGCTTGCATACTTTCTTCGATTTTGTTTTTCACAACAAATCCATCGATCATGATGGAAACTTTTTCATTTGAGCTTGAAATTTTCTTAGCAATCCCTGCAGTCGCACGGCGAAGAGCTTCATAGTCATAATCAGACTTTTCACCTAGGCCAATAATTAAAACGCTTAAACCTTCAGTTGTGGTAAACTGAAAAGAAGAACCCTTA
>PCUW01000015.1 GCA_002787775.1 Bdellovibrionales bacterium CG12_big_fil_rev_8_21_14_0_65_38_15
ACTACGACCCACAAACAGGTCGCTGGACTTCAAAAGATCCGATTAGATTTGATGGTGATGCCGTAAATATTTACCGCTATGTGAATAATGATCCGGTGAATCTGATTGATCCAGAGGGGCTTTGCTGGGACAATTTATTCAATAAAAGTGATAAAAATAATTTAGAAAATAAAGCGGCAGAAAGCATGAAAAAAAATTATAACAAGAACGGCAATAGTAACGTGATCCCAGGAACAAATAAGACATGCGATAAAAATGGTAATTGTAAAGATTCACAAGCAGCTAAAGAAGCTGAGTTAAAACGTAGACAATTTCTCCAATGCAAGTGGCAGGGAGTCTGTCAACCAGGCCAGTATCAAGAACCAATGAATAAATAGCTTTAGAGGTTTAAAATAAGAATTGACTTAAAAAAAACTAAGTTTTTGTTTCAAATTATAAGCATTAATTTGATCTATTTTCTAGTTCTGCCATTTGTAAAAGATGTTTACATAAGTAGGTTTTTCTTCTGTAGCTATTTCATTGTAATGCTTGTTTTTCCCCTTCGAAGCATGCTTTTCATCGTTCGAAGTAAGTTTGAAATAAATAGACTAGAGGCTGCAGCATTTACATTGGCAGCACTATATGTCCCATGTTTTTTAGTATTTTTTATTATTGGAATTATATTCGTTAAAAGAAAAAAAATATTTAGGGTGACATTTGCTGTTGCCTTCGTATTTCAAACTCTGTTGGTATTAATCTCGAATTCTCATCATGAGTTGAGTGAAGATACTAGTCACCTATTTAGTTTTAAAAACGTCATTATTTCTAGTTCTAGTTATGCACAGTATAACTACAAATTAAATAATATTGATAAGCAAATCATCGAACAATCAAATCTTTTGGGCGAAAACTGTGGAAATCGAGAGGTTAATCAAAAGTATCTAAAATGTGTAGATGATTTTTTTAGAGAAGTACGACTAAATCTAGTCGACAACATTTTTAATTTTGAAACATTCCTCTTGTTTTATAGTGAGAATTTATTTTTGACCTTTGGAGATTCTATTAATATGCATAAAGAACCTGATTATAGAATGAATGAATTTAAAGAAATTGTCGCAAGATATAGCAGTGCTTATATTTATAAATGTAATTCTGGGATAGATTTTAATATTATTTCTAATTTATTTAATGTTAATTCTCTTTCGGTTTCATTTTTTGAAAGAATGCTTATTTTATTTGAACAAAATCATCAAATAGAAGAATTTGAAAAAATCTCAAAAGTTCGCTTTTTAAAGTTTTTAACTACCTATATAGATAAGATTAATTACAACTCTTATTCAGATTATTTTTTAAGATCAATATCAACATTACAATGTTCAAATTGAACTTAACAAAAAAGTCTCGCAGTATGATTCTATCAACCTTGTCATAAATATTCTTCACATAAAAGTTTTCAGAAAGTAGTGTATTTATGAATTTTATTCATTATTATAGTTCCAGCACTCTGAACTGGAAGCGCAGCTTTCGTAAAGGCGTGTTTGAATCTGAATATTAATATTTTTTAATATAATGAGGTGGTTATTAAAAACGCGGATAACCACCAATAGTTATACTAGGTCGTGAAGTCGAGGTCTAAGTAAATATACGTTCCATCTTCAAGAAGGATTCTAAAGTAAAAATTAGAACAATACTCACTCTCCCCCTCATCATACATTCGACTAACAACGGCTTTAACTTTGCCTTGCTTATTTAGCTTTTTAATATATTCACCCAAGTCATCTGCTTGATAGCTTAAGTCGTTAATCGCATACTTGGTTTCACTTGTTGTAACGTATTTACAACCATCTGCGTCTTCATCATTTGGCAAATCTTGTTCAATATCTTTAACAACTTCAACTAAAGTCATCGAGCTTGAAACTTGGCTGACGCCACCATCACCATTGCCAAAGTTAAAGTCTTCATCAAACATTTGATTAATAATAGAAGCATAACTGCGATCATCAGCCGCATTGAGATTTGTACTTCTCACACTCCAACTCTTTGTGATTTGTCCGTTGCCATCGACATTAAAAGTTCTAACCGCCACGGCCTTGCCAGCAACTTCAAGTTCTTTTTGAGAAAATTCAAACTTAATTTTAAGAACAGTTAGCTCTGAAGTCGTTTGATCGTAGAGTTTTTCTGTAACTTCAAAGTTTCCAGCTTCACATTTTTTTTGATCAAATTGATTAAAGCGATAGTCATCGCTAAGGATGTCCGAAGCCTCAAAACAAATCTTCGTCTTAATCGTTTTTGAACCTAATTCCTCGGCCTGTACTAATCCCGAAAACAGGGCTAAGCCTGCGAAAATAAAGTGCTTCATCATGTACCCCTTTGAATTTCGACATTAGTAGCAAAGGTGTTTTTTATTGACCACCAAGCCTGTAAAAAGTAACCGACCTAGGTGGATATTGCCCCTACATAGGGGCGTAAAATTATCGTGTTATAATGAATATAACGATCTGGAGGGACTTATGACTATGTTCCAGATGATGACCTTAGGTTTAATGTTAGTAAGCTCTAGCGTAGTGGCACAGGCCAATGAATGCTTAAGAGAGCTTATTAGCTCTAATGAGACTCATCGATTATTCCCCAACCTTTCCATCCAAGCTAGAAATAATAATTTCGATGAACGCACCCTCGCCTTTCTTGAAGAAGCCGGAAAATTTTGTGAATGCCATGAACAAAATAAAAACCCAAAAGAACTATTCACTGACACCATTTCAAGATTTGCCAATGAAGATAATTGCGCGGGTAAAAATCTTTTAGGTGAAAGCTTTCAAGTTCATGTTGAAGTAGCACAGCTTAAGCTTTCTCAAGAAATCACCAAGCGACTCACTCAGCGCTACCCTAGGGCGATCAGACAGCTTGCTTCTGTCGGCTCCTACAACCAAAAAATGACTTGTCTGCATGAAGTGATCTTATCTAATTGTGCGCGCTCCAATAGCTTGAAAATGGGCTACCAATGTATTCAAGAAATAACGACTTCCAGGGACTTTTCTAAGTACGAGTCTAAGTGCCCTGAATTTAACGATGAACCTATGCAAATAACCCAGCATAATGATTTGATGATCTAAGCGATTTTACAAAGTCTTAACTTAGTTGTGACATCGAACAAGCCAATTCAATCTATTCTAGATAAGTCACGAGAGTTAACTGCCATTTTCTCTACGGACAGCAGCATTTCCTGTACCTTCCCTTCCCTACACAGAAAGCCTCCCAATGACGGGGGGCTTTTTGTTTTTAAAGCTTCTCTACAATTTTCTTAACGTCTTGAGATTTACTTTTAGGCATGACAAGAACGGAATGTTCATTCGAGACAACAACGAGATCATTTACACCGACAAGTGCCGTTGTTTTTCCTGGAGTAAAAATAATATTACCTGAAGCTTCGTGAGTTAAAACGCGATCCCCGCTAACATTGAAGTTACCATCAGTTGCTTGCATGATTGATTCAAGCGCATCCCAAGATCCAAGATCATTCCAATCAAATTGAGATGGTACGACACTCACGAATTTACTTTTTTCCATGACAGCATAATCGATAGAGTCTTTAGGCATCTGTCCATAAATGTCGGCCAGAAGTTTTTCATCTTTTTTTGTAAGAGCATCGACGAGAGCATTGTAGCTTTTAAAAGTTTCTGGGCTACATGTTTCAAGCTCTCTTAGAAAAATTCCTATTGGTGAAACAAACATTCCAGCGTTCCAAAGATACTCTCCAGTCTTAAGATAACTCTTCGCTGTCTCTTGATCTGGTTTTTCTCTAAATTGTTTTACACTGAAAGCTTCGCCTTGAAGCTCGGCCTTTTGAATATAGCCGTAACCTGTATGCGGAAAAGTTGGAACAATTCCAATCGTTACGATTCTTTGTTGCTTACTAGCTTCAATGCTTGCGATCTCAACTGTTTTTCTAAAACCGTTTTCATTTAAAATCACGTGATCAGAAGGAACGATACAAACAACATCATCAAGCTTGGCGCCTTCAACCACTAATGCGGCAATGGCGAGCAAGATACATGGAGCCGTATTTCTTCCGGCCGGCTCAAAGATCAAACCATTCGTGGCGATATTATTTTTAGAGTGCTGCTTGGCCAACTCTTCTTGTGCTTTCACAGTGACGACGTAACGACGCTCACTTGGAATAAGACCCTCAAAGCGTTCTAAGGATTGAGTTAGTAATGATGTCTCACCTGCCAAGGCTAAGTACTGCTTAGGCTTTTTGGCCGTAGACTCAGGCCAAAAACGTGTTCCTTGACCGCCGGCCATAACAATTCCGTATAAATTCATCAATTACTCCTTAATTACTGACCATAGTTTAACCTAAAGTTTACAAAAATGGACTCTTAGATTTTCCCTATTGAACGATAAGAAAGAACGATTTCAAAAAAGCGTTTTTATGGACGAAACTGTATTTAACAAAAGGAGGCTTTATGAAAAAGCTAGTATTGATCGCTCTTATGGCCGTTGCAATTATGCCTTTATTACCTGAATCAAAAGCGGCTAATGACGCAACAGATAACACTCACAGTGTTAATGTTCCTATTAGTGTTCTGATGTCTAAGGATAAGTAAGTGGGACTAATCGAGTTGGCCAAAGACGTAATCTTGACCGAGAAATAATTCCTTCTCTTTTAAGATGTAATCTTTGGCTTGGCTTAAAGAATCAAATGCGCCTAAAGAAACACGAAACCAAGTTCCACGCCCTTCAATATTTTTTTGAGAAATGATTGGGTTATAACCTTTAACTTTAAAACCGTTAGCAAATTGCTCAGCTTCATTAAGAGTACGATAAGAGCCAAGCTGAATCGTATACTTACCACTCATCTCATCTTGCATTCTATTATCAGTCACAGGTGTTTCATCAACTTCAGTCTGATTTGATTCAATTTGTGGTTTATCTTCGACCGGCACAGCTTCTGGTCTTTTTTCCAGCTCTTCTTTGATTTTCTTTTCAAGATTTTCATTCATCTTTTGACGAAGGTCCTGTGTATCCAACTGAACTTCAGTTGGTCTTGAACCGTCATGAATCTCTTCTTCTTTCTTAGAGAGTAAATCAACAGTTTCTCTATCCACTTGCTCAAAGCCAGCTTTTTCAAAACTGTATTGCTTACCGACTTTAACCCCCAAAATAAAAGAGGTGACCCCGATAAGAATCATAAATACGAAAATTAGAAAAACTTCTTTTCGCTCGAAAACATAGAGATTTGATTTTTCATCCATATAGTCCATTTTAAACATGTGCGGCCTTCGGTGCAAAACAATTTTAAGAGGTTATACCTTCCTACCTGTGGCACAGACTTCGCATTCACCTTCAATATTCGAATCATCGTTCAATACAGGAGGTCACATGCTTAACGCACTTAATAATCAACGTGGACAAGGGGTCTTGGAGTACATCATTCTAACCAGTTTGATAGGAATGTTTTGCCTAGTCTCGGTCAAACAGTTCGGCAAAGTCATTGATAAACGAATAGATAGCATGCGCGAAAGCATCGTTGATAACATTCCAACTAATTAAGTATGTTTTTATCACCGATCATTTTAACTCTCACGATCTTGGTTTCAAGTTGCTTAGCTTGGTTTGGATTAATTCAAAAAGGAATTTGTTCTCACCAAGCTGATCGCTACTTCTTTGTCACTGTTACTAATAATCTTCATCAAACTGAACACGTCAATCAAGAAAAAACACTTAGCTGCCAAGGACGGTGGCGTTTCACTTTTGAAAAAAAATCTACTCATCACCCAAAAAGAATAGTCATGCAATTAGATGACTGGGGACTTGAGCGTGAATCAAAAAGGTAGCACGACTCTACTTTGCATGATGCTCATGAGTGGCATTACGCTCTTATGCTTTTACTCGCTACTAGTAGCGAGATCCCAGTACATTTCAAATCAATCCCGCGCTCAAACCTATCTATGCTTTAAAGATCAACTCAATAAACTTGATAGTTATACCTCTATGATGAGTAAGCTTAATCTCGCTATCAGCGTGAGTTTTAAACTCCAGGCGATTCCTAAGTTTAAGGCCATTCACCAAGGGCTGCTTATCTCTCAACAGGTTTATCATTTTTCATTTTTGCACAAAACAATGAAAAAAGGTCCGTGTCATTTCACGCAGCGCCTACCCTTCATTTATAACCTTCCCTACAGAACCAAAGCGAAACTGATGCTTGTCAGAAATATTGATGGCACAACCAAAGTTAAAAAGAAGAAAGAATGGAAAGTGACAATAAGCAATTACACCGGACAAAAATTAATCAAGCCTTCCTTCATGCTAGAGGCTTCACTTTCTTTTACCAAAGAACGCTTAAGTTTATTAGAGACCAAAGAAACTGCCATCGTGGAATGGTCGATCTCTCAAGTCTTTTCTTACTTGGAATTATCGCCGTGATGGTAGCGACAACCATGAATATACATTTTGAAATCGCTAGAAAACAAACCAAGCTAATGCAGGAGTTTCAACGTGAATGGAACAGAAAATGAGCTTTTCTTTCAGGCCTCAAAAAAAATTAAACGCGAACGCATCAAATGGATTTCGATTTTAATCATGTCGAATTTATTAAATATTTTATTTTGGATGCCTTCTGAAGAGCAGGAGCAGGCACCAGCTTCTCCCTGGCCAACGGATTGGGTGGAGATCTCACTCGAAGTAAAAATGATCGCTTCAGGCTCTCTACCTCTTAAAGTCACTGTCTTAAATGATTTTGGACAAACCGTCTTCGCTGAAGCCTTCGTGACGAATAGGTCAAAAGACGATCAAGGCTTTAAAGACACTCAGCGAGTATATTTAAAAGTTGCTCCTAATGAGTTGAATAAAATTAATCAACAGCAAAACCTCAAAGTTCTGCCCTACTCACAGGCGTCGCAGAATCTAAAACCACTTGTTTCAAAGAAGGTGAATTATGAAATTCATTTTTAGCTTAGTTCTACTCACTAGCTTTAACTCATTTGCTAGAGACAAAGTCGTTATTCATTACCAATCTGAGGCGATTGAGCAGGCAAAGCTAGTGCGCTCAGCGCTGATCAATCAACTCGATCTACCAAAAGAATTCATAAGGCTTGAGATGTCGTTATGCCAATCGAGCTTTGATTCAATTGCGACTATTTGTATTGATGAGAATCATGAAGTGAAGATCGTTCAGCAAAATTCGAAAGTGATGAAAAAAATCTTAAGGGCTTTTAGGGGGCAAGATGAAAGACAATAAAAAAAAGGGTGTAATCAAAAGACTACACCCTAATCAAATTTTTGATTTTTTAAAGAATTACTTCTTTGCTTCGTCTTGGTGGATCGCGAACTTAGGAGTTGATCCTTGTTGGCGGTTTTTAGCCTTACGACGAGCACCCATATTCTTATGGCGGCGGGCACGTTTATTTTCGGTTACTTTAGTTCTAGAAACCATATCTCTACTCCGTCTTTCACAGCGGTTAACATTAACAAAAAGAAGACATTTTCTACCTTCACGTACGTCTCATGTCAAAAGTTTCGTGCTCTTAGGCCTAATAATCCCAATGTTTTCTTTTGCCGCGGCCGATCAATCACAAAGTTTGTTCCTTGCTATTGGTGAACACTCTGAGCTCAAGGTCCCCGATTTAAAGGAATTTTCGGTCTCAAACAATGACACTCTGTCCAATAAGTACCGTCCAAACCTTAAAACCCTTCTGCTTAGGGGAAAAAAGCAAGGTCACTCAGAAGTCGTCATCTGGAATAAGGATCGCTCTAAGCAGGTCTGGAACGTTTACGTGCTTTCTAGATCAAAACACCTGCAGTGGATGGAGAGAATCCAAGCCTTGAACGATCTAGGGCTTCAAACGTCCGCTCAGGGCAGACTGATTAAGATTGAAGGAGAAATTCAGCATAAAGATCAATGGCACGCCTTTAGGGAAATCTCACTCGATCTTGAAAATCAAAAGGATCTCACCTTTCTCAATCAAGTCAGGCCTAGTAAGGATCTGCAAAAAGAGAATATGGCCGAAATCTATGATGCGTTCTTAAATCTGCATGCCGATGATATCGACTGCCAAAGTTTAGATCAATCTTCTTGGATCACTTGTAACCTTTCAAATAAATCGAGTGAGCGAAAAGAGATTAGTGATTTGATCGCCAAGCTTTCCAAGACTCATTTTATAAAAATACAAAAGTCTTTGGAATCCGCGAACTTTATGAATTACAAAATCAAACTCCACCTCTTTAAGCTGGAAAAGATCAATACTATCGAAGCAGATTTTACAGTGGAGAAAGCGGCCGGAAGTTTATCTCAGCTTAATCGATCTGATTTGATCCAACTGGCAAAGCAAGATGATTTTAGCTTGGGTGAAGTACGCTTTCATTTAGAAACCGTGGCCGATCCAGAAATTATTGTGCGTTTTGATAAGCCCTTTGAGTTCCAAATGGGTTCAGAAATTCCCTACACCACTCAAAATGAAAACAATAACAGTAATACCAATTTTCGTTTTGCCGGACTTAAGATGATTGGAAGTCTTACTTCTAGTCCAATGGGTCCAAGTCTTGATTACACGATCGAGCTTTCTGCTCCCGCAAGTGAAGGTCAAATTTCCGGCAATAAGAAAACGTCTTCGGTCTTAATTCATGAAAATAAAGACTATCATCTGTTTAAGTTAGAGTACTCCTCTAAGGGTTTAGATCAAAAGTCCCTTCCCTATATCGGATCGATTCCAGTGCTTGGTGCACTTTTTTCTGAAACACAAAAGCTTCATGAAGAAAAATTAATCATAGGTATCATTCGTCTGGAGCGTATCAATGAATGAAAAAATTGATCAACGTATTGAAATAGAATTTAAAAAACTATTTCAAAAACTTCTTTTGGAAGGATCGCTTTTAAACTTTGAACAGCTTTTGGAGCGAGTTTGCACTTATTTAGAAGTAAGCTGCAGCGAAATTAAAAGACAGTATCTCAAATCTTGGTATGAGCACCTGGCTGAACAAAAGTTTTTAAGTGAGATGATTGAGCGCTACCCTTCGGAAGAAATTGTTTTTTATGGTCATAAGCTCATCTGCCACGACCAAGGACAAGTTAATGAGTCAATATTAAATGAAGAAGATTTCATCTTAGCTTGGACTCAACTGGCTTTTAAAAATGGAGTCAGTTGGAATCATGCCCACCCTTTTGCCAGCTTTAAATCAAATCTTTGTGGTAAAGACCAAAGAATCACGCTGATTCACCCAAGCCTGTCTCCCGATCAGAGCATGCGCGCTTTTGTTAGAAGCAAAGTTCAAAACCGATTTGAATTAAGTGATTTTTGTGGACCTGATCAACAGGCGTTTCTCAAAGACGCTGTCAGGCAACGAAAAAACATTCTATGTGTCGGCGCCACCAAAAGTGGCAAAACAACACTAATGGAAACGTTGATCGAAGATATCGATCCTAAAGACCACGTCATTGTTTTAGAAGACGTGCACGAGATCAAACGTCAATCGAGCAAAACGACGTATATGTTAGCTCAACCAAATGATGCCAATAAAAGTTTAAGTGAATACTGTGCCATGGCGCTTCGAATGAGTCCGGATAGAATTGTTCTAGGAGAGATTCGTTCACGAGAAGTTATTCCTTTACTGTTGGCATTTAACTGTGGACACCGTGGGGGCCTAACCTCGCTTCACGCTGATAGTGTCGATGATGGTCTTGAAAGGCTTTGTCTTTTGTTCCAGCTTTATAGCGAAAATGCTCAGCTGCCACACCAAAAAGTGATGGAGCTGGTCTGTAAAAACATTGACCTGGTAGTCTTTGTAAAAGATAAAAAAGTGGCGCAAATTAGCCAAATCAAGGGTTCAGAGTCTGGAAAAGCCCTGTTTGAGGACCAATTCAATAAAATCCCCTCCAAATACCCATTATCAGGTCACGAAAATATACAGGATTGGTGGAAAAATACATCGGCCCCCTAGTTTTAAAACTCGGCTCTTGCTACAAGACAAAGCATGAAAACCAGTGAGCTTTTATTACCTGTTGGGGACATGGATATGTGTCTTGCCGCCATTCATAATGGCGCTGATGCTATTTATGTAGGTGCCCCAGGATTTAATGCCCGCGGAAGAACTAAAGACCATGGCCTCACCGAACTCAAAGAGATGATTGATCTTTGCCACTTGTATGGCGTGAAAGTTCATCTCGCCTTTAATATTCTTATCTTCGAAGATGAGATGCAAAAGATTAAAGACTATATCAAATCAATTTTATCGTTAGGCCCTGATGCACTGATTGTTCAAGACTTAGGTCTTGCATGGCTGATTAAATCAATGGCGCCAACTCAGGTTCTACACGCCTCAACTCAAATGACGATTACTAATGAGCTGGCCATGAACGAAGTGGCCGATCTAGGCTTCACCCGCTTTGTACTTGGACGCGAATGTAGTTTGCCCGAAATAAAAATCATTCGTGACAATACAGATAAAGAACTTGAAGTTTTTGTTCATGGTGCTTTATGTGTCGCCTACTCTGGTCAGTGTTTTACTTCAGAGGCGATTGGTGGACGTTCGGCCAATCGAGGTCAATGTGCTCAAAGCTGTAGACTCGAATATGAATTGATCGTTGATGGCGTAAAGGCCAAAAGCCATAAAGGCCCGTACGCAGTTTCACCAAAAGATTTGCTAGGCCTTGCTCAGGTTAATGAACTACAAGAAATTGGAGTTGAAAGCTTTAAAGTAGAAGGCAGACTTAAAGGCCCTGACTATGTGGCGAGTGTGGCAAAAAACTATCGTGATACTTTAAGAACTGGAAAGTTAGAAAACTTTGAACAAAAAAAGAAAGAGCTAGAAAGAACCTACTCGAGAGGTTTTTATAATGGCTGGCTTGGCGGAGTTGAACATCAACAGCTTGTTGGTGGTAGCTACTCCAATCACCGCGGTCAATATTTAGGCAAACTCGAAAAAATAGAAAAGAATCAAATCGTTATTAAAACGACTGAGCAAATTGAAAATGGCTGTGGCCTTTTCTTCTCGGGTCTTGGGTCTGGAAGTTTTGTTTATAAAGTTCAGTATCAAACGGACTCCGTCATCATTGAACTGGCTAAAGACTTTGCACTATCTAAACTTTCAGTTGGCGAAGATGTTTACTTAAATAAAGATCCTGCCCTAGAAAAAGATTTAGCCAAAAGTTGGAAAGAAAAAGATCGACTCAAAAAAATCCCTCTTTCAATAGAAGTTACTGCAAAGCTTGGCTCTCCTATTCGAGTTAAGGCCAGTGACGCAAAAAATATTGTTCACGTCACTTCAAGTGAGCCTATCCATACAGCGCAAAAAAGTGGCGCGACTAAAGAAGATATCATTAAAGGCATTAGTGGCTTTGGTGCAAGTGTTTATGAAGTTGAGACTATTGAGATTGAAGCCGATCTTGATTTATTTATCCCAAATCAGCTTTTAAAGACTTTAAGAAAAGAGATTATTCAAAAACTCAATGAGCTTAGAACTCGAGTTAAAACAATTGATTTTAAAGAAGTCTCAACTAAGATCGAATCTCGTTTTAAAGTAAGTGATGCTAAAACGAATGTTCTTCTTCGCGATCAAAACCAACTGATTCAATTTCTTCATGCCGCTGGTAAAGATACATCGTTTGAAGCCGACATGCTGGGCACAATCACTCTCGACTTTGAGTTTGGAAAACATTATCAGGAAGGCCTTAAGCTTATTCGTGACCACGGTTTTAAAGCAGCGATTGCGACAACCCGTATCTTAAAACCAAAAGAGTATCATCACCTTAAAGTGATTGAGCGCTTAGCTCCTGATCAAATTTTGATTAGAAATCTTGGCGCTTTAAACTTTTTAAAAGAAAGTGGAATTTCTCTTCGTGGGGATTTCTCATTAAATATCACTAATTCATTAACCGCAAATTATCTTAAACAGAAAAATTTAGACTCAATCACCATGGGGCTTGATCTGAATCAATGGCAAGTTGATGATATGCTTGATCATTGCCCAGGCGATTGGTTTGAAGTAATCGTTCATCAGCACATGCCAGAATTTCATATGGAGCATTGTGTGTTTGCCGCCTATATGAGCCAAGGCACTAGCTTTAAAGATTGTGGCAAGCCTTGTGAAAAACATAAGGTCTCGCTTAAAGACTCCTACGGAAATATTCATCACCTCGCTGCCGATCATGAATGTCGAAACACGATGTTTAAGGCAGAAGCTCAGGTTGCCGTCTCTCAAGTTAATCAATGGCACTCTAAAGGTGTTAATCAATTTAGGATTGAAGGACTTTGGGAAGATGGAGCCAAGCTATTAGAAAAGACTAGAATCTTTCAACAGATCTTAAAGAATATCACTAAGGCACCTGAGGCTTTAGGCCAATTAGGTATGCTTGAAAGCTTTGGCGTTTCTGCAGGACTGTTAAATAAGAAAGATAATTATAAAGATCGTAAAAAAGAGCTATGAAGTATATTGCCTTTTATAAGCCATTTAATGTTCTAAGCCAGTTTACTGGTGAAATGAATGATCGAACGTTAGCTGAGTTTAATCTTCCTAAAGAAGTCTATGCGGCGGGAAGATTAGATAAAGATAGCGAAGGTCTTTTACTTCTTACTAATGACGGCCCCTTTATCAAAAAACTTTTAGAGCCACAGTTTGAAAAAGTAAAAACCTATTGGGTTCAAGTTGAAAATATTCCTAGCCAAGAGTCTTTGTTAAAGCTCATGGCGGGACTAAAGATTCAAGAATATCAAACCCTACCTTGCCAAGCCAGAATCATCGATAATCCAGACATGCCGCCAAGAATGCCACCAATACGTGAGCGAAAAAATATACCAACTTGCTGGTTGGAAATAAAATTAATTGAAGGTAAGAACAGGCAAGTTCGAAGAATGACGGCCGCCATTGGCCACCCAACTCTTAGACTTGTTCGTTACTCAATTGGTAAACTCACTTTAAGAGATCTCAAGCCTGGTGAATGGACAGAGGTTTCTAAAGAGAATATTATTTGATTACAATGCAAGAGCCACTTCTTAAGTCAAATACAGTCGTCATCAAAAATACGATGAAGTTATTATTATTTATAATGGCTCCGCTGTATATTTTATCCATATTAAGACTAATTCAACACGGCTGGCAGCCGGTTATGTTTTTTCATACATTTGTATTTCTAGGTATTTTGATTTTTAATTTTTGGCAAAAATCTTTTAGTACAAATATTCAATCTAATGCCATTATTGCTTGCTTTATTTTACTTGGAATGGGCGCCATTCTTCATAATAATGCAATCGTCTTCGGCTCAAGTATGTATTTGATTGCCCTTATCTTTACAATTTTGTTTCATTCATTAAGATCAGTTATCACACTCACGTTTTTACTTTTTTTAAGTAAAATATTTTTTTTATTTCATCTAAATATTAATATTTCTCTACAAACTATTTTCTTGGTTATTACATGGCCTGTTTTATGTGTCTTTGCCATTTATGTTGTCCACCATATGAGAAGTACTTTAGAGAAAACAATTGAGGAACTTGATTTTGCAAAAAATGAAGCTCAAAAGGCAATTGAGGCAAAAAGTCTTTTTTTAGCAACGATTAGTCATGAAATTAGAACTCCTTTAAATGGAATCATCCTTGGAGTTGATCTGCTAGACGAAGGTCATCTAATTCAAGAAGATAGAGCCAACTTAGAGATCGTAAAGAACTGTAGTGGAAATCTTCTAAGTCTTCTTAATGATGTGCTTGATTTCTCTAAAGTTGATGCTGGAAAACTTTCAATAGATATTGCACCTGTGAATTTAATAGAAGTTGCCAGTCAGTCTCTTGATCAGTTTAGAAATACAAATGACTTGATTACGGCAAAACTCATCATAGATGAAGTTTTTCCAGAATTTGTTCTAACCGACCTAGTGAGAATTAGACAAATTATCTTAAATCTTCTTAGTAATGCTTTTAAGTTTACCAAAAAAGGTAACGTCAGCTTAATGCTTAAAGCAAAACAACAAGAAGATCAGTATTACCTCATTGAGATCATTGTTAAAGATACTGGGATTGGCATAGATCAAGAAAATATCCCTCTTCTCTTTCAAGATTTTCAGCAGTTAGATGCTTCCATCACAAGAGAGTTTGGAGGGACAGGTCTTGGTCTATGGATCACAAAGAAGCTTGTTACTCTTTTATCTGGTGAAATAAGTGTCGATAGTAAACTTGGTCAAGGATCAACCTTTACTTGTCGTTTCCATATGCAATCATCAATGAAATTGAGCTGATCTTTTTTCAACAAAAGCCGCCACACCTTCAACTTTATCTGCTGTTAAAAAAACTTCCCCAAAGGCATCACGTTCCTGAATCAAGCCATCAGCAACATTCTGTCCCATTGTGTTTTGAATCACTTTTTTACAGATGGTGACTGCAGACTTTGATCGATGTCCAATTTCATTTATTTTTTCTCTAGCGGCTATCAACAGCTCTGCTCTTGTCTTAAAAACTTCTAAAACAAGTCCATACTCTTTAGCAGTTTGAGCATCTATCGTTCTACCTGAGTAAATTAGCTCTCTCGCTCTTGAAGCTCCAACATATAAAGGAAGTCGAATACAACCACCAAATCCGGGAATCAAACCAAGAGAGACCTCTGGCTGACCAAACTTAGCACTCTCACTAGCGAAGATAAAATCACAGGCCATCGCTAGCTCACATCCGCCTCCTAGAGCGAATCCATCTACAGCTGCAATAACGACAAAAGGCAATTTTTCAATTTTAAGAGTAATATTCTGTGCCAGGGCAGAAAAATCAATCCCCTCTTGCTGATTCATCTTTGCCATCTGAGCAATATCTGCTCCTCCAGCAAAAGCTTTTCCACCTTCACCTGTTAATACCATTCCTTTTAGTTTTTGAGTCTGCAAAAATTCTAAGGCTTGATCGAGCTCTAAAAATAATTCTTTTGAAAGAGCATTATATTTTTTAGGACGATTAAGGACAACAACAGCAATGTCATTATCAATCGTAAGCTTTATATTTTCAAATTTCATCTTAACTCCTATGAATCCCAAATAGCGCCAAAGGCAGGGATCCCTCTTTGTTCAAGTTCATAGTTCACATGGAAAGTTACTTTTTGATTAGAAATAACAATCACCGCTTCTGCTTCAAATTCTTTAAAGGCATGATAAGCAAGTTTGACAAGATCAGGTTTACCATTGGCCGTTGTATCCCAAATCAGTGCATCTGGATTTGAGTCCATTATCTTATCAACGAGCTCATCGCCATATGTCTTTCTTGGATCACGAGTTGACCAAACCAGCTTTGATGGAACTTTCACATCCAATAAATGTGGAAGGCATGGTCCGATACCGCTTCCAGTTGCAACCCAGACTACTTTCTTAAAGAGCAGCTCAACGTTACCTACCCCGGCCGTAGTAATCCCTTTAACCCATAATTTTTTAGGCTTTTGATCAATCAATCTTCCAGTCCAATCACCTGCTCTAGAAATGGTTAATCTAAAACCTTTTTCACCTGGAACTGGAATGTTAGCAAACGAGTGCCATTCAAAAAGAGGGTTTGTACTAAGCTCAGTTGAAGATCCTGCAAAGGGCGTTTCACCGTGATCAAACTTAGCCAGAGCTGCATGATCTGACGGAGAATTTATCTCAACATGAACTCTTTTAAGTCTAAACCAAGGAAGAGCAACACAAAAAGTGAGGTAACTAAGTACAACTTTATTAGCACTAAAGATCGCGCCTTCTTGCACAAAGCACTCGGCCCAAAAAAGTAAAATAGAGGTCCAGTTACCAAAACGTGCGACGATTTCAAAAAGGTTATGCTTAGGGAATCGTATTTGTGGTAAAGAAACAATCATCACCGCCATTAGGACTAATAGATGCACTGCCAATAAGACATTGAGTGAAGTTAGTCCTTGATTCATTGATTGAGTTAGAAAATAACCCAACCAAAAAGTACCAGCGATATAGCCACCGATATGTATACCACCAAAATGATAAACCTTTCCTAAGGCCCAACGTACTTTAATAGGCCAGCTTTTTGGAGCACTCGTTGCCATCTTAAACAAAAGATTAATGACCCATTGCTGGCGAATGAAAATTCCGACACCAAAGTTCAACAAGATTAGGTTTTGAACTTGGGCAGCTGTTTGATCTGCATTTAGAAAAATATAAGCATTAAGCACGATCATCAAAAAGGCTAATCGAAAATATGGTCTAAAAAGTGGATGATAAAAGACTTTAGAAAACAAACTAATCTTTTGATCAAAATCATTTCTTTCCAGCTGCTTTGTCTCAATCTTTGGAGTTAAATTAATTACATTAGTCATTTTTTTTCTCCTGCTCTTTAACCGCTAAAACTGTTAAGGCTTTTTTGTCGACCTTGCCTCTGGCTGTCATGGGTAATTCGTCGAGTTTGATAATCATTGAAGGTGCGCAGTAATAAGGCAATAAATCTGCAATCGCGCTTTTTACCTGTTCTAAGTCAATAGACTTTGGTGAAACAAAAGCAACGAGATTCTTATTATCAAGTTTTAACGTCACGGCCTGATGGCAACTTTTCACAGACTCAATGGCAGTGGAGATTGAATCAAGTTCAATTCTAAAGCCATTGATTTTAACTTGATCATCAGTTCGCCCAAAATGCTCAAGTTCACCGTTTTCATTCCAGCGTCCAAGATCTCTTGTTCTAAACATCATGCGCTTACCACCAAGAAATGGATCTGGCTTATAGCGCTCATTGGTTAATTTATCGTTTTTTATATAACCGGCACTTACACAATCCCCACCGGCCCACATTTCGCCTATTTCACCAATCTTACAAGGCAGCATATTTTCATCGAGAATATAAACCGTGTTATTTGGCGTAGGTTTACCAATCGACATTTTCTGTGTGCCTAATCGGTGCTGGTGCATTGTATTGACGATCGTCGTCTCGGTTGGTCCACAGCAATTATAGAATGTACTAAATGATGACCAAGTATCGGCCAAAGTTTTTGGACACGGCTCTCCTGCCACTGCCGCGACTTTGACATGAGTCATTTCACTTGGATTGAGTTTCGCTAAAACACTTGGTGTTGCAATAATGATGTCAGCCTGCTTAGCGGCTTTTTGAATATCATTATCTCTAATGATTAAAGTCGCTCCATGAGTAAGAGCTCCTAGAATTTCCCATGCAGCCATATCAAAAGAAATATTGAGTAGCTGAGAAACTTTAAGCCCAGGCTTCATGCCAAGATTACCTGGAGGTGTCATGATGATATTGGATACATTTTGATGAGTGACATCCACCCCATTAGGCATCCCAGTTGTACCTGAAGTATAGAGGATGAAGCATGATGATTGTGCTTTGATCAGTTGATTACTCATAAAAGCTTGATTGCTATATTCATTTCGTTTTAAAAAGCGATCAATTGATACACAAGACTGACCAGAAGCTAATGGAATGCGATGTTTTAAATGTGAAAGAGTTAAAATGACTTTAACATCAGATGATTCAATAATATGACGAAGCTGTACTGTAGGCGTGATTCGAGCATCTTGAGGAATATAAGCAGCTCCGACTTTTAAGATCCCTAGGATTCCAACCAACATCGCAGTGGATCGCTCTACAAAAAGTCCAACACGATCTCCAGGTTTCACACCCAACTCAATCAGTTTCATCGCCATTTGATTGGCTTTCTCGTCAAGCTCAGCATACGTGATCGATTGATCAAGATGAGTCGCAGCCAAAGCACTCGGTTGTAATAAGGCATACTTTTCAAACGCTTGATGGATCAGGCTATGCTCAGGAGCAACGACTGGTCCTTGTCCAAAAGCTTCAAATTGCTTTTGCTCCTTAGTACTTAGATGCTTGAGCTTGCTTTTAATAAAGAGAATTTTGGGTAAACCCTCTTTTCTTTGTTTTAAGTTAAATTTTATTGTCGTTGTCATTCTCGTCTCCAGCTCTATTTGTCGTAAGTGATGGATAAGAGGTCATTTAATGACTCTTTAGTTATCCATAACTATTTATAGGCCGAAGCTTTTTATAAAAATATATGAAACAATATAACTTTGTGTTAGATTTAATCTAACATGATACCTGAACTGGCTAAGCACACTGAAAAGCTTTATTACTTCTATGAGATTGCAAACTCTGGCAGTCTGCATGCCTGTGCTAGAAAACTTGGTCTTTCTGCGCCAACTCTCTCCTACGCCATCAAACAGCTTGAACACATCAGCGGCGTTGAGCTTTTCACCCGTCATAAAAAAGGCATGACTGTCACCAAAGCAGGCGAAACATTATTGGCCTTTTGTCGAAAGCTTTACCGTGACCTTGAAACAATTGAAGAGCAGATTCACCGAGAATCTGAACAACAAGTTACCAAGGTTAATATTGGAACCTTTCAATCAATCGCCATCTACTTTTGGCCTTATCTTTTAGAAAGCATCAAGGATGATTCGACTTTATCCATTTCACTGATGACGAATCGAAGTAGCAGTGTCATTGAATCCCTTCTTAAAAGAGAGATAGATTTGGCCCTTACAGTAGAAGCTCCTCTTCAAGCAGGTTTAATTTCTCATGAGCTTTATACCGATCAATACGCTCTTTATGGTTCAACAAAATTAAAGCTTCAAAACTTAACTCAAGAAGAAGCCAAAAAACTTACGTTGATTTATATTCCATCAGCAATTGATCGCGATGGCGTAAGCTTAAGACAGCATATCAATTCTTGGGGCTACACATTTCACGAAGAATTTAATGTCGACTCTTTTGAAGTGGTCGCTGAGTTTGTCAGTAAAAACTACGCCGTCGGAATCTTGCCTAATATGGTGGCTAGAAACTATAAAAAGAAGATCACTCCATTAAAACTGACGAATAAGCGCTCTCCCTATTTTGGAGATCACCGCTTCTTTTTATCCTACCGAAATGATCTAGATTTACCGCAGCGATTAATGGACTTATTTTTAGATTCAGCGGTTAATGCCGTTCAAAAGCTTGTGAACTAGCCATACATCTTCTTACAATATCGACAAAGAGAGTCTTTCTCGCTTCAATAAGAGAATGAAAAATTTAATATTGGCCCTTTGCCTGCTACCTAGCCTTACCTTTGCCTCAATTTGTATTGAGCAGCATAACGATGAAGGCGAAGTGTCTTGGCTTCATTGTCCTAATAAAACAACAACACTCTTAGAAGGCTCACGAAATGAGCGTGAACTTTTATGGCAAGTTCCTGAAGGTCGAGTTCCAAGAAACGGATGGCCTGTGGTGGTTTTATCACAAGGCTCTTGGTTTCCAATTGAGTTTTCAAGACCAAGAAATCTTCCGCTTGGTGGCTTTTATGAAGCGAAGCTTATTCAAAAGCTACTTGATAGTGGTTACGCCGTTTTTGCTCCAAGAGCGACCATTGATTTAGCTTGGATTACAAATATCCCACATGGTGATTATAAAAAAACTGAAGACTTTGCGGTTTTAAGTGAGCTCATTAGAGTTTTAAAAACTAATGAGCTAGCAAAAATTAATCAAAAAAGAATTTATGCTACAGGGATTTCTAGTGGCGGATATAATACTTCAAGACTAGCGATTACTTTCCCAGGAATCTTTAGAGCAATCGCGATTCAGTCTGGATCTTACGCTAGCTGCTTTGGCCCAGTTTGTGATGTGCCTGATTCATTTGAATCGACTCACCCTCCAACTCTTTTTGTTCATGGTAAGCGCGATATCGCTGTTCCACTCTTCACAGCAAAACGTTATCAAGAACGCCTGAAAGCTTCTGGGATTAAAACACTTATGTTTGTTGATCCAAAGATGGGTCACGGATGGTCGAAGCATTCACCACTTGTGATTACGAATTGGTTTAATTTATTCTTTTAAGCTGAAAGAGCGCATATGCTGATTCAGGACTTCAACTCCAGAATCAAAAAGCCCACTTCTAATCACTGATTTTTCAAGTACAATTGGAAAGTTGTAAAAGTACTGATCAAAATCAAAGAACGAGCGATCATTAAAGAGTGTGATCTTGTCACCTGAGTGCTCGATCGCTTCAACAATTTTGGTGGCGCAGTTATTATCACTTATTTCATAGTCATTATAGTCGTGTAGTTCGCGGTCTCTTTTTTCAATTAAGAGGTTATCAAAAATTCGCTTAATATTTTGAGGAGTTCCAGAATAGCGGTAATAAGTAATCTTTTGATCACGATCATTATATTTTTGCTGTAACCTTAAAACACTCTCGTGTTTATAAATTCTAAAGGGTGAATTGATAAAGGTTTCAATTTTTTCAGTTAAAGACTTATCTTTAAGTTTAATTGGATTATGACCTATATTCATTTCAAGATTATATTCGTAGGCTTCACAGCTTTTAAACTTAAGCTCAAATCGATCAGGACAAAACATCATATAGGAGTGACCAAGCAGTGATCCGCCAGGTCCAGATGAGGCGATAGCCACATACATCGACTTTGGGTTCTCTAAGGCATGAGTGTTTGTTGAAAGCACAAAGGCCATTGCAATAAAGATGAGTTTCTTAATTTTCATAAGCTCATTGTACCAATGAATATCGTTTTTAATGGATCTCGCCTGTAACACTTACAGCGTGCCTAAGATTTTGACAGTAGGCTATAAATTCAAGAGCTTAACGAGTTGGAAGAAGGCTTTGAGTTAGCTTATTAAAGTTGTCTAGATCAAGTTCTAGTGTTGTTGAAAGTGGGCGCTTCGATTTAATAAAAGAGCTGAAGTCTTTTAAAAGCTCATCACCAAAGCGTCCAACCACTGTTGTTTTAAAAAGACCGTCTTTTTCGATAACGGCAATACCGACAAAACCATCACTAAAAACACCGGGCTTAATCAAAGTGCCACCGGCATCAGGTTCAAGTGATGATCCGATAAAGACAGGAATACCCTTTTCTCTAACGGGCTCTAGTGTTTTTGAAAAAATAATTTTGGCACCATGACGGGCCATCTCTTCGGCCACTGAATAATCTAGCTCTTTGATAAAGGCAGCAGATGGTATTCTTTTAGGATCAATGGCTGCTATACCTGGAACATCCGTCCATATTTGAACGAGATCAGCATTAAGCGCTTCACCAATTAATGTTGCTGAATAATCAGATCCTTCTCTTCCTAGAGTCGTCGTTTTTCCGTGAGCGTCACTTCCAATAAAGCCCTGTGTAACGAATAATGAGTCACTTGTTAAGCGCATATGAAGAGGGGCTGATTCAGCGATCATACCGCGATCAGGATTAGCTAGGCCGTAGCAATTATCAGTATGAATAAACTCTCTAGCATCAACGTACTCAACTCGACGTTGTAAAAAAGAATGCGAAAGATATTGAGCAACAATACCAGATGAAAGTCTTTCACCAAGGGAGTAGAATTGATCCATGCGAGCAGGATCAATTTTCATCTCTTCACGAAACAAATCTCCAAGCTCCCAAAGTTCATTATCAAGTGAGTTAAACCACTCGCCTTCTTCACAGTCTAAATCATGAATAATTTCACGGTGTCTTGAGATTAATTGCTCGAGCGCAACTTCCCAGCCAAGAGCACGAGAAGCTAAAGAGGCAATCTGCTCAAGTTCATTAGAAGTATTAAAAGTGGCAGAAATAACGACAACTTGAATTTCTGGATCAAGAGTTAAAATACGAGCGCAGCGTTTTATCGCTTTTGCATCTCTAACACTTGATCCACCAAATTTAGCAATCTTTAGCATATAGGCTTAGTCTCGTTTTAGTTTCTTATAACTCATACGTTTTGGATTAAGAGCAGCTTCACCAAGACGCTTTCTCTTATCTTCTTCGTAATCAGAGAAGTTACCTTCAAACCACATCACTTCGCCGTTACCTTCAAAGGCAAGGATATGAGTAGCAAGACGGTCAATAAAGAAACGATCGTGGGAAATAACCACGGCACATCCTGGATACTCAAGAAGAGCATTTTCAAGCGCACGAAGCGTGTTCACATCAAGATCGTTGGTCGGCTCATCCAGCAGAAGAACGTTACCTTCTTGCTTAAGCATGGTTGCAAGGTGAACACGGTTTCGCTCCCCTCCTGAAAGCTCAGAGAGTTTCTTTTGTTGATCTTCACCTGTGAAATTAAACTTTCCGATATAGGCGCGAGAGTTAACCTCACGATCAGCAAATTTAATCACATCAAGACCATCAGCAACCGTTTCGAAAACAGATTTATTTGGATCAAGACCACGGCCTTGATCAACGTAAGAAAGTTTTACTGTTTGTCCGAGCTTGAAATCACCTGAAGTTGGTTTTTCTTGCTCCATGATCATTTTGAATAGCGTTGTTTTACCAGCACCGTTAGGGCCGATAATACCGACAATACCACCAGCAGGAAGCTTGAAGTTTAGGTTTTCATACAGGAGGTTTTCGCCAAACGCTTTTGCAACGTTATTAGCTTCGATAACCACATCACCAAGACGCGGTCCTGGTGGAATCCAAAGCTCATTCGTTTCATTGCGTTTTTCTTTTGAGTACTTCAAACGCTCTTCGTATTCTTTAATACGAGCTTTTGATTTTGACTGACGAGCTTTTGGACTAGCGTTAATCCACTCAAGCTCTTCTTTCATTTGCTTTTGACGTTTAGATTCTTGTTTCTCTTCAGTTTGAAGACGTTTTTGTTTTGTTCCAAGCCACTGAGTGTAGTTGCCTTCAAATGGAATTCCTTGACCGCGGTCAAGCTCCAAAATCCAACCAGCAACGTTATCTAAGAAATAACGATCGTGGGTTACGGCGATGACAGTGCCTTTGTATTGTTGAAGATGGCGCTCTAGCCACCAAACAGTTTCAGCATCAAGGTGGTTGGTAGGCTCATCCAGAAGAAGAATATCTGGCTCTCTTAAAAGTAAGCGACAAAGAGCAACTCGGCGTTTTTCACCACCAGAGAGCACGCCACATTTTTGATCATCAGGAGGACAGCGAAGAGCTTCCATGGCCAGATCAAGACGGCTATCAACATCCCATGCATTACAGGCATCAAGTTTATCTTGAAGCTTAGCTTGTTTTTCTAAAAGTGCATTCATTTCGTCATCTGACATCGGCTCAGAAAACTTCATTGAAATATCATCGAATTCTTTAAGAAGGTCCATCGTTTCTTGAACACCTTCAGAAACAACTTCACGAACTGTTTTGTCACCATCAAGAGTTGGCTCTTGTTCTAAGTAACCAACACTATAATTTTTTGAAAGAGTGACTTCACCAAGATGATCGGTATCTTGACCGGCCATAATTTTTAAAAGAGTTGATTTACCTGAGCCGTTAAGACCAAGAACACCAATTTTTGCTCCATAATAATAACCAAGAGTGATGTCTTTAAGCACATGCTTTTGCTTATAAACTTTTCCCACTTTATACATGGAATAAATAATTTGCTTATCGTTGACTTGGGCCACGCGTACTCCTTAAAAACAATTCATAAATACGCGAAAATTTATCCCGATGGGGCTGTTTATTCAATGGCTAATTAAGACTGAAAAAAGAATTGACCATCAAATACAGATCAAACAAATAAGCAGGTAGAAAAAACACTGCAGCAATCAAGAATTTAAAGCCATCCATCTGTTTTAGAAGCTTTGTTTGTGCCATTTCTTGAGCAAAACGAATGTCATCGAGTAGTTCGTTGAGTGTTTTTTCAATCGGCTTTCCAAAGTCTTTCCATTGCACAAGTGCATCATGAAAACTTTGACGCACACGCTCAATGTCTGGGCCCAATTTTTTACAGCTTAAAAAACGGTCTACTCCAGACTTTTCTTGTTTCTCTTTTAGACTAATTCCAATTGGAATCAAGGCCATTAATGTCACTAAAACTTCAAAGGCTAAATCAAAGCCCATAAAAAGCTTCTGGCGTTTATATTTTTCGATAGCAATAAAAGCGATAAGTCCAAGAGCTTGCAAAAGCGCAATGATTCCTAGAGACGACATCTCAAAGGACCGCCCTAGAATTACCCTAGACAAAATGACGAAGGCCCAAGTCATTAAGGACATCGCAACGAACTGAACAATACCGCCAAGACGAATTTCACTGAGCTTAGTTTCAAATCTAATATCTTGTAAAAGAGGTCTTTTAAGCGCCTCTACTATGCTTTTAGGAGAACCCCCATAAAGACGGATAAGCTTTTGCATATCAGCTAAGAAGTGGCCATAGAACTTGTACTCAGGCCACATGCCTTGAGCTGATTGAATCCAACGCCAAGTTTCATTTCCTTTTGTGACAAGAGATTTTGGACGAGAAATTTTGGGAATAACTGACTTGAAGGATAACCTATCAAGCAAAGAATCCGGAAAAAAATAAATAGCAAAACATGTAAGAACAATAACAATTAACGCCATACAACTTCCTTTGTACGAATAACTTTGCAATTGTTAAGCCAAATTAGTTTAGTGTTTAATTCCCCCCACTAACGTTTTTACAAGTAACCGTTTATAATGGGATTGAACAATTACTGAGGAAAGTTATGAGTACAGTCATTATTGATGAAGTCGAAATGCCAAAAAATATGAACTTTTTTATCTTAGAAGACACTCCCCTTTTTCAAAAGAAGATGGTTGATAGTTTAAATGACCTTGGCTTCTCAGGAAATGTAACAGTCGCTGATAATATTGCAATGGCGTATAAAAAACTTGAAGATAAAAAAACTCACTTCATCCTTTCAGATTGGAACTTGCCAGATGGAAAAGGTATCGATTTTCTAAAAAAAATCAGAGCCGATTCAAATTATGATGGCATACCATTTATAATGGTCACGACAATGGACGGAGTTGATGAAATCATCGATGCAGCTCAAATAGGCGCTGATGATTATATTATCAAGCCATGGGAAGAAGATGAGTTTGCAAAAAAAATCTCAAGTGCGTATCAAAAAAGAGTGAACAAATAGTATTAAAAGATGAACGAGAATTTCAAAAATAAGAAAATCCTAATTGTTGATGATACCGCATTCATGAGAAATGCTCTTTGCAAGATTTTAACGGAATTAGGTTTTCCATTAGGATATATTGAGCAAGCCGAAAACGGAAAAGTAGGCTTAGAGATTCTCAATAAAACCTACGCCGAAAAAAAACAACCCTTTGATCTCGTTTTTTGTGACTGGAATATGCCTACCATGACAGGAATTGAGTTCTTAAAAGCAGTTAGAAAGTCTCCCGCTCTTTTTAAAGATATTCCATTTATTTTAGTCACAACAGATTCTGAAAAAGAAAAAGTTATTGAAGCAGTTAAATATAAAGTTACCGACTATATTATTAAGCCTGTGACCAAAGAAAGTATAGAAGGATGTCTTGATGCAATGGAGTGGTAGTCTACTCTACTTTTAAAGTAATTTTCATTTTAGGGTGAATAGCACATTGAATGGTGTATTCGCCTTTCGTTTTAAGCTCAATCGTCTTATCATGCTTTGCACCTGGATCTTGCAACTTAACGTCAAAAAGAACAACACCATCTTTTTTAGCACTAACATTATGACTAACTTCATCTCTGTTTTTAAAAAAGATCTTATCTCCAACTTTTAGTTTAAGTTCTTCGACTTTATTTTCTTCTTCAATAATTGGATCATCATAAGCTTGGCCAGCTTGCTCATCTGTAATATTACCTAGAAAAACTTTACCAGCTTGAACCATATTATATGTCTCAGCGAAAACAAAATTGGGTAAAATTAAACAGATAAAAAGTATAAATTTCATTGGTGCTCCGTAGGTATTTTAAGATAGAAATGCGTGCCGCTGCCAATTGTTGTATCCACTTGAATACTTCCACCCATTGATTCGAGGCTGTCTTTAACTGCATCCATACCAACTCCACGTCCAGACACTTCACTCACCTCGTCTTTGGAAGAAAAGCTAGGCATGAAAATTAAATTAATTTTATCTTGAAGTGTTGAATTGTCTTTTTGATCAGTGGTCCAAACACCTTTTTCAAGTGCTTTATTCGACAACAGCTCTCCATCAATTCCACGACCATCATCACTCACTTCTAACGTGATGAATCCTTGATCTCGAAGCGCTCGAATTTTCACCTTACCAGATTCAGGTTTAGATTTATCTAAACGCTCAGAGGTTGATTCAATACCATGATCAATAGAGTTTCGAATAATATGCATTAGAGGCGTGTCTATTTTTTGAGCTTCGGAATAAGTTAATTCAGCTGAATCTGGAGCAAATTCGATTAATGCTTTTTTGTCTTCTAATTTAGAAAGAATTTGAATTGCATAGGAAGTGTACTTATTTAAAATCCTGTCGATAGGAAATTTATCTAAGTCATAGAATGCTTCTACTAACTCTTTTTTATTATCTTGTAAAATTAGCTGCTTAATTTTATCAATTTTTGAGATACTAAATTGTTTAAGCTCGTTGGATGAATTAATGGCCAATAATTCACATAATTCATCAACATATTTATTAAAAAGAGAGAATGACTCGTCTACTTTTTCAAAGAAACTCTCTTTCGAGGTATCAAGTACGCCTTCACTTAAAGCTGACTCTAACTCATGGATTTGTTGAGAGCATTCACTGAAACCATAGACTTCAACACAGCCTTTTAACGAATGAAGATCTCTTTTAAGAGTTACGAGATTAATATCATTTTTTTTGTGCCAAAAAAGAATCGCTTGATAAAGACTCTTACCTGCATTCATAAATTCTTTAAAACCAGCTAAATCTTCGGAGGCTTTTGAGACCCTATTCACTTTTTCTGTTAGCATTTGGTTTTTCTTAAAAGATTCAACTTTTTTAGTGACGTCTTCAGCAAGAACAATAACTCTTTCAATCTTATCGTCTTGATATGCATGTTTTTTAAATGTTAGGTCTATCAGCTTGCTAGAACCGTTATCTTTAACTTCGAGCCTTGATGGCAAAAGTTTTGCTGCAGAACCAAAGGGAAGCAAGTTTTTATATATAACATCGATAACTTTTTTGACTGAAGAACAATCAGCTCCATTTGAAGAAAAAAAGTCTAATACTGATTCATTCTTTTCAAAATTACTGAACATTTTTGTTGTGACTTGGGACTTCTCATCAGAAATCTTACCTTTCTCATCAAAATAAAATAATCCAAATGGTAAGGCGGACAACAAGGAGTTTATATTTCTATCTTTCTCCTCAATTGTATCAAGCATTGAATTAAAAGACTTAGCTAAGCTTCCAACCTCATCTTTGTTATTCATTGGCGCTCTATTTGAATAATCTCCACCACTAATTTTAAGACATACTTCTTTTAGCTTCATAAGAGGTGTAACCAAGAGGTACGACATTAAGAAGGCAAAACCTAGAGCCAACAAGGCACACAAAGTTACGACGATAATTAAACTCTCAAGACTTCGTTTGTTTTTCTTTTCTGATTCAAGCCTAAATTCATAACCAATAACAGCCGCTTCATCAGATATTCGTGTTAACTTTCTAGCTAACTTTTTTGAATTTGTTTTTGTATTCCAATCACTAACAAGTTGTAGCGAATTAGGCATTTGCTTTATTTTGATTTCAAAGAACTTGTCTTTTGTTTCTACAATTTCTTTAAGATCTTGATCCACTTCATTAGCAAGATCAACAATCTTAGGATCAAGTGCTCTTTCTTTTACTATTTCTAAATCTTCAAGCAGCGTTTCCATTGTTCGCTTTGTTTTTATCTTAGCTCGCTTAATATCTTGATCGGTTTTGGCCAAGAGGCCGTCATAGACGGCAAGTTCAAATTGAAAGTACTCAGCTTTGATTTGTTGAGAAAAGGTGCTCGACATCAATGCTTTGTCATAAGTGACGTAAACAAGTTGTGAGACATCATTAATGAGCTTATAAGAAAAAGAGCCTGCTCCTGCATTTATTAAAATTACGACAATAAAGCAGAGAAAAAGCTTAATTTTGAAATTTAAATTTCTAAAAATTTGAAGCACTTTTTAATTTCCAATGATGTCTTTATGCATCGCCGCTAATTTACCCAACAGCTTATTTTGCGCTCTTTGGGGAATATTATTTTTATTCATGGCTTTTTGCATATTCTCAACCATACCGTAAAATTGTCTCTCTGTTATCTCTTGACCTTTGTGAGCTCTTTTCATTGACTGACCTTCATACTTACAAGGCCCTTCAAGTGTTACACATATAAAATTGGATAAACCTTCTTTAGTTTTATCTAAGTTTAAACGTTGAAAGGATTCTTTTGTTCTTTCATCTTTTAAAAGATAAACAAAAAGATCATCGACAACTTTCTCAATCCCTTTCTTTTCGCCAAAATCATGATAGGTCGAGAGTTTATCAGTAGAAGCACAGCTGATTAAAAGTAATAAACAAACGGTATATTTCTTAAACATAATAATCCTTTAGAATCCAACTTGAAGTGAGGTATACAAACTGCTTTGTTTGTCTTTTAACACAATATTTCCTAGATAAGCATAGGCTATTGTTAGAGCGAAATTTTTATTGAATGCATATGTTCCAAAGACATCTAACCAGTCATCTTCTGTAGCAACACCTAGATTATTTGGTTTGAACCGATACTCGAACCCAGCGATAAACTTTCTTGTAAAAAGATATCCAATAGAGAATTCAGGCATAAGCTCGTAATTATTTTTACGATCACCACCAAAACCCATAATTCCAATTTGATTTGCTTTTGTTGCTCTAAGTGTAAGATTCATCAAAAGACTTTCAGATAAGATAACCTTTGTGGCGTTAAGGTAGAAATCTATTCCGCTATCATCTTTAGCGCCGTACGATTTAACGACTCTTCCCTGTTCATGTTTTTTATACTGAAGGCCAAAAGAGATTTGAGGAAATAAATTTCCTTGCTCTAAAATACCATCTCCAAAAAGTCGCACCTTAGCTCCGAAAACATTTTGCTTTAATTCATATCCTTGACCTAAGCCAAGAGTCGCTCCCACATCTCTTGTGTCAAAAGACTGATGAGCAAAAGAGAATTCAAAACGATTGTAAAAACCAACGACGAAACCAGTGGAGACCATATTGTAATCAGAAGATTTAACGTTTGTAATAAAAGCATTAGCACCGATTTCATCCTCAGTTCCATAGCCACCAATAAAGGCCCATGGAGTGAGTCCGCCACCAGCTGATCCTTCGACTTGATTAACACCACCAGAGAGTAGTAATTTTCCAGATGTAGATGCATTGATCGAAGTGACGAGCAGTACTGATAAACACAAAGAAGTGATTCCAACTTTAAACATTTTCCATCCTTGGAAATTTAGAGACGTCTTTTGCTTAAAACCAAACTTTACTCAATGGAACAATTAAAAAAATTGAGTTTTTCCAGCAATTCTCACTAGTTATTTTACTATAAAAACCACTAATGCGTTATGACAATCATAAGACAACTCTATATCAATTGACTCATGACAAAAATAAGGGCAAAAGTCTAATCTATGGAACAAAACTCACTAATACCCGATCATTTTAACACACCAGGTCTAAGTGCTCTATTTTCTGACAAGAAACTTCGTTTAGTAGAATTACAAAACAAGGTTTTAAAACTTAATGCGATGGCCGAAACGTTGGATCCTTACAAAGAAATTCCGACTGAAACTCAAGAAGAGTTGAAGTCCCTTGGAATTTTAGTTTTAGATGATCCATTCGCTATCACAAATCAACTTGTAGTTATTCTCGAAGATACTGTCGAAGAACTTCATAAGCTTGAATCGGAGCTTGGCGCCTGAACTGGTCTGAGCTTCACCCCGCCACACTAAAGCACTTTAAAAAAGGTCACCCTTGGGTGACGGCCGATGAGTACACTCAAAAATTTCCAAAAGTTCCAAGCATCATTCAAGGTGGCGATAAAAAATCGGCTCAAGTTGTTTTGATCACTGATCCAAAACATCCACAGATTAAAGCCCGTGCTTGGAGTTTTGCTCCTCCACTTAAAACGGATTTGCCTAACTTTCGCTTTGAAGTAAAGACGCGTCTTAGAGAAGCATTCGAGCGTAGAGCAATTCTTAATTTATTCAAGCATCGTAATAACGTCATTCTAGTTGCTGGTGAAGGTGATCGCCTTCCTGGACTTATGGTCACGGCGTTGAATGATCTTATTTATGTTCAGTTTTATAGCGCTTTTTGGGAGACAGAACTTAATCTATTAGAGCGAGATATCCCAAAGCTTTTAAGAGAAGTTTTCCCAGATAAAAAATTTCCAGGCATGGCGATTCAATTTAGAAATCTTGAGCGCGCCAAAAACTTACGTGTTCACGGTGGTAAAAACCAAACGACGATTACTGAGTTTGGTGTTCATTACGGTATTCGTCTTCACACACATTATGACTGTGGGATTTATACCGATATGTCTTCTATTCGTGGCAGCCTTGCTGGCGAGTTTGAAAGAAAAAGTTTTCTTAATCTCTTTTCTTATACCGGTGCCTACTCTTTATTTGCTCTTAGTAATGGTGCCTCTCGCGTCGTTTCAGTTGATCTATCAAACAGATATCTTGATTGGCTCAATCATAATCTTGGATTAAATCCAAATCTTGATGCCACCAAACATGAAAGCTTAGAGATGAGTGTATTAGATGCACTTGAAAAACATGAAGAGTCTTTTGATGTGATTCTTTGTGATCCACCTACTGCAAGTAGCGACGGTAAAAAGGTTTCACGTGCTCTTGATTCCTACGAAAAACTGCTTCCGGCCATGATCAAAAGATTAAATCCTAATGGTAAATTGATTGTGTTTTTAAACACTCACGCAATTTCAAGATCAGCCTTTGAAGCCAAGATTTTAGCTCTTGCTCCAGGCTTTAAAGTCGAAAAAACACTCTCTTTAGGTGAAGAATGCCCTAGGCTTTCGGGATTTCCAGAGGGTGACTATCTAAAAGGCTTAATTCTAACAAAAGTTGGTTGATAAGCTATCTCCTAGCACAGATAATTGTCCCCTACAGACAAGGGGATTCGCAGTGCGAAATAAGATCGTTTTTTATCTCAATGGAAAAAGACATAGCGTTGGTGCCACTGAAGCATCCATGATGTTGTCCGATTACTTACGTTACGATCAAGGCCTGACCGGAACGAAAGTCGTTTGCGCCGAAGGTGACTGCGGAGCTTGTAGTGTGCTTCGTTTTTTTCCTCACGCTAAAGGAGTAGATTGGCAAAACTATATTCCCGTCAATTCATGTATTACTCAAGTAGCTACTCTCGATGGCTCAAGTCTCTTAACAGTTGAAGCGCTTAAAGATAATGATCGTTTGCATGAAGCTCAACGTGCCATGGTTGATTGTCATGGTTCACAGTGTGGATTTTGCACCCCAGGTTTTGTCGTAACTTTGGGCGGACTCGTTGAAGAAAAAATTTCTAAAAATGAAAAAACGATTACTGAGCAAGAAGCGAAAAACTGTTTAACTGGTAATCTGTGTCGCTGCACTGGTTATCAAGGCATCATTGATGCTGCCGTCTCAGTTGACTTGAAAATTGAAAAAAGTTTAAAAAGTCGCTACTTCGACAAAGATCAAGAAAAAGACTTAGTAGATACATTTAATACTCCTGTAGAAATCAAACACGATGATTTTATATTCTTTGCTCCAAAAACGATCAAAGAAGCCTGTACCTTTTTAGAAAACAATCCAGATTGTAGAATTATCGCTTCTTCAACTGATCTAGGTGTTGTTCACAATAAACGAAGATTAAAACTAGAAAAACTTTTAAGTCTTCATTTGATCCCTGAGCTTTATCAAATTGTTGGCAATGATCAAGTTTCTCTTGGTGCTAGAGTCACTCATACTGAGTTTAGACATTTCATTAAAGATACGATGCCTGAAATTGCTCATTACTTAGACTTGTTTGCTTCTCCTCAAATTAAAAACCTCGCCACCGTTGTTGGTAACGTTGCCACGGCTTCACCTATTGGTGATACTCCCCCAGTCTTTTTGGCCCTCGATGCTAAGCTTGTTCTTGCCTCAAGTTCTGGTGAGCGAGTGGTTAATATTAGTGACTTCTTTTTGGATTATAGAAAAACGCTTAGAAAACCCAATGAGATCATTGTTCGTATTGAATTTGATCTACCTAAAAAATCAACTCTTAAAGCCATTAAAAATAGTAATAGAAAAGATCTTGATATCTCCGCCGTTAATATGGTGATGAACATTGAGATGGATAGCGCTAAAGTCGTCAAAGAGATTCGATTGGCGGCCGGTGGTATTGCAGCTATTCCACTAAGACTTAAAAAGACAGAAGACTCGCTTCGTGGACAAAAGCTCGATAAAAAATCTATTGAAGCAGCTCTAAGTTTAGTTCATAGCGAGTTTAATCCACTCAGTGATCTTCGAGCTTCAAGTGCTTATAGACGAATTGTGGTGGAGAACTCTCTTAGCAGGTTCTTACATGAGGAGGCAGCGAAATGAGTAAGTCATCTCACGATTTTGCCCATACCCATGTTCAAGGACTCAGTGAGTTTGTTGACGATCGTCCAATTATGCGCGGAGAGCTTTTCATGGATGTGGTTTATTCAACCCATGCCCATGCAAAAATTAAAGTGGATGCCAGCGAAGCGTTAAAAGATCCTGAAGTGGTCGCTGTCTATACCGCCAAAGATGTTCATCATAATTTATGGGGAACAATCTTTAAGGATCAGCCTGTCTTGGCCGATGGAGTTGTCCAATTCGCCGGCGAGCCTATCGCGCTTGTGGTGGCCAAAGATACAATCTCTGCTCAGTACGCTAAACAAAAAGTTAAAATTACTTATGAAGACCTTCCGTCGATTTTAAGTATTAACGAAGCTAAGAAACATCAATCTTTTATTGCTGATAAGCGTTTTATTGAACGTGGTGATGTAAAAGCTGCATTTAAAAAAGCTAAGCACAAACTAAGCGGCGAAATTGTCATCCAAGGCGCAGATCACTTTTATTTGGAGAGCCAAGTGACGGTGGCCTATCCACAAGAAGATGGGCAGATTGAAATTCATACTTCTTCCCAGCACCCAACAGAAACCCAACACGTGGTCGCCCACTCCTTAGGTTTAGATGCCAAGGATGTCGTGGTTCAAGTCAAACGTATGGGGGGCGGTTTTGGTGGTAAAGAATCACAAGCCGCTCCGTTCGCAGCCATGGCGGCCCTTGCGGCGAAAAATCTTAATCGTCCAGTCAGACTGTGTCTGACTAAAGACGATGACATGGTGATGACGGGAAAAAGAAATCCCTTTCAAAATCTTTATAACGTCGCCTTTGATGATGATGGTGTGATTGATGGATTAGAAGTTGAGCTTTATTCAGACGGTGGAGCTTACGCTGATCTTTCAACATCAATTATGGAGCGTGCCATGCTTCATAGTGATAACGCCTACTTTATTCCCAACATGAAAGTTTCTGGACAAGTGTGTAAAACACATCACCATCCTCATACCGCCTTTAGAGGTTTTGGTGGGCCAAAGGGTGTCGCCACAGCTGAAATCATTATTGAAAAGATTGCTCATCACTTAGGCTTGGACCCATTAATAATTAGAAAGAGAAATATCTACCGCGATGAAAATAATCGAAACACGACTCACTACGGACAAGTGTTTAAAAATAACTGTCTTCCAAGACTATTTGATAAAATTGAAAAAGATTGTGATTACCAAAAACGTCGCCAAGACATTGAAGCGTTTAATAAAAGCAATGACCAATTCGTTAAAGGTCTCTCCATTACTCCGGTGAAGTTTGGTATCTCTTTTACCACTCGTTTTTTAAATCAAGCCAATGCTCTCGTGATTGTTCATCTTGATGGCAGTTTGCAAATTGCCACTGGTGCGACTGAGATGGGACAAGGCGTGAATGCTCGAATTTCTGCCATGGTTACAAGTGAGCTTGGTCTTGAACGTGATCAAGCCCGTGTGATGCCAACCAGAACAGATAAAAATGCCAATACATCCCCAACAGCGGCAAGCTCTGGAACTGATCTTAATGGAGCAGCAGCCTTACTTGCTACTAGAAAAATTAAATATCGTTTGAGTGAATTTGCTAGCCTTCTATTAGAGCTACCTTCGGATCGCTGGCCTAGTAAAACAGCAGGGCTTGGCACAGAGGCTGAGATTACTCTTAAAAATAAAAACCTTGATTCCAATGATCCAAATGAAGGTGCTGATTGGCTAAGCGGTAAAGCAGATTATTTTGATATCAAGTTTGTTGGCGGCGAAGTACTTAAAGGTTCTAAGAAAATTAAATTCGCTGATCTTGTTAGAGAAGCTTACCTGTCACGAATAGCTTTAAGTGATTACGCTCACTATTCTATTCCTGGTATTGAGTTCAATAAACTTTCTGGCGAAGGCAATGCCTTTTTATATTTTACTCAAGGAGTAGCTTGCTCTGAAGTTGAACTCAACCGCGATACTGGTGAGTTAAAAGTCAGACAAGTTGATATATTAATGGACCTTGGAAGACCGGTGAACAAAGATCTTGATATTGGGCAAGTCAGTGGCGCTTTTATTCAAGGCATGGGCTGGGTCACCATGGAGAACCTTGTATATAACGATCAAGGCTATCTGCTATCTCACGCCCCTAGTACTTATAAAATTCCAAATATCCAAGATACTCCACGTGTCTTTAATATTGAGCTGCTTGAAAATGAAGAGAACTACGCCAATGTTAGAGGAACTAAAGCGGTTGGTGAGCCTCCTCTTCTATTGGCCATTAGTACATGGACGGCGATTAACAATGCTTTAAGTTATATATCTAAAGATTATCCAAATATTAAAATTCCAGCAACGAATGAAGAGGTCTTAAAAGCGATGTACCCTTCTAAGTTTGCCCAGTGGAGTAAGTGATGTCGTTTTGGAATAGGGCCCATGAACTTGAACAAGATGGTGTCTCCTTCGTTGTTGTCACACAAGTCAGTGAACGCGGTGGTGCTCCTCAAGATCCTGGGGCGAAAGCCATCATTACAAGTGAAGGACTCGTTTTTGGAACCGTCGGTGGTGGAAAAGTTGAAGCTCGCGCCATCGCCGATTCGCTTGATATTTTAAAAAATGAATCTAAGCAAGATCCGTTGTCTGTTATTTGGAATCTACAAAAAGATATCGGTATGACTTGCGGTGGGGAAGTGACATTTCTTTTTGAACATTTTCCAAGCACGGCGTGGCCGATTGTTATTTTTGGAGCTGGTCATGTGGCGCAAGCACTGACACGAACTCTTTCCAATCTTAATTGTCAGCTAAAGTGTATTGATGATCGCGCTGAGTGGATTGAAAAATTATCAATCAAAGGCAACGTTAATGCTAATCCAAGTGAGCTGGTTAAAGAGCTTAATCCAAACAGCTTTTTTATATGTATGACTCAAGGCCATGCCAAAGATACACCAATTCTAAAAGCGATTGCCGATCATGCACCAGATTGTCCTTATGTTGGTGTTATTGGCAGTACAACCAAAGGCATCACGATTAAGCGTGAACTTAAAGAGCTTGGCGTTAGTGAGTCTTTTATTGAAAAATTAAGAGTACCGATTGGACTACCAATTGGCACAAACGATCCTTATGAAATTTCAATTAGTATCGTTGCTGAATTATTGCAAGTTCGTGATTCTCTTTGAAGCTTGAGCCGATAATTCGTAGAGTCTTTCAATCAATTTACTCTTTTTAGCTAGCTTTGAAATAAAGCCATGCACATAGGTATTTCGAGCGATATAGAAAATTGAAAAGGCTACAGCGAACGCTCTCATCACCTTCCAAAAAATTGAAATGCCACTTTCACCTGAAATCAAAAAAAATGAAATCATTAAAAGTAGTGAAAGTAAGAACATAGGTCTAAAAAGTTCTAAAAATGCGGACATCGTTGGTGAGCCTGCATTTTTTTTTCTCGTTTTGGGAGTTGAAGCCTTCTCAAGCTTTTGTTCTAAACGTGTGATCTTTTCTTCAGGTAGAAAATGTAAAACGAGGGGCACACAAGCACATAAAACTGCTTTACCAACAACAGCAAACAAGATGAAGTCGTAAACCATCTCATTTTTTGAAGCAAAGTAATCTAATGCTTTAGTAAAGTCTTGGCCGTAAATAACAAAGTAAGTAACTAAAGGTTGAATAAACGCCCATGGACTTAAAAGTGCCATACCAACCATTTGGCCTAGAAGATTTTTTCCAAAGGTTAATATACCGAGCATATAAAGAAAGCCTTGCATGGAAATACTAATCATTGGACCAAGTTTTTTGCCTACTGGAGCTAATGCCTTCATAAGGCTTGCAACACTTGAGACTTCCATCACCATCTTTGAAGCATCTATACGTGTCTCGATTGCATTTTGAAATCGAGTCAGCATAAAGCCTTGGTTGATAGAGAGAATTTGTCCTGCCATGGGAATATGCAGAGCATGAACGGTTGAGCCAATAACAAGCTCAACCAAAGATAATTTCACGGCCTTGTCGACAATCTGATGATCGCTACTCATAGACTCTTATTCTATTGATTCCTCCGTCAGGATGAATCGTAATTTTAAGTCGATCAGTTTCAATGGGCTCAATGATAAAACGCTTAGTATTTGCCGCAAAAGGTTTAACAAAAGACTTAGAGACAACTTGCTTGTCACCAATATCAATCGAGATATACATTGGGTTGTTATTCACAAAGTGCGTAAAATCTAATTCAATCATGCGAACGTTGGCTTTTTTGCTAAGACCAATTTCAACCTCTTCGCTATGCCCTTTGACTCGTGATCTGGAGTTTTCCATGCCATCAAACATATGAAGCGGCGGATAAGGAGATAGCGCCGAAATGGCAGGAGAATAATGTTCATCCCCTACTTTTAAAATCTTGCCACCTACACTTAAGTTTTTTGAAGGCTTAAGTTTACGAATTGGAAGCATTAATGGTTTTTTAGGTGCAGGTACAGAGTCTTGATATTTACCACTGACTTGTTGTTCAAGAGGCTCTTCAAAAAGAGCAAGCCTAGTTAGACCACCATCAGGATAAGTTCTCACTCTTAATTGTTTCATTTCAATTTGTTTAACTTCTACAAACTTAACTGAATGACCATTTAATGGCGTCGGTGCAAGTATTTCTATCCATTCACCATCAACTCGCCCTTCAAGAGAAACGCAGGGAACATGATTTCCCGTATGAAACTTAGTACAAATCCTAGCGATCTTTGGTTTGCATTTTTTAGGAAGCTCTAAGATAAGATCTTCAGATTCAGCTTGATTGTGACGAGCTGATTCCCAACTATCCATGACCTTTCCTTGTCTTTCAAACAAGGTCGGATCAAAAACAGGATCCAGCGCAGAGATCAGGTTTTCCGCTCTAGCAAAGCGATCATTTGTAACTTTTAAGACCTTACTACCTATCAAAAGGTTTTGATCGCTATAACTTGATTTTGCACCAGGGTGCTCGATCGGCAGCGCTGCATCTCTATTAAAGGCATCAAAGATCAAAGATTTGTAACCAGTATTAACCACTTCTTCTTGCTTGATACCCTGATTATTAAAGCTTGATTTGAACTTAGAATAATCAATACCTGAAACACCTAGTTTTTTCAGTGCAAGCTGAGTAATTTCAGAAATGAGACCTACAGCATTTAGCTCCCCATTACTAAAAACGACGATTCCTTTGCCTAAATCTGGGCCCATAAAGCAATGAAGAAATAAGGATCTAAAACCATCATTAGCCCCTTGATGAAGCATAAAACGATTTTCACCAGCTTCGATAGTGAAGATACCAATACCCATGTCACAACCCATGAACTCACGAGAGCCAAGATCTCGTCCATATAACATCATCACAGCAGTGTCGTGAGAGATTGGACCTGAACCTTCAACGTCGTGATAGGCATGAGTTAAATGATGCAAGAACTGATGCATACTTGAGGCTGAGCCCATGGCACCAGCAGCAAAGCTTGGAAACATTAATCTTGAACTTGAGAATGGCTGGCCCAACTCATTGATGGCATGGGCATAATCATGAGCTTCATTTTCTTTTTGATCGAAACTAAACTCACTCATACCAAGGGCTTTTAAAAATGGCGTCGTAAGTTTAACTATCGACTCGTCGCTAATTGCTTCAATTAAATGCTCTAGAACTAAAAAACCACCGCCAGAATACTTAAAGACTGTACTTGGTTTATTAATAACTTCCACTGCAGGATAACCAAACTCTTTATGCCCAGCTAAAAGCTCGAGAACATTTGGCATGTCTTGATCACGGGGAACACCATTCACATAATGCATATTAAGAGCGTTATGACTCATAAGATTGGAAATGGTGACTTCATCGCCCCACTCGCCTTTTAAGCGAAAGCTAGACTTGGTTTTTGAAAGGACAGCGTTAACTTTATCTTCAAGCCCGATACCTTTCGAAGCGAGATACTCAATCGAAAACGCGCTAGCCACACTTTTACTAAGTGAAGCCACTTCAAAGTAGGTGCTATTAGTAATATCTCCATAGCTCATAAGCTGATGTTTAAAAGCAGCGCTACTCACACTTAATTGAAAGTCTTCAATATTATATTTATTTTTTAGTTCGATTAACTCGTCTTTTTGATCAAAGCGTTTTTTAGTAATTTCCCAAAGGGCTGACCTGGCGTTATCAAGTTCTTCGGCCTCAGAGTTATTAAATCTAAGCTTTAAGGCCTCTAGAAGTTCTTTGCCGCTTTTACCTTTAGCGGAAATTAAAAACTTCACACCAAATTTTAAAAGGTACTTATCGCCCCATTCTTTTAACTCATTGATGACTGATGCTTCCTCGCCAAAAACTCGGCTTTGCTCACTGGCGGCCATAGCATCAAGAGTCTTTTTAGCTTCGCCGATATTACCGTGAAAAGAAGCCGCTTCAATAATTTGATCTTTGGTAAACTTTAGGATGAGATCTTTCGCTTCATTTTCATTTAAAAAAACATTTTTTGATAGAGTCTTGGCAAAGTCAAAACATCCACAGCGCTCAAAGTAATAGTTGAAGCGATCAATAGAATCATCAACTTGATATTTAGTTGGATTAAGCTCACACGCTTTCATCCATGGATCATCACTTGATCTAATCTCATCCGTGGTAAATGGAAGAAGTAATTCAGGTGCAAATTCCACTGGATTCTTATCACTCATTAACTTGATCATTAAGTTAAAGGCAACTGGATACCATTTCGCATTAACTTCGTTCCATTTAACTTGAACAATCTTCTTTTCGTGAGATAGGTCTTTTCTAATAAAATGCAATTCTTCATGAGCAATTTCAAGAAATTCTTCTAGGCTAAAGCGTCCGTGATAAATCTCATGCCATACTTCCCAGCGTGAACGCTCGGCCGTTGCAAGATCGTCCATGACGCGAACAAGCTCCCCTTCCACTTTAGCAGGTAAGGCAACACAACCGTTACCTGATAACCAGTCGGCCAAGTATTGAAGTGATTGAAAAACGTTATAGCGAATTTCATCAGGGTGATTATTGGCGATATAACTTGATTCTTTAATATCAGCAACCAAAAGAGAGCGTACGTATCTTTCATCACTTACTTTTAGACCTTCAATATCTGGTCCATCAATAAATGAAATGATTTCGTTGTGATATTTTTCATCAAGAAGAGATTTTACAAGCTCATAGAGTTTATCTTTGGTTGGTTGTCTCCAAGCCGCAACTAGCGCCATTCCAAGACGAACAAAATCCGGGTGAGCAACCCAAAAGCCGTCAAGTCCACGCTTAAGTTGAGTCACCACATCTTTAATATAACCTTTCATTGTTACCTGAAAGGATGGTCCACTCATTTCGTTCTTTACCGGAAGAATGCCATACATTCCACCAACTTTGATTCCACCACGAGGCCCAACCACAGTATTGAGAAGATCGTGTGAAGCCTTAATATATTTAATAACGATATTAGGATCAGCTTTAACCGGGATACGATAGTTTCCGTCTTCTTTAAACAGTCTGGCGGTTGAACCTAGATAATCATGCCAACCAAGTGAAGCACCAGCAAAGTAAGGATGAAGTTCATCCATGATTTCGTTTACACGTAAAATAGCCCGTGGATTTTCAAGTACGATCATTAAACGGATCGTACCCATTTTATAGTCAGGGTGACGATTTACCAGAAGCTTCTCGCAAGCTTCAAGCATGGTATGGATATAGCGAGCTTCTTCTTCGTTTTCTAATTTAGGCACATAAAACACAAGTGCTTCAGGATTATTCCAATTGGCAAACATATGTAGAGCAAAGTCATACATATGAAGTGGAATTGGATTTTTCTTATAAAAAAGAAAGAATGAAGGCAGAGCGAGACCTGGAAAGCGCTTTATAGGTAGGGCCAGATTATTTTTTTCTAATTTATATTCTTTACCACGCTCATCGATGAAATCGATATTGCGATTAAAACATTTTGTTAAATTATCCCCTGCGCTAACGAGATCAGCATGCATCGGAGTTTTTGAATCTTCGTTATCAGCTCCCCACTTTGGAGCGTCTTTAAAGTCTTTTAAAAGTTCGGCGACAACACTTGGCTCATCAGCAAGGATGCGATGATACGAGTTCATGGCATTAACCGACATCTTGGCACTATCAGGTGGGCCAAACAAGGTAATGTGATGACCTTGCAGGTAACTTGGAATTGGTGCGACTGGGTTTTGTTTTGAAGTCTTAGCGTAGCTTTCTTGCAAAGGTCCAATTACTACTCGGCCATTGCTGTCTTCAAGGCCTAAGATTGTCTCATACTCAGCGCTATCAATACTCGTGCCGTTTTCTTTATTGTACTGATAAAGAGCTTTTACTCTTTGATCTATAAACTTTCTGTCTTCAATTCTATTGTGTAAAACTTTAGCCAGATCATCTTTGACTAAATCATAAAGCTCACATAAAAACTGCAATGAGTCCTTGTTTTCAAGACCAGAAGGCTCTCCCACCATCTCAAGATTAGGCGCAACGTTTTTAGACTTCGATAGTAAATGCGCCAGCATTTCTTTGGAGAGATAGTCTTGATAATAAGGAATGTCTAAGTATTGAGCCACTGGTTAACTTCCGCGGTATGTTGAATAGCCATAAGGGTTGACGAGTAAAGGAACGTGATACTTTCTTTTTGTATCTGTAATGTTGAAAACAACTGGAGTGATCAAAAAGAAAGACTCAACTTTTTTGGTTTTAAAATAGTCTTCGACAGCAAAAAGAAGTCTGTAAGCCCCAGCTTCATAAGGACAATCAAAAGCAATTCGACCGTCAGTATTAGTTAGCTCTTTGGCCAAAGTCTTCCAATCACCATCCACTCTTTTTTCAAGATGAACACTGACGTTGGCGGCTGGTTGGCCACAACTTGTATCTAAAATATGAGTACTAATCATAACGAGTTCCTATTTCTTAAATGTAAATTGAATTGGAGACATGCCCGCTTCAGTTACATTAATCGTTTGCGTTTGTGTTCCATAAACTTCATGCCAAGCTTCTAGCTCATAAATTCCGACAGGAAGATCTTTAATACTAAAAGTTCCATCGGCGCCCGATACGTCAAAGTATGAATGATCAACAACTCCGATATAAGCTCCCATCCAAGGATGAACGCTACACTTTGCCTCTAAGAACATTTCAGGCTTCTTAAAGACTTTTGTAATACGTTGATCTTTTTTAGGCATCGGCACATTAAAGCTTTTATTCTCTTTTGTAATCGAGCGTACATTATGGAAAATTTTATCCGAGTTAATAAACTCAACTTCTTGTCCCGTTCGAACCCCAACAACTCGTGGAGTGTAGATACAGCCATGTTGATCAAGCTCGACTGCTGTTTTTGGGATAGCAGTCTTTGGCAGATTTTCATGACCTTTAATGATGCGAACAAAAACGTTTTGAAGTTTACCGTTATTAACAATCACTTCATTTGAGTAAACATCGCCCTTCGCCCCGCAACCAGCCGGAAGCTGCAGTTTTTTGCCTTTTGGAGCGACTCCATCAAAGTTAATCACACCTTGAACTTCAACTTTGATTTTATCTGCTAATAAAACTTCTTCAGCCAAAGGAGTCGTCTCCTCAGAATCAGTAACTTCTTTTTCAACTTCAATGACTTCTACAACTTCAACTAGGTTATCAGCAGGCTCTTCGTAGTTTTGGGCCATGCCACTCCACTTCGCCACTCCAAGGATAAGAACAATACCGATGACGGCCATGATCTTTGAGCGCTTTGGGTTGCTGAGGCGAACAACAAAGTATTCGCGAATCGCTGCACCAGCAGCACTTAGAAGAATCAAAATCAGCCAGTTGTAATCATGTCCATAAGTTGATGGAAAGTGATTGCTGAGCATGATGAAGATAACAGGAAGAGTGAAATAGGTATTATGAGTGGAGCGGTTCTTAGCATTCTTGCCCCACTCTTGATTAACCGCTTCGCCTTTTTTAGAAGCTTCAACCATTTTGATTTGGCGTGGAATAATGCGCATAAACACATTGGCCGTCATCCAAGTTCCGATCATGCCACCAATATGAATATAAGCTGCTCTGCCACTGAAGGTATGACAAAGAAAATATGTCATCCCTACAAACCAAACTAACGTTAGGATATGACCAATGACTGGTTTAGTTTTCGTAAAGTTTCTCTCCCACAATTGATCATAAAAAACCCATGAACCAAGAATGGAGAAGATGCCTAGCAAGACTGCTTTGGCATAACTAATATCGGAAACTGAACTATCTAATAAAAAAGTTCCAGAACCTGTGTAGAAAATCATGGCGACTAAAAAACATCCAGAAAGCCAAGTCCAATAGGCTTCCCATTTAAACCAATGAAGAACATCTGGAACTTTAGTTGGCCCCATTAAAAGTTTTTCAACACGATAAAATCCACCACCGTGAACCATCCAAAGCTCACCAACATGACCTTCACTTTTTGCATCAGGATTTACAAGGAAAGAGCGATCTAACCACATAAAGAAAATGCTGGTTCCAATCCATGTCACCGCTGTAGTGATATGCACCCAGCGCCCCAAAAGCAGCATCCAGTCGTAGACTTCTTGACTCATCTTTACCCCAGTAAATCGATTTAAGCGTAGTGGTAAATTAGAGCATTTTTAAGATGAAAATTAAATGAAACAGTCGAATATTAAGCAATTATGCGGTGCACCCCTAACAAAAGAGATGCACCGCTTTATTAAAAGATATTGATATTAGCGCTTAAGCCAATATTTGTTCTGTCTGCGCGAATATTATCCGGTGCGAACTGAATATTTGGGTATAAAAAGATATTTCGAGTCATCGAAATACCTAGCCCCACAGATTGAGTCATATCCAGACGTGTCCATTTTGAAAAAGATTGACCACGGCTATTTTGATACCAATAAGGTCTAAGGATCGTTCTTAAATTGAATGTATCATTAATCACATACTCAGCTTGTGGCATAGCATAGAAAACAAACTCGGCCTGAGAACTCGCCAGTGATGGATCATCTTTACTATGAGAGTAAGCACCAGCTGAAAAAAGCATACCTGCAGAAAAGCCAGTTCCTTTAAATTCATACATCGTATTTAACGTAATATCGTTATAGGTATTATAACCAATATTGGTTAAGGCATCTTGAGTATAGTAAGTCATGCTCGTGCCAAGTACAGTTTGCACACCTTTAATATTCATAACTCGTGAGTAACTAAGGACAGGGTTATTTAAATCAACATCCCCTTGAGTTTCTTCAAACTCTCTTTTTCCTGCAGCTGTGAAGCTCTCATCCGCTTTGCTTGAAAACGGCGAAGCCATCTGTAGACCAAAGCCTAACGTAAAGCGATCATAGGTTGAGGCGCGATAACTTACTCCAATATTGCCGGAAAGATTTTGAACTGCAGGAACATCCGATGCTCCTGTGACATTTGGTCTAGAAGAACCGATCGGCTTTTCAAGTGATCCACCATTATAATTCCAGGAAGAGTTAATACTCCAATCTGAAAGAGATCCTTGAGATGCTCTAAGGCGGCGGTTAGTAATTAACTGATCAGCTTCATCACTCGCTATTGCTTGAGTTTTTTGATCAATTGTCGCAGAGACATTTGAGACTTGTGATTCATTCGCATTAACTGTGAAACTTAACGCTAAGGCGCTGAGTAACGTCCATGTGAGCTTCGACATTCTGTTCTCCCGTAGAAGTTTATGTTGAAGACATTATAAAAAATAAAGAAAAAATATATAAGGGTGTCTAAGAAATATGACGGCGATTGTGCGTCGATTTAACAAGAAGTTTACAAAAGCTACAGTACAAAAAAAAGGCGTACATAATGTACGCCCTATTTAAAATTAATCTTTAACAAGGCGGGTACGCCACTCGCGAATATCAGGTGCAAGATAATCGTACTTGAATCCACCCAAAGTATACTGAGCAAATTCATAGTCCGTCGTGTGAGTTAAACATTCGGTCGGACAAACTGTTGTACAAAGACCGCAGTAACAGCAAAGAGCTGTATCGATTGTGTACTGGTGAAGATCAAGACGGATTGGAGTTCCGTCTTTTGTTTTAATTTTTTCTGCATCTGAATCACGACGAGTTGCTGTGATGTAAATACAGTCAACTGGACAAGCAGTCGCACACTGATAACAAGAGATGCAGTTTTCAGCGTCGTTAAAAAGACGTGATCTAGAGTTAGCCGGAAGTTGTTCACGAACTTCTGGATATTCAATTGTTACTGGCTTCACGCCGTAGATGTATTTACCAGTGATCATCATGCCTTTAAGGGCCGTTGATAATCCTGTCCAAATATTTCTAAACCACTTACCAAGAGTCAATGATTCCTCTTGGGGACGTGTACTAGAGAGGTGGTGAATTTCAATTTCAGCACTCATATATTTCCTTTTCCTAGCGGTCGACTTCGCCAAGAACGATATCAATTGAACCAATAGAAGCAACTAAGTCCGCGATCAACATTCCTGGAGCCATCTCCCCTAGAGCTGATACGTGAGTGAAGCAGCTTGATTTAACTTTTAATCTGTACGGAACTTTTGTTCCATCACTGACTAAGTGAATGCCAAGCTCGCCGCGAGGACATTCAGTTCTCATATAAACTTCACCTTTAGCAGGCTTAATAATTTTAGGAACTTTACCCATGACTGGACCAGCTTCGATACCTGCAAGGGCCTGACGAATAATTTTGATTGATTCGTGCATTTCCATCATACGAACGTAGTAGCGATCCCAACAATCTCCGAGCTGACCTTTTAAGCCTTCGCCTTTGATGACATCAAATTCGAATTTGTCGTAGATTGAGTAAGGGCGATTCTTACGAAGATCCCAATCAATTCCTGACCCACGAAGAACTGGACCAGTTAGACCGTAGTCATAAACCTGATCTTTAGAGATCACGCCAACGTGAGCTGTTCTTGAAATGAAGATTTGGTTTTCACCAACAAGTTTATGGTATTTCTTAATGCTCTCTTCAAATGTCTCTAAGAAATTTTCGATACGAACTAAATGATCATCTGTTAGATCATTCCAAACGCCGCCAACCCAAATATAATTATAAAGAAGACGGGCACCTGAAACTTCTTCAAAGATTCGAAGAATATTCTCTCTGTCTTGGAAGGCATAAAGAAATGGAGTGAAAGCTCCAAGGTCAATCGCATAAGTTCCAAAGAACATCAAGTGAGAAGCAATACGCTGAAGCTCACCAATGATCACGCGAACATATTCAGCGCGAATTGGAACTTCGGTCTTAAGCATTTTTTCAACGGCAAGAACGTAAGTCCATTCCATGTTCATTGCTGCAAGATAATCAAGACGATCGGTGAATGGAATAACTCCACGATAATCTAAATGCTCACAATGCTTTTCCATACAACGGTGAAGATAACCGATATGAGGAGTTGCACGAGCAACAACCTCAGAGTCCGTTTGGATTTCAACACGTAGAACCCCGTGGGTTGCAGGGTGTTGAGGACCCATGTTCACAGTCATAAGATCTGACTTGATTGGCTCGGAGGCTTCGTTTACAAATTCAAACATATCGCTCCCCTACGCTTCAGATTCGGCAGCATCGCCGTCGTCAGATTTCCATGATCCAGAGACTTTCTTTGGATCAGGATAAGTTTCTTTTAATTTTTTCATGAACATATGGTCAGCTGTGTTCACTTTTGCTTCAGGGTTCACAACCATATCGTGGTATTTTTCCTGAACAATATAATCTTTTCTAAGTGGGTAACCTTCCCAATCATCAGGAGTTAAAATTCTTCTGTGATCTGGGTGATTGTTAAAACGAATGCCCATCATGTCGTAGGCTTCGCGCTCTTGCCAGTTGGCCGCACTCCAAACGCTAGTCACTGATTCAAGGCTTGGAAGATTGTTATCGTTTCCACGATCAAGCTTCACTTTTAAAAGAAGCTCAGTGTTTTTAGAGAAGCTTGCAAGAATATAAACAAGCTCTAAGTAATCGACATAGTCGACAGCAGAGATCACTTGAAGAACATTATATTCATGCTCTCCATTCTTAAGAGCCTGACAAACTTCTAAAATTTTTGAAGCATCAACACTAACTGATGAATCACCATTTTCAGGATTATTAACAGTAGCGTTAGCACCACTTACTTTTGAATCAATAAAACTTGCGACTTCATTATGCATGCTTCACCCACTTGTCGCGAAGTAAACGCTCGTTAGCAATTTTCTTTTGAAGAGTCATAAGACCTTCGATCAAAGCTTCCGGACGAGGAGGACAACCAGGAACATAAACGTCGACAGGAATAACTTCATCAACGCCTTTTAAAACGTGATAGCCATGTTGCCAGTAAGGTCCACCCTTATTCGCACATGATCCCATTGAGATAACATATTTTGGTTCAGGCATTTGTTCATAAAGAACTTTAATTCTCGATGCCATTTTAAGAGTAACAGTTCCTGCAACAATCATAAGATCAGCACGACGAGGAGTTGCCATGAAGGCACCACAACCGAATCGTTCTAAATCATATTTTGCAGCTCCTGTTGCCATCATTTCAATCGCGCAACAAGCGAGACCAAAAGTCATAGGCCAAAGAGAATTTTTGCGACCCCAGTTAAAGAAGTCGTCGACTTTCATCAAAATGACGCTGTCTTGCATATCAGAATCCCTTCGCGAAAAAGGCTAAAATTAAAGTGAAATGGTCCTATAAGTTTTACCTTTAGGCGGCGTTTACGTCAACGATAGGAAGGCCGAAAAACTGATTAATTCTAGGCGTATAGGTGGACTTTTCTAAGGCAATAATGTTTGTCTAATTAAGCGCAACATAGTCTTCGCAGCGTGTTTTGAAAAACTGCGTCATCTGCACCCAATTTTGTTTATCAGTAACACTGGCCGGACTTCTGGATTGTCTCATTTCTAAAAGACTTAGGCGTTTACGATCGTTTTCACAGGCTTTACCCATGATTGAGACGTATTCTTTCACAGCAGCAATTGGGTATGGAACACCATAGGCCGATGAAATAAATATTGGTGTATCTTCTGAAAGTTTTGGAAATTCGCTGGATGGGATTCTATAGCGCCCCAAGTCTTTTCTCATTTGCTGCATATGCCCACCAATTCGATAAAAATGGGCTACACCTAATTCTTTTGAAAGATGACCATGATCGTCCATCACGTTCGAGCAGTTTGAACGCTGGCGAATTTGATCTGGATACAACTCTTTTAAAACTTGGCATTCAGAAAGATAGGCTTCAACTTCTCCGCCTCTACCTTCAACAGTGCTTGCTATAAATTCTTGCAGCGTAAAATTCACTCGGTATGGGTTAAATGGTTGGCGCTCATTAAAATGTGTCATCTCGTGAGCAAGATCAAGTAGACCATCGATGACTGAAAGATTTTTATTCAAATAGACGACGCTCTTAGATTCATAGCTTACTTCGTTAGGATTTGTTGGAACAAAACGGCGAACTAAAGTTGTATCTGTCAGTGAGCTATTCCCCACTAGTAATACATCAGATAATTCCTGTCCTTGTGATCTGGCTTTTTTCGCTGCATTGGCAATGATCTGTTTTCCAGTCGTCGACTTTGCAAGAAGAGCAACAAGTTTCACTAAACTCTCTTCAGCAGAACTACTCAAATGTATCCAACGTGAATTTAAATTTGGTCTTACTTCATTTTCAATCGTATGAATTTTTCGCTCAAACTGTTTAGCGAAAGCCGATAGTGAAAATAAAATAAAAGTGAAAGTGATAAGTCTCTTCATCAGAGAACTTATCGAAAAATTTAACTGGTTTTATTAGAGATTAACGTAATAAACAGAGGGAGAGGCAGTTATTTCCCAAAGCCCTAAATCACTGGTTTTAGCAGGGCCAGAAAGGGTTTGCTCAACAATATTAAACTTGTATTTACCTGGGCTTAGATGAAGTTCAGTTAGATTAAAACTCTCAGGTAATGTCGCCCATCCCCTAGTGTCTGCTCGCTCACTCACTTCAATTCCCTTGGCAGCGGCAAGGTACTGAAAGACAGCGGCATTTCTAGCAAGAAAATCGTTATCATTCTTTTTGCCTTTAAGGGCATTGTAAGTGGCAAAACTTGCAGCGATAGCGGCCGCATGCTTTAGAGCCAGTCTTAAACCGACACGCCAATAGCGAGCCACAGTTTTTTCTGCCACTGCCTGAGCAGCAATATCACCTACAGGTTGTATTAACGGCAAATTCACTTTTTTAATTTCTTTTCCAGCTTCGTCATAAACTATGAGTTCTCGAGTTTCATTTACTGGGATATTTTCAACATTGGGAAGATCAAATTTAATTGAAGCACCTTTAGCAGCAGCAAAAGACATTTCCATTCCAAGTCTTGTACCAGCAGGACTCCATGCACTTGGAGGTGGAGTTAAACCTAGTTTATTAGCCGCAAAAAAAGTTAAAGCGACAGCTGAAATACCAGCTAAAAACTTAGCACCCTTTGAAGCTTTGGGATCTTCTAGAGCAGCCGTTAACCCAATATATTGCGTCTCCCCTTTTTTAAGAGGGGCTTGGCCAAAGCTGGCTATAATCTTAACGTTGTTAACTTCATTTTTAACTTTTGGAAAATCTTTATCCGACTTTCCAAAAAGTTTTAAATAATTGGCCACTCTTGATTTTCGTATATCGCGAGCCAGATTAATAATGGTTGTCTCGAGATGATCTTTTAGGTCTTCCCCTGCTTTGGTCAGAACAATATAGTCTTTAAAGACTTTTTGCATTCCTAGCTTTGGAAACTTGTCATAGTCCTTCACAAACTTTTTTGAAGACGCATTAAAACTTGGATAGGCACCATAGTTTTTTATTAAAACCTCTCTAGCATCGACATAGAGGTCAAGTGCAATTTGGCGATCACTTGGACTGGCGACAAGTTCATGAACCTGAGCTCCAAAAAGTTTTGCCATGAGATCATCTTTAAAAACCGGAGCTACTTTCGTTTCGTTAGCGCGGTTTTCTAAGAATTTATTCCACGCCACAACTTGCGCCCTAGCTCTAAAAAGATCGTCTCTAGAGTTAGATTTTTTCCAAAGCATGAGGTGATTGATCGTTTGCAAGAGATGTATCGTGGCTATTTCATAAGCCTCACCATAATAAACATCAGATGAGTCGTTGATCACAGCGGCGGCCGCCTTTGAACTTACACTCACCGTATAGAGTTGATCACTTAACTCTAGCGCCTGTTTGAAAAGTTGAGCCGATTCTTCCCACTGCTCTTGAGCATGAGCAAGATGCCCCCTCTCCATAAAATCGAGTAGCTTATTTTTTTCGTCTTTATAAAGGGCGTCTTTGCCTTCGAGAATAGATTTAGCTTGTGGCCAATTCTTAGTCGCAAAGGCACTACGAAGAGAAGCGCGCTCATCAAGACCAGATGATGCGCACGCTGCAATTAAAAATAGAACGAAAAGCTTTTTTACCAACCGATGCTACTTTTCTTTGAAAACTTTGAAAGTTTGGTGCGAGTTCTTAGAACTTCAATTCCTTTTTCAATATCAGTCATGCGGATATTGATTGAGTACTGCTTAATAGTTTTGCCATCACGAGATTGAGGCTCCATATAAACGTTACCTAGGATTAAAAGATCAGCGCCGGTTTGCTTACCAATACTTTTTGCAGTTTTTGGATCAACCATACCGTCATTTTGATAAGTGATTTCTTTAAGAATCTTGTCGCGAGCTTCAGCATCAACGAGAACAAAATCACCAGAAGCAGAAATTTCATTTAGAAATTCATCATTGATGTCATTGATTGGAAAATAAGCTTCACTGGTTAAGTTTTGAACTTCAGAAATGAACACTCTTGGTTCACGACCAAGGCTTCTAAGCCAACGCTTATAACCTTTATGAGTTGAGATATCTTTAAGCACGTCTTGAACAACTCGCTCAGTATCACCTTGGACCCATTTATCAGTGATTTCCATCGCCTTTTCGTCACTCTCTGCAGAGTCGACACGTTTTGCTTGAAATCCACCGCAAGCACTTAGACCAAATAGTATTGAAAGTAGTAATAAGTGTTTCATTTAAACCTCTTTAAATTTCGCCGGCTGAAGCTTTCAAGAAATCTTCAGAAGCATTTTCTAACGCATTTTTAACATTATCTTTAACTGTTGTTTTTGAAGCACGCTCAATGACGGCTTTAGCTGCATTATCAACGGCCTTGGCTAAAGTATCAGCATCCATTCTTATATAAACGGCGCATGTATAAGCCATATAATCTTTTTTTGCTCCAAGATCTTGTTTGTAACGACGTTTTTCCCAGTAAGTTTTAATCACACTTGCACCATGAACAAGACTCTTTGTTTTTTCTACAAGTGTAGACTCTGTATACTCTTTTAGACCTTGAACATCTGGATTATTTTCATCAACTGAAGAAACTCCTTCTATTGAAGTTCCAAGTTGCTTATCAATAAAGGTAGAAATCTCGGCTGCGATATCTGCACGAACATTTGACTTGGCTAGGTCACAAGCGACTTTACGACCAACTTTTGGTTCTGTTTCGTAGCTAAAGAAGCGATACTTCGCGACATCTTTTCCGTATTCTTTAGACCAAAGAATTGGATCTTCAATCCAGCCTGGACGCGTTTTTCCAGAAGCATCACTCACAACATAGTCGCGGCTAATGTCTTCATTTTCACGCTCTTCCAGCTCAGCTTCTTTTTTTGTCGATGAACATGCCACCAAACTTAATAAAAGGATAAAATGCATCAATTTCATATTGTCTCCTAATCCAGCTCAAGCGCTTGGAAATTTTCTGTAAAATACTGCCTAAAATTTGAAAGAATCATTGATTTAATTTGAGCTAACGAACGACCATTTTGAGTCTGATCAAATGTTAAATTACCGATAACTTGTCCACTTTGATCAAAGGAGACAAGTTTGACATACATATTATAACGCTCAAATCCTTTAACATTTAAATACTCTCTTCTGGAATTACTTTTAAGATCTAATTTAAAATTAGCTTTACCTTTTTTTACGATTTTATAACCAAGAGTACTCAATTCCCCGGCAACAGTCTGTTCGATATATTCATTTGTCTTATCTGCTTCAATTAAAACAAATATTGGGTTGGCATCAAATTCAGCTTTCTTTTTCAATATGTCCTCTTTGGATACACCTCTTGAAAAATTGGGCATGCCTAATATAGTAAGATAAGTGGCTAGCCCGGCTTTTTCAGTATAAAGCTCAAGGGCCTTAGGAAGAAGTGATCTTCTGTTACTGTCGTAAGCTTGCTCGATTTGCGCATCAAGATCTGAAATCTTAGCTTTTAAAATTTTTCCCGCCACACGCTTATCAAGTTGAGCTAGTGAAAAAACGGAGCCATCTTCTTCATGCTTTTTAGAAGTAACAACACCCTCTAAAACTTCATCGACGGTTTCAATATTGGAAGAATAAATATCTTGAGTCACTCCAGAGCTTTCCATCATCTCAGCTGATGATAAACTTGAACTCTGTTCTTCAACTTCAGTAGTACCTGTAACTTGAACTTTAAAAATCTTAGCTAAGTTTTTTCTAGCTTCACTTTCGGCCAAATAAAAACTTGAACCCTCGCCAACAGCACAAAGAAACTCGTCTTTACAAAATTCAAGAGGGTCATTAACCCATAAAGGACGATGTTCTCGCCCGCTAGTTTGTTCAGGCAATCGCTTGCTCGCTGATGAGCAGCCAACAATAAATAAAGCTATTAATAGTAGGTTCCAACGAATCATAACTATCCCAGTGTTTTAATTGGAATATGCTAACTCGAATATCTGTGAGGTAAAGAAAGTTTTTTGTAAAAGAAACTGACGACAAGAGTCAAATAAGACAACAATTAAGCGCGGCTTGCTTCAATTCCAGCTTAGGCATATAAAGGACATCTATTTTTAGTGAATTTAAAATAAAGGAGCCAACATGGAGCACAAACTTCCAGCATTACCGTACTCAAATGATGCACTAATGCCACATATTTCCCCAGAAACTCTAGAGTTTCATTATGGTAAGCATCATGCTTCTTACGTCACAAACTTAAACAACCTTGTAAAAGGGACGAAGCACGAAAACCAAAACCTTGAAGAGATCGTTACAAGTTCAGAGGGCGGAATCTTTAATAACGCAGCTCAAATTTGGAATCACACTTTTTACTGGAACAGCATGGCACCAAAAGCTGGTGGAGCACCAACTGGCGCAATCGCTGACGCCATTTCTAAGAAATGGGGATCTTTTGACGCTTTCAAAGAAGCCTTCACTAAGTCAGCTGCCACAAACTTTGGCTCAGGTTGGACTTGGCTTGTTAAAAATAAGTCTGGTGAACTTGAAATCGTTAATACTTCAAACGCAGCTTGCCCATTAACAACTGGTCACAAGCCAGTTCTTACTGTTGATGTTTGGGAACATGCTTATTATATCGATTACCGCAATGCCAGACCAAAATACTTAGAGTCTTGGTGGAATCTAGTTAACTGGGATTTCGCGAACAAAAATTTAGCGTAAATAATGAGCCGGGATTTATTCCCGGCTTTTTTTTTTACATAATTCTTCTTGAGTCTGAGTAAAAAAATTCGATAAGTATCGATATGGAAACTGAGAAGAAATTCATTACCGACGATTTAGAGATCATTGGCATTTTTAAAGAATTCGCTAGAAGCCGCAAAAACCTATGGGCCTGGCAACAAAATGTAGATCAAAATGGCAAACGTCCCGTCCATTTCATCACTATAAAAAAAGTAGACCCTATCAAAAAAACCATTATCGTTTTTCCAAATAACTCAGATGGTTTTCGATTCACTAAAGGCTCAGAGATTTTTTTATTTTGTTCTGATCGAGGTTTTGCTATCAAAACACCGGTTAGAGAATTAGAGAAAGATTTTATCACGATCCCCTTACCTGCTAGGCTCAACATACTATCCAAAGAATTCTTGGAAAAAATTGAACTTGTTGAGCGTGAAAATGAAGACAAGAATAAGCACAAAAGAATTGCCCCAAGATCACAGGCCAAAGAAGGCCAATTAGTAGGCATTGATAAACTTGGAGCTGAAAGTAAAGTCACGAGATCGGATGTTTTTACTCTTTACGATATCTCTGCCGGTGGCATGGGATTCATGGTTCATGATCCAGCCGAATTTGCGACAGGAGACAAAATTAAAGTCACCCATGTTGATGCTAAGTTATTACCAAAAGAATTGTATGGTGAGGTCGTTGCCGTCAGACAAGTTGAAGGTGAAATTCTAGAAACTTTTAAAATTGGTGTTAAGTTCGGCTAAGAGACGACTTTTCTAAAAACCCAAAGTGGTCCAATCAAAAGAAATTGAATATCTTGAAAAAATGAAGGCTTCTTTCCTTCAATCTTATGACCTATAAATTGTCCTACCCAAGAAACAACAAAAACTACAACTGAAATCCACAGCACAGAAAGTCCAAAACTATCCAACGCATACACACCGACTAACATAGGAACTAAAAAAGCCAGCATAAGAAGACCCGTGCTAATACCTAGTGAAAAATAAAAAATCATACAAATGGTACTAAAAAAGACTGACCAATTAAGAAGCATTGAATTTTGAAATAGTTCTGGTGTAGGAATCGACCAAACTAAACCTAGAACACTAAACATAATGAGGGGGACACATATATTATGGATCTGTTTATTCGTTGGATGTTGATGACTCACTGAATATTCAACTAACCACTGATCAAGAGTTTTCATATTTGCTCGCTTATTAATTCTAGAAATAAAGTTTAGCTTTTGACCTTCAAATTTACCAGTCACATAATATTGAGCATTTAGAATCGTAAAAGTTTTGTAAGTTGCCGATATCTAAGAATTGTTTCTCAAAATTTCATCACTCTCACGATAAAATAGCCATGACCCTGGGGGATCTATGGAAGTTATTATCGTTTTTTTTATCGTGCATTATTTTAGCTCATTGTTTTTTCAGTCCTTTTATCTTCACCGTTTTGGCGCCCACGGCATGTACGAAATGACCCCTAAGACTGAAAAAGTTGTGCATCTCTTAACTTTTCTATCTCAAGGATCTTCTTACTTAAATCCAACCGCCTATGCCATTATGCATAAGGCGCATCATTCCTATTCAGATACCGAGCTTGATCCACACTCTCCACATATGGCAAAGAACTTAACTCAAATGATGTTAAAAACAGCAAAAGAGTATATGGCCATATTAGATGGCAAGCATGAGTTTAATAGCCGTTTCAGCGCTCAATGCTCTCACTGGGAGACTCTAGAAAAAATTGGTGATCACTGGATGTCGCGAGTCGTATTTGGTGCCATCTATTTTTTCATCTACCTAGTATTTGCCCCTTCTTGGCATTGGTTCCTACTCTTACCTATTCATTTTTTGATGGGACCGATTCACGGCGCTATCGTCAACTGGTGCGGTCATAAATATGGCTATAGAAATCATAATACAAATGATCTTAGTAAAAATTCATTGCCCTTTGATTTTTTGGCCATGGGCGAATTATTTCAAAATAATCATCATCGTTATCCAAATAGAAGTAATTTTGCAACACGCTGGTTTGAATTTGACCCAACTTTCGCTGTCATGAAAATCTTGAAAATGATAGGCGTTATCGATATTAAAAATGAAAAGAAAGTTTCAATAGAGTCTTTTGAAATTAAATCTGCTTAGCCAGTTTAAGAGCATCGACGACTCTAGGGAAAAATTTAGAATGCCAATAGCGTTCTTTACCAAGCTCAATTTTCTTAATTGCTAGCTCCCATGCTTGTTTTCTTGGAAGCTGTCGGTTTTCATAAAGAATATTATCAAAGACGTTAGCAATAGATACGATTTGTGCCATCTCATAAATATCATCGCCATGTAGACCCGCTGGATATCCAAAACCATTGAACTGCTCATGATGCTGTAAAATAATTTTATAAACAGCATCAGGTAAACCTTTTGATTTACGAATAACTTTAACAGATAGCTCAGGGTGTCCTTGCATCGCCTGAGACATAAACCTGCCATCACCCGAACCAATTTCTGTCAGTCCCGCTTTTGCCTTTCCTAGGTCATGTAAAATTGCCCCAAGATAAATATTTTCAAGGACAAGCTGATGTCCATGACCCATCACCATCGCAAGATAAACTGAAAGGTTGGCAACATTGACTGAGTGATCGGCGAGAGTTGAGTTTCGAGTAATCAAAGCTGCGATGGTTTGCTTTGAAAAAGGTTGTTCTTTAACTTTACTTACAAAATCATTAACTTGTTCTTGAAGCTCTTCAACAACTTCCTCATTCAACTCACTATTTAAAAAAGTTTCATAAACCTTTTCTTTAACATCATACATCGAAGTGACGATTTCACGGGTATCATCGCTAGATTCTTTTAATGTTTCATTAATTTCTTCATCTCGAATATTCGTAATCCAATCTAAAAAAATCATAATTTCATCAGCCAGAACGTAGATTCCCTCTAGTCCCTTTTGCATGAAATCATCAAATTTTTCGGCGCCAATCACATCCCCTTGACCACGAAAGCGAATATATTTTTGATCAATTTTTAAATAAATATCAGTTGGGAGTTCTCGCTCGGGATTAACTTTGGCAAGAATAACGAGACTATAAGATTTTTCAGTATCACTCATATCAAAAGTATACTTTGGAAATACGAAATTCCAAGCTTAAGGCAATTCATACCCAATTTCGCTCAAGTATTGGCATAATTTAATGAGCGGTAAACCAGTGATGGCATTAAAGTCTTGGCAATCAATTTTTTCAAATAAGGTGATACCAAGTGATTCTATTTTATAGCTACCAGCACAGTCGTAAGGTTGATCTATTTTTAAGTAACGATTAAGTTGAAGATCTGTGCATTTTTTCATCAAAAGCGTCGTTGTATCTACAAATTCTATGGTTTTATCGTCAAAGCTTAAACAAACCGCCGTATAGAGATAATGCTCACGATTATTCATTAATTGTAATTGTTTTAAAGCATTTTCGTGATTACCAGGCTTATCTAATATTATTTGATCAACACAAGCAACTTGATCACTACCAATCACTACTGCGTGTGGAAACTTCTTAGCGATGGCCTGGGATTTTTCTTTGGCCAAAAGTTGAGCTAGCTCAAGTGGCGATAAAATATTTTTTTTAAACTGCCCTTCATCGACCTCAGGAGCTATAGCCTCAAAAGGTAAATGCAGTTTTTGCAACAAAGACTGTCTATATTTAGAAGTTGAAGCTAGAATGAGTGGTTTCATGCGATCGCTTTTGTCTTTGAGCGACTTTCCAGAAACAGAACGAGTCCAAAGCCGATAATCGCTAAGACTACGGCCAAGATCTCTTCACTTCCAAATGAACTTGGAAAGATATTTGCTTCTCTTAAGATTCTTACCTTGTCACGAATCACAATACTTTCTAGGGTTTCTTTCCACGGCCAAACTTTCTTTAATGTGCCAGCTAAGATTCCTGTCAAAAAAGCCATCGTACTATTCTTATAGTTATCAAGACACCATTTTAAAATCTTAGAAAAACCTAAAAGTCCCGTGGCTGTACCACAAGCAAAAATAATTAAAATTTGAAGATTACCTTCTACAAAAGGTGCTTTGACGGCCCCAGTAATAAATTCGTATTTCCCAAGAATGAGCAGTAAGAATGAACCTGAAATGCCAGGCAAAATCATGGCGGTGATTCCGATAACGCCACAAAGGTAAATAAACCATGAACTGCTTGGTGTATCGACTGGAATAAGACTAACAACAACATAGCCAAAGAGCGTTCCGATTAAAATCCAAAACCAAGTCAATATCGCTTTGGGATCAGGTAGACTCTTATACAAGACGGGAATTGAAGCGGTGATTAAACCAAAAAAAGCCCCCCAAGTTGGAATTGGATGATTCACTAAAAGCCAATGCATGAGGGAAGCGAGTGAGAAAATAGCAAGCAAGATACCACTTGCAACTGTTGCGATAAATCTTAGGTGAATTTTAGAGAGAAATTTAAAAATCTGACCTTTTAAGAGAAAGGTAATGGCTTCTTTATCTACAGAAGCAACTGCTCCTAAAAGACGATCATAAATTCCAGTGATAAAGGCAATGGTGCCGCCTGAAACACCAGGAATCAGATCCGCAATTCCCATTAAAAAAGCTTTCAACCAAAGAGTTATATAATCATGAAGAGTAACGGGGCCTGGACTAGCATGCCATGCTGAGATTAAACGTTTCAAACCGCTTCCTCACCTAAGACCTCTTCATCATCTCTATCTTCTTTATGCTTACACTTAGGACATTGAAAATGTTTACCATCACGTTTGGTTTCACGCTCAATCATGATTGGGTAGCCACAACCTTTACAAGGATGCTCTATAGGTGGTGCCCACATAGCGTTATTACAATCAGGATAACTGGTACAGCCATAAAAGAACTTACCATAACGTGACTTTTTCTCAGCAAACTTTCCAACCTTACACTCAGGACAATGAACGTTTAGTGTATATGGAAGAGTTGTATCGCAAGTTGGGTATTCTTCACAACGAACGAAGCGACCGTACTTTCCAGTTTTAACTTCAAGATGCTTACCACAAGTTGGACAGTCATCATGGAAGAATTCTTTAGGAAGGATATGAATCTTACCTGCTAAATCTTTTTTGAAATCGTGAGTACTATTGCAATCAGGATAATTGGTACAGGCTAGGAACTGACCGTTTCTCCCCCATTTAATGAGGTATTCACCGTTATCACATTTTGTACAATTGATACCTGTTGGAATCTGCTGCTTCTTGAGATTTTTCATCTCTTCTTTAGCGCGCTCTAGTGTGATCTCGAAATCATTCCAAAAACTTCTTAGAACTTTTTTCCAATTGATCTCACCTTCTTCAATTTTATCAAGCTGCTCTTCGATTTTAGCAGTGAAGCTGATGTCCATCACTTTTGGAAAGCTTTCAACTAGCATTTTGCAAACAACCATTCCAAGCTCTGTTGGCATGAATCGATTTTCTATTTTTTCAACGTAACCACGATCTTGAATATTCGAAATAATCGAAGCATAAGTCGATGGACGACCAATACCTTTTTCTTCCATATCCTTAACAATCGAAGCTTCATTATATCGTGGTGGAGGACTCGTCCAATGCTCTTGAGCGGCTGGATCTTTTGAACACTTAATACTCTCACCTTTTTCAATTTCAGGTAAGATGCCTGACTTAACATCAGATTCATCATTAGCGCTCTCATCGTCTTCACCACCACGACGCTGAGATTTCTCGGCCGCCGCTTCAAGATAAACAGTTCTAAAGCCAGCAAACTTAATTATAGAGCCATTGGCCTTAAAGAAATGGCCTGCATTTTCAAAGGTCACAGACGTTTGATCAATAATGGCTTGAGACATTTGAGATGATACAAATTTATTCCAAATCAATTCATATAATTTTTGCTGATCTGGCTCAAGATCTCCACGAACTTCATCTGGAGAAAAAGTTAAAGATGTTGGACGAATCGCTTCGTGGGCATCTTGAACTTTATTGCTACCCTTCTTTTTATAAATATGGGGTTCACTTGGAAGATAGTCTTTGCCGTACTTCTTACCAACGTAATCAACAAGATTTTGAAGCGCTTCTGGCTCGGTACGCACACTGTCTGTTCTCATATAAGTGATCAGACCTTGCATGCCGTGATCACGAAGCTGAATACCTTCATAGAGCTTTTGCGCAACCATCATTGTTTTCTTAGCTGTGAAGCCTAGTTTGTTGGCGGCTTCCTGCTGAAGTTTTGACGTTGTAAATGGTGGAGTTGGATTTTGTTTACGTTCACGTTTTTTGACATCAACGACAGTAAAGTTTTTGCCTTTAACATCTTTAACAATTTTATCGACAATTTTTTGATCAGTTAGATCATCTTTCTTTGAAGCTGTCTCACCGTAGTACTTGATTTCAAAAGCATTTTTATCTTTGCTCATTTCACCGTGGATAGAAAACCATTGCTCAGGCACAAAAGCTTTAACTTCATCTTCTCTTTCAACAATAATTCTCAAGGCAACAGACTGAACACGACCAGCTGAAATTCCGCGCTGAACTTTATCCCAAAGGATTGGAGAAATTTTATAACCCACTAAACGATCGAGAACTCGTCTGGTTCTTTGTGAATCATACATCTCTTGGTTCAAGATACCTGGATTAGCGATAGCATTTTGAACGGCTGTTTTTGTAACAGCGTTAAAGACCACACGGTGGATATTTTTCTTTTTAGAATTGATTTCTTCACAAAGGTGAAAAGCAATTGCCTCTCCCTCTCTATCCATATCGGGCGCAAGATAAATTTGGTTGGCATCCTTCGCTAATTCTTGAATACGCTCAATTTTATCTTTTTTACCAGTAATGGGAACAAGATCAATTTCAAAGTCATCTTTAATATCGACGCCCAACTTACTTTTTGGAAGATCTTTGATGTGTCCGTTGGAAGCAACAACTTGATAACCACGGCCTAGATATTTTTTAATCGTTTTTGCTTTAGATGGAGATTCCACGATCACAAGATCGTAATCGCCTTTAACTTTTGACGCCGCGCTCTCTGAGCTTGAAGTTTTTTTAGTAACTTTTTTTGAGGCAACTTTCTTAGCTGTCTTTTTTGCTGCTTTTTTAGGCGACGGTTTTGTTGCCTTTTTCTTAGCAGTCTTCTTTTTAGATACCACTTTTTTAGCGGTAACCTTTTTTGCGCTCTTAGTCACTTATGCCTCTGCAATAATAGAAATCAATTAAATCGGGCAGATAACATAAAAGTTATCTTTATTGTTGTCCAGTATTCAACAACTCATCGATTTCTTCAAGATCGAATTCAGTAAGACCGTATGGATTGTCCTTAGAATTAAGATCTTCTTCCATAAATTTAAGTCCAACTTCTTTTTCAACTTCGTTAAGATTTTCAAAAGCGTTCGGATCCTTCTTCTTCTTGTTCTCAACTTCATCAAGGTTTTGTTGCTCTAAGAACTTGTCTTCATCGACCTTAGCTTCGTTTAGAGCCTTCTCGCTCGACTCTAGCTCTGCCTCAAGTTTTTCAAGCTCTTCAAGATCACGCTCATGATCACGAATGATACTTTTTTCACGCTCTTGTCTTTCTAGCTCTTGAAGTTCGTCTTCAGTTAATTGAACTTTATCAGCCTCACGCAACAGGTCATCAGAAAGTTTATCGAGATTAAGCTCAACATCGAGCTCATCAAGGGCCTTACCTTCAAGTTTTGAAACATCGCCAAGAACAGCTTGTTGTTTAACTCGAAGAGCGCGTGCCGCATCTTCTTCAGTCTTAGTGAAGGCTAACTGACCGACTGTCATTTCATTCGAAGATTGTGAAATTAAAGCAGTAGCAAAATTATCAGTCAGACTGATAACTGTTAACTCTCCAACTTTATAGGTTGGATCGATAGTAATTCTTTTTTCTGTGCCACGATCTGTAAATGAATAGGCTTGAAATACTGATCCCATCTCCACGCCGTCAGCTCGACCGCGATCAAGATAGACGACATCACCAAAAGATATTCCTTTACTGTCGTTTTGATAGGTATCAATAATCGCTGCTTCAATTCGTCTTGGATTAAAGGTGCGGATGATTTTATTAATTTTTGGAGTAAAGACGGTGATTCTATCTTTTCTTTGAACTAAACCCGTAAGGTCTTCAACATAACATTCCCAAAGATTATTAATCTTACGAATGGCCTTAATCTGACCACCGATCGTATAACGATAACCTTCTCTATCAGAAATTTTATTTTGAACTTTTCCTTCAGGAAGATAAATGGAGAAGAGATCACCTGGTTTAACGCGTACAGATTCATCAAAGTTTACATAAATACTGTCAAACTTTTGCACAAAAACGGCTTCATTTTTCATCGCTTCAACAAAACCTAAGTCTTGAATGATATTTGTTGTGACGAAAGTATTAAGAAAGAAGCCTTCTTTAATTTGATAACTAATTCTAGAACTCTTATCAAAACCAGTACTATCGTACTGATCATTAGGTTCTTCAATAAGGATATCAGGGATAGGTGGCTCGTATTTTTCGTATTCACGAACCAATGACTGATTGCCAATACTTGCCAAGTCTTCGTATGTTTCTTCTGAGGCGTATTGAAAATACGTTCCCTCAGTAATTAATTTTTTTCTCTCTTCGATCCAATCTGGTCTGGTATTGTCTCCAAACTCTTTAAAATCAAAAAGTTGTTCTCCGCCAATGGCAGACTTCTTTTCTTCAAGTGGATTCTCTTCAAAAGCTCCAACTTTAACATCTGGCATTTTTTCAGCACTACCAGTGTCAAAAAGTAGAGTCATACCAGGTTCGATTTCATGTGGGTTGGTAATTTGAGGGTTTAACGACCAAATTTTTGAATAGTAAAAACCCGAACCAAAGAGTTTTTGCGAAATTTTCCAAAGCCAATCATCTTGTTGAATAACATAACGATCAAGCTGGGCCTTGGTTGCAATTTCATCCCACTCTGCATCTGGTATTTTTCCTTCAACATATTTAGCAAGATTTAAAAGATTTTTTTCTTCGTTACCAATATCAAAGATCTGAGGTTTATTGGAGTTACTATTTTCACTTGCAATCGCATCTTCAGCGTTAAGAATCTTTATCGACTCATCGATGACCATCTCAGGATCAATGCTTTCCATTTTAGATATCGGAGCCTCAGAAGACTCCTCAGATTTTTTAGCTGCTTTAAAGTTTAAGACGTCACCTGGAACTTCTACTTTTTGAGTAGCTCCGGGACTTTGATCAATATCTTCTTTGAGAGATTGAATTTCATCCATCTCTTCAAGATTTGAAAGATCAATCGTAGTTTTCTCTAAGCCTTCATCGATAAGTAGTTTAGCATCATCAGGCTCGAGTAATTCTAATGAATCAAGGTCTTGAGCATAGCTTGGCGCTTGCATGGCCAACATACCTACCAAAACGATTAATGTTCTTAGCTCAAGCTTCTTCAATCAGCGTCCTAAATAGTGGATTCAAAAAAATCATGAAGCAAAGAATAATAACGTTCTTTCTTCTTTTCTAATTTTAGTTTTTCCGAACAAACGATTAATCTACCAAGTGCTTTAATCACTGTTCCTGAAAAGGCATCTTTTTCAATAATCTCTTCAAAGATTTGCATTGATAGATCATAGTCACCTTGCTTAAACAAAGATTCTCCAACAAGGTAACGAGCTCTAACTCGAATTTGTCTTACAGGAGATCTTTCAAGTGGCTTTAATAAGTTAAGCGATTCATCAAATTTATTTTGAGCAACAAGTTGCTCAGCAGTTTGAAGATTACGAATCTGTGCTTCAACATCAACAGAGCTATAGTCATCAGAATTAACGACGGCTTTAGCTGCAGAAGATCCATTGGTTTGGCTAAAGACATCAACAGTTTCAGCTAATTCTCCAGAGCCTGCTTTTTGTAGATCACCAAGAAGCGCTTCACCAGTAGCATCAGCATCTCCAGATGCAACGCCCATCATGGCATCATCATCAACCTTAGCTTCTTTGACTTGAAATTGTGTTTGAAGGGCTTCGTATTTTTGAAGTAATTGGTCGTACTGATCTTTAGGGACCGTTGTGGCGACAGGCTTTTCTTCAGGAGATGCCTCGTCATTACCAAACAGTGATTGACGCGATTGAAGCCATGCACATCCACCTAAATTGAGTAAAGATACCAGTGCAAAAAACCTATAATGGGTAATCAATCCTTTCACTGCATCGTCCTCCATGACGTCGCTAAGATGGACTCATCTAAAATTATAAAAATTCCAATGAGTTATCCGACCACTTTATTATACTCCGTGTCCAACGTGCGTCAACGATTTCAAGCAAGTGGGCTTTGACGACTGTCTTTGTCGGGGATAATCTCAGCTCATGAACGAAGTTGAATTTGAACTAGACCCACCACTACTACCAGACATGTTTCGCTTTCATTTGCGCATGCCAAAAGCCCAATCGTCCTTTGTATACTTTGTTTTCGAGGCTAACGAAGGTCTATGTTTTTACTCAACTTTGGCCCACACGCGTGGTGATATGACCAGAGATATGGTCCTACGGGGCGATAGGACCATGTATAATGAAACAAAAAGACTGATTAATTTTTTAATTGGGACCGTCGAAGGGCTAGAAATTTTAGAGGAAAATCGCTCATGAGCAATTTCGTCAATTCAAAAACTGTTTATGGCCCGGTCAAATCTTGGAGATTTGGACTGTCTTTAGGGATCGATCCGATTTTTGAAACAAGTACTTGCTCCTTTAATTGTGTTTATTGTCAGCTGGGTCATATTCAAGACATTACTAGTCTTCATAAAGAATACGTTCCAACGCAAAAAATCTTAGATGATCTAAAAGAGAAGCTTGATGCCAATACCGAAATTGATGTCATTACTTATTCGGGTTCTGGGGAGCCTACTCTTGCCAGTAATTTAAGTGACATCATTGATGGAATCAGAACTCTTGCACCTACTCTTCCACAATATATCTTAACTAATGCGACGGAGCTTCATCATCAATCAGTTCGAGATGCTTTAGTGAAGCTAGATAAGATCATCGTAAAAATTGATGCCGCTGATGAAGAACTCTTTTCAAGAGTTAATCGTCCAGCATCAGGAATTACTTTATCAAGTGTCATTAGTGGTATTTTAGAATTAAAAAAAGTTTATGACGGCGATATTGAGATTCAATCAATGTTTATGCCGATGAATGATAAAGAGTTTGACGAATACGCTGCCATCTTAAAAAAGATTAATCCAAGTGCTGTGCAACTTAATACGCCAAAACGTCCCTACCCTTTAAGCTGGCATAGAGAAAATCGTGGCAATCATGAAGCTATTTTTGACTACGAAGTGCGTGAGCTTAAAGTCATTAGCCCTGAAAGAGCAAAAGAAATAGAAACTCGACTAACAAAAGCAACTGGGCTTACCATTCTTTCTGTTTATCGATAAAAGACGAGGATATTATGCAAGATTTCATCTCCAAACTTCCAAAAGCCGAACTTCATCTTCATATAGAAGGATCACTTGAACCTGAACTGATGTTCAAATTGGCGCAAAGAAATAATATTTCATTAAAATATAAATCTGTTGAAGAAATCAGAAATGCTTACCAATTTCATAACCTTCAATCTTTTTTAGATATTTATTATGAAGGTGCTGGCGTTTTACAAAAAGAACAAGATTTTTATGATCTGACTTGGGAATACCTTCTTAGATGCAAAGAAGATAATGTTCGCCACACGGAAATCTTTTTTGATCCACAAACCCACACCGATCGCAATATTCCTTTTGATGTTTCCATCAATGGTATTCATGCAGCACTAAAAGATGGTGAAAAGAAACTTGGCATTACTTCACATATTATCATGTGCTTTTTAAGACATTTATCTCAAGAAGAAGCTTTTAAAACTTTAGAACATGCCATTAGACATAAAGATAAAATTATTGGCGTTGGATTAGACTCTTCTGAAGTTGGTCATCCGCCAGTTAAATTTCAACAGGTTTTTGAAAAAGCAATGGCCGAAGGATTTAAAACTGTAGCTCATGCTGGAGAAGAAGGTCCTGCTGAATACATTTGGGAAGCTCTCAATTTGTTAAAAGTTGAAAGAATTGATCATGGTGTTCGCTGTCTTGAGGATGAAAAACTTGTAGCTTATTTAAAAGAGCATCAAATCCCATTAACTGTTTGCCCGTACTCAAATGTAAAACTTAAAGTTTTCGAAAATCTTAAAGATCATAATTTACGAAACCTTCTTAACAAAGGTCTGGTCGCGATGATTAATGCGGATGATCCAGCCTATTTTGGCGGCTACCTAGGCGAAAACTTTGTCGGCACCCAAAAGGCTCTTGATCTTTCAAAAGAAGAACTTAAAACTCTTGCCAAAAATTCATTTAAGGCTTCGTTTTTAAGTCAAGATGTAAAAGATAAGTTCTATAAAGAGATTGATTCATTATGAAATATCTCATCATCTTAATTCTGTTTAGCTCATGCGTTGATAAAAACTTAGTTGGAAACGACTTAGAATTTAGAACCGCTAAAATGACGAAGTCACAATTAAGAGAGGACTATGATTTTTTAAGTGATGAAAACTTTAAGAATAAATTAAGTGAATCACTAGAATCGCCGCTCATGTTTTATCGATCTTTTCCTATCTCGTACTATAAAGATATTAAATTAGTTGAATCAGCCAAAGAAGGTATATGTTTAGGTGACGGCCATATCGATAACTTTGGTTTTATCCTTTTTGAAAAGGATACTAAATATCTCTTTAATGACCTAGATGACTCCGGACTTTGTCCCCTTCCCTTAGATGCTCTTCGCTACTTTTCTAGCCTACATTTTTTTAGTCTTTCAAATGATCAGATACAAAATCTTATCAGCTATTATATCGCGCACCTTGATGGCACTCCTGATGTTCCCGATATGCCAGCATCCCTAGTCGAAGACCTTGAGAAAAAACGCCTTAAGAATTTAAAGAAACATACAATAGATTACCATTTCATTTTAGATGATGAAGTCATTGCTACAAGCAATGAGCTAAAAACTAAAATATCAGAAGTTGTCGTTGAAAAGTTTTCTGCCGTTAAAGTTTATGATGTAGCTACTTATCTAAAAGACGATGGAGGCAGCGGCGGACTTAATCGCTACTGGGTCCTTGTCGAAGATCAGGCATCACAGTTTGATATCATTGAATTAAAACAACGAGCCACTCCTGCAACATTATTTTCCACAACTTCTCAAACACCTCTTGAGCTTACAAGTCTGGCAAAAAATATTTGGGGCGAGCTTCCCGTTTATTTTGAAGAGATTGAACTTAATGAAAAGCAGTATCAAGTTCGTTCAAGAACAAAAGAAGATATTAATCTAAATAAAGTTGATGCTGATGCACGAGAAGCTGTATTAAAAATACAAGTTGCGTTCATGGCGAGACATCACAAACTTTATGAAGCTCAAAATGATCGACGCTCATCTGAGTGGTTTTATTTAAACTCAAAGCTCATAGCAAAACGTTTTCTACAAGCTTTTGAAGAATTAAAACTTAAGTAGTTTTATTAGTACTTAAGCTTCATGATAATTGGAAAGTGATCAGAGTACCCTGCTTTTGAGCTTCTTGAAGTATTGTGCTCATAACGCTTTGGAACTCCCTGTACAGTTGTTCCGTAATGATGATCCGTTTTATAGCTATATTCATGTTGAGTTGTAATGAACTTAGGAGCATAAATCTGATAGCTTTTAATCAGAAGATCTAGTCCCTTTCCATCATTGAGATTTTTTGAAATAAAGAAACGATCAAGTAGATTCCACTGCATTGTCTTACTGTAGAAGTATGTCCCAAGAGGATAAGTGACTTTGACTCTATAGTCTAAGTCCTTACTCTCCATGACTAAGCTATGAACATCAAGTAACCCCTGAGCTTCAACCACGCTAAAGAATGGGTCCGGTCTGTTAGTATCCGCTACGTTAAAGTCCCCTGTAGAAACAATCGCCATCTGAGAGTTTTTCTTTTGAATTTCTTTAACTCTTTTCATCATGATTTTTGCAGCATCAATACGAGATTCATTTTTATTTGCTTGAGAAGGCCAATGGTTTACAAAAACGGTTAAAGGAAACTTTCCGGCTACAATAAACTCAACTTCTAAAATATTTCGAGTCGGTCTGTCTTTCAGTGCTGAACTTTTAACTTCAAGTTCTTTTTTTGAAATATTTTTTAATTTTTTATCATTCCAAAGAAGAGCCAGATCAACTCCTCTTTTATCTGGTGAATTAGAAACGGTATATTGACTGTAACCAAGTTTTTTTGCGAGCAGTGAGATAACGTTCTCATTTTCAATTTCGACAAGGGCTAAAACATCGGGAAGAGCTGATCTTTCACGAGTTAGTACATCTTTTATTTGCTCAAGCTTGGTATCAAGTTTTTCATCATTCCAATCAGTTTCAAAGCATTCATCTCTATATTTTTTATATTTAACTTCTGCGCAAGCTTCATTTTTGCCTTGAAACTTTGAAGGTAAGAACGTCCAATCGTCTTTGCCTTCATCGTGTAAAGTATCAAACAGATTCTCTACGTTATAAGACATAATCTCAATTTGACTTCCTGAACTGAATCCAAGGCTGTTTGAGCTGGCTTTAGAGGAAGAGGAACAAGAACTTAACAATACTAATGAAATGATGAGAATAAGCTTGGCCATGGAACCCTCCAAAGTGAATGCGCTTTTCTATCAAAGGCAGGACGCTTCGAGAAGTTCCATTTGCTAAGTGTTTAAAATTATTATCGTAATAATAAGGACTTAGTCCAAATTTTCTTTGATCCAATTCAAAACATCGTCGTGGTGTGTCTTGGTGTTAACCTTTGCCATGATGTGTTTGAGTTTGCCATCCTTACCTATGATAAACGTGGATCTCAAAATTCCGTCATACTCTTTGCCCATGAATTTTTTTGGACCCCAAGCACCGTATTTATCTGCAATTTTATGATCTGGATCACTGAGTAAATCAAAGTTCAATTTTTCTTTAGCAATAAACTTAGTCAGCTTATCTGGCGCATCTGGGCTTACACCTAAGACCACACTATCGGCCGTCACTAATTTCTTTTTTGAATCTCTTAAGCCACACGCTTGTGTTGTGCACCCGGGAGTCATCGCTTTTGGGTAAAAATAAAGAATGACATTTTTCTTTCCCTTATAATCTTTCAAAGACACCTTTTGTGCATCTTGATTTACTAAAGAAAAGGCTGGTGCTGCGCTATTGATTTTTAAGTTGGCCATAAATTCCTACCATTTATTTCTAAGTTCTCTTAACGTAATAAAAACTGCTTTTTCATCTTGGACATGATTTGGCAAATTGTCGATGACGGATGGCTGATCTAATCTTAGAAAAGTGTTAATCAACCTTTCATCTTTCATTTTTGTTTGGAAAAATTCTTTATTTTGATCCACAAGAAGATGTTTTTCCTGCCAACGCTTTGCTTCTAAATTCGTTGGTTCTCGATCGAGCGTGAAGCCTAAGTTATTTCTTAAATAATCGTGTCCTGGATAAAGAACGACCTCATCATCCAGAGTTTTAAAATAGTCTCTGATGGTTTCAAATAACACGCTTGGGTCGCCGCCATTGTGGCAATTCCCAACTCCTGCATTAAACATGGTATCGCCTGAGAAAACCGCTTTCACTTTGTCTTCGTTTTTTAACAACAAACATAAATGAGAAAAGGTATGGCCTGGAGTATCGATCACTTCTAAATTCCAACCGGCGCCAAGATCAATAAGCTCTTTGGAGCTTAGTGCGCGATCAGCCTCAGGCACTACGCTTAAAGCATTCTTGTGAACTAAAACTTGGCAACCAAAGCGCTCTTTGAGCTCTTTATTGCCTCGAATATGATCGTGGTGCTCATGAGTATTAATAAGAGCGATGACTTTAGGATTGCTGCCGAGGGCCGCAGTGACTTGCTTAGCATCATATGGATCAATGATAACAAAGCCGTTTTTGGACTCAACGATATAGTTAAAATTTCTTAAGCTATTTTCAGCAAAAATTTGATGTATTTTAGGTTGCATGACCGAATCATAGCGGTTGTTTAGTGTTCCTTCAACGCTTCGCTGTTTTGCACAATTTTTCAGTTTAAAGACCTTAACGCGGCTTTGCTTATACCCTTTTCCCCCTTATAATAAGCTCACTTAAGGAGCCGCTATGTCGCACGCAGAAATCTTTACTAAAGTTTTTTTAGTCCTCTTAGTTTCCAAGGGACTCATTGAAGCTTGGCTTGATTCAAGACAGAAAAATAATATCAGAAAGAATCAAGATAAAGTTCCAGAAAAATTCAGTCACACTATCACTCTAGGTGATCATCAAAAAGCCGCTGACTACACCATAGCAAAACTTAATACCTCACAATTTTTTAGTTTGATTGAAGTCTTTATACTTTTAGTTTGGACACTTGGTGGTGGATTAAAATCTTTAGATACTTTAGTTGCCCAAACAGGCGTTGAGTCCACACTATGGCAAGGTGTTTTATTCATCGTCTTTTTTAGTGTGATCAACGGTGTTCTTAGTTTACCTCAATCGATCTATTCAACTTTTGTACTTGAAGAGAGATTTGGTTTTAACAAAACAACACCAAAGACTTTTATCATCGATATGCTTAAGGGAACCGTACTTGGCATTCTTATTGGTGTTCCGCTAATTCTTGGAATTCTTTGGATCATGAACGCACTTGGTGATTCTTGGTGGGCTTATGCGTGGGCCTTTATGACAGCAGTACAGCTTACTATCGTTTGGGCATACCCTACTTTCATTGCACCATTGTTTAATAAGTTTTATCCAATGGAAGACGGTGAAACAAAGGATCGTGTTGAAAAACTTCTGACTCGTACAGAGTTTCAAAGTAACGGCTTGTTTGTCATGGATGCTTCAATGAGAAGTAGCCACGGCAATGCTTATTTTACTGGTTTTGGAAAAAGTAAACGTATTGTCTTTTTTGATACATTACTTAAGAGTTTAGAACCTGGTGAAGTCGAAGCCGTTTTGGCACACGAGCTTGGTCACTTTAAGAAAAAACATATTATTAAAGGTATGGCGAAGGCCTTAATCATGAGCCTGATAGGTTTTTGGGTTCTTGGTCAACTTGCGAATTGGCAGCCATTTTTCGATGGTATGAATGCTGGTGATATTACTCACGCTAAAGCGCTTATATTATTTTCATTAGTCGCAGGCGTATTTACCTTTCCTATGACTCCGCTTTCAGCTTGGATGTCTAGAAAGAATGAATTTGAGGCAGATGAATTTGCAGCAACTTATTCACAGGCAAATGATTTAATTACAGCTCTTGTGAAACTTTATAAAGAAAATGCCAATACATTAACTCCAGATTCAATCTATAGCTCTTGGTATCATTCACATCCACCGGCTCTTATACGTGTTCAACATTTAGAATCATTAGGCTCAAGAAGCTGAGCTTTTCTTTTTAACTGGCGAGGCCACTTGTTCAACTTGTGGCTCGTTAGTTTCAATCAGATTTTTTGCCTCAGCATGTTCGTTAAGCATTTTCTTAATCGCCATTAATTCAGCTTTAGCCCCAGGTGCTTTAGCATGTGCCTGAGTTAGTAGCTTAACGACTCTATGCTCAAGTAACTTGGCTTCTTGTGCGGCCTTAGCGATGATTTCCGTCTTAGCTTGTGATACAGCGAGCTGAACTCTGGCTTGAACTTCAGCATTTAATAAAGCGTTAGACTCGATCGCATAGTTTAACTCATCCCCTAGACGATATTGCGGTGAGGAGGCACTAGGTCTAGTAGGTGAATTGTTAATGAAAGCTTCTGGTTTACTGGTATTTAAACTTGGTTGTGACTGATCTCTAACTGGTGCACGAGCTTGTCTTGCGGCCTGCATATCAGCGACGTTGGCGTTTGAAGTACTTGCTTGGGTCGAAGAGGAGTTACCATTTTTCTTTTCTAGTGCTGCACGACGAGCTTCTGCCTGTGCTTTTTTCAAAGCAGCGCCTGAAGACGCACCGATGTCCGTGCCATCATCTTCATCAGGCTCAACTGAAAACTCTAGATTGACTTCCTTGACCTCTTCACGCTTTTTGCGTTCTTCTTCGAGGCGCTTGGACTCATCTTCGTCTTCAAATTCAATGTCGAGGTCTAGCTTATTTGCCGCCACCGATCTCCTACTGGTTTAAATTCTGCCCAGAAATTCTAGGCCTCCTCAGTAGACTTATCGGACGGAAATGCTGTTTTATTAACACCTTAGGCGACTAAAACGATAATTCAAAATAGCACTAAGATATTGAAATCATAAGGGAAAGTCCAAACACAATTGATTTACCTTGGCTTCAATCTCAGCAGTAAAGGCCGATATCGTGTGACTATCAATATCGAGCTCAGCGATAAAACCACCCTCAGTTTTTAGCGGCAACGGTACGATGAGCTCTGATTTTGTTTTCAAAGAACAGGCAATATGTCTTGAATCGGCGTGAACATCAGCTTGGTTAATCACTCGCTCTTCTCTTAAGGCCAGTCCACAAAGACCGCGATCAATTGGAATTCTAGTATGATCGGTTGGCTCACCAAGAAAAGGGCCAAGAACTAAGTCCGTAGAATTTTCACCTAGCAAATAACTTGATTTGTAATAAACACCAATCCAATTAAATATTTCTGGAGCGAAAGCTTTTACAGTTCTAAGCCACGCTAACACTTTTAACATTTCATCTATTCTTTTCTCACCTGCGTGAACAACTGCCGCGGCATGATGAATAAAAAGCTCTACATTTTCTTTAGAGACATCTTCACTAACAAATAAGTCACCGACGATGCGCTCATCAAATTTTAATTGATGATGAATTCCGTCTTCAAGAATTCCCCATTGTCTCCCAGCAGCTTCAAGTCTAAAAAATCCAGTTCCAATAAATTCTTTAGCTAATTCATTCATGATTATTCTCTTCAAATGGTATTTTAGTTAAGACTTTTTTTAAACTTGCACTTAAATAGTCAAAGTATGGCAGTTTAAATTTCTCTACTTCGTTATGTATCTCATGGAAAGCACCAACAAACTCTTTGACTTCAAAGTTTTTCTCGATAGTCGAAAAATATTTTTTCAAGTGCTCAGGTGACACAATTTTATCTTCACTTCCCCATGAAACAAAAGCCGGACAATCCGGGTTAATTGGCTTTGAAAATGTTTTCTTTGAATCTTTTGCAAGCTGTAATAAAAGCTTTGTATGAAGTTTAAGAGCATTAAGCGGATCGTTGATATATCTCTCTTTAACATTTGGATCATGTGATAGGTAATTCAAATCAACTAAGCCACCTAGTCTTACGCTACTATTTAAGCCTGCCACTTTTTCAAAAATTGGCAGTGAAACTTTATCAACGATTAATCCTAAAGGTGGAGCAAAGCCAGCTGGTGGAGCATTGAGATAAACAAGACTTGCTCGATATTTTTCTTCTTTTTCATTTTGAACAAATCCGGCAGTAATGAGAGCTCCCATTGAATGACCAAACAAGACAAATTTTTTCATCTTATAACGTTCATGTAAAAAATCGATGATTGATTTAAGATCTGTTCGGTATTGATCAAAGTTTTGAATATTGGCAGCTTGCCCTAAAGATTTACCATGTCCTCTTAAATCATATTGAAAAAGATTAAATTCTCGACCGACTAATTCTCTGAGATAAGCGTGTCGTTCTAAATGCTCGCCAATGCCGTGAGTCGCAATCAGCCAATACTCACTGTCGACTTCTCTTATCTGAGTATGCAACTCAACATTGTCATGCATTTTTATAAACTTACTCTCAAAATTCATATAATTTACCTTTTAAAACTTGGATAGCTCGACTTCTGTTATTATGATAGAACTTTATCAATAATATAAGCGCTAACAAGAAAGAAATATGTATTGCCCAAAATGTTTTAACAATACTCTTCGCATCTGCTCTAAAGGTGTCATTAATATTGCTATTAATGGAAAACAAATGGATGCAGGTCGATTCTTGTTTAATTTAGAAAACGAAGAAAAATCAAAGCAATTTAAACCTGCTTTGAAAGTTAAAGTTCAAGAGTTTTTTAAATGGTATTCGAATTTTCAAAATAAAGAACCAATTAATCTCGTAGCCATTGATACTTCAGATATGATGTGTGAACACGGTTGTGTCATAACAGCTAAGAGCAAGTTTTCAATCGTTGATATTCTTTTAAGTAAAAGCGAGCTGCTAGAGCTACTCGATCAAGAAGCTAATCGTTGGGGCATAGAAATAAAAATTGCTGAGGAATAGATGACTGAAATAGTGGGCACCAAGTCCGTAAAGGACAGTCTACAACCCCTTGTTATCTAGTTCTAACAGGCAAGCTCATCCCCATGAATACTAAAAACTCAGCTTGGTGGTAAGATTGTTGGCGTTCTAACCACGGGGGGATTAGCAAAATGGCTAACACATTTGATACTAAATTTATTCAAGCTCAAAAGAAAAAATTAATCGATTTTAAAAATCAAATTTTAAACTCGATGAAAAATACTCAAGTGGAAGATCTTCAAATTTCACCAGATGATGCCTCTGAAGACGGCGATCTTGCTCAAGTTGTTATCAGCCAAAACGTAAGCTTTGGCCTGCGTGAAAGAGAAATTAAAAGACTTAGAGAAATTGATGTCGCTCTTCGAAAGATTGATGAAGGGACATATGGCTACTGTGAAGTCACGGAAGAGCCTATCGAAATGAAAAGGCTGGAAAAAATGCCTTGGGCCAGACTTTCTTTAGAAGCAGCAGAGGAGCTCGAGCGCAAGCAAGGCTTTAGAGTCGCTGGCTAGTCTTCTTTACTTTCTAAACTTGGATATTGATCTTTATTTAGCCAAATAAACTCGTGGATAATCTCTTTGATGTCAAAGCGGTTATCCTCAGTTGTATAAAGCTCGTATTCACCATCATCTACAAATAGCGTGGTCTCTTCTTCGTATCCGTAGCGTGCTATCAACTCTGTTGCAATAACCACAAACTTCACTTCAATTTCAATATTATCAACCATTGGTCTGCCTGAGTTAATACACTTTGTACCAAACACAGCTGATAACTTACCGCTAAACTTAACATGGTCTTCTAACTTACCAGTCGTTTTCCTTAGAGCTTCACCTTCAAAGCTAATAAAGAATTCTTCATCAAGCTCTTGCAGCTCTTTCTTTGAGATTTCTTCATTCAGCTCAGTTAACAACTCCCCCATCCAATCAACAGACTCATCTAGGTCAAAGAGTTTTGGTTGCCCTGGGGCAAAAGAAGATAAATAACAAATTTTTTTCATGACTCGCTCAATTTAATTCATGATATGAATGAGCTTTCTGCCGTCGAAATCGCAATCAAAGCAGCGCGCACTCTCATGGACGAGCAAGCTACCACTATCTGCGCTATGGCTCAAGATGAGTTTGCTTTGACAGCAAGGGCAATCTTCAATAGTTCGAGTCACACTAGCGGCATCACCGAAATATTTTTCAAAATATTCAAATTCATAAGACTCGCTATTTCTTTGACTCATCTTCAAACCCCCGAAGCTAATGGCTTATCGGTTGTCTTATTTCAATGGTTTAGCCAAACTTCTAAATGCTTGAAAATTAGTAATTTATGTTAAAATAAGACATGCTAGTCGATACACCATATATTGCGACCACCAAGGGAATACAAGTTAAGGTTGCCCCTGTTTACGATGAAGAGAGATCTCTTCCAGATCAAAATCTATTTATATTTATGTATGCTGTTGAATTCATCAATAACTCACAGCTTCAAGTTCAATTAATAAGCAGACACTGGATCATTCGAAATGGTCGCAATGAGGAATCAATCGTTACTGGTGCAGGTGTTGTCGGAGAACAGCCTATTTTAGAGCCAGATATGACCTACCATTACAGTAGCCAGTGCCCACTTGATACACCTTCTGGCTCGATGCGTGGTCACTTTGAATTTCAATATCAAAATGGTCAAAAATTTAAGGTTGAGATCCCACCATTTTTTCTAAGACTGCAAGATACGCTTGGTAATCTTTCAGGCCTTTATAACCCGATCAATTAGCACTTTCTGGCTATTCACATTATGATACTTTGAGTGAAACTGAGTAATCTAGATCATATTTATAGGGAAGCTTTTGATAAGGTCTTCGCCGTCGCCTTTCTCTCAAAAAAGGGAGAATTTCAGCATATTAATTCCATTTTTGAAGAATTTGTTCAATCCTCAGCAAAAGAAGTTATTGGAAAAAATATTCAATCTTTTTTTCCTAATTTTATTTTGAAAGAAAACTTCAAACAAAACACTGTTCTTCATCATATTAATGGCCATGAGTTTGAAGTAAATTATTGTCTTATTGAATTGAATGAAAATTCATTTTTTTTAAAACTTAACAGCATAAACAAAGACCCAATCCAAGAAAAAACAGAATTTGCACTCTCTTCTTTAAATACTGCGATTTGGGAATGGGACATGAAAAGCAATACTGCTTGGTTTGATGATAATTGGCCTGCCATGCTTGGGTATAAATCAGATGAAGTTTCACGCAATATCCAAGGCTGGACTCAGTATGCGCATCCAGAGGATCAAGAT
>PCUW01000019.1:0-71646 GCA_002787775.1 Bdellovibrionales bacterium CG12_big_fil_rev_8_21_14_0_65_38_15
AGTTATGGATGGGGTATTTACTTTAATCATAAAAATCACACTAAGCCCTATTGGTTTAGCATGATTCCAACACAAGACCTTAACGGATTAGCGCTTAATTATGGCTATCGTTTTTAAATACTGGAGCATTTTTTGAAAAAGTTATTTTTACTTTTATTACTTTCATCGTGTGCCAATGTGCCACAGATTGATCGTGGTCATCTTGCTAAAAGAATGATGAGTTTAGAGCCAAGACCTGAGGAAGCAACATTTAAAAATGAAGTTCGCGCCTTTAGAGAAACTGCCGTTGGCGGTTCAGCAGCAGTAGGAGGCGGTTGTGGTTGTAACTAATAAAAAAGCTACTTCTATCCTTCTAGGATTTATTGTTCTTATTGGTCAAATGCAAAATGCCTTTGCCGAAATGATGCAAAAGGGGAGAACGAAGCTTAAAGTTCTAGCTAACCTCTACCATCAAAATAGTAATGATGGCGCTCAAGTTGTCGACAACTTTGGTCGTGAAGAAGCTAATGTTTTTGAGCCTATGATTTTTATCGAACATCAAATCAATGAAAATACAGCCATTAATGGCAATTTTGTATTTGATGCATGGTCTGCGGCTTCAGATACCAAGCTAGATACCTACACAGGTGCAAGTGGTGGATCTTCTATCGCTAACCAAGCAAGAGTGAGTGGCACCTTTGGTGTAAGGCAAGAATATGGTTCAACCGAGTGGCATTCAAGCTTTGGATTTTCAAGTGAATACGATTATAGATCGTTTAATGGTGCAGTTGGTGCCAGTAAAGGTTTTGCCCAAGATAACTTCACTTTAGGTCTTGATCTTAGGTACTACGCCGATGCAGTTAAATTATTTACTGACATTTCTCCTGCTTCTACTGCTAGGATTTCAGACTTTCTTCCAAGACAAATCTTAAATGTTTCTTTATCGGCTTCACAAATTTTAACTGTTAAAGATATCGTTCAACTCTCCCTAGATTTTATTCGCGCCACCAATAATTTAGAATCTACTGCCAGCACAGTTCTTGTTAATGGAACACGAGAAAGTGAAGATCTTCCAGAGACTCGAGCTCGTTATGCCACCGGCGTTAAATGGGTCCACGGAGTAGGGGATACTTCTGCCCTTCACCTGAATTATCGTTATTATTTTGATCAATGGGGTGCAGATGCTCATACAATTGGAGCGAACTATTATTGGTCAGTTCGTGATGAGCAGGACCTTATAGAACTTTCGACTCGTTTTCATAAACAGACAAAAGTTGACTATTATGCTGATTCATTTAGTGCCGCTCATCAAGGTTTTAAAACCAGTGATTCGGATCTTGAAGATTTTAGCTCTTATGAAGTCGGTCTTGCTTATGATCGAAGTCTAGGTGATAAAAAACTTTTTGGAATTGATTTAGAGAATGTCTTTTTTAATAATGGAGTAACATATGCCAATCGTACAAACGGTCTTCGCTACGCTTTTTGGCAGTCTTCTTTTGCTTTCGAGTTTTAATCTTAATGCAAAAAGCTTAGAAGATTTTAGCTTACCTCTCTATAACTCTGAAAAAACCTTTCAACTAAAGAGTGAAAGGTCTAAAGGGCTTGTCGTCCTAAATTTTTGGGCAACCTGGTGCACGGCCTGTATTAAAGAAATCCCAGAACTTGAAGCTTTAAAAAAGAAGTATACTAATAAAGCTCAGTTTTTCGCCGTCAATGCAGGCGATAAACCACATCAAATTGGTAAGTTCATCAAAAAGCATGGTTTTACTTATACAGTCCTTAGCGATAAAGATAAGTCTTTTAGTAAAGCTCAAAATGTACTTGAATTGCCTCGAACCATGGTTGTTGATCAGCAAGGCAAGGTCATTTACGATTCGGACAAACCACCTCTTAAGCTATGAGCATTTCTTTTGAAAATGATTCACTAGTCACTACCCAAGCTAAGTTTAAGGCTATGGGTGGTGAGTTTATCTATTTGTGTTACCCACAAAATAATTTCTCAAAAAAAGATATTGAAGAGTTATTCAAGCAAGCTCACGCAGAAGTTTTAAGGATAGAAAAGACCTATACTGAGTTTCACGATAGCTCACTGACTGAAATCAATAAATCGTCAGGTATCAAGGCGGTTCATATCGATGAAGAGATGCTTTATCTTTTAAGTGAATCCATTCGTTATTCAAAAAAAACAAGTGGCTTATTTGATATTACTTTTGCCACATTAACGATGGCCATTCGTGAGGCAAAAAAAAATGAACTCACGCTCAATGAGTCTGAACAAGATGAGTTACGAAGTCTTATTGACTACAGAAACATTGAAATAAATATCGATCAATCTACTGTCTTTCTTAAAAATGCCAAAACTCGCATTAGTTTTGGCGGGATAGGAAAAGGCTACGCCGTTGATCGCGCTTTTAGTTTCTTAGAATCTAAAGGGCTTGTGAATTTTTCTGTTAACGGATCAGGGGATTTAAGAGTGCACTCTGCTAGTGATGCTCCAAGGCCTTGGAAGCTAGGGATTCGAAATCCCTTTTCTAAGAATCCTACCCAAGCGGCTGGCATGGTCCAACTGGCCAATGGCGCCCTTGTAAGCTCAGGTACATATGTACAAGGCCAACATATTATAAGTACTCAAAGGGAATCCCAATTGAAATTCGTTTCCATGACGTTGATCGCTGATTCAACAATAATGGCGGATGTTTACGCTACGACTTTAATGTTGATGGAACCATCACAAGCGATGCTATTTTTAAACAATGAAGATCTGATTGGAATTGGTATAGATCAATCAGGTAAGACTCATCTTTCTAAATCAGCGATAACTCATTTTCGTCTTTAATAAACCGATAAATAAGAATGCGATATTGGCTTATTATTATACTTATTTTATCAACTAATGTTCGTGCACAAGACATCACTGAAGTTATTAGGGATACACACATTGCTTTAACATCGATAGATCTAGCTCCAACTCTAGCAGCAGGTGAATGTCCTACACTTCATGAAGAACAAGATGAAGCTCTTTCAACTTATCAATGCCACTGCGAAAATGAAATTGAAGTATTGGAAAATACTGTAATGGAATTACCAGAGAACCATCTTTTAAGACAAAGACATAATATTCGTTTTGTAAGCATCGGCTCTTCTTTTAAACTCGTTAATGATAACCATCTTGGAACCTTTATAGGTCTTGAAGGTGATGATGACGGGCTAACCTTTGGTGGTGATCTTGGTTTAAACTCTGTGCTTGAACGCGGTCAATCTCGAATTAAAGTTGGAATAAATTATAGTTTACGTCAGTATACTAAACCCTTAACAGGTGTCACCAAAGTTGATCCTCTCACAAATACATCACAATTATTTTATTATGATGAGAACGGAAATTACGTCAATGCTTTGAAAGAAAATCGTCCAGATCTTGATCGTCAGTACGATCGCAGTATGAATCTTTACAACCAAGCGTCAATGACATCAACGCTTCTCAATCTAGATTTAATGATTGAAAGACCCAAACTTCCAAGTGGAGCGGGTTTAGACTACGGTCTTCAAGTAGGGTTAAATAGGATTAGCGACACTTCAGACCAATTAGGTGCACGAATTCAAGATAATCATCATAAGAGCACCGATATTTATCGTTTTGAATCCAAAGCATTTTCAAACCTTTTAGTGAATGGGTTTTATAACTATATCCAAATTGAACCTAAAGTTAAATTTTCTGCACCAGAAGTAAATTTTGCAAATAATACTTGTTCACTAAAAGCTTCAGCTCAATTTAGTGTTTTATTTAATACACTTATTGAAAATAAACCTCATCAACTTTCTATCATTGAACCTAAACTTAAAGCGGATGTTTCAATTGGCATTATTCCTTTAAAAAGAAATCCAGAAACATCAGTCATTGAGCTCAATTCATCCGTTAATCTAGATCCTCTGAACAAACTTCCACAAAATGCAAATCCAGGAGTTATGGGTACAGCTAACTTGGGCTTAAAATTTAATGGAAACTTAGGCAAGAACGTATCATTTTACATAGTACCGATTGAGTTTTATGTGCCCTTAAATGATCCCAATAAGCAAAATAATATTCTTGGGGGAGAATATCTTGAAGTAGGTGATAGAACAATCAAGGCAAAAGACCTTGAAAATGATATCTTTGCTACTTGGGGTGAAATTGGACTTGTGTTTAAACTAGGCGCCGGTCGATCTAGTCGTTAAGATGACAGCTAAAACCATCAACCAGATCTGATTGATAAAATGGACCACTGGCATTCATTGATTTAACTTCAAAGCCGAATTGATTTTGATTTGAAATATAAAAAGTATACTGGCCATTATCATAAATCACAGTGTAATCCATCAATCCTTTTGAAAAGTTCGCGATGGCCTTACCTTCATAGCCGCTAATTAATCCACTCGCTACAAACTCATCCATCTCTTCAATGAACCCTTGACCGCAATACATCGACATATCGCCAGCATATGAATTCACTGCGAGTATGGCTAAAAATGATAGTATTACTTTTTTCATTTTATATTCTACAAGTATTGGTAAAATCTTCTTTTTCAAAAGAGATTGTACATTGATCATTTTCATCACAAACTTCAACTTCTATTAATTGTGAACCTGTTGAGACAAGACCGTTTCCAACCAGGCTCATTTCTTGACGAGCAGATTCACCGTTAAACTCTTCTTTTATAATAATTTTATTACCTTCACATGACGTCGTTGTCGTTAATCCAGATTCATCAGTGACGGTTGAAGGGATAGTATCTTCTACAGTTGAACCCTCAAAAGTAGCACTTAAAAGGTAGCCATTACCAGATGCGGTATTGCTTAATCGATCAATAGCATAATCAAAAGAATCGCCACCAACTTCAAAAGTACATTTCAAATTATTAAAGCTGAATTGTGGGCAAGCTAAAGCGTTTAGTGAAACTAGTGCTAGAGAAATAGCGATTAATCTTTTCATTGGTTTTCCTTTCAATTTTTTTCCTTTATAGCAGAAAAACCCAATTGAATGGAATGATATGAAAAATCTATATGTAGGCGACTAGATCAAAAAGGCTTTAAGTGCTCTGATATATTCTGAGTAAGCTTCAATCTGTGGTAAATGACCAATCGATTTCAAATGAACAATTTCGCATTTTGATATTTTATTACAAGTTTTTTGACCTAAAAGATCATATCGACCTAAGTCTTTACCAACTTCTTTAGAAACCAAGTTCTTACCGATGGCCGTACGATCTCTTTCACCGATAATAAGCAGGGTAGGCATCGATAAAAGATTAAACTCATATAAAACGGGTTGAGTGAATACCATTTCGTAGGTTAGCGCTGAAACAGTGGCAATCTTTTGCTTATCTGGACCCTGGGCCCAGCCAATAAGATGAGCTGCCGCTACTTCATATTCTGGCTTCCAATTCCCGTCGTAATAAGACTTTCTTTGATAATCAATAATCGATTCACGAGTTTGTTTAAGCTCGCCTTCGATTCTTTTATCCAACGGAGTATATGGAACAACTCGTTTCCAATCTTCAAGTCCAATAGGATTTACTAATGATAGTTTTGAAACTCGCTGTGGGTACATCAGGGCAAAGCGAGCGGCGAGCATACCACCCATTGAGTGGCCAACGATACTGACCTTATCTAATTTGAGAGAATCTAGTAATTGGGCGGTATTTGAAGCCAGTGCATGGAACGAGTATTGATAATCAATTGGCTTATCAGATTTTCCAAAACCTAGTTGGTCAGGAATGATCACTCTAAAACCAGCTTTTGATAAATCGTCAGCAGTTTTATGCCAGTAGGACCCATTGAAGTTTTTGCCATGAAATAAGACTACGACTCCAATATATTTTGCCTTTGCCGCCACGTCCATGAATGCCATTTTATGCGTTTGAATATCGAAATATTGGACATTATAAGGGTAGTCCATTTCTCTTAAATCTTCTGAATAAGAAAGATTTTTTGCTGTTGGTTTCAACGTTGAACAGGCCGCGATTAGAAAAAGAAATGGCAAAAGAAAACGCATGAAAATTCCTTAGGAAAACGACAACAGAAAAAAAGATAGTAACGTTTTGATGGGGCTCAACCAAGTCAGGTTTAAGTCAAAAAATGAAGGGAAGTGGCAGCGAATTTTAAATATCTAAATCTTACCCCACATAAATACCCTTATGTGGGGTAAGCCCAGGGGAGGATTTTAAACCCATTCTGAGCCCGTTTTAAGTACTTTTAGGTTTTAGTACCAGAACTGACAACGTAGATTTCTTGCAGATACTCCACGAGTTCTAAGCTCACCTCTGTATGAACGACCCCATTGAGGCTTAAGATCGGGCCAAGTATCAAGCGTGAATTCAGATCCAAATGAACCAAAATATCTGTACTCATATTGACCGAAAGTTCCACGCAAATTCATGAATGAGCGCTCAACTAAATTACGATCAACATATAGCTCAGAATTAGCTGTACGTAGTCCACGGCTAAATCCGAAATCTAGATTAAATTCAACGCGATCTGCGAATGATTCACAACGAAGTTCACGTAAAGCTTGCGCCTGAACTAGACCTGAAAATCCTAATAAAACAGCTAAAAATAATGCTTTCATAAAGTATCTCCCTCTCAAAGAGTTATAAAAAATCCATAGAATATTAACAGGTTATAAGTAAACGACATCAATTGACAACTCTACAAACAGTAAGAATTACAAGGTGCCTTTATCTATTTTTGCAGCGTGTTATTATGCCGCCAGATATAGGAGAAATGAATGAAAAAACTAGTATTTGGACTACTTTTAGCTCTTTTAACGCTCATTAACTTGGCCCAGGCCAAGATGGTTGAAAAACCCGAGCTAAATTTTTCGATCAACTACAATGATCTTGCTAAAGGGGAGATCCACTACTCTTTTTCACTCATGGATTCTTCAAAATTACCTGCTGATATCGCAGCGGTTGATACCCTGGGAATCATGCAAATTTCGAGTTCAAAGATTCTATATAATAAGATCGCCTATATTATCGCTAAACCAGTTGGTCACTTTAATTACCAACAAGTCACAAACTATAATGAAATTAAACGCCTCATGCCCCACGCGAATGTAAAAAAACTTACAGAGCGTTCATTTAAGGTCAGCACTAAGGGCCTATTTGGTTACAGTTATCTCTTAGATATGGAATACGATTCAGAGATCGTTAGTACGGCCAATGACTCAGCCGTTATTGAGTCAATTGATCGTGCCAAACGACTTGATGGGACCTTAGGCCAAGTTGATTCAACTATTTTTCGCCATATTCACGACTTTTCAAAATACAGTAACGCAGGTGTAAGCGTTACCAGACATTATGACCTAGACGGCGAAGCTACACTTGTAGTGACGACAAATATCAGTTCAGTGAAATCAATGTTTGCCATCGAAAGTATTATCAAGCCTTCATTTGTAAAAGAAACTGAAACGATGGTTGAGCTTACAAAGAAAAAATGAAATATTTAACAATTCTTATTTTCTTAGTATTTCCATTGGCTTCAAAAGCTGGTTCATTTTTAAATTGGCAGCTAGAAAAGCATACTTTCACATATAAAAACAAACCCGTACAAATTCGAGCTGGATATCTTGAAGCAAGTTCTAAGGTCGCTTTTAAAGGCAATATCTTATATTACCAAGGTCTAGCCGATTCAATGTTAAATCATGACCCTTTATTTCAATCTCTTGTTAACGAGGGATTTAGAGTGATTGCTTTTGATTATATGGGCCAAGGTGGCTCTGATGGTTCAATGAATAATACAACCATCGAAAATATCAATATTCTTGGTGATCAAATTATTAAAAGATTTGCGAGAAAAATAGATAATAAGAAATTCAAGTACCATTTAATTGGTTGGTCTACAGGCGGGTTAGCAGCCTATCGAAAAGCATATCTTGATAAAAGCCAAAGTCTATTATCTGTTACATTAATTGCTCCTGGAATAGCTCCAAAAGTTCTAGTTGGAGAAGGCCTCTTTAATTGGCCTATTGACGAAATATCGATGAGATCCCTTACCTCTAATCAATTTATTGGCGTCAACGATCCACATGAAGATCCAATTTACCCAAACTCTCCTGTTTGTGTTCCAAAATTTGCTCTTAATTTGCAAGCAACTGCCTTAAGTAGTCGAGACTGGAAAATAGATGAAAAAATCAAAGGGTTCGTCTTACTTTCAGACAACAAGGTCGACACCTATGTTAATTCAGCGACAACTCTCAAGGTTGTTAGAAAAAATGCGTCTCATTTCAAACGTATAACTTATATGAAGACAAGGCACGAGATTGATAACGAGTTTGAATCGATCGCACAGGTTGCCAGAAATGATATTAGGAAGTTCATTCTAAGCCATAATTAATCAATTATTTTAAGCAGTTATGTTAAAACAAAATCACTCAAGTATTAAGTCAAACATGCCGAAAAGAAATCATGTTTATCTTTGCGTCCTTAATTGTCATGACTGTTGCCACAAGCTTTATATGTGCCCTTGTTGAAACAACATTAATCAGTATTACGCCGTCATATTTACGTCGAATCCAAAAGAAAGATGAAACATTAGCAGCAAATTTGAAATTGCTTGTCGATCAATTCGAGCACAATCAATCGGCCTTGGCCGGAGTAAGTACACTTTTAATTGTTTTTGGCTCTGCCCTTATCGGTGTGCAAGTTTCAGAAATTTACGGAAGTTCTGCCGTTCCACTCGCCTCGCTTTTAACAGCAATTACAATGGTTGCACTCACTCAAGTTTTACCTCGCGCTATTGGTAGCCATTACTGGCCTTCACTTTGTCATTTTACTTTAAGTGTTCTTCCGGCCATCAAACTTTTTGCAGCACCATTTACACTTATGTCTAAATTAGTGCAAAAGTTTGGACTTCATAAATTTCAAGAACCTGTTATTCGCTCCGAAATCGAAACCATCACAGAACAAGGTTTTAAAGACGGTGCGATTGAAGCATCTGAATACCAACTTCTTAATAACGTTCTTGAATTTAAAAAATGGCGCTTAATCGATATCATGAAACAACGATCGGATCTTTGCTCAGTCGATCCAGATATGACGATTGATGAAGCTCACGACATTATCAGAAATTCTAAAAATAATAAATTCCCATTATTTGGAGCTGATCATAATGAGACAGTTGGCTATGTTAAAAGAGCCGACATAGCAGAAGCTATTTTAAATAATCATGGGAAACAATCTATTCGAAAATTAGCCAGACCGATTTTAACAGTTCCACATAATATGCGAGCGAGAAAACTTCTAACAAAATTTAGAACTCGCGACTGTGAAATCGCGCTTATTATTGACGATTACGGCGAAGTTATCGGCATGGTTGCTCAAGAAGATATGCTTGAAACATTATTAGATCAAAATGAAAATTTAAGGAGGGCCGCATGAATAAAATAACAGCCATTTTACTAATTAGTCTTATAGGTTTTTTCCAATCATGTTCTTCAGCGAGTAGGTCAGTAGCTCAAGAAAAGAAGAATACCATGGAAGAAAAAAAGCATCACTACCCTGCTTTAAGACGCGTGGATCGCTACTAAGACTTCCCTGCCTCTTAGGAATGGCATAGCTATTTAGATAAACTACTGTTATTAGGTAGATTTCACTGGTTATGTCATAATAAGACTATGAAAATTGGTATTCTTCTAGCACTACCCTTCACCCTTATGAGTCTGAATCTACAGGCCATGGACAATGATGTTGTTCCAGAAAGTACTGGTGCCGTCAATGCTCAAAATCAAGAATCATTACAAGTCGTTATTGAACAGACACCCTACATTCAAGATGCCTTAGGGAAATGTTATGACGAACGATCAGCAAATATTTCATCATGCCTTTGGACTAAATTAGAAGAACAAGGAAAAACAAACGAAGTAAAAATGCTTATTGAACAAGCCCAACAGGCACGTGGCCAAGCTGCAGGTGAACTCAATTTAAGTGGTGCCTCTCAAAATACTGTAAGTGAGAATGCGGAAGATGATATTCAAAAAAAGGCTATTAAAAAACTAAGTGAAATTTATGAACAAAAACTTGCCGAAGAATTAAAGCAAGATGGGGAATTCTTAAATGTCACGAGTCAAGATACTTTCTTTGAACTTGCAAAAACACAAATTAGTAAAAACATCATTTCTACATGGAGTTCTGTTTGTATCAATGCTGGCTGGGATGGAGACAATTTAGTCATTTTCCAACCAACACCAAACAAAAGCCTTTACGATGAAATTAGAAGAAAAAATATCGAGGCTCTAACATCAACGAGATCAGGAGTAGATTCTGATAATAAGCCAGTTTCGTCCACTGATAATCTCAGTAGTCTATTTTTTACCTGTGCAAAACATCTTAAGTCGCTTTGTCAGGAAGCAAAATCTGGAACAATTAAATGTCCGACTTCCGATGGTCAGACACAAAACGAAACGAATCCAAATGCACAAGGTCTAAGCACTGGTGCATGTAAAGATATTAATATGCCCTCATACGAAGATGGCTCTTATTTCGTTGAGCCTGCAAGCTCACCAAAAACAATAACAATTAAGCCATTAAACAAACAAGGAAGCGCAGGAACAGTCAGCGCTGACTTTTCATCAATAAGATCTAAAAGCAAACAAAAAGCGTGTGAAGCTTTTACTTACGTTGATGGATTAAGAAGACAGCTAAAAGCAACAGAGAAGGTTGCAACAGCCCTCGAGGAAGATAATCAAAAACGTGCAAACGAAAAAACACCAGACGGAAGAAGTGTGCTTAGAGCTTATCAGTTAGATAAAATTCAACGTGAAAGTGGAAATATTGATATTGAAAAAGTCACCACAGTGACTTCAGCGGATGTCGCTTCAGAAGGAAGCTACTATGAAAGTATTGAACAAGACATCGAAAAGGTAAATAAATGCAAGATGACTCCAAATGATCCACAATGCGCTGGTATTCTTGCTAGTTCGGATGCAGAAAAAGCAAGAATTAGAAATACTGGTGCGGCCTTAATTCTTGAAACCGCAGCACTGGAAAAAAAGCTTGAAAGTAAAGATAGCATTGCTGCCATGGGAGCTGAAGAAAAGAAACTTCTTTTAAAAACGATAAGACCTAATATCGATGTCGATGAAGTTGATTTAGATAAAACGCTTGAGGAAGTAAGCGTCTCATTTTTAAATCAAAGAAAAAATCTCGTTAACAGTTTGGCCGAAAGAGTTAAAGAAATGGAAAAGACTAGCGACACAGAGACTGAACAAGCTGCTATTGAAAGAATTGGTACTTCAAAACTTAGCCAGGGTAACGATTATATTCAAATGATCCATTTTAATAACGTAATCTCTGGATATTTTAAGACTGATTCTGGTCAACAAAACACTCGAGTACTTGACCTAGAACTTGAGAGTGTTGCAAATCTAGACAATCGATCACTTAACAATGCAACTTATGGGAATAATCAAAATATCTTTAATAATGGCTATAAGCAGACTTTAGAAACGGGTATTAGAGATACAAACAACGACCTGCAACTTGGTGCATCAGAAAATACACAAGAAACACTACGCCTAAAAGCTGATGATCTTAGTCAGTTTATTGATTATGAACTTGAATAATTAATCTCACTCTCCTCTCCAATAAATTTCTGATATAATTTCGGTGCTTAAACATCTAAGGAGCATCAGTGAATTATTTTAGCGATGAAAAAGAATGGCAGTGGTTATTTCGTCATGGAATTGATTGGGAAACTATTATCCCTCTATATTACAAATCTTTTCCTACCGAAGATGGCCTCAATTCAAAAGAAGAAGCGCTACAATTTTTTAAAGAGCTGATGGCCTCAACTGGTGAATGGTGTGGAACTTCAGTTCAAGATCGTGCTGCTAAATTAGATGATGAAGGTGCTGGTCAAGTTGTCGATGGAAAAACAATTCCAAGTCCTGCACTTGCTGAGCTTTATCAAGAAGCCAAAGATCTTCAGCTTTATGGCATTAGCCTTCCAACAAAGCACGGTGGTATGGGTGTGCCAGCTTCTCTGCACATGGTAGTACTAGGTCAACTTTCACGAGCATGTGTCGCCTCTTCAACTCAACTAGCTTTTTTTACTTCAATTGGTGAAATGATTCATCGTTTTTGCGACGATGAAACGGCAGATCGTTTAGTTCCAAAGATTGTTGCTGGAGAGTTAAGCGGATCGATGTGCTTAACTGAACCAGGCTGTGGATCCGATCTTGGACTTATTCGTACAACCGCTGCACCACAGCCAGACGGCTCATATCATATCAATGGTTCGAAAATATTTATTACCAATGGTGGTGGCGGAATTCACTTCACTTTGGCCAGAGTTAATGGTGCCCCTGAAGGACTTGATGGCATTTCAATGTTCTTACTAGAGCAAGATCTAGGTGAGGGTAAAAACAATTTCAATGTTGTTAAAAATGAAGAAAAGATGGGCATGCACGGCTCATTTACGACTGAGATTCTTTACGAAAATAGCAAGGCTCATATTATTGGAAAAGAAGGTGAAGGCTTTAAGATGATGCTTCACCTGATGAACGAAGCTCGTATTGCCGTGGGTATGCAATCTCTTGGCGTGATTGAAGCCTCAATCGGATACGCCGTTAATTATGCCAATGAACGTCAGCAGTTTGGAAAGCCAATCTCTGAACTCCCTCTGATGAAGCGCTTACTTAATGACTTTACAACTGAGCGAGATGCTATTCGCGCTTTAATGGTTGATACCATTTCTCATTTTGATATTTTTCAAAAGCTAGATCTTAAACAACGCCACACAGGGGATTTAACCAAAGAAGAGCAAAACCTTTTAGAGGAAGCTAGACTTTGGACTAGAAAAAGAACTCCCCTTGTGAAGTATTATGTCTGTGAAACAGGCGTGACTCTTTCCCAGCGCGCGATTCAAGTTCTTGGCGGATACGGCTTTATGCACGAGTACCCAGTTGAGCGTTATCACCGCGATAGTTTTGGCCCACTTCTATATGAAGGTACCTCTCAAATTCAAGCCCTCATGGCCTTAAAAGATGTCGTTAAGTACGCCATCAAAGATCCAAAGAGATTCTTCCAAAATGTTTTATTCAAACATCCTGGTGCCGATCTTCTGTCGGGTTCTGAAGAATGGTCAAAAGATTTTAAAAGTATTCATTACCGTTTCAAAAAGAAAATGCTTGGTCTTCTCATCACTTCGCTAAAGCCTGAAGGATCAAAAGTGTTTAATGCTAAGTCATGGCAGTCTGAAGCTGGTGTCGATAAGCTGATGGTTCATGCAGAAACACTTACTCAGGCCTTATCTTATATGGAAACGTTGAGAGTTCTCTGCGAACACTCTAATAAAGACAAGGCTCGTGCTGACTTATTTTTTAGATATAAGAAGTTAATCACACCAAGGCTTGAAGGTATTTACGCCGACTGGAACTAAGACTTAATTTAGACTCACACGGTGCATAATACTTTTGTTTGATATATCAAACAAATATTGATACCGTCCCTTAATCATTAAATATTGAGGGAATATGAAGTCATTAATCTTTGTCTTAACACTTTTTATCGCCACTTTAAGCCAAGCCAAGATGGTTTTCTTAGCTGAAGGCCCACTTGGAAAGCATGTTGGTGTCAGTACAGATAACTCTACCTATAAGCTCTTAACAGGTGGAGAGTCATGGAACCTCTACCCTACTATTTCATCTGATGGATCAAAGATTGCTTATGCCAATGGTACATCGGCAAGCGACCTAGTTCTAACGGTTAAAGACCTTAATACTAGAGAAGTTAAAAGACTCACTTCTCCAGGCTTTGTTTTACAGCCAATGTTTTCTAAAAATGGCACGAGAGTTTTTTTCTCTCATCAAGTCGATGGCATCAACCACATCGCTTATAAAGATTTAAATTCCGCTGACTCCATTCAATACGTCACAAAAGACCATCAGAGTTTTTTCCCAGCACCTTTTCAAAGTGGTGAGATGATAATTTATCAACGTAACCGCGAAGGACAAGCCAGAGAAATCGTTATGCTTGATCTACTCTCCAATTCTAATAATGAGGAAGTGATTGGCCTTGGTATGGCTCCTGCTCTTTCAAAAGATGAGCAGTTTATCGCCTATACTTCAAAGGTTGATGGAAACTGGGATATCTATATCTACAACCGCTTTACCAAAGAAACAAAAAGAGTCACTTTTGATAGTGCCAATGATTTTTCACCAACATTTGATCGCGTTGGAAACCTTATCTATACTTCAGATCGTTTAGAAAATGGTGTCTTCTCAATTTTTTCTCAAGATTTAAATTCGTGGAGCACAGATCAAATACAAGAAAAACTTTTAATTACAAAAACAGGAACAAGCTTTTATGCACCAAGAATTTCTGGTATTGAAAGCTACTCAACAATTCAAATGCCAAAGCTTATTGGTACTCCAAGATCTTCTTTTGGAACGATTAATCATCAAGGCAATATCTATGTCGTAGGCGGACATCAAGGCGCAGAACATACTTATCCACCAGAATCTTTTACTGGCAGAATGACTGGCTATAATATCGCTTCAAAGACTTGGAAAGATCTTGCTCCAAGACCAAATAAAGCGCATGGCTACCAACTTGCTGCTCATGGTAAGTACCTTTATGCCTTTGGTGGGTTTGCATATGAAGCAAGCACCAACCCAAAATGGAAATCGATTGATACAGTCGATCGCTACAATATCGAAACAGGGCTTTGGGAAGAAGTCACCCCAATGCCTCGTCGACGTTCTTCAAATGTTGTTGTTCAAATCGGCCTAAAGGTTTACTTAATTGGTGGATGGGATGCGACTCCGAAATTTGATAACGATATCGATGGCACTTTTCATGACCAAATTGATGTCTTTGATCTTGTAACTCTTAAGTGGGCAACGCTTGAAACAAAGCTTCCAAAGAAAAGACGTGCTTTTAGTGGATTTTCAAAGGATGGAGTGATTTATCTTGTTGGTGGAATTTCACAAGGTGGAAGCCATTTTTCTTTAAGTGATGACTTTACTAAATTTAATCCACAGACTGGTGAGTTTAGCGATATGCCAAAGCTTCCATTTGGAACATTTGCTCCGGCGGCTGGATCAATTGGTAATAAGGCCTTTATGTTTGGCGGTATGTTTAAAACTGGAACATTCAATTACGAATATGTTCCGCATATTTATCAATTTGATTTTGAAACGAATATGTGGACACACTCAGGACGTTACTTAAATGAATATAAAGGCTTCTCACAAGTCATTCAGATGAATTCTTGCTTAGCAATTCTAGGTGGCCATAGCTATAAAGATAATACTGACAGTCCAGTCGATACATTTGAGACATTCTGTTCAAAGTAAAATGTCTCAAATCATTAATCGACTAAGCTAGTTCAACACCCTCGGCATCACTTTCGCTGGGGGCTGTTTTCACACTTGATCTTTCAATTCCAATATCAAAGCCAGCAAGAAACGCAGAAATGATCGGACTTAAATAGTTAAAGAAGGCATAAGGTGCATACTCAAGAGTTGCTACACCCATAACCCCTGCTTCATAAGCTCCACAAGAGTTCCAAGGAATTAAAGGTGAAGTCACTGTCCCCGCATCTTCAAGAGCACGAGAGAGGTTCTTAGGGTGTAAGCCGTATTGATCATAGGCTCTTTTAAACATCCTGCCAGGAATAAGAATCGCTAAGTATTGATCTGAGGCCGTCATGTTTAGGAAGATACTGCTGGCTAGAGTTGCACCAATAAGTGAGCCTACTCCTTTAACCATTCCAAGAATCGACTCAGCAATACGTTGAAGCATGCCAGTTCCTTCCATTGCACCACCAAAAATCATCGCCATAAGAATAAGAGTAACAGTTCCAAACATGCCACTCATACCACCACGATTAAACAGACCATCAATTAACTTATTCCCACTTTCAAAGCTAAATCCATTATAAGCAGCACCCATAAGAACTTTATAACCGCTAATTAAAGAGAAATCAGTCCCGATCATTTTTGCAATAAGTTCTTGTTGGAACATCAGAGCACAAACACCACCGAAAACAGTACCAAGAATCATAGCAGGTAGTGCCGGAACTCTTAAAATCACCATTACAATAATTGAAGCAGGAACTAAAAATAAATGAGGACCAATATTAAAAACGGATTTAATTTGAGTTAATACTTCTGGAATTGACCCAATCGCTGCACCGTCATGATTTTGGAATAGGCCTAAAATTGTAAAAAGAATCAAGGCTAAGACAAACGCTGGCACCGTTGTGTAAACCATATAACGAATATGTGTAAATAGATCAGTTCCCGCCATTGCAGGAGCAAGATTTGTCGTATCTGACAAAGGAGACATCTTATCACCAAAATAAGCACCTGAAACGATCGCTCCAGCAACCATTCCAAGAGGAATTCCCATTGCCTGTCCAATTCCAATAAGCGCCACACCTACAGTACCCGTAGTCGACCAACTAGAACCAGTAGCAAGAGCGACGATGGCACAAACAAGCGCACAAACAGGAAGAATAACTGCTGGATGAATTAATTGAAGACCGTAGTAAATCATGGCAGGAACAACACCACTTAAAATCCACGTTCCAATTAAAGATCCTACGACCAAAAGAATTAAGGTCGCTTGAATCGCAACAGAGATTGATTTCACGATTTGATTTTCAATATCGCTATAAGCAACTTTTTGAACAAAGATTCCAATGATCGTCGCAAGTGCCCCGGCCGCTAATAATGCTAATTGATTAGGTCCACCAGTTGCATCGTCTTTAAAAAGAATAATATTAAAAATAAGTAAACCCATTAAGAAAATAACAGGGACTAAAGAAAGAATAAGAGACGGGCGTTTTGCAGAGGTATTACTCATTTAATGAACTCCAAAATATTTGAAAATTCATCTTAGCGAGCTTAAGCCGTAAAGGTCAAATTATGGAAGGTAAGTTCGAGTCATAGATGCGATATCACCGCTTGGGCAGATCTCGCTGGTGCGAATGACTTTTTCAAGTCCTTTGTAGTCGGGTGATGGAAGGTTTGCAGTATCAAGCTCTAACTCTACGACGACTTGCTTCCATGCCGTCGTTTCATTAGCCTTGAAATATGCAGCTGAGTAACCATCAAAGCCATTGAAACTTTTTAGTTGAAAAGAAAGCTGTATCTTTGAGCCATCAGGATAACTCACTGTGTTGGAGATTGTGTCACCTTGAATAAGTCCTGTGCAAACATCTGCAAGCATTCCAAAAACATCAGTTTCAACTTCTTTGTATGGAAATGACTGACTTGGAGGAGGATCAAAAATCATCGCTTGAGAATTTACAGGGCCCTTAAGAACCGTAGAGACAGTTTTAACAGGTAAAGCAGTTTCATCGCACTTAGATTCAGCAATATCGAAATTGAATGTTTTGTTGAGGAGATTTGATCTCCAATTAATATTTTTTGATTTAAAATCGATACAAATATTTAAGGCAACATTTTTTTGCGAACCACTGATGGCCTGAACATTTTGTTGTTGTGAACCAATTAGATTAGATGGAGCTCTACCTGTTGGACTTCTGCCACAGGAAGATAAAATCAATATGAATATGGCCAAAAGAGACAACTTCATTGTTAACTTATCGAGATAATGAGCAAATTCTTTAAGGAAAGTGAATGACAGAGTTTAATGGTCAACTAGGTCGCTACAAAATTATTGAAACAAACGATAATTCTCCAACTCTTTGGTCTGAGTTCTTTGATGAAAATTGTCATTCGAGTGCCGGAGCTTACCAGGAAACCCTGTTTAACTACGTCATTCCATGTGTTCCAAAGCAAGCTGTAACACAAGGTTATCATAGGATACTTGAGATCGGTTTCGGACTTGGAATTGGTCTAAAGGCTACTATCGAGTATCAAAATACTCAAACACATTACCCGATTCATTTTATCAGTTTAGAGCTTGATCAACTGCTTATAGAGTGGGCCATTAAAAATATTAAAATTGAAGGATTTGATCTGAGCAAACTTCAACTTGTAGATCAATGCTACTCCTATGAAGACCCAAGACTTAAAATAGATATCTATATTGGTGATGCCAGAAAAACTATCGCAAACAAAAATATTAATAATATTAATGGAATCTACCAAGACCCCTTTTCTCCTAAGAAAAATCCCACTTTATGGACGACGCAGTGGTTTGGTGAATTGAAAAACAAAAGTCATGAAACATGTTTACTGTCGACCTACAGCGCTTCAGTTGGTGTTCGAAAATCTATGATTGAAGCTGGATGGCATCCACAATCCTATTCAGGATTCGCACACAAAAGAGAAAGAACAATGGCAACTTTAACTGGTCCTATCGATCAGAAATTAGAAAAGAAATTAAGAGCATCCTCTGCCCTAGCCTTGCATGACGAGGGTCAATGATAGACAATAATTAAGTAGAAAAATCCGTCTTAAGGGAATACGTGAGCCAAATAATATTAGTCGAAGATAACGTAGCATTTCATGAGTTATTAACACTCAATCTGTCGACTTATATTGGTGCACAAGTTATCCCTAGAAAAGATGCGGCTGAAGTCTCAGCACTGCTTTCTATTTTACCTGATGTCGATATTGTTATTTGCAAAAGTAAAATTGGCTCAGAACCTACATCTCAAATTGTTCTTGAATATTTAAGAGAGAGTCTACAAGAAGTTGCCTTAATAATAGTCGGCGATGCTCCTCCGCACCAAAAAGGTGAACTCGTCCACATCCAAGATCAACAAGACTGGGAAAGTATTGTTAAAGTCTGTGCAAAAATTTTAGGTGTTACTCCAGAGTCGATTGAGAAAAAACCAAAACCCGAGTACGTTCCAGTCAATCTGCAAAATTTTTATCTTATTGATCGAACACCATGTGAAATTTTCATTAAAATTAAAAAATCTGCTGATGATCATCAATTTGTGAAACGATTTCATGGTGGAGATACGTTTAATAAACAAGTCATTAAAAAATATGAAGATCAAGGACTGAAACATTTTCATGTTCATAGAGACTTTATTAAGAATTTTGCCAACTTTGTAAGTGACTTTCTTGTTTTAAAACTAGATCAGACTCCGATAGAATCAGATGAAATAATTGAGTCTATGGGAGATTCATTTGATTATGTTTCACGCGAAATCATTAAGTTTGGTTTCACCTCGGCCACATTGCAATTAACAGAAAGTGTTATTGGAAAAATGGTACAAACCGTTGAAGCCTCTCCCGAAATGTCATCACTTCTAAAGCGTATTATCAACTCAAAGACTAGTTATCTTTATCAGCATGCTCATATGTCATCTGTTGTTGCAGCTGAATGTTTAAAAGAGCTTGGGATTGGTAAGAAAGATGCCTACAACAAACTTGCCTATGCCGCCTTTTTTCAAAACATCTCTCTTGTTGATCACGAAGAATATGCAAAGATATCAAGCTATGAAGAGTTAGAAGCAGCCAACCTGAGTGAAGGTGATTGGGATATGGTATTTAACCATGCCATAGAAGCCGCTATATTGATTTCTAGAAACCCAGATGCACCGATAGGTGTTGATGAGATCATTAAATCTCACCATGGGGCACCCAATGGAAAAGGCTACACTAAAACAAATTTAGATTCACTTCCTGGATTAACTAGAATTTTTGTTCTTGCTGCAGATTTTGCAAAACATTTTCTTGAATATCGAGATAAAAACAAAGACGGCAAAGAGCTTGTTCCGGTTATTAAAGTTCTTTTCGAAAAGTATCCAACAGAAGAAGCTCTTAAAATTTTAAAAATTATCGAAAAAACACTTAAGAAAAAACCTATCTAATGCTTCCAAACTCTCCTCTACTCAAGTTATTTAATATTAAATATCCAATTATCCAAGCCGGTATGGTTTGGGTTTCGGGAGCAAAGCTAGCGGCCGCTAGTGCCAACGCCGGCTGTCTTGGTCTGATTGGTGCAGGTTCGATGAAGCCTGATTTATTAAGATCACAAATCATTAAAGCAAAAAGTCTAACCAAACAATCCTTTGGAATTAATCTACCCCTTCTTTATAAAGATGTTGAAGTTCAAATCGAAATTGCTCTTGAACAAGGAATTAAGATCTTCTTCACTTCTGCCGGTAGTCCAAAGAAATATACATCTTTTTTAAAAGATAAAGGGTGTGTCGTTGTTCATGTCTGCTCTACTCCAGAGCAAGCTTTAAAATGTGAGCAAGCAGGCTGTGATGCTGTTGTTGCCGAAGGCTTTGAAGCTGGCGGACATAATGGAATCGATGAAATAACGACGATGGCACTCATTCCACAGGTCATTAAAGAACTTAAAATTCCAGTGATAGCAGCTGGAGGCATCGCTGACGGTAGCCAAGTCGCAGCGGCCATTGCATTAGGTGCGAGTGCAGTTCAAATGGGTACTCGCTTTGTATGTACACATGAGTCTAGTGCTCACGATAATTTTAAACAGATGATTCTACAAAGCAAACCAGGTGACACTCGCTTAATGATGAAGAATCTTGTTCCAGTGAGACTATTAAAAAATAAATTTTTTGATGCAGTGGAACAACTTGAAAAGAAATCAGCTTCAAAAGAAGAGCTGGCACAACTTCTTGGAAAAGGTAGGGCAAAACTCGGTATGCTTGACGGTCAACTTGAAGACGGTGAGCTTGAAATTGGCCAGGTCTGTTCGATGATCCGCGATCTACCAACCGTTCAAAATTGTGTAGATCAACTCATCCATGAATATAGCCTGGCCGTTAAGAGATTATCTTAGAGCAGCAATTCTTTTATCTAAACTTGGGTGAGAGGCGAACCATTCCATCCAAGCTTTTTTAGAAGAAATTTTCATTGCCGCCATGGCTGGCTCTTCTTTAATTTGCTCTTGAAGATCATAATTTTTCTTTAGGTTCTCAAGTGCAGCAATCATTTTTTGTTTTCCCACAAGTTTAGCACTTCCAGCATCGGCTCTAAATTCACGCCATCTTGAAAAACCCATAACAACTGGGGCCGCAAGTAAACCAAAAATCATTTGAAATAATTGTACTAAGGCAAAATGAGCGAAAAACCCTAGCCCTCTGCCATTGTCATTATCTCTTCTTGTTGCTTGGTCAATAGCAAACACAGCGACTCGAGCTAAGAACATAACGAAGGCATTCACCACACCTTGAATCAAAGCCATTGTTACCATGTCACCATTTGCTATATGTGACACTTCGTGGGCCAACACGCCTTCAGTCTCTTCATCATTCATGCGTTGAAGTAAGCCTGTTGATACAGCAATTAACGAATTATTTTTTGAAGGGCCTGTTGCGAATGCATTCACATCCGGAGAGTTATAAATGGCGACTTCTGGCATCGTTTCAATTCCAGCTCTTTTAGAAATTTCGTGAATTTTTCTAACTATGCCACCATAGGGTCCAGTTGCAGTTACAATCTCGAGTCCCATCATTCGCTTTGCCATCCATTTGGACATCAACAACGATATAAAAGATCCTGCCATGCCCCAGACAACGCATATAATTAGTAGTGATTTATAATCAATTCCTTGGGCATTTAAATAATTATCAATGCCAAAAAGCTGAAGAATAATTGTTACAGCAGAGATAACAAGAATATTTGTTAAAAGAAAAAGAAAAACTCGTTTCATCGTTAAGCTCCAAAAAAGCTAAATATTGTTTCTCTTAATATAATGGGAGCAGGCGGATAGGTGTCAATACAAACCGGATTCTCAAATGTCAGGAGAAGGTCAAATCTTTAGTTAAAAACAATACGAACGCTTGTGCCATGATCTTGAGGGAAATCCGAAAACTTATTCGACTTCAATTTACAGGAAACACCTAATTCTCTTAATTTTTGGGCAGAATAAAGTTCATCATATTGATGCTCTTCCATACCAGGTCCATGATCTCTGATACTTAATGCAAAATTTGAATCAATTGAGCCTACAACAAGTTTTATTTCAGTCCCACGTAACGTCTGAGTCAATGCACACCTAAAAACGATTTCCATGACTCTATGAACAAGAGCAAGATCAGCGTCTACAGCACGGTCGTGCCCTTTACCATAAGCGAGATTAATAACCACTTCTTTTTCAGCGAAAAGAGACTTCAGTCTAGGCCATACCTGAGCAAAACATTCTTCATATAATTCATTAGCGGTCATTAATATATTTTAACTCGACAAAACAAAGTCCACCAGTAAATAACGCATTCGCCTTGTGAGAAATGTCTAAATTAACGTAAAATGCTAGGACCTTTGGAGGTTTTAATGTCAGTTGCAATCCAATTATTAGACAAACAATCGGCAAAATCGGTAATAGATTACGGCCTTTTTCTAGGAGCTGATTTTGTAGAGCTCTTTGTTGAAAAAACACAAAATCAATCCATCAAAATTTTAAATTCAAAAGTTGATGATATTGGCGGCGGAGTTGATTTTGGTATTGGCATTAGACTCGTCTATGGCCCAAAAGTCTTATACGGCTTTACGAATAATCCAACAGAAGAAGAATTGAAAAAAATTGTTATGACCCTGGCAACGACAGATAAAAAATCTGGATTGAAAACCCTTTCAGATTTCACAACTAAAGACCTTGCAATTATTCATAAAGCATCACTAAGTTTGCATAATGCCTACCCATTAGACGCAAAGATTCAATGGCTCATGAGCCTAGATAAAGCGACAAGAACAGTCTCAGATAAGATCGTTCAGGTCGTTTCGAGTAGTATGCAAAAATGTCAGCAAGTTGAAATTTTCAACTCTGAAGGTCTGCATATCAGTGAAGAAAGAAATTATATAAGAATTATGGGACAGGCAGTGGCCCAAGATGGCACCGAACAATCAAGTGGCTACGATGCACCAGGAGCTCTAAGAGGTTGGGAATTTACAGATGCCTTAAATCCAAATCAATTAGGTGAACTTGTTGGAAAACAGGCCATGACCAAACTTAATGCTGCCTCTTGTCCGGCAGGCAGAATGCCAGTCATTATTGATAATGCTTTTGGTGGAGTTATTTTTCATGAAGCCTGCGGACATCTTCTTGAGACAACGTCGGTTGCGAAAAAAGCATCGGTCTTTCACGATAAAATGGATACCTTAATTGCAAATCCGTGTGTTAGCGCAGTTGACGATGGCACTATCGAAAATGAATGGGGCTCGATTTCTATTGATGATGAAGGAATGGAAACTCAAAAAACTCAGCTTATTAAAAATGGTGTCTTAACCAGTTTCATGGTTGATAAAATGGGTGCGCAAAAAACAGGCTTTGCAAGAACAGGTTCAGGCAGAAGACAAAGCTATCGTTTTGCACCAGCATCAAGAATGAGAAATACATTTATTGAAGCAGGCCATTCGACTCTAGAAGAAATGATCTCCACTGTAAAAGACGGTATTTATTGTAAAAAAATGGGTGGAGGATCTGTTCAACCAGGAACAGGCGAATTCAATTTTAATGCTCAAGAAAGCTATCTGATTAAAAATGGAAAAATCGAAAAGCCAATCAAGAGTGCAACATTAATTAGCACTGGTCCCGAAGTCTTAAAGCAAATTAGTATGGTTGGTAATAACTTTGCCCTTGCCGCAGGAATGTGCGGTTCGGTCTCAGGCTCTGTTCCAACAACTGTCGGCCAACCCGCAATCAAAGTTGACGATATTCTTGTAGGAGGTCGTTAATGAAACAAACAGCTCAACATATTATTGATCAAGCCCTAGCAATGGGAGCAAATGAATGTGAAGTCATCATCAGCAAAGGTAGATCTCTTTCGTTAAAAGCCAACGAAGGTGCGCTAGAAGAACATAAAGTTTCTGGTACACAGATCGCAGGTGTGCGAATCAAAAAAGACGGTAAACTCGGCACAAGTTATAGTGAGAGTTTTGATGAAGCTAGCTTAAAGTCAATGCTTCAAACAGCCATTGAAACTAGTAAGTATTCAAAAACATCAGAATATGAATCCATTAGTGCAACAAATGATGGATCAAACGAAGATGCAACATGTGAACATACTTGGAAAGAAGATAAAACAAGTGATGAGCAAAAGGTCGCGGCAGTTTTAAAACTTGAAGGTGATGTTTTAGCTAAAGGATCCCCTTTTAAATCTGCTCCTTATAATGGACTAAGCGAGAACGAGAGTGAAAAGATTATCGCCAATCATCTTGGTTTATTTAAATCAATAAAACGTCGTTATTTTTCAGGCTATACCTCTGCCCTAGCAGAAAGAGATGGCAAGCAGTCGATGCATTATTATGGAACGGCGGGTTTAACTTTTAGTGAATTAGATCTTGATAAATGCGTTAACGTATCATGTGATCAAGCTCTCAGTCTTATAGATGGTAGTCCAGTGTCAACCGGCCAATATGCAGTTGTGTTTGATCAAGACAACTTGGCTGAGCTATGGGGTGCTTTTCTAAGAGTATTTAGTGCAAAGGCGGCCATCGACAAGGTTAATCCTTGGGCCAAAAAGCTTGATCAAAAAGTCGCTAATTCTGCCCTTACACTTATCGATGATCCTCGATACGTAGGTGCAATGGGATATCAAACCTTTGACGATGAAGGAATCGCCTGTCACGCGCTTACTTTAATTGATAAAGGAAATCTATCAAATTTTTTACATAACAGTGCTACAGCAAAAGAGATGAATCAAAAAAATAATGCCAGAGCTGGTAGAGGCCCAAGAGGCTCTCTTGCCGTTAGTTCAACTCAACTAGCCTTTCTTGCTGGCAATGATACAGATCAAGACGTTAAAGCTAATGAGTATTTAGAAATCGTTTCTCTTCAGGGTCTTCACTCTGGAGTCGACGTTATCTCTGGCGACTTTAGTTTTGGTGGCTCAGGCTTTCTAGTTAAAAATGGTGTTCGAGTCCAAGCTGTTAGAAATGTCACTATTTCTGGAAATTTCTACGAATTAATCCTGGATCTTGGCGCGATTGGAAATAAAGTCTACGCCAATTCAGATAGAAGCTTCTTTTCACCAATGATGAGATTTGAAAATATAAGTGTCGCGGGTAAGTAAACTACTTACCCCAAACACTTTCTAGGCGCTGATCTCGTCCACAATTGTAGCGATAAAATTTGTAGCGAACAGGATTTTTTTTATAATAATCCTGATGATAATCTTCAGCTTTATAAAAAATATCCGCTTTTTTAATAAAGGTCGCAATCGTTTTACCTTTAAATTTTTCTTTATTGCCCTTCAATGATGATTCAGCGGCTTTCATTTGTTCTTCATCTAAGTAAAAGATCCCACTTAAATATTGTTCGCCTTTGTCACAAAATTGTCCTTTAGAATCAAAAGGATCTATATTTTTCCAGAAGACTTTTAAAAGATCATCGTATTTGATTTTACTATCATCGTAGACGATTTCGACAGACTCTATATGTCCTGAAGTTCCACTAGAAACCACCTCATATGTAGGATTCTTTACAGTGCCACCAATATAGCCAGACTCAACTGAAATGACGCCTTCAAGTTTTTCAAATGGAGGCTCCAGACACCAAAAACATCCACCTGCGAAGATAGCTTTTTGCTCTTTTGCATATAAAGAAAAACTAGAAAAGAGAATGAAAAATAAAAGGCTATTCTTTAACACTTGGATCGTTCCCTAACACTGTTTCAGATTGTAAAACGTCTAAGCGATTCATAATAAAGATACTATCTTTTTCATTATAATTTTTCTTTACGACTCTTTGAACTGTCTCTGGGAAATAGTGATAAAATTCCGTGACAGATTCAAGGCAGAATAAATTCTGATCGAATTTTTTAGCTACAAAACAATCGTGAATAACTTCCTTAAGTAACTGATCATCAGGAACTGTTTTTAAGTTTTTTGCTTTTTCATTAATAGCACTATAATAAACTTTTAAATCCTTTTTTGAGACAGGAAGCTTAAGTTCGTTTGAATGAATCAACGGAGAGAAAAACAATGTCATCAATAATAATATCTTCATGACTTATTCTCCGGTAGTTTTACATAAATACCTATAATCTTTCTTTGACTTGATGTTTCGGATCTCGCCTGATCATCAATGTAATCACTTCCATAGTCTCCATTATCAAGCTTTACTTCAATATGACCTGGTCTTTTACTTCCCGGTGTATTTTCATAAACAATAATTGATCCTACTGGAGCTTTATCAGGATCTGTAATTTCATAACCGTTAGAATTCATAATATTAACAAAACCTTGGGCCTTAAGCGCTGGTGAAAAATCAGATGCAAATTGTCCATTTGGATAGTTTCTAAAGTAACCTGAATCTAGCATTCCAAACTTTACATACATCAGACAGCGACCTAGAGACTCGCCTGCAGTTTTAGTTCCGATAATTTGCCTTCGAGCATTTCTTCTTTTAACGGACCCTGTACGAATTGATTGGACAAGTTTTTTTGCTGCTTCAGAGTTTTGATAGGCCAATAGTCTTTCATCTAAGACTTCTTCATTTATACGACTAACAACAGAGACAATGTCCTTAGTCTGGTCCGTGATGACATCGCTGTCATTGGTGCCGTTGCTTAAACATTCTTCGCATTGATCATTTGAAGGCGCTACTGTTGCCGTTGGTGTCGGAGTCGGTGTAGCGCTAGCGGGTGCTCTCTTGTTAGGTCGCTCATAAAGAAATTCACTTCTTATTCTAAAGTTTCTTCTTGTTCTTCGCTCATAGTCATCGCCATAAATAATATCCCCATCACCCTTTGAAAGCTCTTCAGAAAGAGAACTAGCAAATTGAGTAAAAGCAGGGGCAAGCGCAGACCAAGGATTATATTGTTGCTGCTGCCAGTATGGTGGGAGTTGATAAGGCATATTCATCGGAGGTGGAATTGAAGCCGCTGCATTAAAGTAATATGGAGCAACTGAAATTGGTGTAGACATTAAATTTTGCGCAAAAACACTATTTGCAAAAATACAAAATAACGAAAATAAAATTGTCTTAAACACAATCACTCGCATGACCTCTTAATGACGAGTTACAGTCACAACTTTATCGGTCGGTTATTAGAAATAACTTAATTTGTTTAAAAATATAAGTTATTGATATAACTACATGATGCCGCATTGGCTGACGCACTCTTCATTATCAAAGACTTCAGGCTCACCTTTGCAACCTGGAACACTATCGCCTTTATGCCTGATAATTGAAAAGGCCGTTCCAGATCCACCACCAAGCACAACATTTTGAGCACCATTCTTAATACTGTTACAGGCTACCATCGCCCTAATCGCAAGATTTTCCATAAAATTTAAAATATCTGGATGTCTAGCATCAAGGCGAGCAGCTCCCAAATTTCCTACTGCTCCGCTATGAATAAATTTAAAATCGAAGTCACTAACCTTTAAATTCCTACAGGTATTATTTCTAACATGTTTTTTTATGCCTAAAGGATCTTCACCGACCTCATCAACCATAACGACATGGTTTGATCCTTTATTAAGAATATCTCCTGGTACAATTGAAATCGTTGGACTCGCTTTCGCAAACTCCATACATGATCCAGATTCAGCAGTTTTATCATTAAAGGCCGTCGTATTAATTAAACCAGGTACGAATTTTTCATTTGGTTTCATGTTCAGACCCATTCTTCGAAAGGCGCCAGTAACAAGACCAGAGCAGTCGATAGCGCTTACAGGCTGAGAAGAACAACTGACTCCACTTTTGCCGTTATCCCTTCCACATAGTGGACTCCTAGATTGATCTCTATGTAATTGAATCTCTCCCCTATTAATTCCTGGTTTAGCACCAAATCCATAAATTGGCGGCTGAGCTAAAACGTTAAAACAACCATTTCGAACCGTTGAGCGATTCGCTAGATATGGATTAAATGACTTGTAAGCGGCAACTCTACTTCGATTCATTAAGGATCTTGGTCTACCTGAAACTGGGCTATTACGAGTTCGTAAACTATCTGGAACAGTAATATTAGGTGCTTCACAAGATTGGTACATGGTTGCAAGTGCTAACCTTATACCAACAACTGCATCATTATGGGTGTCAACCGATGAGCTTAAGCGATTTAAACTAAGCGCATTACATTCTTCTTGTCCCCGAATAGAATTCATATTGTTTAAATTTCGATTAGAATATTCCATTTCAGCAAGTGCAGCTCGTCTTTCGTTTTCAATATCTTCATCTGTAATTGGGATGACTTCATCACTTTCAACAAGACCCCAATCTTCCATATAAGCCCAGGCCCTATTAGAGAGATTACTAAACATACTCTCCTCTGGCTTTGGTGTTGCAGTTGCTGTAGGTGGATCAGTTGGATCTTCGGCTAAAACATTAAAACTTAAAAGTATAAAGAAAGAGATTAAATACTTATTCATTATTTATTCTCCTTTGAAGTCACAGGATTTTCGTAACAACTTGAAGCCAAATAATAATTTTCAGGAATTTCCATGGTGAACGCACAGCCATGACTTCGATGTATAGATGCTTCTAATTTAGTCGCTACAACAATTTTATCTTTAAAAATTTTTGAACCAAATTGCTTTGTCGATTGAACTTCAAACTCAACACTGTACTGACCTGTAAATTCTTCAAGTAGTTTGGTACTTGTTATTTTTAGACTTTTTAAATCCACTCCAATATCAAAAATCCTCCTACCTTCCGTCGGCGGTATCCATACAGGTTTAATATATTTAAAGGGATGTTTCGTTAAGCACTTTGGTCTGGAACTTAAACTTGCTCCAAGAAGCTCTCTTATGATTGCTTCAGAAAAAACTTTGTCTTGTTTTATTTTTTGACAACTTTCAAGATTGAAATCCATAGCAAAGCTATCTGCTGAAAAAAGAATAAACATAACTAAACTTATAATTCTCATCAAGAACTCTCTTTATCGATAGTATCTGAGTAATCTTATCGGTAAAGATGCGAAATCATAAAGTTATAGTAGAATTTTTAAGATGAAATTAAATTATATTAATCAGTTAGGTAGTCAGCCCTAGGAGATAGGGCTGACAATTATAATTGGCGATTATTCAACTTTCTTGATGGCCTCATCAACCATGGCCTGACGAGTTTTTTCATCCATCCATCTTGCTTGAGCATCTTTTGATAATTTATGAATCGGATCAAAGTACGTAAAGAGTTTACCTGGCTTAACATTTGGAGCACTCCAAACTGAAATACCGTTCTCTTGATCATAGTACTCATAGCTGGCTATGTGACGTTTACCGCCACCGCCAGGTAGATCACATACAAAAGTCGGTGTATTGAATCCAGCAGTTGTACCGCGAACTGCTTTTTCTAACTCCTCACCTTCTTTAATTGTCGTTCTAAAGTGTTCACAGCCAGGAACCATGTCATGCATGTATACGTAGTAGGGTTGAACATTCATGTAGGCTAGTTTTCTTGTTAACATAACCATTTCTTCAACTGTGTTATTAACTCCAGCTTGAAGAACTGCCTGATTTCTTACAATAATCCCAGCATCAAACAGGCGATCACATGCTTGCTTGCTCCAGTCTGTGATTTCATGTGTACAAGAAAAATGTGTATGAACGACAACTTGCTTGCCCATATCGCGACCCATTTTATGTAGACCTGTAAGAGCTCCAAACCACGCATCATCAGTTAAGAATTTTTGAGGATAGATGGCAACACCTTTAGTGGCAATACGAATACGGCGAACATTTGGAATATTAAGAAGACTCTCACCCACCTCAGTTAATTGCGCCGCAGTTAACATGGTGGCGTCACCACCAGATAAAACGACATCTTCAACTTGAGGTTGAGTTTTAATATATTCAAAAACAGCTTCCCATTTTTTCTTATTCACGCCGTAAGTTTCTTTCTCGACAGATTCAGTCGATCCACCAATCAAACGAGACCTTGTACAATAAGAGCAGTAAACTGGGCATAAAGTTGTTGGAAGAAACAGAACCTTATCATGGTATCTGTGAGTCAGCTCTTCGACCGGTGAATCTTCATCTTCTGCCAGTGAATCTTCGGCATAATAAGGATGATCAGGTAAAAACTGGCTTCCTAAAGGCAAGAATTGTTTTCGTAGAGGATCATTGATTGGATCACTCCAATCAATGAGAGCAAAAATATAAGGTGTGATACGAATATTCATCGGCGTAATATGTTGGCCTTGAATCATATCTTGATAAACTTCTTCAGATAAAAGATGTCCTAAAATATTTTTTGCCTGATCAACTTTTCGTATCGAATGCTTCAACTGCCATCTGGCATCAGCAAATTCTTCACGAGAAACATCTGCATAACCAGGAAGAGCGCGCCAAAATTCATCATTTTTAAATGTTCTATGTTGTGACATAGTTGGTGCTAATAGCTTACTTGGATGTGTCGATGTATGAACGTTAGTCGCCATGAATTCTCCCTAAATTTTCCCCAAATCTGATCTCATTATTATCCCATCATTCGGCATTTGGGGAGAGTGATTCGGAGATACCTATTCCTTGTAATTTCAAATAGTTAAGCATTAATTTCGTCTAAGAGCAACCGGTACAATCCATTTGTCTATCAGCTCAAAGAAAATATGGACAGCAACAGCAAGAATACCTGCAGGGATAGCCCCCTGAAGAATCATTTGCTGATCATTAAGTGCAAGGCCGGTAACGATGATTTGTCCAAGCCCACCTGCACCAATAAAAGCGGCCAAAGTTGCAGTCCCGACATTTATAATAGCAGATGTTTTGATTCCAGACATTATTGATGGACTCGCAAGCGGTAAAAGAATAAACCTTAATAGTTGTAATCTGGTTAACCCCATTAAAATTGCACTTTCTTTAAGTTTTAAATCAATAGACTTTAGTCCCGTAAAAGTTCCTCGTACAATTGGTAGTAAAGCGTAAAGGAATAAAGCAAAAGTCGCAGGTTTTGGCCCAATACCAAAAAATGGAATGAGTAGACATAATAAGGCCAAGGAAGGAATTGTTTGAATCAGTGCATTTGCACCAAGGAGAAATTGCCCAAGATATTTATTTTGAGCTGAGATAACTCCAAGTGGAATCCCTATTATTATAGCAAGAGCCAGTGAGATAAAAACTAAAGCCATATGTTCTTTAGTTCTTAATAAGATTTTATCCCAATCCCATAAAGATATTTTTGACTTGACCAATTTACCTTGTAAAAAATATTTTGCCGCCTGTGAAAAACTATATCCTTCAAGTTCGACGAGAGCGTTCAGTTTTGTCATCGTTTTATTATCTATTTTACCTATTAAATTTTGCTCAAAGCTTTGATAAGTGAGTGGAAAATTTTCTTCAAAGTCACTCCGACTAAAAATAACAGCAAGATAGGATGGAAAATAGTTGAGATCATCTTCAAGAAGAACAAGATCATACTTTTCAATTTTTGCATCAGTTGAATAGACTTCTACAAGATCAACTTTACCATCACTAAGTGCTTGATAGGCTAAACTATGCTCCATTGCTTTTACATTTTTTAATTTAAAACCATAGTGTAGTGAGAGGTTTTTAAGACCATCTTTTCTTTGCACAAATTCGTGAGAAAATGCAGAGGTAAGAGAGTTATGTTTTTTCAATTGTGATAATTTTGAAAGCCCCAACTTCGCCAGTTGCTCTTTATTCATTGCTAAGGCGTATGTATTATTAAAACCAAGACCTAGACTAATTTGCAAATTCTCATTTTCTAAACTTTCTTTTATTGATTTCCAATCTTTAAGAACTGGTTTTTTTAAAATGGCTTCACTAATTGTTCCTGTATACTCTGGATAGAGATCTATTTCACTTTTTTCTAAAGCTTGAAAAGTAATTCCAGTTCCACCTAACCCGAACTTTCTTACAACACTAGCCTCACCTACTTTTTCTGCAAGCTGGGCCATAATTTCTGCAAGGATATAACTTTCTGTAAAGTTTTTACTGCCAATCTTAAGTGTCTTAGCTTGTGTTAATGGGTTTATCATTAATAGAAAAATAACAAATATAAAAAGTTTCAAGAACAAGCCTTTGCTGCAGGTGTTTGAGCTCTTACAAAGTCTCTTACAAAGTCATTTTTGGGATGATTCACTAAATCTTCAAAACGGCCTTGTTGAACGATACGCCCTTGATCTAGTAGAGAAATTCTATCACCTAAAAAAGATGCAACATTCAAATCGTGAGTCACTAAAACGACAGTTTTTGATAATTGATCAAATAATTTTTTTAAATGTCTTTGCAAATTCATTCTAACAACGGGGTCTAAAGCAGATAAGGGCTCATCTAAAAGAACAATCGGTTGATTAAGGATGAGTCCACGAATAAGTGCCACTCTTTGTTTTTGTCCACCAGATAACTCGTGTGGATATCTTGCTAGCTGGTTTGTTGTTAGTTCCACGGCGCTAGCAAATTCATACATCCTATTTGTTGCTTGGGTTAGTTCTTGACCTCTTATTTTGATTGGTAGAAGAATATTATTCATTGCGCTTAAGTGAGGCATCAAGCCTCCCTCTTGAATAACATAACCGACACTATCGGAAATCTGTAAGTCACTCATTGTATTTATATTCTGATTGGCAAGAATCACATCGCCTGAATCGGGTTTGCACAGTCCGGCCATCATTCTTAGAATTGTAGTCTTTCCACAACCGCTAGAGCCAAGTAGGATATGAGTTTCGCCAGTTGGAATCTGTAAACTCAAAGACGGAATGACATTGGTAGGACCAAAGTTTTTTGAAACTTCATGAATTTTAATCATAAATGATTATCGCCTTACTCACCTAAGTTGTCTTTGCGGCAAGCTTCACCACCCCAGACAAAACATTGTCAACTAGCCCACTCAGTCTTTAAAATACTAAATATAAATGGAGTTTATAATGTTGTTTATCCGAGCCTTTTTATTTTTCGTCTTAGTCTCTCAAAATTCATTTGCAATGAGTTATGTTCATAAGTTTTCATTTAATACAAAGATGACTTATATAGAAAGCGCCACTCAGCAAGCAAGAAGCTTTGGTATCACTCCCGCCGGATTATTAGATATTAAAATCAGTGATAAATTTAAGTTTTTTAGTAAGGCTTCTATCCTTCTTGAAACTGGCTCGCATAAAAGCGCCTTGCTTGATGAATTTAAGCCAGCACAACAAGTTATTTTAAATTACGCCTTTTTTGACTTCAATCCTTGGGTATTTACTCATTTTAACTTTGGAGCAATTCCAATGAAAGAATGGGCTCCGGATGTTCTAATTAGTTCTACTCGATTTTTTGGAGCAACAATTGATCAGGCCATCCCTCTTTGGGCGCATGCTCAATTGCACTTACAGGCTTTGGCATCAATCCCTTCAAATCAAGAATTAACGAATAGACTTGGAGGTGTTTCAGAGGGCACGCCTAATTATTGGCAAGCTGGAATGCAATTAGATTTACCGGGAGATATTCTTGGGATCAACGCTAGAGGCTTTATCTGGGGTTACGATAATATTAATGGGAATGTTGCTTACCAAAGTGGATTTATGGGAAACCAAACACTAGGAATCGGAAGCACAAATAGCACCCTAGCCTATAAATTTAATGGTTATGCTGGAAGTTTAGATTTTAATGGAACAGTTGATCAATGGAGATGGGGCTTTGGTGGTGATTACGTTTTTAATGATGGAGCACCTAATCAACGTAATCAAGCGACAAAGTTAAGAATGATTATTGGACATAATGATTATCAATCGACATTAGCATGGTTTGATATTCAATCTGATGCGGCGATTGGTTATTATAATAATGCTTTGCTAGGTCATACAAATAGAAATGGTTTTTCTTATCAACTTGAAATCAAAATTGATCCTACTTCAAAAATAGTTTTAGATTATGTTCATTCAACTATAATCAAACAAACTTTAGTTCAGTCAGATCAAGATGCACTGTCATTTAACTGGTCTTATCAACTCAACTAATACAAATAATTCAGTAAGCAAACTTATCTCTACTGCAGTGCGAAGACTATAAATAATCAAATTCATTAAGATAGTAATATGGAAAAAGATTTATCATCAACGCCGGTTACATTCAAAAGAAATGATTATGCGTGCGAAGTTTCTCGTTTGCCTACAGCTGTCACTTCATTAAAGGGAGAGTCAATTGAGGATATTGCTTTTGGATTAGGTATAGCTCATGCACGCGACAGAACAATTCAAATGGAACTTGCAAGACTTGCAGGTCAAGGCCGCTTGAGTGAAAAATTAAAGTCAGATCAAGAAACAGAGAGTATCGATATTTTTATGCGTGAGGTAGGAATCTCGTACGAAGCAAAAAAAGAAGTTTCACAGATCAACAACTCAGTTTTAACTTACCTAGAGGCCTACTCAGCTGGTGTAAATTATGTTTGGGAAAATGAAAAGCTTCCATGGGAATTTAAATTAACGAGACACAAACCTGAACCATGGAAACCAGAGCATACTATTTTAACGGTTAAGCTCATGTCTTATATTGGACTGGCTCAGACACAAGAAGACATTGAGAGACTTATTATACAAGCCGTTATTGATGGTAGTGATGTTAACAAATTAAAAAGTCTTTTCTATCCCTTCCTAGATGAGCTCAATGTAAGTCGTATAGAAAAAATAAAATCGATCAAATTCCTACGTCAAAAACTACCGATTGAAGTTAAAACTCTAAGCTATTTACCAAAGCTATTAGCTAGTAATAATTGGGTTATAGCACCGGCTAAAGCTAAAAAGAGACAACCCATTATGTGCAGTGATCCACATCTTGAAGTCAATAGACTTCCCGGTGTTTGGCATGAAGTCTGTTCTTCGATGAAAGATAATGAACAGGTCGGTATAACAATGCCTGGAGTTCCAGGGATTCTAATGGGAAGAAATAGAGATATTACGTTTAGCTTTACGTATGGCTTTATGGACATGATTGATTTTTTTATTGAAGAAATAAGGGATGGTAAATCAATTAGTGAAGATGGCCCAAGAGAACTCAATAAAAGAATTGAAACAATTAAAAGAAAAGGAAAAACTCCACTTCAATACCCTATTTTTGAAACACAGTCCGGCATTTTAGAGCTACCACTTATTTCTAAGATTGAAGATGGGTTATATCTTTCAAGAGCATGGACAAATCATCGTGGAGGAATGGGAGATACGATTGAAGCACTGATGGCGGTACAAACTGCAAAAGATGTAGATGAATTTACAACAAATATTTCAAATGTCGCCATCTCTGCAAATTGGTTAGTAGCAGACAAACTTGGCCAAATCGCCTACCAACAATCAGGTAGAGCACCAAAAAGAAAAGGCCATGGACTAGTTCCCCTTGAAGCTTGGGTAAAAGAAAATCTTTGGAACGGTAAAGTTCCAAGCAACGAACTTGAACATATTAAAAATCCATCAGAGGGCTACCTTTCAACGGCAAATAACGATATACGAAATACTAAATGTAAATCTCAGCTAATTAATTTGCCAATGGGCACCTACCGAAATGATCGAATTAAAGATGTACTTAGTGGCTTGAGTGAAATTGATACAGAATCAATGAAAACACTTCAAAATGATTTATATTCTCTACAAGCAGAACAATTCCTTGAAGTCATTGAGGGAGAATTTCCAGAAACTCCTCTTGGACAAACACTAAAATCATGGGATTGTCATTATAATGTAGAAAGTATTGAAGCAACATTATTTGAATCATTTTATAAAAATTTAATCATTGAAACGTTTGGTGATAATTTTTTTGGAGAAAACTCTATTCGATTCTTATTAAGTGAAACTTCAACCATAACAGACTACTATCATCTTTTTGATCGAATTTTATTAACTCAAGACTCGGATACACTTGAACTTTGGTTTGGTGGTGCACAAAAAAGAAAAGAACTTTTTCAAAAATGCTTATCAATAACGCTATCTAAATCTAACTCGTATCAACTACTACCTTGGGGCCAAGTCAATACTGTAACGATGAAGAACTTATTTTTTCAAGGAAAACTACCGGCCATATTGGGATTTGATCATGGCCCTATAGGATTACCTGGTGGTCGAGCCACAATTGTTCAAGGAGCAGTATATAAAGCTCATGGTAGGGAATCCAGTTTTGCTCCGTCTTGGAGGATGATCGCTGATTTATCTGAAAATAATATTCATACAATATTAGCAGGCGGCATTAGTGATAGAAGGTTCAGTGCTGATTATAAACTTGAAATATTTGATTGGCTTAGCGGACGTTATAAGATCTTACCACTGTCTAAAAAGTAGACAGCTCCATAACAGCATTTCAGGCAATTACGAACTAGCATAGCTGGTTCATTTCTTGCAAATCAATAGCCTATGATGAAATCAGGACTCATTAATCTATTCTTTTTAACAAGCATTATTGGACTTAGTGCCTGTAGTAATAATGTTCAAGAGATCGATGGTGCACAGAACTCTAGTTTTCTTGTTTCACAAATCCAAGCAACAAGTGAAGCTATACCTAATGCTGCAATACCTGCAGTTAAAGACGCATCATTTGTCCATTATAAGGCCTGCTTAAAAGATGCAGCCGTTCAGTCACCTTTAGTCGGTGAAAAATTTGAAGTCATAATGAATGAACGTCAATACGCTCTATCAACTGATATCGAAGGTTGTCTTGCTTGGTCGGATGCAATGACCTTTGATTGGTTGGATGATGAAAAATGGGTTGAAAACAATTTTTCAATTCGTGCGAAAGGCACACAATTAGGAGAAGTCACAATTGCGACTTTGGTCAATCCATGGCGTGAAGGTAGTCAAGCAATCGTAGATACTAGATATCACAGACCCGTTGGTCTTATCACAACAAGAGAAGAAATTAAGCTACAAAAGAACTCAACAAAAACAAACTCATTGAATATTTCCAATTTAAACTGGAAAGTTATCCGTAGAAGACAAAGAGAAAACCAAACAATTCTTGAATGGAAGATCGAAGGATCGCCTGTTTTAGAGCGAATTGATATCTCTGGACAGCAATTAAGAACGGAGCTCGAAACTGGTAGAGCAAATATAAGTATTGCTTTGATCTCTTCAAATATGAACGGTTCTCAAGAGCAGATTCATGAAAATATCGTAAGAGATATCTCTTGGCAAAGCTCCCTAATGAAACTTGAAGGTGAAGTCGCAATCGATACTGAAAAGTTACCTCGTTTAGGGGAACTGGCTAAATTACAAATTGAACTCACTTTACCTTCCAATATGGCCAAAACAAAAGGCTATATTCAATTAAGTGGTCTTGAGCAATCTCAAGGATTCGAATTTCAGCGTGGAGATAATTTAGACGTTGATCAATTCAACCTTAGAGAAAACGTTCATAACGATGTTGTAGGTCATCTCGATATTTCATCACTTAAAATCGCCATTGATACAGACGATATGGAAGGATATTTTCTTGATGAAAACCTTAACTTAAGCATCACCAAAGCTTTTAGAGTTGAGATGAACCCAAAGGTCATCCTACCTGGTGCAAGTGTTCTAGGTACACCGCCGACGACCTTAACTAGTGGTAAACTTGATTTAAGAGTACATATCTTTTCTCCCAATAAAGCAGGCCTTAACTTTGAGCAACCTGATCTAGAGCAATTTACACATCTAGCAACAACACAACAGGAAGTTACAATTCGTCCCGATGGGTTGATTAGTAAGCTATTCAAATTTCCGACGGCTATTAGTCGCTCACCACTTCTTAGGCTCAAAACACTAATCGTTATTGAAGCAAGACCAATTGATACTATTTCTAATATAAGTCCAATGGTATTTAATGCTGAATTCTATCCACTCGCGAGCTCAAATGATGTCACTCTTTATGCTCAAGAGGATTTTTCACAATCACAAGATCAGATTGCGAGAAGGCTTTATGACGACACACGAGGTTTATCAGCTCGAGATAGTTTTTCTTATCAAGGTTTAAAATCACGTCTTGAAATGCTTTCAACTTTAGAAGGACATCAGTTTAACTTTAAATTCCTGTCGCAGTTAACTGATAGAAAGATTGATACTAAAGTCGCTCGACTTGCTAGAACTTCGGTATCAGGACTAACTCAAGCAGATATGAGAATTCTGATGAGTTCAAGAAAGTTACCCAAAAGTGCTCTCGCCAAGCTTTGCAATGAATTCTTCACTCCCTCAACAGTTTCACGTGAGTTTAACTGGGGAAGATTTGAAGATAAATTAAAAGGTGGAGAAAAATGGCAGCAATGTCTTGAAAACCCAAGTAATTTTATTAAAGTATCCCCATCTGATCACGTGGAATCATTTGTTAAAGAAGAAAGAATTGGTGATATAAAAGTCACTAAACCTATCTTTGTATCTCAGGCTAAGGGTGAAATTTTCAGAGGTGTCGGCTTTTTTGCCGCCTATGGAGATCGTTCAAGCCAAGGCGATGGAGAAAGAGATGCTACCACGGTTGAAAGTCATGTAGGATTTGAACTTTCGATTCCATTTATCGCTAGCGTCGGAATAGGTGGAGATCGCTCACAAAGTGTTTATCAAGCTCGAGAAAAGGCATCGATGCAATCATCATTTGAAAGACAATATACTCAACAAAGCGATATTGAGCTTGAGTATAATAGAATAACGTTAGAGTTTCTTGCCAGAATGAGACGCTGTTTAAGTGTTCAATCCGAAAGTGCAAAGAAAACAATGCTCATTTGCGATGACAACGATCGCTTAACTAAAGCTCAAGAAAACTGGTATTTTATTGGCGATACACGTCTTAATAAAGTTGGCGTAATTACAAACTCTACTATGCCTGGTGGCTTAGAGATGGCACAAGTTCTTCGCGGAGAGACATCATTTAAGAAGATTTGGGGAGAGTTTAGAGCTGAAGACAGAGCGCTTGTACTAGAAAAATTAGATGCTGGAGCTCAAAGCATTCTTCAAAAACCAATAACACAACAATTATCTGAAACTCCTGAAGTTATTGGAGTCGGATTTCCTGGAATCATCGTTCCCTATTAAAATTGCTGGCATTTATTATGTGGATCAACAAACTCTTTACATTCTTTATACTGTGAAGAGTTTTTGCTTATCTCCTCAGGGTCTGCGAATGAAGAAAGACAATCTCTTAAGTCACTACACTCTCTTGAAAGAACAATCTTAGGAATAACCTCTTCATCACTAAAAATATCATACCCTTGATCTTGAAGGACTTGAGCACTATCAATAAGAACCTGTATGTCACTTATGGTATCTGAAATTGAATCTTCTTCATCACTTATTTCTTGGTTTCTGACAATAGTTTCCCAAACGGCCAAAACTAAAAAATAGGCTCCAAGGCCTGAATTATAAGTTCGTCTAATAAGCTCATATCGCTCAATTTTATCTAAACTTAATCCAAACCTTCCTGCGCTATAGTCCTTCAAGAAATCATCAACTTTAGCGATATTAATATCGGTTAGCCCCTGATCGAGTAGATCTTCAGCAAGCTGCTTTGGAAGTCTAGGTCTCGTAAAGCGAGGAAGAACTAAAGGCGGCATACCAAGAGCAACAGGCACATTAAAAATAGAAACCGCTAAAAACTTACCAAGTTTAGAGTTTTTAAATCGTCTTATAACTCCAGCTGGATTTTCAAACATACCGTATTTTTTCGCTGCTTTTTCAAGACCTAACCTTGCGATTTCTTCTTGCATTAAAAGCATGATGGCCTGTCTCTTGGCATGGTCACCATCAAACAAACTCTTATATCTATCCCAACGTCCAATACGAGTGATAAAAATTTCGGCCCAAATATTTTCATAGGACTCCAGACTAAACCTAGATGGCTTATCAAGTTGCCTTAACAAACTTGCAAGCTTTCCCCTTTTGAAAATATCCATTGATCCATAATCAACTCTGGCAGAGCCCCTAGAGACTAGCGTCGCTTCCATTAAACCTAATGTTTGTTCAAGTGAGTCAGGGTGAAAATCAGCCAGTTCTTTACCAGCTTGAATTTCACTTAAAAATTCATCTGTATATTGATCTACGAGAAGACCATCTATATTTTTTAAATGGGGTCTAGGTACCCGCCTCAAGAACCCTAACCAAGGGCTTCTAGAGATTGTCATAATTGTTCTAAAGGCTTGAGCGCAGCTGACTAATATAGCGGTTTGTGCAGGAGCACGCTGGACAACGATACTTTGCCTAGTCCAAAGACCAGTTGAAAGCATCACGAGTAGAATAAAAATCCCAGGAAAAGCACTTTTCATTACTTCTTTATCGGAATACTTGACCAGTTTATTAAATTTTTACACTGTCAAAGATTTAGACACTCTAAAGCGCTGAAAACAAGTAAATCTAGCTCAATAAATCTGGTATCTCCTTTGCAACTAATACTGAATATAACTCGAGGTAAATATGAACAAATTCTTTATAGCTTTAACAATCTTTTTATCACAGCAACTTTTTGCTCAAACCTCAATAGTTGTTAATCCTGCTTCACAAGATCTTTCTATAAAGCCAATGGGCATGCCAAATTCTGACGGCAAAATTCGACATTATGTAAGCGTTGGTGGAATCGAGATGGGCAATATTTATTTAAATTCAGAAATTGTTCCAAATCGCCTTATTCAAAATGCCAAAACAGAAGGAAAGCTTTTAACACTAGACTTTGAGACATCAGAAATAAAAATGAAAGATATAGCTGCAGACAGACGCTCAGAAGAAAAAATAGCCTTAATAAAATGTATTGCACAAAGAGATCAAATTGAAGCACTTATTACAGATTACATGACGAATCAAAACAATAGTGGAAGATCCACTGCTCAAGAACGCCAACCATTACAAAGACTTGAACAAACTTCAGATTTAGACAGCCTATACTTTAGATAAAAAGAGAATTTATGAAAAAACTTATTACACTATTTATATGTTACTCCTTATCAATATCCGCGGTCTTTGCCCAAGGCTTAGATAAATGCGCCTTCATGAAATCTAAGCAGACTAAGATTATTGAAATGAAAGAAGCTTTGGCGGCGATGAAGGATCTTCAGGCCGAAAGATCAAAAGCAAGAGAAATACGAGACCTTTTAGTTGATACCGCAGACTCAAGGGAGATAGCTCTACTTGCAGAAGCTTTAGATGATGAAGCAAGATCACTTGAAGCAGACGGACGATTTAATCGAAATGTTGTCATAGGAACTAGCCTTGGTTCAATTATCCTAGCAAGTTTAATGATTAAAAAAATGAAGTCTACACTTCAAGGGACAACAGTTCTTTCAAGACTAGTAACAGCTATTAAAAGTGCTAACAAAACGGCCGTAGGTAAAATATTAACTGGAACATTTGTGGTTTCAATCGCTGCAAGCTTTTGGTTCAGTAAACGTATGAATGAAATTGATGATAAAAGAGAGTTTCTTATTTCACTTGTCGTAAAATTAGATGCTCTAAAAGATCTAGCTGATCAAATCATCACGTTAGAAGAAGAAGTCGAACAAGAAGAAATTTCATTTGGCATTAGAATTGAGCAGTTGCGCTCTGAAGGCGTCCTCGATTACAATGGTGCTGAGTTAAAATGTCTGTGAGAACAATTTGTTTGATATCATTATTGAATTAGAAAAATTACGAGACCCATATTCGGGTCTCGGTCAATTCTGCTCCTTTCTCTCAAAAGCTATCTCAAAAAATAATACGGATCTGGATATTGCGGCAATTGTTCCAAAACAATTCTCAATTAAAGGGATTAAATCTATCCCTGAAAAAAGAACACTTTTTAAATTTTCAATGTTTTTGCCAAAATCTAAGATATGGCACCTTGTTCATCAAGATCCTAGATATATCCCCTCGAAGTCATTTATTATTACAGTTCACGACCTTAACGATCTCATTGAGAAGCCAAGAGAGAGAGAGGCGATCAAAAAAAAGTTAGAGAACCTTTTCCAAAAAGCTAAACATATTGTTTGTATTTCTGAGTACACCAAGCAAGAAGTCTTAAAAAACTTTCCCTTTGTAACTCAAATTTCTGTTATTAAAAATGGTGTACCTACTTTAAGCGAAGCTAAAGCTCCCACACCTTTGCCTGCAAAGCCTTTCTTTTTTAGCGTTGGCACAATTATAAAAAAGAAAAACTTCCAATCAATTATTGAATTGGCCAAAATAATGCCGCAAGAAGACTTTATTCTCGCGGGTAGCACTGACAATTCATTCGCTTCAGGACTAATTCAAAATGCCCCAAAGAATGTTACTTTTGCAGGAAAAATCTCTGACGCTGAAAAATCCTGGTATCACCAAAACTGCAAAGGTTTTATATTCCCTTCTTTTCTTGAAGGCTTTGGCCTTCCCGTTGTTGAAGCGATGTCTGTAGGTAAGCCTTTATTTTTATCAAACCTAACCTCACTGCCTGAAATTGGTGGTAACGATGCCTTCTATTTTGAAAATTTTAATCCTGAATCAATGAAGAAAATAATTACTGGTGGGCTTTCAACATTTTCAACTGAGCAGAGCAATCGTCTAGTTGAGAGATCAAAACATTACTCATGGGAAGAAGCTGCGATTCAATACTTAAAGCTTTATCAAAGTTTAATTTAAAAATTCTTTTTCGAAGTTTTTATTTTCTCTACCTGCTTTAAGTTTTGAATTTGCGTACATATTGGCTTTGACCAGTGTTCGATAACAAGCTTCATTAATCGAAATTAAAAAGCCTACTCTCCCCTCTTTCCATGATTTTGCATAGATTTGAAAAAATGTACCAAACAATGTTGCTAAAACTGTAAAAGCAGAAGTTGTTTTACCACGTGACAGTTTTTCATTTGCCACTAAAGTGACAAAACGTGGCAGCTTTTTAATCCACGCATCCATTCCGTATTTAGGCCAATGAAGGATTCTTAGTTGTCTTGGAAAATCTGCCATATCGGGATCACCAAGTTTTGCTAAGCGTCCATCGATAAGATGCTCATGATGGTTGCCACCGGTATACCTAATATGCTTGGTTTGAAAAAGTCTTTCTTGATAATCTGAACGTCCAAAAGCCTGTTCAATTGGCTGTCCTTCAAAATATTCAGTTCTAACAATTCGATAAAGTTTTTTAGCATTGGGAAGTTGAATCGTCGTCTCTATCTCTTTAAAAAGTTCTGGTGTTAGCGCCTCATCGGAGTCCATCATTAAACACCAATCGTGACTCGCTTTATCAATAGATAAATTCCGTTGTGCTATAAAACCTGGCCATGGGTTTTGATAAATTTTTACATTGCGATATCCCGCCGCAATAGTCAGCGTCTCGTCAGTGCTCCCACCATCTACAAGGACAATTTCATCAAAGCCTGCAAGCGAATCGAGACATCTTTTTAAAGAAAAAGCTGCATTCTGGGCAATGATTAATACTGAAACTTGTAACTTGGACATAGGGCTCTACTTTACCTTACAATATTTAACGAACCAAGATTAAATTCGGAGGCTTTATGCGCAGCGCACTTTTACCACTACTTCTATTTTTTTCTGCATGTGGGATTCAATCCTTACCAAAAGCAAAAAATGAAGTTGAAGCTTCATGGGCAGAGGTTCAAAACCAATATAAGCGCAGAGCCGACCTCATCCCTAATCTTGTAAATACTGTAAAGGGATATGCAGATCAAGAAAAAGAAACACTAACTGCTGTTGTCGAAGCAAGAGCAAAAGCCACTCAAACAAATATCCCTATTGAAAATCTAAATCAGGAAACACTAAACCAGTTTTCTAAGGCCCAAGCAGGTCTATCAGGTGCTTTATCCAAATTAATGGTCGTAGTTGAGAGATACCCTGATCTAAAATCAAATGAGAACTTTAAACAGCTGCAGTTTCAACTTGAAGGTACTGAAAATCGTATAACAGTTGCGCGTAACCGTTATATTGAAACTATTAAAGAGTTTAACAACCAAGTTACTGTCCCGCCAAATTCATGGACTAATAGTCTTTTTTATAAATTTGATAAAATGCCACAGTATGAAGTTGAGAACTTAGAAACTGTTAAAGATGCCCCAAAAGTAGAGTTTTAATGCGCTGTTTTTTATTACTTATATTTTTTTGCTTAACTCTATCGGCCAGAGATATTCCTTCATTAAGTGGTCCTGTAATTGATGAAGTTGGAATTCTATCTTTTAGTCAAAAAACTCAGCTCTCTAATGTGTTAAAGAATGTTTACAGCGATAGCGGCATACAACTGCAAGTTTTTATTGCCAAAGACATGGATGGTGACGTGATTGAAAATTTTTCAATACGTGCAACAGACAAATGGAAACTTGGTTCCAAAAGTGAAGATAAAGGTTTGCTTTTCGTCATGGCCATGGCCGAAAAGAAAGTCAGAATTGAAGTCGGTCAAGGACTTGAAGGTGATATCACCGATGCTCAGGCAGGGATGCTTATTCAATCCCTAACTCCCTATTTTAAACGAGGAGACTTTGCTACTGGGATCCTTGTTGGAGTCAATGGGCTCTTAGGTCTGGCCAAGGTTGAAAGCCAAGCAACTAGTTTAGGGATGAAAAAATCAACCAAAAAAAACTCACTTGGGGGCTTCTTACTTTTTGTCATTATTTTATCAATGATTATAGATTTTTTCTTAGGCTTAAGAAAACGTATCATACCTTCAAGGGGTGGATTTCGAAGACAAAGATCATACACTAGCCTAGATAATGATTTTGGAAGTAGCGGTGGAAGTAGTAGCTGGTCAGGTGGTGGTGGTGGCTTTTCTGGCGGTGGTGCCAGTGGGGGTTGGTGATGAAAGCAATCTCAAAACAATTTAAAGAAGATATTAAAAGCCTTATCGCAGAGTATGAAACTAAGACATCGGCGCAAATTGTTCCAGTACTATTGAATTCAAGTGATAGTTACCCATCGGCGCATTTTAGATGGGCGCTCATCTTATCATTATGCTTCCCCGTTATTCTTTATATAAGTCCATTGACTTCTAACGACCCTATAGAGTTTTTAGTTGCCCAGGGAATTGGTGTTATTGCTGGCTTTATAATTGCATTTTACTCAAAAGCTAAAAGACTATTTTTAACAAAAAAACAGATGAACGAAGAGGTCTATCAAAGAGCTATTCAAGCTTTTCATGAGCACAACCTGACTCAAACACCTCAGCGAAATGCTGTGCTCATTTTTATTTCTTTTTTTGAAAGAAGAATTCATATCATTGCTGACAGTGGAGCTTTAGAAAAAATCAGTAATAAAAAATGGGAAGATCTGATTAAAGGGCAACTAGGTTCATTAAAAAAAGGGCAATATGAAGAGAGTTTAATGGAGCTCATTCATGGCACTGGCCGCTTATTAACCGAGCATTTCAAGCAAGTAACTAATAAATATGAAGATAACGTTGAAAGTGGTCTCGACGACGAGCTGCGTACAGATTAAACTACTAAAATGAGTAAAAGCCCAAAAGATATCCTTGAGAACACCTTGTTTTTGTGGTCTGTCGTACAAAATTCTGTTTTGCAGTTGAATTCAGGAGATATCATTGGCCGATCACTCAAGGCTTATGCCGATGATCAGTATCTTGATAAAGAGCATTTAAAATTTGAATTAAATGGTGGTAAATGGCATTTGCTAAGCCAAGAAACTACAAATGGTACTCAGCTTAATGACGATACATTACAGCCCGCAAAGACCATCGCTTTGTCCACTTCGGATATTATTATAGCAGGTGATCAAATATTTTTTATTTTGGGTCGTGAACTTCTTAAGCTTTCAACTCGAGAAGAGTTTCTTGCAACGGTGAAGATTAAATCTGCCGAACTCGCCGAACAAGTTAAAGCAGTACAAGTTCGATCGGTGGCCTTTTTTAAATTAGAATATCCAAACTATATCAAGTTGATGAAAAAAAATGAGCTTCTCTATAAAGTTGAAATAGCGACAGCGAAGAAAGCTCATGACCTAAAACCTTTTATCGCAAAAATTGATGAGCTTACACAAAAGAAAAATAAAATCGCTTCCGCATGGGATGCAAAAATCAGCGAATTTAATCAAATGATCGAAGATATCGAAGGATAAATAAAGATGAAATTTAATTACAAGCCAACACGAATTGAAAGCTTCTTTTACGCCATTCTTTTCCAATTTGTTTTATTTGGTCTTTATTTTGCTCATAACAATAACGAATATTTTGAATCTGTCTTTGTCGTTGAAGATGGGCTTGTTGAATGGCTAACCGTTTGTTGGCTCATGGCAACTGCGTTCTTATGTCTTAAAAGATTCGTCACCCTCCAAGGCAAAAGACCTAAATTCTTTCTAGCAATGCTCTTAGTTTTTTCGGCCTTATTTATTTTTGGTGCAGGTGAAGAGATATCTTGGGGGCAAAGAATATTCAACGTTCAAAGCTCTGATTTCTTTCAAACTCATAACGCTCAGGGAGAAACAAATCTTCATAACTTAGTTGTTAGCGGTAAAAAAATAAATAAAATGATTTTTGGTGTTGCTCTAGGAATCATCATTGGGATTTATACCCTTCTCTTACCTACACTAGCGCGAAAATATAAACCTGTAATGAAACTCGTTCAAAAGTTTGCAGTACCAATACCAAGAGGACGACACGTCCTGGCTTATCTATTGCTGTTTCTTTTTGTAGAAATTAATCCATCTGCTAAACGTGGGGAGCTTATAGAATTTGGTGGAACACTGATCTTTTTTCTAATTTTTCTTAATCCATGGAACCGTAGAGCTTTCACCATTGAACAAAATCAAGGTTATCGCCCACACCATGGCCAAAGAAATAATCACAGAAGAAATAATAACTATCGAGGCAAAAAGCCTAACAATCATCAACGCCATCATAATAAGCCAGCTGAATCCTAAGCTTGCTGCTCATAACTGAGTAAAAGCAAAGGCTTAGACCTGATGAAATTTTGCCTCTTCTTATAAAAGAGAAGACTCTGTAAAATGAATTTATGAAGTTTTTAATCTTACTTTGCATGTTTTCATTTTCTACCTTTGCCTCCGAGATCGGAGAAAGCAATCCGCAAGAACAAAACCTTAGTTCGGTAAGCTGCTCTGTCGCCTTAAGCGACTGGCTTTCGACGATTACTTGTCTAGATGAGATAACGGGCGAGCAATTTTCCCAGAAAGTCGAACCAATTCAGGTCAATGACCTCGTTGCTAGACTTAGAGAAAATGGAGCCGTTTTCAATGAAAAACGCTACACCCAACAGCTCATTACAAATGCAGTCATACGCTCAGATGAGTTTGGTGTTTTTCCTAAGCAATGCTTTGATAAAATTCGTTTTACAGCCGGTGAATTTAATCGTTTAAGATCGAATGACTCGAATATTACTCGAGCAAAAGCAATCGCTAGAGCATTAAAAACGGCTGGTGTATGCCAACAAACAATCAAAAGAGATAACACAGGCCTAGGCCTTGGTATCTCGAACAGCGATCAACTCCTTCAGCATTTTTTATGCATCTCAAATGGAGAGTCTACCTTTGGTCGAGGTGCAGATAATATAGGGATGGGTGGAAGAGGTCCTTTTGGAATTCATCCGACAGAACATACTGGTCCTGGTGAAATATGCGCGGACATTAATCCGATTGTAAGAGCTGAAGAAACAAGCACAGCTAAAAGAACTCGCACAAAAGCTCAGCGTGGAGCATCCTATGAAAATGCAGCGACCAGAAGAGATAACGCCACTTGTGCATTAAGATTGTATGAAAGTAGAGGCTATAGAGATTGGGGAACGAAATCGACAACATGGGGAACCAATCACGAATGTAATGCACAACAAAGAGCAAGTTTTAACTTTGAAAGAAACCTAGGTGCAGATGCCTGCTGTTCGGATGCATGCCGAACCAGAGTTTCTAGGGCCCAATCAATTTAAATTAAATTTTCTTAGTAAGCTCGTATTTTTTTAAGCTCCAGCTAGGACTTTTATCTGTGGCTTGAATTTGCTCAGCACTAACTTCATGCCAATGTTCTAGATTAATTTTAGGAAAGACAGCATCGGCCTCTCCTTCAAAATCTACTTCACTGATATAAAGTCGTTGAGCATGAGGAAGAAAAAGATTGTAGATCTCAGCACCACCAGCGATAAAAACCTCATCTTCTCCTCTTTGAGCACAGATTTCTAAGGCTTTTGAAACGGCAGAAACACAGTCAACGCCATCAATTTTTTTATGACTTCGTGTTAGAACAATCGTCTTTCTTCCAGGCAATGGCTTGCCAATGCTTTCAAAAGTTTTACGACCCATGATCAAATGATGACCTAGAGTAGTCTCTTTAAAATGCTTAAAGTCTGCTGGGATATACCAGGGGATCTTACCTTGAAAACCAAGTTCGCCATTTTTACCAATCGCTGCAATGATGGAAACAATCATACAGCCACAGGAGCTTTAATATGTGGATGAGGATCATAGCCAACTAGCTCAAAATCTTCGAAACTAAATTCGAAGAGGTCTTTAACCTGTGGATTGATCTTCATTTGAGGAAGTGGACGAGGTTCACGAGAAAGCTGAAGCTTGGCTTGCTCGAAATGATTTGAGTATAGGTGGGCATCCCCCATCGTATGAACGAAGTCACCAAGTTCGAAATCGCAAACTTGCGCAATCATCATCGTTAAAAGTGCGTATGAAGCAATATTAAACGGCACACCTAAAAAGATATCGGCCGAACGCTGATACAACTGGCAGGAGAGTTTATTATTAGCGACGTAAAACTGCATAAATGAGTGGCAAGGCGGAAGCGCCATCTTATCAACATCGGCAGGGTTCCATGCAGTCACAATATGTCTTCTTGAGTCTGGGTTATTTTTTAAGCCTTCAACCAGTTGTTTAATCTGATCGACCTCTCGCCCATCTGGTGTTTTCCAGTGACGCCACTGGTATCCATACACAGGTCCTAAGTCTCCTTTTTCATCGGCCCATTCGTCCCAAATCGAAACGCGGTTATCTTTTAAAAATTGAATATTTGTTTCACCTTTTAAAAACCATAAAAGCTCAACGATGATCGATCTAAGGTGACATTTTTTTGTTGTAACAAGTGGAAAGCCTTCGGCCAAATTATATCGGGCCTGATATCCAAATACGGATCGAGTGCCAGTTCCAGTTCGATCACTTTTATCTGAACCATTTTCTAGGACGTGCCTCATAAGATCTAAATATTGCTGCATGAATTCTCCGGCGTGTGTGTATTATAATTCTGGCAAATAGACTCTACCTTGTCTAAACTTCTTGTATGACATTTCAACTTGGACTCGAAAAACTTCTCTCTGACAAAAAAACTCAAGAACTTATCCTTGGGGATTTTGGCTACCTTTGTCATAGCGCAAGTGTAGATAAAGATTTAACTCTAGGCGCTATTAGTCTCATCAATTTATTTGGTGATCGTCTAAAGAAAATTTTTGGACCTCAACACGGCTTTGTCACAGACGTGCAAGATAATATGGTTGAGACTCACGATTTCAAACATCCTTATTTTAATCGTGTCATCCACTCACTTTACGGCGAAACTAGAATACCAACTGACAAGATGCTTGAAGGCCTTGAAACCATCATTGTCGATCTTCAAGATGTTGGCACTCGTGTCTACACCTATATCTCAACACTTAATCTTCTCATGGAAAAATGCGCCCAAAAAGGCATTCGGGTTGTTGTACTTGATCGTCCCAATCCAGCTCGCGCCGACATCATCGAAGGCACTGTCCTTGATTTAAATTGGAAGTCCTTTGTCGGACAACTACCGATTCCTCAGCGCCATGGTATGACCATGGGTGAAGTTGGCTTGTTCATTCGAGAGGTGATGAAGGTTAAATGTGATTATCATGTGATTAAAATGGAAGGCTATAAACGATCTACAGTTTGGGAAGAAACCAATCGTCACTGGGTTAATGCTTCGCCAAACCTTTCAACCACAAATTCATGTCTAAGTTTTCCAGGAACAGTACTTTTTGAAGGAACAAAACTTTCAGAAGGCAGAGGCACAACTCGCGCTCTTGAAGTCGTTGGCGCTCCAGATATCGAACCTTTTAGTTTGCTTGAAAAAATTCAACTAAAACTTGATCAGTGGAAAATGAACGGCATTATTTTAAGACCACAAATGTTTTGGCCAACATTTCAAAAGCACGCCAATAAGTCCTGTGGTGGTTTTCATATTCATATCACTGACAGCTCTAAGGCTCAGGGCTGGCGCATGGGCCAATTTCTTCTTCGTGAATTTTATCAAGAGATGAATGGAAAATTTGAATGGCAAGATGCTCCATACGAGTATGAATTTGAAAAAATTGCCATCGATTTAATCAACGGAACCGACAAGCTGCGCCAATGGGTTGAAGCCAATGGCTCACTAGATGAATTGATCGATCTTGAGAAAGTAGGAATGACCGAATATACAAAAGCGCGAAGCAGCATTCTCCTTTATTTTTAATTCGTTAAGTTGCCAATCAACAGCTAAACCAAGCATAATTGTCCGAAACTCAATAAGACTCATGGAATCTCAAGAGGGAGCGTACTAGTGAAACATCTCAGTATTATTTTTTGTTTGTTGTTAGCCTTTGGCTGTCAAAATAAAGAAGAAAAAGCGGCGGCTGTAGCCAAATCAGAAAATGAAATTTTAATCGGCGCAGTTTTTGCCATGACCGGCCCAATCGCTTCATACGGACAGGAGTCTGTTAACGGCATCAAGATGGCTTTAGATGAAGTCAACAAAACTCCAATCAATGGCAAAACAATCAAGCTTTTAGTTGAAGACAACAAAGGCGAGCCAGTTGAGTCGGCCAATGCTGTTAGAAAGCTTATTGATATTAACAAGGTTGATCTTGTTCTTGGTTCAGTTGCTTCTTCAAACACTCTAGCCTCTTCACCAATTGCTCAAGCAGCTAAAGTTCCTCTTTTAACTCCTGCTTCTACTAATGAAAAAGTAACAATGACTGGGGATTATATTTTCAGAACTTGTTTTACAGATAATTTTCAAGGTGTTGTTATGGCGAAATTTGCTTTCAACACACTCAACAAGAGAAAAGCAGCTATCATCGTTGATAACTCATCGGATTACTCAAAAGGTCTGCAAAAAGTTTTCAAAGAAGAGTTTGGCACACTTGGCGGTGCAGTTATCCAAGACAACTTTACTTATACTCAAAAAGACACAGACTTCAGATCTCTACTTACCAAAGTCAAAAGAGCAAACCCTGATGTCATCTTTCTTCCAGGTTATTATTCTGAAGTTGGTCTAATCCTCAAACAGGCTCGTCAAATGGGAATGGATATGCCAATTCTTGGTGGCGACGGTTGGGACTCACCTAAACTTCAGGAACTTGCTGGTCCTCAAGGAATTAAAGGTAACTATATTTCATCTCACTTTTCTCCAGATGATGCTGACCCAAAAGTTCAAAAGTTTGTTAAAGACTACATGGAACGTTTTAATGAGAAACCAGGTGCGATGGCAGCTTTAGGTTTTGATGCCATGTTAGTTGTTGCAGATGCAATCAAAAGAGCTGGCTCAAACAATGCAGCTGACATCCAAAAAGCACTAGCTACAACTGTAGCGTTTGAAGGTGTGACTGGATCAATCACTATTGATGCTAACAGGAACGCTCAAAAATCTGCTGTTGTTCTTGAAACAACTGCAACTGGCAACGTATTCAATCAAAAAGTTAGTCCATAATTACTGCTAGATCATTAAGGCGCACAATGTGCGCCTTATTTCTTTTAAAGCTTTAGGAAATCGATAATGTCTGAAGAAATGGCTTATTTTATCTCCGATTTTTTTACTTATCTCCTTAACGGTATTGCCCAAGGAAGCATCTATGCATTGATCGCTCTTGGCTACACTATGGTTTACGGGATTATTAAACTTATCAATTTTGCTCACGGTGAATTTTATATGATAGGAGCCTTCACCGGTTACTATCTTATCATCAATGGAGTTCCTCTTTACATTGCTCTACCCGCTGCCATGCTCGGCTCCGGATTAATCGCAGTAATTGTTGAAAGACTCGTCTATCGCCCGATTCGTTATGCCGGAAGAATTCCAGCTCTTATTACAGCGCTAGGAACATCATTATTTTTTCAATATTTAGGTCAAGGTACTGTTGGCGCTGATCCAAAAGCCTTTCCAACTGCATTTGAAAATACCACTTATCAAGTTGGTGATGTTTTCATTAGTAAGATTCAAATTGTGATCTTCGTTGTCACTATGACTTTAATGGCAGGACTTTGGTTTGTGGTTAATCACACCAAACTTGGTAAAGCGATGCGAGCGACTTCATTTAATATGAATGCTGCTGAGCTTATGGGAATTAACACCAACTTTATTATTAGCTTTACCTTTTTTATTGGTTCAGCTCTAGCGGGCGCTGCAGGCGTGCTCGTTGGAATGTACTACAATACTGTTGAACCAATGATGGGACTTATTCCGGGACTTAAGGCTTTCATCGCAGCAGTTCTTGGTGGAATTGGAATTATTCCTGGTGCGGTTCTTGGCGGACTTACTCTTGGTATCGCCGAGAATATGGTTGTTGGTTTTTGGATTTCAACTTACAGAGACGCCGTTGCTTTTGCGATCTTAATTATCATCTTACTGGTTAAGCCAGCTGGTCTTCTTGGTAAAAACCGTAAGGAGAAAGTGTAATGGATTATTTAATTTATCTCACGATTCAAAGTGGAATTTTTATTATCTTGGCCGTTAGCCTAAATCTTATTAATGGTATCTGCGGACAGTTTTCCTTAGGTCATGCTGGCTTTTGGGCGGTTGGTGCCTATGTTGGCGCAGCCTATAGCGTTTTCTTCGCTCTACCTGTTCCAGACTTCGTCAATCTTTTGATTGGTTGTGGTCTCGGCTTTAGTGCCGCCGCCATCGCAGGTTTGGCCATTGGTGTTCCATGCTTAAGACTTCGTGGTGACTATCTCGCTATTGCGACACTTGGTTTTGGTGAAATTATAAGAATCATTATTATGAATATGGATTCAGTTGGTGGGCCACGAGGATTCACTGGTATTCCAGCTTGGAGTAATTTCTTTTGGGTTTATCTCTTTGTAGCGATTACCATTATCTTTGTCGTAAACCTTTTAAGAGGTACACATGGCCGCGCCATTATCTCGATCAGAGAAGATGAAATTGCAGCTGAGAGTATGGGAATCTATACATTCAAATATAAAGTTTTAGCTTTTGTTATCGGTGCGGGATTTGCTGGTGTTGCCGGAGTTCTTTTTGCCCACACAACTCAATTCATTCACCCTAATAGCTTCAACTTCATGTGGTCTGTGATTATTCTTCTAATGATCATTCTTGGTGGACTAGGATCAGTCACAGGATCTGTTGTTGGTGCAATCATCTTATCTCTTCTTCCAGAAGTTCTTCGCTTCTTTGGTGAAACAGTCTCTGAGTGGAGAATGGTGATCTACTCTGTATTATTAATTTGTCTTATGCTTTGGCGCCCTTCTGGGATCTTTGGCAAACATGAGCTCGATATCAAAAAACTTTTTGGTATGAAAAAAGGAGACGCATAGATGTCGACTCCAGTCTTAGAAACTCAAGGTATTACAATGCGTTTTGGTGGCTTAGTTGCCGTCAATAACTTTAGCCTTCGCATGGGCGCGACTGATCTTGTTGGTGTTATCGGTCCTAATGGTGCTGGTAAAACAACGATCTTTAATATGATCACCGGAATCTATACGCCAACTGAAGGACGCGTTTTTCTTGATGGTAAAGATATTACTGAGCTTCGTCCTGCCCACATTACTCAAAGTGGAATTTGTAGAACCTTTCAAAATATTAGGCTCTTTAATGACCTTTCGGTTCTTGATAATATTCGCCTAGCAGGTCACTTTAGAGTTGATTACAGTTTGATGGCTTCAATTTTTAGAACAAAGAAGTTCCATCAAGAAGAAGATAGACTCGTCGCAGAGGCAGATAAAATTCTTGATATTTTTGGTCTTAAAGGCAAAAAAGAAATGCTTGCCAAGAATCTTCCTTACGGCGAACAACGTAGATTAGAAATTGCTCGTGCTCTTGCCACCAAGCCTAAAGTTCTTTTACTTGATGAGCCTGCGGCCGGCATGAATCCAAAAGAAACTGCAGATTTAACAAAGCTCATTCGCTGGGTTCGCGATGAGTTTAAAATTGCTATTCTTCTTATTGAGCATGACATGAGTCTTGTGATGAATGTGTGTGAGCAAATTCATTGTGTCGACTATGGTCAATTAATCGCCAGTGGTGGACCAAAAGATATTCAATCAAATCCAAAAGTGATTGAAGCCTACCTTGGTGCAGATGCTGTAGCGGAGATAAAATAATGAGTACAATTTTAGAAATCAAAGATCTAAACGTTCACTATGGCTCAATTCATGCCATTCACGGTATTAACCTTAAAGTTGAAGAAGGTGAAATCGTTACACTCATTGGCTCTAATGGTGCAGGCAAGACGACTACCCTTCACACTATTTCCGGTTTATTAAAACCAACATCTGGAAGTATCGTTTTTAAAGGCGAAGAGATCCAGGCCATCCCCGCTCATAAGATTGTAGCAAAAGGTCTAGCTCAATCTCCCGAAGGTCGAATGGTTTTTCCTGACCTCACCGTTGGCGAGAATCTGGAAATGGGTGCATTCTTAAGAAATGACAAAGATGGAATCAAAGCCGATCTAAAAAAAATGTTTACTCTTTTTCCAAGACTCGAAGAAAGAAGAAAACAGCTAGCAGGAACGCTTTCTGGCGGTGAGCAACAGATGCTTGCGATCGCTCGTGCTTATATGGCTAAACCAAAGCTTCTTCTCTTAGATGAGCCATCTCTTGGTATTGCTCCAATCTTAGTTCAGGCTATCTTTGATGCGATTGTTGAAATTAATAAAAGTGGAATGACTGTTTTACTCGTTGAGCAAAACGCTTATGCTGCACTTAAAATTGCCCATCGTGGATATGTTCTAACTACAGGTGAAATCGCTATGCAAGGCCCATCGGCAGAACTAATATCCAATGAAGAAATTAGAAAAGCTTACCTAGGACATTAATTATGACTTTTTCATACGATGTTGCTGTTAATCAGCTTAAAAAAGCCGTTAAAACTTCACATATAGAAAATCAAAAACATATTGATCTTACATTAGTAGATCCGATTGAGCGTGAGAGCCTCCAAAAAGCTCTTATGTATATTAAGGCCATGATTGTTCGTGGTGAATTGACCGATCAGCAGTTTAAGTCTGATGTCGGTCTAGAGGCGTAAAATGGCAAATTGTAGATTCTGTAATAAAGAGATTACTTGGACTAAAGAAGGACGTAAAAACGTTCCCGTTGAAACAGATGGCACAGTGCATGATTGCGAGATATTCGCTAAATCTAGAGCTAGCACCAAGACAATCAACCCAACAACTCTCTCAGCTGAAGAAATCGCAAAATATGAGAATGCGATTAATGACGAAGCGCAAAAAAGAAAAAAGAAGAAGTAACCCTGTAATTATGACCATTGCTTTGGCCAAAGTATCTCCAAAAAGAGATGCTGCGCACCTATGCGATTATTGCTACCACTCCTATTTACACTCACTATCCAGTCTTGTGGACCTCTTGAAAAAGAGCTGGTTCAACCAATCGCTAAAGTACAAACCTTAGCTGAAGTTCTCGGTACAGGAAGCTTGTCTCCTTCTATTGATTTAACTTTTAAATTTGAAGATATCGACGTTAAACCTCCTGTTAGGCGAATTCCTGTGCCAATCTTAGGAACGATCGTAAGTGAAATTGGAAATACACTTGCCGAAATATTTATCGTCTTGAACCAAAACTGGGGAATCGCTCAGGAGCCAATAATGTTGGAACTTCCGGCGATCGATGATGAAACCCTAGAAGTGCTACAACTTAAAAGCTTGGATTTAAAGATCGTTCCTGGCAGTGTCACAAGCTCTAGAAATCCTCTTCTTAATCTGTGGAATACTCTTACTTTTAAGCGTGCGAACTTAAAGTTTTTAAGTCGTATGACTATCTTTATTGCAAATGAAGAGATGTATAAAGCTGGTGAATGGGCCAGAATTGCAAGATTCAAAAAGAGCGAGCATCAATTAGGTTGTGAAGATAAATGTCTAAACTTTGATACAAAATTAGAAAAAGGCGAACGCCTAAATTTAGCAAAAGTGCTAAAAGCAGGCGGGCCAATTTATATAAAACCTGATGTTGACGTTAAGGGTGCTCCAAAAAGATCATTCACTTTAGCTGGTGAAATTAAAATCAGCGTTGTTTTAAAGCCAATATTCTAGCCCACCATTTGAAGTCCTAAATGATGTCTTTGCATCGCCTTTAAAGTTGCAGACATTAATAAATCATGAATTGTATTTTTATCTAAGACACAGTCACAAATTGAATAATGGTCTAAAAACTTTTGCTCTAAAGAAGCACTAACGGCCACTAAAGGGTATTTCGTAACCAATGACTGGCAGTATTTGGGACTTCCAAAAAATGGCGATGAGAGATCCGCAATCACGGCATCAAAGACAAGACTCCCATTAAGATAGTAATGAACTTGCTCTGGGTCGCAGGCAATAAGAACCTCTACACCTTGATTAATAAAAATGCTTGAAGCTGATTCTAAAAACCTCAAATCATTATCCACCAACAACACACGTACAACTTGATTCATGCTGCCTCCAACTTTAGCAGTTGATTAAGCTTACGAAGAGATAGCAGTTGAACCTACTAAAACTGAATAGTTTAATAATATTAAGGATTTAGTTGAAAATGAAAAAACAATAACTTAGCTTAAAAACCAATAATTATCGGCAGTATCCTTAAGAATCTTGCTCATTTATAACGCGAAAATCAGCCTCAAAGACGTCAGAAGAACGACCTTTTGAACTTGTCTTAAATTGCTCAGAAGTCGTTGGCTTAGCCTTTTGACCAGCGATATAAGTCGCCCATAACTTTCTGCCAAGTTGCCAAAGAAAATAGAAGAAAATAGCTCTTAAAATAATGCCTATAATCATGTCCTCAAACATACTCCTGAACGAGTCCGCGGTCAAAGTTCCCTAGCCGAATGGGATTCCAACATGTTAGATTTTTACAAACTTTTAAGGCAGAGAAAATGAGCGCAAATATCCATTGGGCCGATATCACGGCAGACCGAATTATTAAGCAACTTGGTGAAAAAGATGTCTACACCCTAGCCAGCGGGATTACTCCTTCAGGTGTTGTTCACTTTGGTAATTTCAGAGAAGTTATTACTGTTGATTTAGTCGCCAAAGGACTTAGAGCTAAAGGCAAAAACGTAAGATTTATTTTCTCATGGGATGATTACGACACCTTTAGAAAAGTACCGGCCAACATGCCAAAGCAAGATGAACTTGCAAAATATATGTTCCAACCAATCGTCGATACACCAGATCCATTTGGTGAACATGAGTCCTATGCTGCTCATCATGAAAAATCATTCGAATCCCAACTCGCAAAAGTAGGCATCCAAGTTGAGCCATTGTACCAAGCTAATAAATACCGTGCAGGTGAATACAAAAAAGGTATTCGTACAACATTAGAAAAAAGAACTGAAATTGCGGCGATCTTAAACGAACATAGAACATCACCACTTGGTGAAGACTGGATGCCGGTATCTGTTTACTGTGAAAAATGTAATACCGACCATGAAATTAACAAAATTAAGTGGGATGGTAAAAACGAATTAACCTACTCATGTAACAACTGTCAAAACCAAGGCAAACTCGATTTAGAAACAACTGAAAGAGTTAAACTTCCTTGGAGAATGGACTGGCCGATGCGTTGGGCACACGAGCAAGTTGATTTCGAGCCAGGTGGCAAAGATCACTCGTCTCAAGGTGGAAGCTACACGACGGCAAAAGAAATCGTTAAGCTGTATGACTGGCGCTCGCCTATTTATCTGCAGTACGACTTTGTATCGATCAAAGGCGCAGGCGGAAAGATGAGTTCTTCAAAAGGAAATCTAATCACTGTTAATGATATTTTAAAAATCTACGAACCTGAAATGGTTCGCTGGATTTTTGCAAGCTATAAAACAAATGTCGATTTTGCAGTAAGTTTTGATCTCGACGTAATCAAAACCTACGAGGACTTTGATCGCCAAGAAAGACAGGCTTATGGAGTCGAAGCTGCCAACGAAAAGAAAGCTGCTATGGCAAAAAGAGTTTATGAACTATCACAAATTCAAGCGATGCCTGAAACAATGCCATTTCAGCCAGCATTTAGACATCTAACAAATATACTGCAGATTCATGATGGTGATATTAAAGCAGCCAGATCGTTCTACGATGGTGAAATTAAAAACGAAAGAGATGAAAGACGATTTAATGAAAGAGCAGCATGTGCCAAGTATTGGTTAGAAAACTATGCTCCAGATGATTTTAAATTCAGTGTCAACACTGCTCCAATTAACTACGGCGCAGATGATAAAACGAAGAACTTTCTAAAAGCATTTAAGGAAACTCTAACTAAAGACTGGGATCAGTTTGACGACAAAAGCTTACATGAAAAAATGTATGAACAAATTCATGCATTTGAAGTTGAACCAGCTGATGCCTTTAAAGCTCTTTACCAAAGCTTAATTTCTTTAGACAAAGGTCCTAAACTAGCTAGTTTCATTCGCACGATTGGAAAAGAGCGAGTTATTGGTTTGCTTTAAATGCTCAGCACTTTAAAACATAACTTAAAACGTAATTTCCATGTAGTTCATATGGTTGTTTTAGGTCTTTCTGTTCTAGCTACAATCACAGCATGGATTTTTGTAAAACAACAAGATGAAGATAGAATAACGAGACAATTTCAAAGAGAAGCGCAACAAAATGTCGACCTAATCGTAGAGCGATTAAGAAAGTACGAAGAAGCCTTATGGGCCGGGGTTGCACTTTTTAAAGCGTCTGACGAAGTCAACTACGAAGAGTGGAAAAATTTTGTTCAAACATTTAATATTGGCGAAAGGTACAAAGGTATCAACGGGCTTGGAGTCATTTTTAATATTGATAAAGATGACATCTTAACCCTAGAAAAAAAGATTCAAAAATCTCAACCCCAATTTAAAATTTATCCTCAGCATAGCAACAACTATATTTTACCAATAACATATATTGAACCCCTAGACTTGAATTTCAAAGCCCATGGACTTGATGTTGCACACGAAAAAAATAGATTAGAAGCCGCTATAAAAGCAAAAGAAACTGGCCTTGCACAAATAACGGGACCAATTGTTCTGGTCCAAGATCCAGAAAAAACTCCTGGCTTTTTATTTTATGCACCATTTTTTGATAAAAATGAAAAAGGACTTTTCAAAGGAATGGTTTATGCACCATTTGTTGTCAAAAGACTTATGGCAGGACTACTTGAAAGATCAAATCGACATGTGAGTATTCAAATATCGGACGACAATGAATTTCTTTACGAAGAAACTATCTATAAATCTGAATCATTAAGAAAAGTGATCGAAATAGAAATTTATGGACGTCAGTGGAGTTTTGACATTCAAGCCGATGACGCCTTCTTTATGAAAACAAAAAGCAATCAACCTTATATCGTTCTTTTTGGCGGTTTGTTTATTGATCTCTTACTTTTAATTCTTTTTATAAGTTTATCGGCTCAAAAAAATGATGCCGAATCAATTGCAAAAGTCGTATCAAGAAAATATGAGAAAGAGATCGAGGTGAGAAAAAATGCTGAACTTGAAGCCTCAAAAGCGTCAAAAGCCAAAAGTGACTTTATTGCAAATATGAGTCATGAAATCAGAACTCCAATGAATGGGATTCTAGGGATTACCGATATGTTGATTGATGATAAATCAATCAATGAAGAAAATCGCCAACTTCTTTGCATGGTTCAAGATTCTGGTAATATCTTGCTTAGTATTGTGAATGACATTTTAGACTTTTCTAAAATTGAGTCAGAAAAACTAGATCTACATGAGACATATTTTAATTTTGCCAATTGTATTGAGTCTTGTATTTATCTTTTAAACAGAAAAGCTTCTCAAAATTTCGTTGAGGTGATTTTAGAATCAAGTTTACCAAGCAATCTTTTCATTTTAAGTGATGAAATTCGATTCAAACAAATTATTATCAATTTGCTTTCCAACGCTGTTAAGTTTACCAAGAATGGAAAAGTCACCATCAAAGTAACTTCATCAGGGGAAACAAATAAGAATATTAAAATTGAATTCGTGGACACTGGGATAGGTATTTCCAATGAGAACTTAAAACGTCTTTTCTCCCCTTTTACTCAAGCTGATTATCAAACAAGTGTTGAGTTTGGCGGTACTGGTCTTGGCTTATCAATCAGTAAAGCTTTGGCCCTTGCCCTAAATGGAGACTTATCGGCAACTTCACAGATAGGTAAAGGCTCTACTTTTACATTCGAATTAACCGCAGTCACAAAGATTTCTGACAGTAAAACTATAGTTACAAATGAAGTTAATGAGGAAGTAAAAGTCTTCCATCAAAAGGTATTGGTTGCTGAAGATAATTTAATCAATCAAAAGATGATGGAACAAATTCTACTAAAACTTAAGGTTAAATTTACAATTGTTCCTAACGGCAAAAAAGCGGTCGAATTAATTAAGACTGAACATTTTGATATTGTATTTATGGATGTTAGAATGCCCGAAATGGATGGATTAGAAGCAACAAGAATAATTAAATCTCTGCCCTTATCACATCGCATGCCTATCATTGTTGGCCTTACAGCAAATGCAACAACACAAGACAGAGAAGAATGTATGTCAAACGGTATGGATGATTACATCGCTAAGCCCGCAAAGTTTAAAGATATTCAAAAATGTTTGCAGAAATATAAATAGGTAAAATAATGGAAGAATCTGATTTTATTCAAAGACAAAACAAGCTTGCCAGTCTAATGCCAGAGACGGCGATTGTTATTTCAGCCGCCAAGCATATGACAAAAAGCCACGACAATGAATTTCTTTTTCATCAAAACACTCATCTCAAATACTTAACTGGTTTTCGAGAGCCCGAATCTCTTTTAGTTATTACTCAAAAAAATGGAGAAGGTGTAAAAAGCCATTTCTTTGTAAGGCCCAAAGATGATTTTGCAGAAATGTGGAATGGCAAACGTCTTGGCATAGAACTTACAAAAGAGATGTTTAAATTTGATTATGTCTACGACATCACAAAGGCTTGGGATATCATCCCTGCGCTATTACTAGGCCATAAAAAAGTTGCTTGCGACTGGGCTGAACAACCAGAGCTAACCACCAAACTTCTTAAAATAATTACCTCGCTATCTGGAGCAAGAAAGAAAAAAGAACATAAACCTACTCATTTATTGAATTTATCAAATGCAATCGGCCAGCTTCGATTAATTAAAGACAGCAATGAACTTCAATTCATGAGAAAAGCTGCACAGATTACAAATCTTGGACATCGTGCAGCAATGTCTGTTTGCGAACCTGGAAAAACAGAAGCAGATGTTAAAAGTTTTATGGAGTATATCTTTAGGCTTAACGGTTCTGAAGATGATGCTTATCCAAGTATCGTTGCTGGGGGAAAGAATGCTCTTATCCTTCATTATGTAGAAAACAATGCACTTCTTAATGACAAAGAACTTATCCTTATCGATGCAGGCTCTCAGTTTAAAGGCTATGCGAGTGATGTTACACGCACATTTCCAATTAACGGGAAGTTTGACCCAATCCAGAAAGAGGTTTACGAGATCGTACTAGCCTCACAAAAACTAGCCATCGCTTTGGCCAAACCAGGTTCTACGATTCCTCAGATACATAAAGAGGTTGAAAAGGTCCTAGCAAGAGGTTTATTAGATGCAGGTCTACTTACTTCTAATAAAGAGATGTCTCGAGAATCACTTGAAGAACTTCTCTTGGAAAAAGATGCAAAAGATTCCTATGCTTTAAGAGCATACTACCCACATGGTACATCACATTGGTTGGGATTAGATGTTCACGACATGTCACCCTATCTTGATAACGATCTTAATGATCTCGAGTTAAGACCAGGTATGGTTATTACTATCGAGCCAGGTTTATATTTCAATAAAGCCCATGAGCAAATCAAATTCAAACTACCACTTCATGGAATTGGAATTCGAATTGAAGATGATATTTTAATAACAGAAAAAGGAAATGAAATTCTATCTGCAGCAATTCCAAAAGAAATTATGCAAATCGAAGAAGCATGTAAGATTGATCATAAGGATTTCTTATGAAATACCTTTTCATTTTTATTTCTTTCGCAGTATCAGCTCAGAACACCGTCAAAATTAATTCTGATGATTTTTCTTTTGATCACCCTACTTGCTTGCTTCGGTTTGACGAAAAACAAGAATTTTCTACAAAGCTAAAAGAGAACCTCATTAAAAAAGGTTTTAAACTTCATGGATATATCGAAGAAAAAAAACTAAATCCTGAAGATTTATACATGACCCTATCAATTTCTCGCGAAGGACTCTTTTTTAAAGACTGTAAACTTACCATTAAAATCAACGAAGCAACTTCTTCTAAAATTCTAAGTACAGACAAAACTCTTTTACAAACAGTGACAACCAGAGCCTATCCGAGAGTGACTTTTAATGGAGATGAAAGATGTACAAGAGGTATTGATGACTTATTTGTGGATCTACCAAGCTGCAAATCAGGCCGATCAATACTTAAGTAAGTTAAGATGACAAAAAAACTATGTATTCTTCCATTTACACAGTTATCAGTCGATACAAACTCTAACGCTAAAGTTTGTGCCTATTTTGATGAAAAAAATAATTTAGAGCCAGCCTCAATTGAAGAAATAGATGTCTTTTGGAAGTCATCTTATATGCAGTCCATAAGAGATTTAATGTTGAGTGGCCAAGAAATTGAGGCATGCAGCTCGTGTTATAGAGCTGAAGACCTAGGCCATGAAAGCTACCGACTCTTCTTCAATAAATTATACCAATCTGAATTTGAGGAAATTGTTTCTAATACAGATAATCCTTCCATTTACGCTACACCGAAAAGACTTGAGCTAAGGGCGTCTAACACCTGCAATTTAAAATGTCGTATGTGTTCTCCTCATTTTAGTCATCTTATCGCTAAAGAAGTTAATGACCCCTATCCGCTTAGAGAAATAACTGAAGAACTAAAAGGTGATCTATTTGATAAGACTGATTATTTTGAGGAAATATCTCTTTTAGGTGGAGAGCCAACAATTGATAAATACTCCTTAGACTATATTAAGCATATTATCGCTTCAAAGAGATCAAAAGAGATTAAATTAGTAATAACAACAAATGCAACGACCCTTACGAAAGATCTCATCAGTGATATTTCCAAATTTAAAAGCTGTCATTTTGTTTTATCTATTGATGGAATAGATAAATTAAATGAGTATATTCGATATGGTAGCTCATGGAAGATAATTGAAAAGAATCTTGAAATCTTAAATCAATTATCTCAAAACATTCCGCAAATTACTTCATCAACAATCATGACAGTTCAAAATTATAATATTTTTAATATTAAAGAATATTTAAAATATTTTTCAGTTTATTTCTCGTCAGATTATTCAAAAATCCGCCTCAATGTTCTTGATGGCCCAGAACATTTAAGTATTTATTCTTTACCAAAACATATAAAGATAAAAGTCCTTGAAGAACTATCCAGCATTAACATTAATGCTGAAGATAGTCGCCTTTGTGGTTTGGATACGATCAAAAAAATCCTTGCACAAAATGAGATTAAAGATAACAAAGCTTTTCAAAAATTTCTTTTCACAGCGACGATCTTAGATCGCTTAAGGAAACAACAATTGAAAATTGCCTCACCAAAGTTATTTTTTGCATTATTCAATAAGTGAAATTTTGTGAAATATCTTCTTTATAGGTAGGTGGCTAGTAAGTTCTTCTACCAAGGTAATGGACAATTTCGATCAATGGCTCTTTGGCCTTAGTGATTTGCTCATAAGTCAGCTGACTATGGCTTGGAATTTCTTTAGCCATGACTTCGATTAGTTCAAGACATTTATCTAAGTGATCACGTGCCCTAGCTTCAACAATATTGACGGCACGATCTAGATTTTTTTCACTCCAAACTGAAGAAGCTGATTCACCAGCTAAAAATCTTTCTTTAAGCTCAGGGTTGAGCTCCATCCACTCATATAGAACAGAATTAATAATGCCATTTTCAAGATCTAGAAGATGATCTTTTTTTGAGTTACCACTAAAGTCAAGTGTGTCGTCCATTTGCTGAAAAGCAAGACCCAGGTGATAGCCAAAGTCTCTGGCGTAACCAATAACAGCTTCAGGTAGACCCGCCAAAGTCGCAGGGGCCACAGCACACCAACTCATAACAGAAGCTGTTTTTTTATTAGCGATAAGTTCAATAAGTTCTCTTGAATATTTTCTAGACTCAGCAGCATCGAGTTGAATCCACTCACCTTCCGCTAAAGCCTGAATAACTAAAGACATCTCTTGCACGAGAGGGAGGTTTCCACGCTTTGAAAGCTCAACAATCACATCAGCAAGTAAATAATCTCCTGCTAAAACAGCATGTTTATTTGTTGATTCAGCGTTGATAGAAGGTTTTCCACGACGGGTTTTAGCGCCATCAACGACATCATCATGAGACAAACTGGCGGCATGGACCATTTCAATGGCTTTGGCGTAGGTATCTAAATCAGCTGCATTGACCCCAAAAAAACTTCCACAAAGATAAGTCAAAAGAGGTCTAAGACGTTTACCGCCCAACAAAACTGTGCGTTGCAACAACTGATTAATAGAGCGATTGCAGCTCTCAGAACTCGTCATCATCTCTAAATCACGTACGCGACCTAGAAGCTCTGGAGGAATTGTTGTTAAAAACTTTGGGATCATGTACTCCACCATGAAATCAATTACTTACTATTTAGCACCGCTTAGGCCCCAAGTCCATCGACATTAGCTAGAGGAACCTCGACTATTAAGCCGCAATTCGGTATGTTGCTGTTTATAGAAGGATAAATATGACAACACCATCAACTTCATTAAAAGAACGAAAAAAAGAATCGTTTCGAATTTTTGACGACATCGCCGGAACCTATGATTTGTTAAATCGCTGCCTCTCTCTTGGCATCGATGTTCTATGGCGTAGACGTATGATGAAAGAGCTTCCTGCCGGTAATCAATTGATAGCCCTTGATCTTGCGACTGGCACTGGTGATGTTGCTTTAGAATTAGCAGCACAAAAGAATGTTGCACGAGTTAGAGGGCTCGATCTGTCAAAAGGTATGATAGAACTTGGAAAAGTAAAAATCCAAAACAAAGGATTTAGTGATAAAGCTGTTTTAGATATTGGCGACGGCGTTACTGTACCCGTTGATGATGCTTCTCAAGATGTCGTGACTCTCTCTTTTGGCATTAGAAATTTTCCTGACCCACAAACTTCATTGAAAAATATTTACCGCGTTCTTAGGCCTAATGGTCGTGCATTAATTATGGAATTTGGTTTACCAAAGAACTTTTTAGTTCGAGCATTTTATCTTTTCTATTTTAGAAAGTTACTACCATTTGTTGGAAATCTTATTTCAGGTCACGGCGATGCCTATACTTATCTCAACAAAACTGTTGAAGATTTTCCGTATGATCAAGACTTTTTAAATTGGATGAAAGAAGCCGGATTTAAAAATACACGTGCCGTTTCACTAAGCTTTGGTATCGCCTTTTTATATATTGGAGAAAAGTAGATGGATCTAAGTCCATATACACCATTGTATAATGCAAAAGAACTTATCCTTAAGAAAGTTAAGTCTTCTTTGGCAAAAAAAGATAATGAGCAAGCATTTCAAACTGTATCAATACAACTCTCGCCAATCGATTTAGTCAGTTTACTTCCTTTTATCGACAATTCTCAAAAAATACTCTTTTGTGATCGAGAAAATCAAAAACAGTATTTAGGAATTAAATTTCTAAAGATTTTTAATAGCTCATTCGCGCTAGAAGATGCCCAAGATTATATATTAGAAAACCCTAAATTAGTCGTTTTGGGTGGTCAACGTTTTCACCTTAATTCAAAAGCAAGCCATGAGTGGAGTGAGCTTGGAAGTCACTTTTATGTACTTCCACAATTTATGTTTATAACCGAAAATAATAAGACTGTTTTAAATATCAATATTGAAAAGAGTATTTTTACTAATACAACCCAAGCGACAAAGCTTCTTTTAGATATCGAAAGCCTCTTTTCTTTTAAAGGTCACTCTCAAAAAAACCTAAAATTAATGAAAGAGTTAGAAATTCCTTCAAAAGATCAATGGGTGGATCAAGTCAAATTAGCCAAAGAAGAATTTAAAAATAGTGCTATTAAAAAAATCGTTTTATCACGGAAAGTAGTATTTAAGTCTGCCAGTCAAATTAAGCCAGATGATCTTTATGAATCACTCTCATTTAATCGAGGGGAACATTTTATCTTTCATATGCAATGGAGACGTGACAAAAGCTTTACATCTATCACTCCAGAGCGACTGTTTAAATTAGAAAACTCTAAAATCATTAGTGATGCGATTGCTGGAACTCGCCCTCGTGGTACTAACCAGCAAGAAGATCAAGTCCTTGAAAAGGAACTTAAAACTTCGACAAAGGAGTTAAATGAGCACCGCTTTGTTTCTAAATCTGTCTTGGAAATTTTAAAGTCAATTGGATGCACTGACGCAAGTATTGATCAAAATCCTGAACATGTTTTAAAACTTAAACATGTTCAACACCTCTATACAAAATTAACAGGTCATCTTCATTCAAAGATGACGACTCATGACTTAATAGATGCCTTTCACCCAACTCCAGCTGTTGGTGGAACACCAAAGCTAGAATCTCAGGCATGGCTCAAGGATAATGAATCTTATGATCGTGGCTTTTATGCTGCACCTGTAGGAGTGATTACAGCAAGTGGCGCCGACTTTTGTGTTGCCATCAGAAGTGCTCTCATTCAAGGTGATCGCGCCCATATTTTTGCTGGTGCTGGCATTGTCGAGCAAAGTATTGCTGAATCGGAATGGAATGAAACTGAAAACAAAATGAGAAATTTTGATTTCTCTAATACAAATAAAAAGTCATCCCTGCCAAAAGAGAATATTGATGAGCAGCGCTCTTCTCACTGAAAATAAATCAAGACTTTGGTCTAGCCTCATTGCCAATCAATTCAAGAAGCTTGGAGCTAGTCACGTTTTTATCGCTCCAGGAATGAGAAATGCTCCACTAATTGCCGGCTTTCAAGCTCAAAGCGATATTGAGCTTCATGTTGGTATGGATGAAAGAGGACTCTCCTACCAAGCTTTAGGTTATGCTAAGACTTCAGGAAAGCCGGCGATCTTAGTTTGCACTTCAGGAACAGCGGCTGCCAATTTCTATCCGGCCGTTATTGAGGCTTCTAAATCTCAAGTACCACTGATTGTTTTGAGCGCTGACAGGCCTTTGGAGCTTTCTCAAAGCGATGCTAATCAGTCCATTAACCAAAAAAATCTCTACGGACAACACTGCAAACATTTTCTTGATTTAGGTTCTCCAAATGATGACATGAATCTCAAAGCGATAGCACGCATGACGGCATTTGCATGGGAGATGGCAATCAAGCGTCCTTTTGGCCCTGTTCATATTAATATAGCGTTTAGAGAACCTCTTGACGGTAAAGAGACAAATTTAGATTCAAAATATATTCAAGACGCTAAAACGATTGTTGATCAAGAAAGTCCTTCAAGACAACTTTTAGGCCATCTTCTGCAAGACATTTCTCCAATACTTCCATTTTTACAAAAGTCTAAAAAACCTTTAATTGTCGTAGGAGAGCTTTCACTTTGTGATGTTAAAGACGCTAGAAGCGAGCTTATTGAATCTCTAAGAAGTTGCCCCTACCCTCTAAATGTTGATGTAACGAGTTCATTGAAATTTGACTTCAGTCTTGAAGATGGACTCATACCTACTTTTGATCACCCTGAAGTCTATGAGTATTTTCACCAAAACCCACCTGATCTCGTTCTACATATTGGTGGTCGATTAACTTCAAAGCATTATTATCGTTTTTTAAAAGATCATAGTGATCAGTTTCCAGTGATTCATCTATCCCAAGCGAATCAGCTGAGTGATTCTGGTTTTGCGGTTACTCATGACCTTAACGTCAATCCGACACTATCCATTCTTGAACTTTCAAAATATTGGAAGTCTCAAGCACCAATAAAGCCTTCTGTTTTTCAAAGCTTCATTCAAAAGAAAATTAATGTCATTGAAGGAACAGACAAAGTTGCTTTTCCTTATATTTCAAAACGCGTGGTGGAGATGATCCCACAGGGATCTCATCTCGCTATTGGTAATAGCACGCTGATTAGATCATTTGATTCCTATGCTTCTTTGGCCAAAGCAAAAGATTTAAGCGTTCTAACTCATAGAGGTGCTAGTGGTATTGAAGGTTTTTTTGCCAGTAGTACAGGTTGCGCACTAGCGAGCTCAAAACCCGTCACCCTCGTTCTTGGCGATGTTTCCGCTATTCACGATCTGAACTCGCTTGAACTCGTCTCGAACTCTAAAACTCCAGTGATATGTATCGTAGTGAATAATTTTGGTGGCGGCATCTTTACTCTGCTAAATCTAGAAAAAGGCGAACAGCTCTACCCAATTATCACTTCACCACATGAAAGAAAGCTGGCACCAATGGCCCAGGCTTTTGGATTAAAAACGTGGCAAGTGTCTACTAGAAATGAGTTTGAAGCGGCATATATAGCAGCGCTAAACCATCCTACTTCGAGTTTTATTGAAGTTTATGTAGATACAACTGCTAATAATAAAATCTATCAAGAGTTAAGGACGATTAAACTGTCATGACACAAACTAATCCGTGGATTCTTGCTGCAAGACCAAAAACTCTCCCAGCGGCTTTAAGCCCAATTATTTTAGGTCTTGGCTATTGTCTTCATATAGGTCTTAAAATTAATATTGAAACAGCAGGTATTACACTTTTTTGCACAGTTCTTCTTCAAATTTCTAGCAATCTTATTAACGATTATTATGACGGTGTTAATGGTGTTGATACCGAAGATCGCTTAGGCCCAACACGTGTAACATCAAGTGGTCTGCTGACTCCAAGTGCTGTAAAGACCGGCTTCATGGCAACTCTTGGACTAGCCTTTTTACTTGGACTACATCTTATGAGTGTTGGTGGATTGCCAATCGTGATCATTGGCTTTTCTTCAATATTTTTTGCATGGGCCTACACTGGTGGACCATATCCTCTTTCACAAAAAGGACTTGGCGAAATTGCCGCACTTATCTTTTTTGGGCCTGTAGCAGTTTGGGGCACCGTTTGGATTCAATCTCCTACTAGTTTTGATTCAATGCCCATCTTTTTAGGGATTGGACCAGGACTTATAAGCGCAGGTATCCTCGCCATTAATAACCTTCGAGATATTGTAAGTGACTCCAAAGTGAATAAAATCACTCTCGCCGTCAAACTTGGTGAGAGTAAGGCAAGAAAGATGACGTTCGTTCTCATCGCCTCCTCTCTTTTTGTTCCAATCTATTTAGGAATCATTCATCAAAGAGTTCAGTTTATCCTTCCAGTGATTGTTTATTTTATATTTTTTAAGAATTGGCAAAGAATTCTATTTGAACCTATTGATAAAAAGCTTAATGACACTCTAGCCAACACTGGTAAATATTTACTTCTTTATTGCATTACTCTATCCATCGCTTTGGTATGGAATTAGATCTTAAAGAAGTTACAAGAAAGTTTAAGTCTCCAATGCAAATTGGAACTCATTCATTAAACGAAAAGTACTTTCTTGAAGGTCAAATTGATGGCCTTGATTTTGAACTTAGCGTTTTACCTGGACTACATGTTGAAAGTTTTGAGCAAGCTAAAAATCAACTCGATTCCTATCTAAATTCTTCTATATCTAAAGATGAGCTTTACCCTAGTGTTAGGTTTGCTATCGAGTCTTGGCAAAATTTAAAATCGAAAAGATATTTGATACCTGAAAGGGTTGAACAAAATGCGCTTCTTCTTTCACCAGATCTTAAAGAATTAGAAAGTCTGCGCTCACTTGGTTTTTCTTCTTTTAAAGTCAAAATTGCACGACTGGAATCTGCGAATGATATAAAGAAATTCGTAGAAGCTTTGCTTCCTAGCGAGAAAGTTCGACTTGATGGTAACCAAAAAATGACTCCACAAAGTCTCAATACCGTCTTAGAGGCCCTCTCGCCGTACTGGAGTAAGATTGATTATATTGAAGAGCCTTTTAGTGATCCAAATGAAACCTTAAACTGGCAGCATCCAGTGCCGCTAGCAATTGATGAAACCCTGCCCTTCTTTTTAAAACACTCTCTACCAAAGCATATTAAAAACATTGTATTAAAGCCTGCTCTTTTTGGTTTTGATCAATCTGTAAATATCATCAAATCAATGAATGATGGTGGTGTTGATGTGACTCTGAGTAGCTGTTTTGAAGGCCCTATAGGTTTAGCGGCAATTTTTGCCCTTGCTCACCTTCAAAATACACACCAACCAAATCCTGCGGGCTTAGATACACTCAAATACTTTATCTAGATTAATTTGGTGTTAGATTATCCCTAGATTGGTGCCTAGTTGACTCCGAATTGACTAAATAATCACTAAGAAAATGTGAGAAAATACCGTATAGGAGGTATTCTATTAACGAGGTAAACTAGACTAAAGGAGGCGACCATGAAAAGGATTTTCGCTCTTATCGCCCTATCATTAACTCTTGTATCATGTGCCAGCCAGGACCAAGGCCGTGAAATCGCTCAAGAGAGATGTGGTGATAATCATTTTGTAGATTATTATACCCAGACTCAAAATATAGATAGGTGTAACGGCTTTTAACTAAAAGCTGTTTCATTTAACTAACCGAAATTAATGTAAGAATTCATTCTTCATTATTATTTTTTAGTTAAGACAATTCTTATCCTTCTCAATGAAGTGCAGCGATGATATCAGTGCGTCGAAACTTTGTAGGAGATATTTGTGATAAGAATTGCTCTATTATTGCTCTGCGCCATTACTCCAACTTTTTCAGCCTACGCGTTTGAAGCAAGTATTAGAGGTTTTATCGCCTTAGACATGCTTGTTGTTAAAAAAACTGAAGGAAGAAAGCAAGAAGCAGAAACTGGAATTGGTACCCTCGACCTCAAAGTCTACGCCACTCAAGATGATTTCAGCATGAAGATTAAACTCGATCTAGATGATTCTAGAATCGGGGATGCTTATAATCTTTTCGAAGAAGCAACTGTCAGTTACCGCGCTATGCCTGATCACCAAATCATCATGGGAAAAGGCAAAGTTTCATTCCATCAAATGCACTGGGGAGTTATAAGTCCTTCATTTGTTGACGGAGGAGCCGAACTTTCTCCAGATCATAGTCTCTACGACTTAGATAATAGACTTGTACTGTCGTGGCGTTATGGCGGATTTTCACGTGGATTTTTTAACTATTTAACATATTTTGGGGAAGCAAAAAGCTATTCAACTAATAGTGATGGAACTCCGAGAGTATCATCAACAGGTACAGCACCAAATCAAAGATTTAGTCTTTCATATAGAAACGAAAAAACCTTCTCTTCCAAAGATCAAGCCGGTATTGCAAATAAATTTGAACTGTTTGTGAATAGAGAATTAACTCTTTCAACGGCAGGAATGTATTATTACAACAGCATTAATCCCAAAAATAACTGGGCCTTTGATGTCGCAGGAAGATATTCAAATAAAGATATAGAAATTTGGGCAGAATATGTTCATGCCTTTACATCAACTTTTTATGCTGCCAATTACGCAACATTTAGAAAGCACGAAAACCTTCTTCAGCTTGGCGCGGAATATTATATGACTGAGTTTTATAATGTTTTAGCTAACGTTGAAGCTGCATTTGTTAATAACCAACACCATAGTGATCCTGTTGGTGAATTTAATGATGGCAAAAAAGTTAAAACAAAAACATATAAAGCTGAAGTGGGTGTAAAGCTAAAACTTCATAAATCAGCCTTCATTACACTCGGTGGCCAAG
>PCUW01000019.1:71780-71990 GCA_002787775.1 Bdellovibrionales bacterium CG12_big_fil_rev_8_21_14_0_65_38_15
AAGTAATCTTTAAATGGCACGAGTAAACCACTTAAAACAAATAAAGATATAAAATGAGAATTCGTAATTCCATAATAGCCTAAAGTTACGACGGAGCATCCAAGGATAGTACCGTAAATAATTCTAGGAGTTAAATTTTTGGGTGCAGTGGCAGGATCATTAATCATATGAAAGGCGTAGATTAAAATAACTGGATTAATACAAAAAGCC
>PCUW01000019.1:72013-73367 GCA_002787775.1 Bdellovibrionales bacterium CG12_big_fil_rev_8_21_14_0_65_38_15
CAATATTCCAATCAAAGAAAAACCCTCTAGCAGCAAAACATAAATACATCGCAACGAGATAAGAGACGGAAATTGATAAAGTTTTAGAGTTCCATGCATTAAAAAGACCTGAAATTAAAAACCAACCACTAACCAACTTTAATCCAGAAAAGGTATCAGTGATGCCGGTAAACCAATTAGGAAACAAAAGGATTAAAGCACAAATCCCAAAATTTGAAGGGTTAAAGACGTGCCTTCCCTTTTCCAGAAGAAATCCTTTAGACAGTGAAGCTAGAATACCAGCACAGACATAGAAGCTGTACTCAGGTGAATAACAAAGTGTTGTTATTGAAGGACAAATAATTAAAGCTGGTAACGGCTTAGTAATTTTTTTATATCGAAACCAACCAACAAGAAGCTCTGTTGCATAAGTCGCGATAAAAGTAACGAGTAACACATAATGAGGTCTTTCGTGATTAAACCATTCCCGAGCGGCAAAGGCATAAGTCCACAATAAAGGTGCCTGAAGAAGTCTTGGATCATTTCTAAATTGACTGAATAACTTCATAATAAGCTCCAGTTTTTAGATCGTTGATTTTTTGAATTTGACCATTCGGCCATTTAATTTCAACGTTAATATTTGCATCATTAGATAAACCGACGTGAACTCTAGAATCAGAGGTTCCAATCAAGCCACTTCGCCCTCCGGTTAACCAACGATGATAGGTATTTTCACCTTGACTCATTTTAACTCGAGCACCAACCCCATCACGATTTACGGATTTGCCAATAAGCTTTAATCCTACCCAGTTGTCAGACTTCTTTACGGTATTTTTAAAATATTTTAATGGCCCATTATTTGTCGTAACGAGAAGATCTAGCACCCCATCATTATTCGCATCAATTGTTACTGCCGCCTTGCCATTCCACGCTTCAATATCTGTAAACTCATTGCTATAGGCAAACGTCTTATTATCCATATTCAGCATCAGGCAGTCGCTTTGATCATTTCTTGAACCTCTGATGATGAGCTTCGTCCATCGTCTTATGTCCTCAGAATACTCTCCAGAAAGAGATCTTACGAACCACTCATAATAAAAGCTTGCCGCCTCAGATTGATGAGAAAATTGCTCATCATCCTTCGCAGCTAATTCACGATCATAATGTCTACGTTTTGGAGAAAAACCATTGGTAATATAAAGGTCCTCTTTTCCATCAAGGTTAAAATCAGCATGGGCCGCTCCCCACGCCATTCCACAGGCAAATACATTGTAGCGCTTGGCTTCATCGGAGATATTTTTAGAATCACTCATTTGCCAGAAAAAATTTCCATACAGTCCCCAATTATAGCCTGCGTGAAGATTAGAAACATAGA
>PCUW01000067.1 GCA_002787775.1 Bdellovibrionales bacterium CG12_big_fil_rev_8_21_14_0_65_38_15
TAAATATTAGTCGATAAGTCTATCTACAGCTGAGCGCATTTCTTCATTACGCACAACTAATACATTTAAGCCATTAATAAAGTTTCGATTATCTACTGCATCTTTGCAGATGATTTGAGAAATTTTATTAAGCTGTTCTTTCATTGGATAAGTTTCAAGGTTTGAACTTTCTTTAAAATATAGAAATGAATGTATAAAGTCTTCTTCTAAGCATTTTGGCGAAACGGAAAATTGACTTGTGACCGCTTCACTAACCCATTTAGGGAAGAATGATCTCATATTATCTTGAACACTTGTCAGATGTCTCAAGTGAATTCCTTCAGGTAAGCGTAGCTTGGGAGCATTCTTTAGCAGAGGCCTCATAAACTCTATATGTGGGTGAGACTGCAAGCTTTTAACCAGGAATTCTTTTGAATATGCGTCTAGTGCATTTTCATAACATTCATTCATTTCAGGCGAAGCGATCTTCAACTCTCCACTTTGACTTAGGTTTCTTACAGCTGCAATAGAACAAATTTCTGTCATTTTATCCAATTCTGCTTTTGAAGGCTGCCAGTTGCGATATAAGTTTTCTGCCTGCTCTATCAGAGTACTAGTTACGGTTTTTGGGTTTTCACAACTTTGCTCACTCGTATATTCAACTCCGTTGAAGATAACGTTTTTTATTAATTCATATTTTTGAGGGCTTTTACGCTTTAACAGCTCAGGATTATAACGATAGGCTGAAGCGGCTTCAGCAAAATCCTCTGAAGGATTTGCTTTACCATATCTTGATACAATTGTTGATGGTCGATTTAGCTTAAACTCAGATACCTCTTCGCCGTTTACATATCTAGTCTCCGATTCCCATCCAGAAAGTGATTTCCAGTAATCAGAATCATCAACATCACTTTCTCCAGCAATATAATGACCAATTTCATGAGTTAAAGTATATCGTTTTTCTTCTTTTGAGTCGCTATCCCACAAATCAAAAATCTCAATAACTGCATTGGCAATGGTATTTCCTCCATTACCTCGTTGGTAACCACGCTTAAAATGGATAAGCTTTTTATTATCTTTCATTGGCAGAACAGAATCTGGATAGTCAGTCAGGGCTAAAAGAACTTCGTCTAGCTCTGATTTTTTCCAAGCATCAGCATCATCAGAGTGAGCTATATGAGATCCGTTAAACCCGAATTTCCTAAGCATAAAAAAAAGTTGAGTTCCCGTTTCACCAAATATTTCATTAATCGCACAATCAACTTTTTTACATGTCGTTGTAAATGTTGGTTGTTCAGCTGCAGGTTTATCCTGTCCAAAAAAATCTACAGCTGTTGTTAAACGTTCAAAAGCTTTTAAATTCTCAACTGACTCACCCTCAAAACTAATGCCATTAATAGTTTCATTTTTATTAAGTGCTCCAGAATGTTGAGCAAGCCAGCTTTTCATTTCATCTTCACTAAAGGGTTCTTTTCTAGTACATGCGGCATTTCTTATTTGAGACTTGCTAGCAGCGGCCCAATTTATTCCTTCAGCAAAGCGTGACAAAGTATTATCATCACAATTATCGCAAGGCCCAACTTGATCTGCCGAAACAGAAAGCGAAATCAAAAGAAAGAATAGAGTTCTCATGGAGAATGCTCTCCCTGATTCCAAATAAGCACTGATTGTAGGGCTTTAGATTCATCATGTTTAAATTTTAAACGTAATGACTGTTCTTTTAGGTTTACAGTTATATATCGACCAACATCATGTCCAGACTTTGTATTATTTTCTTTTAGTTGTTTCTTTTCTTTTTCTGTTAAAGAATCATAGATCTTATTAAACAATGAACTTTTCTTTTGATCTGGTAAATTGATAAGAATATAAGAAAATTTTCCTTGATTAAAACCAATTGTAACATCGTTGTCTTTGCTGAAATATTCCAAATAAAGGATTTTTTGATCCTTTGTCTTCTTTATTTTATCTTTAAATCTAGAACTTAAACTTTCAAATGTGTCTGATTTACTAAGAATTGCAAGTTCACTTGGAAGTAACTTTAAGATCTCAGTTCTCTCTACGCTTTTCGCATTAACTGAACTTATGATAAATATAGATATGAGTAGTAAGTATTTCACTACTTTATCTATCGGCTAATTTAGTGAAGTATTTAACAATATCCGACTTGATCTATCTGCCATTTGTTATTTCAGATTGAATGATTTCGTGATTATTATTATTGCGACTTGAACCAGAATCTCTAGACGAATCATTGATTTGCGTATTTTGACGATTTTGCTTCCTAACAATTTCATATTCTTCATCAAGCATTCTGAAGTATTCAGCAGATTGCTCAGCAGTCAACTCAACAGGATCCGATGATTTAGAACATAAGATATTGTAAATAACTTGCTCAACTAACGGTAAAGACCTTTCACCAAGACCAAAGAATCGACGTGCAGAATTATTGATGTAAAAAAACAAGGAAGGCTCGATTTCTTCCAACCTACTTCTAGATACGACACCAGAGAATTTATAGTCTTGGCCAAATTGGGCTTTACAACGTCTGTTCATATAGATATTTCTTGCACCAAATTCTCTTTCAGTAGAAATTGATTCTAAGACTTCCTTTTCTATAACAAACGACTTTAACTCTATTCCGGAAAAATCCATTGCCCGGATAGAGAAACTAGCACTTATGATCAAAAATTGAATTACGGCCTTTAAATTCATACTAACTTATCGTAAATAAATATTATCTCCTTAGAAGCGATTTACTAAAACTTCGACTTTCTTGCTTCGCCCTTGCTTGACTGTAGTTATAGACTTTTTTAATCAAGTTTGTAAGTCTATCCATAAGGTTATGTAGACGATCAATTTCAAGATCATTTAACTTTTCAAACTTAATCTGAATTTTTTTTCTAAGTTCACGCCAATCTTGATATCCCAGATCTTAACTCATAAAAACCTCCATTAACGTCGATTAAAATGAATATTATTTCAAGTTAAAAAGAGGAAAAGTATTACGAAGTTTCTATATTAAGCTTAGGTTTAAGAGATGACTTTCCTTGTTAAAGGCTGATCAATTTACTTTAAATCTAAACGTTTATTCCCTAGTGCCGATCAAATAATATGGAAATATTTAGAACGACAGAACAATTTCAAAATCAGAAAATACAACTTAAACATATTTTAAGAGAACTCATTCAATGCAAAAAACTGGATGAAGTTACAGCACGTTCTTTAGCAAAGATATTAGCACTTAGTAAGATTCATCCTCTTCTCGCTTTAACTGAAGGCAAAGCTGGTGAAATACTATTTCAAAATGGCTTAACATCAATTGATAAATTAACAGAATGGTATGCTAAAAGAATTGGTGTCGAATATATAAAAGTAGACCCTATCAAAGTAAAGGTAGAATCTGTTGTTGGTGTCGTTCCTTACGCCTATGCATCAAGATTACAGATTATGCCTATTCATGTTGATGACAAAAAAGCTATTTTTGTAACTTCGGAACCTTTTTATCTTAACTGGGTCCACGAGCTTGAGAGTACCATTAAGAAAGATATTGAAGTTAAGTTCGCCTCCCCTACTCAAATTAAAATTCTGCTTGAAGAAATCTTTGTCGTTCAAAAGGTTTTAAAAGATCTCAATAAAGATAATGTCGGTAGCAAAGATAAGAACTATCAAACACTTCTTAAAAATGGCCAAATTGAAGAACTCGATTCCTTACTTGATAAGACAAAGCAAAAGAATTGGGGCAGAGATGATAATGCAGTCATAAAGATTGTTGATTGGATCATGAACTATGCTCTTAACGAAAGAGCTAGTGATATCCATCTAGAACCCAAAAAGGGAATGGCTCAAATTCGCTTTAGAGTTGATGGAAAGCTGCGTACAGTTTATCGAATGGATCCAGCTGCTCTTTTGGGAGTTACGACAAGAATTAAGATTTTAGCGAACATCAAAATAGATGAAAAAAGAAAACCTCAAGATGGACGCATAAAAAGATATCTTGAAGACGATCGTAGAATTGAGTTGCGTGTATCAACAATCCCAACACCAAATGGTGAAAAGATTGTCATGAGGATTTTTGACCAAACGGTCAATAGAGACTCGTTAGATATAGTGGATTTTTCAAAAGAGGATCATGATAAGTGGCTAAGACTTATTAATAGTAAACAGGGCTTAATTATCGTCACAGGCCCTACGGGCTCGGGTAAAACGACAACGCTATACTCATCTTTAAACATTTTAGCCACTGATGAAGTTAATGTATGCACAATTGAGGATCCTATAGAGATCTTCATGGATTCTTTTAACCAAGTGCAAGTTAAGCAAGAGGTTAATCTTACTTTTGCCAATGCGATTCGTACTTTTTTACGTCAAGACCCCGACGTCATAATGGTTGGGGAGATTAGAGATCATGAAACAGGTGATGCTACCATACAAGCCTCTTTGACCGGTCACTTGGTATTCTCGACACTACATACAAACGGTGCATTGGCTTCAATACAAAGACTTATCGACTTAGGTCTTCCGACTTTCTTAATTAACTCATCCTTAAAAGCTATCATGGCCCAAAGACTAGTAAGAAAGCTTTGCCCACACTGCAAAACAAAAGTAGATACCCCAAGAGAAAAGTGGCAAGTTCTAAAAGACGATCTTGACACTGAGATGCCTAAAAGCATCTATACGGCTTGTGGCTGTAACGAATGTAAGCAAACTGGATATATCGGTCGAATTTGTATTTACGAACTAGTCGAATTTACTGATGAAATGAAGCTCGCTATTCATGACAATATTAGTCTTAATGAGCTTAAATCAAAAACAAAAGGTATGTTCACACCCTTCAGGTCAAATTGCTTAGACAAGATAAAGCAAGGTCTTACTTCTATTGAAGAAGTACTAGAGATTATCTTTTGATTTATCAAGGCTTTGAGCATACAGCGCAAGACCTTGTACAACTGATTGAAAGACTTCATTCTTAATGATTTTTTCTTTACCAAATAGAGATTCTAGCTTTTTTTGAACTAGGGGCATCTGCCCTGTTCCACCAGTGATACGAACTTGATCAACATCAGCATGTTTTAAACCAGATTGTTCAAAAACTTTTTCTAAACTCGTAAATATGTCATCAATTTCTGGCGTCACGGCATATTCAAACTCAGCTCGATGAATCGACATATCAATATCGATTGAGGATTGTTTAAATTGATAAGAAGCAGAGCTTTTATCACCTAAGCTTATTTTTGTCTTTTCAATTTCTGCATAGACCGGATATCCCAGTTGCTCCTCAATTAAACAAAACAATTGATCGAAATATTTTTGATCTTCATCCCCTACCGACCACATTTCAAGTTCTTTAAGGACTTCCCATGTGTCACGCTCTTTTAAGAAAGCAATGTGAGCAGGATTACATAACTTTCTTAAAAGTATTTTAGGGAAAGTTAAAACATTACTTCCAAGTGGGGCTTTATAAGTTATATCTTTACCAAAATGACTTGAAATAAAGTCTCGCATAAGACGACCATCAATCGCGTCTCCAGCGACAAAGACGCCCGATAATCCGAGTACATTTTCTTTTGTAAATCTAGATGTACCAGTCTTTAAAAGTGTAAAATCGGAAGTTCCACCGCCAAAGTCACAGACTAATACTATTTTATCTATTCCATCTGACTCAACATTTAAACCTGCCGCTATTGGTTCTGGACAAAACTCAATTCGCTTAAAACCAACTCGTTCAGCGGCTCTCCTCATCCGATCTTCAGCAAGTTGATCATTCTTAAGATCTAAGGAGTAGAGTGCTGGCCTTCCAAGAACTACATTTTCAACATTTTTGCCAGTTTGTTTATCGGCTGTTGATTTCATTTCGCGCAAAATAGTTGCAATCAGATCCTCAATCTTTACCCTATCGCCAAACACCTCTGTGCCTTTAAAGCCTGGCTCGGGTAAGAACTTTTTTAGCGATCGAAAAAAACGACCTTCCCCATCAGATTCCTGGTATTTCTTAATTGCATTAGCGCCAAAATAGTAAACACTTTTTTCCGGGGTAAAGACTAGAGAGCGAAGAATTGGTGCTTCATTTTCAAGATTTATCAATTTAGGTTTTTGTCCCTCATCTACAAAGGACAATAATGAATTTGAGGTTCCAAAATCGATGGCATACCACATATTAAACCTTCATTTTTTTATATTTAGCTCAAACCATTGCCCAAGTTCATTAACAAGGGGCAACCAGTGATCTACCTTTGCCGTTGGATTGAGCGACAAATCTAATATATTTTTAAAATTATTTTCTAGCTCTGGATAATACTTTACCGTTGATTCATAACAACAGTATAAGTCCCTTGAAAATCGCTGCTCCCGCTCCATGACAAGATCAAATCCAGCTCTTAAAACTCTTCTTGTTATCCAAACGCAAAGACCTTGCAATTCAAGCGGATCATCACTGTCTTCTTCAATATAAGTTGGAAGCTTCTTAATCTCATCAACAATATACAACGAGTGACCAATCATTTCTTCAAGTCTAAAAGGCTCAATAGATATGGCTAAATCTACACCAAAGACACATCTCGATTGTGTTTTTATAAGCTCATCCCAAATTGAACGTTTTCTCTTATCTGGAACAGCGTGAACATCATTTAGTGAGACCGCTGTAATTTCAGTATGATTGCAAAAAGGATATTTTTGATTTAATTCTTTTTCAAAACCATTGAGGTTTTGTTGATTTATTTCACTTTCAATATTCAACACTGCAAAGCTATCTAAGTCTGAAACAAAATCCACAGCACTAGCTTTGGCCACACTACCACGAATGTAGACACTATGAAGATTTGCCTTAAACTCACTTTGATAGAAACTTATGACATCATTGATAATTGGTAACCACTTTGACTGTATGGTACTTGAAGAATCTATTGGCATGACAAAGCCATTCTGATCAACTTGAAGATAGCTGCCACATTTTTTAATCTCAACCATTAATCGCTTTACCCTCAAAATCTTTATCACTATGGCGTTCAACGACTTGCTCGCTAGCATCACCCCATACTCGATTCACCATTCGACCTTTTACTATAGCTTTTCTAGCAAATAATTGATCTGCCCAGCGTATAACATTTTTATACTCATTTACTGATAGAAATTCTGCTGCCTCATAAAGAGAACCTTTTACAAGAGCTCCGTACCATGGAAGAATCGCCATATCTGCAATTGAATATTCTTCTCCAGCAATAAATTCATTGTTATTCAACTGTCTATCTAGAACATCTAACTGACGCTTTGTTTCCATAGCAAAACGATCAATTGGATATTCAAATTTTTCAGGAGCATAAGCATAGAAATGGCCAAATCCTCCGCCAAGGTAAGGAGCACTACCCATCTGCCAGAATAACCAATTCATAACTTGTGTTCTTTTTGAAATTTCAGTTGGAAGAAATTTTTCGAACTTTTCTGCGAGATAGAATAATATTGAAGCAGACTCAAAGATATGAATTGGCTTTCCCTTGTTTTTGTCTAGTAATGCTGGAATTTTTGAATTTGGATTGATATCAACAAAACCTGAAGAAAATTGATCACCTTCTCCAATATTTATAAGATAGGCATCATACTGAGCCTCTTCAATACCAAGTGCTAACAACTCTTCAAACATTATCGTTACTTTGACACCGTTTGGAGTTGCAAGTGAGTAAAGTTGAAAAGGATGATGACCCGAAGGCAATTGTTTTGTTTCACGAGCACCAGCGGTTGGTCTATTAATTCCAGCAAACTTGCCACCATTACTTTCATTATGTTTCCAAACTTTAGGAGGTGTGTAGCTTTGATTAGTCATATTAAATTTTCCTTAAATATGCCGCTATTTTCTTAATTTTCTCATCTTCTAGTGTTGATTCACGCTTTATAATATAGACCTTTCTCTTTATCGTTTTCATCTTAGAAGGAAGCTCTTTTTTTACCAGCTGAAATTGATCTTTTACAAGTTCGTTATGAAGCTTAGCAATAAACTGAGGGACAAAGACGGCGCAATGACCATTTCGAGCTAATGATATGGCCGTTTCCATCAAATCGACGCGAAAACGTATCTCTCGTTTAAAGAACTGATCTGGCCAACTATCCAATCCCTTAATCCCAGAAGCAGCTCCAACAACTGGAATGATTGGAGCTGCAAAAGGTATAGATTGGATATCAAGCCCTTTAAAAGATCCCTTACGAACATATGCACCCATTTCTATCTCAGTAACTTCTAAGTGCTCTACCCCTGGTAATGGAATAGGTTCATATGTTATGGCTAAGTCTATTTCTCTGTTTAAAAGTGCTTTCTCCATTTGCCCAGGAACAAGCTCATTAAAATCTAAATCATAGTCATTAAATGCAGGACTCATTAGCTTGGCAAAATATGTTGTAAACACTTCAAATGAACCTATTTTAATCACAGACTTAGATTTTATGTCCTCTTTAGAAATAAGGTTATTCAGACTTTCTAAGAATATTGGAATTTTCTTTGCAAATTCATGGCCTTGGTCAGTGAATGAGATACCGCGACCAGATTGAATAAAAAGCTTGTCGTTAATTTCAGCTTCAAGGGTTGACATCGACTTTGAAAGACCAGAATGGGAAATTCCAAGCAGTTCAGCAGCTTTTCTAAGACTCCCAGTCTGATAAAGAGTATTAAATTGTAAAAGTCGACCGGTCTCCATATGGAACCAATTGTTCACCATTATTCACTTTTAGTCAATTGTATGAGGTGCTAGTTTCCTCTTCAGTAACCATAGAGAGGGAAAATAATGAATAATAAACTAAAAATATCGCTAGCCGTACTTTCTTTGCTAATCGTTTCGAAATTGGCTGCACAGCCAATTGCGAGAAAAAGTGGGGGCTTTAAAAACTACGACCAGTGCAGCATAGAATCACAAGTGGGTTATATTGAAATTGGTAATGGCTATTCAAACCACTTAAAAGAACGTTCAGCACATTATAGTTCGACAGAAGAATTCTTAACACTTTCAATGACAGCACTTCTTGAAGCAAGTCGGCCATTTTATAGATGGTCTGGAACTCAAGTTGATTATTTAGTCTTAAATAGTAGTCAAGAATTAAGCCCTTTTTATTCAAATGGTTTTAGAAATATAACTAATTCATCCGAAGAGTCTAGTGAGCTTAAGAAACGAATAGATCAAATCTGTGATAACGAGCTTATTGATTTTAAGATTTTGGGCGAATTTAATGTAGAACTTAAGATTGGTGATAGAGTTTTTATAGACCAACTAAGGCTTAAGCGATCTTTTAGTAATCTCAACTATCCTTCTGTGACTGGGACTTATGTTGTTCCAGGCTCATTTGAATCTAATGTTACCAATCTAATCTACGACACAGGTATATTTTCATTTGTTATCAACGTAAATGAAGGCAATGAGTCTTATGACGCAATATTTGAAGGACGCTTTACTGATGAAAATATATTTAAAGGAAAGGCATTTACATTGCCCGAGAGGAATCTGCTTGGTCAGTTTCAAGGGACTAGAAAATGAATACGATTTATGAATCTATTTTTTCTCACAGATCAATTAGAAAGTATAAAAATCAAAAAATTCCAGAAGAGGTTTTGGACCGTATTCTCGAAGCAGGTACTAGGGCTTCGAGCTCGGGAAATATGCAACCATATTCAATTATTGTAACGACTGACATTTCATTGAAGCAAGAACTATTCCCCCTACACTTTGAACAATCTATGGTTTTAGATGCTCCTGTTCTAATAACATTTTGTGCCGACTTTAATCGAATGAGAAAATGGCTTGCACTAAATGATGCTCCTGAAAACTTTGATAATATGATGAGCTTTTTAATTGGGATGATTGATGCAACTCTAGTTTCTCAAAATGTTGCTTTAGCAGCTGAAGCAGAAGGCTTGGGAATTTGTTATATGGGAACAACGCTTGCTTCGAATAAGGACATTTCGAGAGTTTTAAAACTTCCAAAACATGTAGTCCCTGTTGTTGGATTTTCTTTAGGATATCCAGACGAGTCACCAGCTCTTCGCGATCGACTTCCGCTTAAAGCGATTGTCCATGCAAACACCTATCAAGACTATACGTCTAAAGATATTTTAGAGCATTACAAAGAAAAAGAAGTTTCGGGAATGAAAAGATACAAATCGGATCCTGAGCTCAAAAAGATGATTGAGCAATATCAAGCAGAAAATCTTGCACAAGTTTACACAAAAGTGAAATATACAAAGGAATCCCATCAGAAATATTCAAAGGATGTTTTAGAGTGTTTATTTGAACAAGGTTTTACAAATTAGTTAAAATTCTACGTTTATGAATCAAATAAATCTTGGCCAACTTTCCTCATTTCTTCTTTTGTGAATTTATAACAAGAATCTGTTCGGCCTTACGATTAAAACTAGTCTAGACTGTCGCTCTCAAAAACTGAATGTAGATCTGTGCAAGTAATTGAAGAAGCAAAATGGAGCAAGGGCTGATTACGAACTCCTCCAACTGTTTTAGTCTCATTAAAACTGACTCTTATATCATTACTTGAGATATCAAAATAGTTGCTAGGTGCAAGTGATGAGTACATCTTATACATCTTCTTATTATCGGTAACATCAAATTTTGTTTTATTTGATAATGCGCCAAAGTAGCCAAAGGCTCGGCAAGCTTTACTAGCGTCGGCAACTAAAGGAAAAAATCCCTCGCCTTTATCAACCTTTGGGTAAGTGATCGTTACTGAATTATCAGTATTATTAGTAATTTTATCGTAATCAACACTATAATTACCTGTACGATATAGAGACGATATCATGCTCTGGTTACTTGATAGATTAAATAACTCAATAAAAGATCCAGTATATAAAGCAGGACCATAGCTTTTCTTATAGTCACTTAATTTATAAATATTCATTTTTCTATTTAATTGAGTCCCATAAGCTTTGCTTTGATCGATGACTCCTTGAAAGAAGATGTTCTCTGTTTTCATCTTTGGAATATATGCAGTTTTTAAATAGTCATTCAATTTTTGAGTTTTTTCATCTTTTTGTGAAAAATCATAAGCAACACCATCGATGACGACAAAAACATGAAAGTACCAATTTGATCGATAGTAACTTGAGCCATTAATATAATTTTCTTTACTGCCCCATCTAGCATCAAAGTGATTCAGCTGCAAAAAGTCATCATGAATAGAAACAACATAACCTGATTTATAATCGATATTATTATTGTCTAGATATTTAAGAAATTCGTGAATATTTCGACCACAATGATTTGAGCTGATTTTATCAGAGTTATAAAATTCAGAAAAAGCCTGCTTAACGGAATAGGCGTAGGCATTAAATGGTAGTATTAATAGAATAATTAAAAGTCTAAGACTAATTCTCATCGATCTGCTCCCCAACAAAAAAGATTATAGCCATTTATATTTTGATAGAGACTTAGGCAAGATTATGGTTCTCTTTTTAGGTTAAGTTTACAAAGAATTGACTTAGACAAACGAAAAGAAATGCAACCTCCAGTTATTTCTAGAGGTTGCGATGATACTATCTATTAGTTTGGACAGAATGCTTCTTGCTTCCCGATTTGGGCCACTTCACAAACGTTAAACTCAGCTGGACCATGACTTAGGTGCTGACAAGATTGAAAGTTATAACCAAAGTCCTTATGCTGGCAAGTTAAGTACTTCTCTACACCATGTTCAGGTGCCGCACATATATTAAATTCTTGAACTCCAAAGCTTTGGTCACGGCAAGAGTTATAAGACTCAACTCCACATGCACGTGTACGACACTGCCTACGACCTCCATGAGGAAATGGTCTTTTGCCACAATCACTGTGATGACAACTTTTATAGCGGGCGACACCACAAACAGCTCCGGCTGATTGATTGTATAATTTTACACCGCAAGCTTCTGAAGCTTTTGTGTTATAAACAGTTCCACATGATGGGCCAGTTCCTTCATTAACACCATTAACATTACAAGCAGATGATCTAATATCTTTGTAGCTTTCAACGCCACATATTTGCGATCTCTTCATGTCGCACTTGATATCAATAGGCTTAACTCTACCAAGAATGGTTGTTCTTCTTGCTGGAATTTGAATATCTAAATCGATATTAATTTGTGAAGGATCAACATCATTTAAAAAACTATATGACTTTGCGATAAATTCTTTAAGCTCAACAATTTTTAAATCAAGGTAGCCAAGTTTCAATTTAACGTAATCCATACTGTAGTTTTTAAACAGGCGTGGAAATTCCATCACAGTTAAAAGTTGTGCATACGTTTGGCGAGCTTGTTTTAATTTACCTTCAGCATAATCAATCGTTGACTGTCTCACCATTGTTTCATAGTTCACATCATCATGGACGTAGTTAGCAAGAGTCGAATAATCTCGCGTTGAAATCGCCACTGCCACTGGATTTGAATCAGTAATCTCTTCAATTTTTGAGCTTAGATCAAGTAATCCTTCAACAGTACTTGGTATTTCAATAACACGCCCACCAGTATGTCTAATATTAACCTTGGCACGGTAAGTTTCAGTTAATTTTCGAATTGTTCTTTTATAATCCGCACTTCCTGAAGCACTACCACCGGTAAAGCTACCAGAAGCTTCCAGCGAACTTTCAATATCTTGTTTTTCAGTATAACTTGTTGCTGTAATCTCGATGACACCGTAGATCTCTCCTCCAAATTCAATAGTATTAGCGAAAGAATTTCCACAAGATTCTAGAAAGCTAAATTTTGAATCTAAAAATAAATTCTTAGAATTTTGGCTCAATAAAATATTTTTTGCTGAAATTGATTCTCTTGTTGTAATTCGTGTCGCCTTAACAAGAATATAATTACTATTATAGTTCCATTTAATTTCTTTAACGAAACTTGCTTTCGCCTTAGCCCCAAAGACTCCATAACTTCCCTCGGCGGAAACTGAAGTTGAAATTTTGTCATAAAGCTCTTCTTTATTTTTCACGAGAAGTAACGAGTATGAAGTGGCGCGAACATCTTCACTGAATACTTCCTCTTGGGTTAAGTTAATACAGCGGTCCTTAAGCCCTGCATTTTGATCAAACGATGAAATACCTTTTCCGATGTTTGAGTTAATAACGGTTGCACTGACCATCATGGGTAATGCCATTAACATTAACGATTTTAAAAACATAATTACTCCCTACGTTAGTTGATTTCCTTGTGCAGGTTTTACAAAAGAGTGATGTCTCGCAACATGACCAAATTCTGACTTTCTGACATATATTTTTTACATATATCATTGTAAATATCTAAAATTACATTAAAATCATTCTATGAGACAAAGTTCTGAGTTTAATCACTACAATCAAGCCGTCTCCCTTTATTTAAAAAGGGATATGAAAAAGCTGAATCAATTTCTATCGAAGAGTTTACTAACTCACAGTGAACGAACACTTATTAAAGCAAGGCTATTAAATCTAGAAGGAAAAACTGATGAGGCGAAAGAGCTTCTGCTTCCTCACAAGCCTACGAATAAATTTCTTCAAGCGCAAAAAGAAAATGTTCTCTCTTCAATTTACGATAAACTATCTAGTTACCAAAGTGCCGCCGTATGTAATCAAAAGGCAATTAATCTCTATCACGAGTTATCTGATAATGAAGGACTCTTTGTTAGTTATCTCAACCTATGTATTAACTACTCAAGACTTAGCCTTGAAGAACTATTTGAATATAATTGGCAAAAGGCACACGATTATATCAAAACGATAGAGAATCAAAATTCTCTAATTAGAGCTAAGGTCAGCTATTTGTCAAAAGTCGGACGATTCAAGGACGCCTTAGAGATCATTCAAAAAATTACTAGAGGATCAAGCGAATATAATAACAAGACTGCTTTTTTAAATTTAGAAGCAGATATATTATTTCGACTTGAATATTACAATGAAGCCCTAGAGATTTATTCATCTCTGGTTAAAAACAACAAGACACTTACACGTTTTAGAATTCATTATGAGTACCAAGTCACTAGCGCTATAAAGACTAATAATAAATTAAAGGCTATAGCAGAAGACTTTCCAAAACAAAGTGAATATTTTTACCTTTGGAATTCTCTAATATATTTACAAGACGGAGATCCAGAAATTGCCCATCAATCCTGGCTTGAGCTAGTTAAAGCCAATCCCGATAAATACCTACCAGAATTTCGTTATAAAGATATTGGTGATTATCATTGTCATTTTTCACAGTTCTATCAGTATTTAAAGTCTAAGAATTCGGACATCTCACTTAACCCTTTTAAAAAGGGCTCGAATACCTACAAGTTCGTTAATATCCTTAAGTATTCACAGACCCCACTTAGAAAGGAAGTCATTATAGAGCAACTTTGGGACGTTCCTTACTCACCTGAGTTTGATGCACGCTTTTACAAGGTGGTTGAAAGGGTTAAGAAGAATTCAAATATTAACGTAATTATGCGAAATTCCACGTATCATATTCAAGAAAAGGCCTCTAAGTACTTGTAAAAGTTACACTTTACTATGAAGTTTTGCTGAATCAGCTAAATTAATCCCATGAAATTTAAACTGTCCGTCATACTACTATTGCTAGCCGCTGCAAGGTCCTTGCTTGGCGCCGAGTACTTTGGCTTTCAGACAATCAATATCATCAATTTAAAAGACAATACAAAGTGCAGTGGCGTTTTGGTTAATACTGAGACAGGTTGCAAAGCTATTACCAATGCCCACTGTGTAAAGGGTTTATCAATTGGTGAAGAGAACTTAATTATTTCGTCATCTCAATCCATCGATATTGATTCCTCTCAGGGCAAAGAAGTTTTCGACAAAATTATCTATTCACCAGCTAGTACTCATAGAAGTTATTTGATAAAGGCAAAACCAAGTTCAGATCTTGCTCAAATTTATTTTGATACGGCCTGGGCACCAAAGTTTTGTCAAGACGAATACAAACTTACGAGTGACAACACTCAAAGAAATTTACATATCAACGAAGTCTATAGTCAACAAGAGCAAAACCAACCTGGTCCCGTTAATCAACAAATACCAGGTATATCTCATTCTCCAAATCCAACAACATACTATCGTCCATCTCAAAATTATTTATTAATGGCCGTAGGCTTTCAAAATGATCGTCCTACCCTTCTTTCTGTTTCGCCTGTGGCCTTTAATACTTTTGAAAATCTAGATGACAAAAAGAAGTCTAGGCTTAACGTTGAGTATTCTTCACTTCCTGGCTTTGATTTTATTTATCAAGTCTCAGGTATTAACCTGTCTCAAGGAATGAGCGGCGGGGCTCTTTTAGAAATTGAAAATAATAACAATGAACTCAACATCATTTTTAAAGGGCTATCGGCCAGCTTCTATCCTTTTCAATGGAAGAGTAATTTTATTCCTGCTTCATATGCACTTGAGTTTATAAATCATTTTCAAGATGATCAAACTGATCGCTTTGAAATTTCTCTCGACAATAAAGTTCAAGTCGCATCAGATAAACTTTCGGCTAAACAAGAAGAAGCCATCCGAAAGCTTAAAGAAGAAGGTAAAATTCCAAATGTGGTATCAATCAATAGACCTATATATCCTCTAAAAGATCCTAAAGGTCCAATTCGTGTACCAAGATCTGAAGCTAGCTTTGGAGACACAGACCAGGATGACGTAGGTGGTGATGACTCCCTGTCATGTGATTGGGTTAAGAGTGATATCGATCCCTTCTTCGATATTTTACCACCAGTGACCAATTGCTTTGATCTATCGCAAACAAGGTTTCACCATACAGGTGTTATAACTACAGATATGTCGGATGAAATACTGATTGCATATGAAGACAAACAAATTAACGGGCTGTCAGATTTACGATCACTTCAAAGCCGAGCTGACTTTGATCAAACAAAACTGATTAAACGAAAGGTTGGGGAATATCCCTCATTAGATATTAGAAAGAATATTCTAAACGATCTTGAAGGTATCTATTTATCAAAAGAAAATAATGCGATCTTTAACCAGTCCTTTCATACTTTTGCACACCTTGGAGATGGTTTTACAAAGCAATATAGTATCAAACCGTCTAGCAACGTTTTGATTAGAGAAAGTATTATTCATAATAGTGAACTATACGGAGAACTCTTTGAGAATCTCTTTAGCTATGACATTTCTAATAAAATTGGTAATGCACATAATGTTAACTTAAAACTAAAAGTTACTTCAGACAGTGTTAAACTGTCGATTAAAACGACTGATGATCAAAACTATTTTTTTGAGATGACTCCTCAATTTGACAAGATTTTTAATAAGCTAACTTTAAAGACGACCTTAACCATTTATGATGAAGCTTTTAAAACTCTCAAGACTGAACATTTCAATCTTTCATGTGACAATAGAAGCTTTTTAAAACTCATTTGTTTTAATGACAAAATGGAGTTTGGACTATCTTCAGCCTCTTTAAATTCAAATACGCCAGTTGTTAGAGTCGCATTTTGGGATAACTTCAAAAGCAAAAAAGAATCCCTTGAAAACAAGAATTTCAGTATGACTTACGTTTTTGGTGAAATTGAAAGGAATGATACAATTTCTAGACGAGTCGATTACTCAATTGATTTCAATCAATTGAAAGTCAAAAAGCTTTTTTCTAATACTAAATTTTCGCCCGTTGAGATCGATTCATCACTAGTATTAAGTTTTGTTAATCGCCTACCTAGTAAAATCCGAAGCCAGATCGATTCACCAGTCAAAGCTCTATCAACAGAGTCTTTTACTTATAGAGAAGAACTCTTCCACTTGGTCCTTACTAACAACAAAAAATATGGTGTCCTATACGACAATTCACTAAAAGTAGTTGGCGTAGTTCTTAATGGCAAAATATCCACAAGCCCATATGACATTTTCTAACTAGTTAATTTCAACTGAATTATGCGCAACGTTTCTTGATCAAATCGTTTATTTGGAATCTCTCCTTTTTTCGCATATCGACTCTCCCATTTGAATGTTATTATTCCTCTAAATTTTCCTCAAAATTTTATCGGAGAAATCATGACAGATGAATCTAAAGAGCATGGAGCTCGTGTAACAAAAGGCACACAATCAAATAAAGATTGGTGGCCGAATCAAATCAATCTTAAAGTTCTTCATCAACATTCTTCAAAATCTAACCCACTTGATGCAAAGTTTGATTATGGCAAAGAATTTAAAAGTCTAAATTATGCTGCCTTAAAGAAAGATCTTAAAAAGCTTATGACGACTTCACAAGACTGGTGGCCAGCTGACTGGGGTCATTACGGTGGATTATTTATTCGTATGACTTGGCATAGTGCAGGGACTTACAGAACATTTGATGGTCGCGGTGGTGGCGGAACAGGTAACCAACGTTTTGCTCCTCTTAATAGTTGGCCAGATAACGTCAACCTCGATAAGGCGAGACGTTTACTTTGGCCGATTAAGAAAAAGTACGGCTCGAAAATTTCATGGGCAGATTTGATGATCTTGGCCGGAAATGTAGCGCTTGAATCAATGGGTTTTAAAACTCTGGGTTTTGGTGGTGGACGCGCGGATATTTGGGAGCCGGAAGAAGATATTTATTGGGGCGCTGAAAAAGAGTGGCTAGCTGATGCTCGCTATAGCGGTGAACGTGACCTTGAAAATCCATTAGCAGCTGTTCAAATGGGTCTTATCTACGTCAACCCTGAAGGTCCTAATGGAAATCCAGATCCTGTTTTATCTGGAAAAGATGTTCGCGACACATTCAAGCGTATGGCAATGAATGATGAAGAAACAGTTGCACTTGTGGCCGGCGGTCATACCTTTGGTAAAGCACACGGTGCTGGAAAGCCAGAGATGGTTGGAGCTGAGCCAGAAGCTGCGCCAGTTGATCAGATGGGTCTTGGTTGGAAAAACACTCATGCAACTGGTAAAGGCGCTGATACAACTAGTAGTGGAATCGAAGGCGCTTGGAAACCAAACCCAACTAAATGGGATAGCGGCTATCTTCAAGTGCTCTTTAAATATGAATGGGAATTGGTAAAAAGTCCTGCAGGAGCTCAACAATGGTACGCCAAAGATGTCGAAGAAAAAGACATGATTGTTGATGCTCATGACCCTAAAAAGAAAACTCGTCCAATGATGACAACGGCGGATCTTTCTCTTCGTTATGATCCGGACTTTGAGCCAATAGCTCGTAAATTTTTAGCAGATCCAAAAGCATTCCAACAAGCATTTGCAAAAGCTTGGTTTAAACTCACCCACCGTGACATGGGACCAAAAGTTCGCTTTTTAGGACCTGAAGTTCCTAGTGAAGATTTTGTGTGGCAAGATCCAATTCCAAAGGCCAAAGGATCTGCACTAAATGATAAAGAAATTACTGCACTTAAAAAATTAATTTTAAAAACAGGCTTGTCTTCATCTGAGCTAATTACAACAGCTTGGGCATCAGCATCTACATACCGTGGTTCTGACATGCGAGGTGGAGCCAATGGAGCCAGGATTCGCTTAGCGCCTCAAAAAGACTGGGAAGTGAATCAACCAAAACAGCTTTCTAAAATTCTGGCCAAATACGAAGCTCTTCAAGAAAAATACAACGCTAAATCTAAAAAGAAAGTTAGCCTTGCTGATCTTATCGTTTTAGGTGGAAATGTGGGTATTGAAGAAGCCATTAAAAAGTCAGGTAAGAAAACAGCGAAGGTTCCATTTACTCCTGGTCGTATGGACGCCTTAGAGGAACAAACAGATGTCGAAGCTTTTGAGGTACTAAACCCTATTGGAGACGGATTTAGAAACTACACTAGAAAAGGTATGACAAAATATGGAGCGGAACTTCTAATTGATAAGGCTCAACTTCTTGGCTTAACTGCACCCGAGATGACAGTCCTCCTTGGTGGTTTACGTAGTCTTGGTGTTAACTTTGATAAATCAAAGCACGGAGTTCTAACTAAAAAAGTTGGCTCTTTAACCAATGACTTCTTTGTAAATATTCTTGATATGAACACTGAGTGGAAGCCGACTTCTGAAACTGGTATTTACGAAGGGCTTGATCGTAAGTCAGGTAAGCCAAAATGGAGTGCGACGGCAGTTGATCTAACTTTTGGTTCAAATTCTGAACTTAGATCACTCTGTGAGGTTTATGCACAAGATGATGCTCAGGATAAATTTATTACTGACTTTGTTTCGGCGTGGAACAAGGTTATGAATGCAGATCGTTTTGATTTGAAAAAATAATCAATAGGCTTCAAGGGACTCGCTAAATCTCTTGAAGCCATTTTCATTACATTCTCAAACTAGAGCTTAAGTGCTTTCTTGTATAGATTGTTGTCTTTAACTTAATCACTAATTTTTTTGATCCAGTCATATAGCTTGTTTTTGGAGCATCTTTAATAAAGATATAGCTAATTTCATTCTTATCAAGGTTTACTTTGCCATACTCTTTCTTAAAGCCTTTGCTCCACTCTCTAGCATAGTCATTGGCCTTCCAAATTTTTAGAAATGAATCACATTTAATTTGATCACTTTCAGAGTTTGTATCTCTTAAGTCAGCCTCATTAAGATGAACCTTAGCGTAATAAGGTAGTTGTTTTTTTGTACAGAAAAGCTCTGGCGTATAAATTTTAACAAATGCTTTTCTCATTTCTCTTGTTAATGTTTCAAGTTCTTCTTCAGCAAGATACTCAGCATCTTCGCCGTATGGTGGTGTTACAGCTGTAAGTAAATCTTCAGCGGCAAGCGGCGCTACATTATTAAAACTTTCAACGACATCACCGTTATCTAGGTTAACTTTTAAAGCTTGATCTTTATAAACAAAGGCCAAAGTGCCATCAACGTCCATGATAATTCCCATACCACCTTCAAGATCTTCAATTGAAACTGAAGAGCCAGTAAGTTTTGAGAATCGACTTGGTAAAGAATCAATAAATGGTACTAATTTGAGGTTTTTTGAGTTTCCAAGAAAAATTTCGCCACCAGGCACTGCTGTCCAATAGTTACCTTCCCAAAGATCACGACTAACTGCCGTTATATTTCCTTCAAAAGTCACTGGAGCTTCTAGGTTAAACAAAGTCTCAAAAAAGACATGAAACGTACCACCGCAATCTTCTTCATAGTACTGACCTAGATCAACATTGATTGCATTAACATCATCAATCCATAATTGATCAGAATGTTCACAGCCATCACATGGACTAAAGCTCATAGGCCCTGTGACGGTCATTGTTGATTTGACTTGCTCAGAGATATTCTGAGCAAAAAATTCACCATTTACGACCACAGAAGGAATTGCTGGTTCATTGATTGGTGCAAGTAGTGTGTACTCAACCTTGAAGTTCTCGACATCATCAAAGAGTCCGTTTTTAAAAGAGATATGATTAGCTTCAACTGACTGTGACGTTTGATTATCTTCAATCCAGCTGCCCATATTAAACTTATATCTAATACCCGGGTTTTTAGGCTGTTGCGCTCTATGAGCATAGTTATAATTATCAACGAATAACGACAGCGTAATTTCATTTTCGTTATTTTCAGATACTTCAGCCGCTGCTAACTCATAATCTAAGTCCATCGTTATATATTGAACTTTATCTGCTTCAATTTTTGAAAAGAATAGCTCAATTTTCTGTCCATCTGACGTTATAAGACTGATCTGTCTTTTTAGCTTATTTAGTCTTTCGCTAGCAAAGACTTGCCCAGCGACGAATAGTGAAAGAATGATGATGGTTAACTTTTGCATGAATCCCTCTGTCTTATTTATTTTTCCTGTAGTTATCTAAACAAGACAGCTTTGCAAAGTGGGATGGAAATCGTTATATAGCGTTGATTACAAGCTTGCTCAACACATTCAATAGGTTGAGCAAGATTTATCTAATTTTGATATAATTAAAAGTTCAAGATAATTCTTAAGACTAGCGACGATCATTGAGCTTTGATAAAAGACGTAGAATTTCTAGATATAGCCAAACTAGAGTCACCATAAGGCCAAATGCTGCATACCACTCCATAAATTTAGGAGCTGAGCGTGTGGCTGATGCTTTTTCAATAAAGTCGAAATCAAGCAAAAGGTTAAAAGAAGCGATTCCTACGACGACTACACTAAAACCAATTCCGACTAATCCTGATCCATGAATCATCGGGATACCTGATCCAAAAAAGCTCATGACAAAACCGATCATATACACGAGAAAGATGGCTCCGGTGGCTGCAAAAATACCTTTTTTAAGACCTTCAGTGACTTTTATCCTTCCACTTGAATACATGAACAGCATAAGAGCCATTACTGAGAAGGTCAGCATGATGGCGTTCATTACGATGCCAGGATATTGAGTCTGGTACATGAACGAAATACCTCCAAGAGCGACACCTTCACAGATGGCGTAAAGAGGAGCAGTGAACATAGCCCATTCTTTTTTAAAGATAGTTATGAGAGCAAAGATTAGTCCGCCAATTAGGCCAAACATCGCAAAACCAGCACCACCTTCAGACCAGGTAAAACTAGCTGCACTGATACAAAGACCTAAAAGAATAGCTGTCTTTTGATAAGCTCCGCTTGAAGTCATAACTTCCTGACCGGCGCCAACTCTAGTGCCTTGAAACATCTTATCGCTTAATGCTGGGTTACCTGATTTCATCGTCTATTCCTTGCTTAGCTTTGTTACAGGCTTCATCTTACCAAGTTAAGTCCAATAAGTGTAATCGACAAAGGTCAATTTAATGTCATTTCAAACATTTGAGCGCTGGACGATTCGCTGCAAAATTCATAAAGTGCATGCTATGGAAATAGGAAAAATTAGAGAGTTCACCGTTATATCGGCCGAGGAAACTGGTCACTTTGTGCGCCTGAATGAGATCGAAGGTGAAACACCTGATGAGCTCTTTATGCCGCACTTAAGAAACGATCCCGCGCGCTCCCAAGAGCTCAAGATTGGTCAAACAATTGAAGCCTTCGTTTATCAAAACGAAGAAGAGGAAGTCTGTGCCAGTCTCTTACTTCCCTATGCTGAAGTTGAAGAGTTCGCTCTGCTTAGAGTTGTTGACGCCCAAGGTTTTGGAGCCTTTCTTAACTGGGGTCTAGATAAAGACCTTTTTGTTCCTTCGAAAAAACAAAAAACTCCAATGAATGTTGGTGAGCTACACCTCGTGCGAATTTGTTATGATACTGCCAGTGGCAAGCTTTACGGCACGACTAAATATGAATCAATGCTTGAGACTTTAGACTTCTACTTTCAAGAAGGTGACAAAGTTGAAGTCATTCCAGCTGAAGAACATTCTCTAGGCTATCGTTGCATCGTGAACAGAAAGTTTATCGGTATGATTTATCATAACGAAATCTTTGTCGATATCGAGTTTGATAAAGAATACGAAGGCTATGTTAAAAAGATTAGAGAAGATGGCTTGATTGACGTTGCTCTTCAAATCCAAGGTATTAAAAGACTGGATGAATCTCAATCGAAGATCATCAAATTTTTAGAAGACAATGGCGGCTCCTCTTCTCTACACGACAAAAGCTCTCCTGACGACATCAAAGAAGCGTTAGGTATGAGTAAGAAAACATTTAAAAATACTATTGGCATGCTCTACAAATCTAAAAAGATCATCATCAATAAAGATGGAATAGAGTTAACAAAAGGAAAGAAACTATGAGTTTAAAAGATCAAATTTTAGAAAATCTTAAAAGCAATGGTTTTCCTGCCAAGAAAGTTTCTCTTCCATTAGAAAAGATGTATGAAGTCGCTGACAACAAAGGCGAGAACCTGAACAAAATTTTAGAAGAACTGAAGGTTCAAGGTGTTGATCACGATAAGACTGTTGATAAAATTATCTTTAAAAGTGCCATGCCAAATCTAGGCCCTGAAGCTTTTGAAAAAGCTCAAGAGATGATGAAGAATATGGGATCAGAAGAAATGCAAAAGCTTCAAGAACAAGTCGCCAATATGAGTGATGAAGAAAAAGAGAAGCTAATGGAACAAGCTAAAGCCATGGGATTATTCTAACCCTTTGCATTGCGGCATTCCTTCCAAATCATATCTGATACTCTAATATAAATGAAAAATAATGACTCATTCGACTCTGTTACTAAATACTGGTATCTCTGGTTAATTTTAATCATCTTCATCTTCACAAACATATACCTCGCCGTCATGAGCTGGCAGGATATTAGAGACAGTATTGGTTGGGTTAAAAATATACCACAAAAAACAGAATTTAAGATTCGTCACATTGTTCAATTTTCACCACAAGCATTCTTTTTTAGTTTTACCTTTGAGAGAACTTTCAATTTATCCGCTAAAAAAAGTGCAATCATAGCAATAATTATTTTGGCTTTAACTGGAATCATAAGTGAGACGATTCAGTACTTTACTCCATCAAGAATTGCATCTCTTATGGATGTTTTTTGGAATATTTTTGCATCGGTTTTAGGGGCGTATTTGTTTATTATTTTTCGTAAATTAAAAAAAAGACCAAATTGTGATCCATAGACATATAAACAACTTCATATATGCCATGTTATTTGGTTTTTGTTGTCTCTATTTTTATAACCTATATGATTTCCCTCTTTATCACGATGGCCCATATCTTTTACCGGCTACAAATATTTCAGGATCTGACACTTTAAACTACTGGTTTCAAATTTTTTCTGGACCAAATCATGGGCCACAGTATAGACCTTTAAGCTTCTTTGTTTTTTTTAAAATGATGGGATCTGTTTTGCAAAACAAGATATGGCAATATCATCTAGTCGGTTCACTGCTTTTGTTTCTTTGTACTTTCTTTTTTTACAAAACTCTTGAAAAAGTTAAAACCAATCAATGGCTGAACTTTTTTTTAACCCTTTTGTTCTTATCAAGTCCTTACCATTCTAATATTAGTGAAATTACATTTATTGCAAAGTATTACTTACCTCAACTTATCTTAATTCTTGGTTTTTATATTTGCCTTTCCCCTGAACTTTCAAATAAAAAAATTGTATTACTTAGTCTACTTTCTTTGGTTTCTATTATGAATCATGAAGGTAGCTTAACCTTCTTTTTTGTCTGGCTTGCATACAGATATTCCAATAATCTCAGTTTTAAAAAGCATCATTTATTCATAGCAGTCCCATCTATTTTCTATGTTTTCTTAAGAGTTTATATTTTTGGTGTTCCAGGCAACGGTTTCATGAAAATAAATTGGTTTTTTATGTTTGAATCATTTGAAACATTCATGAATTATGCATGGACAGGTAATACTTTAGAGAATTTCTATCTATATACATTCTTTTTGTCCCTGCTTACAATTTCAGTTGCAATGATTGGGTATAGGAAAAATAAAAACTTCCTTTTTATACTTTTATTTTCAATTATCATTGCCTCTCCTTTTATGCTTTTAGAAAATCATTCAACACCAGATAGAGTTATATGGTTATCAATTCTTCCATGCTTATTTATCAAAGAGTTATCTAGAGAATTTAGGCAAAACACCTTGTTTTTAATTATAACTTTAGCGGTAACATTTTTTTTTGAATATAAACAAATAGGTTCTTTCGTTGATATAAAGAAACAAGCATTTGATACGCAAACAGAGAATAATGCTTATGTCGAATTGATAAATAAAACAATTGATGCGAACCAAGACATTCCAATTTATATAAAACTTTTAGTATCAAATGATTCTTTTTCGTTCATGAATATTAAAACTATTACAGGTTCTGTATCTCTACAGAGACCAAAGGCTAAACTATTATTAAACTTTAGCTACCCAAATATTGAAGAAAGTTATGAAGATTTTGAATTTCAAATATTGAATGGAAGCTCGACTGGATGTTTTAGTTCAAGCATTGATTTTTGTAAAGATATCTTTCTACAAAAACATAAACGTTTACTAAATCGCCAAGAAATAAAAAATATTACCCTTAACTTGTGAAAGTGCTTCGCTCTATTCTACAGAAAACTCTCTTAACTGAGTCGGCAAAATTTTTGAAGCCTCATCATTGGTACATTCAGCACCCTTGTGATTAGCATCACCAAAGTCGAATCCATTATTGATATAGATAGCGTCTTCGTCCCACTCTTCGAGTTTTCCAACCCATTTTTTGCCATTAGTGAGTTCAATTTCAACCCATGTTCCAATTAATGTTTCATCCATTTTACTCTCCCTCTGTAGCTCCCAAAATATCAGTGGCCCTCCAGCCTTGAACATCATGGGAAAGCTCTGCTAGTAGTATTTCAAATTTTTCAATTGCTTGTGATTGCATTTTTTCGTCACTTACAAAGTTAGCGGTTTCTCGCCAATCAGGTGACTGGGCCAAACGCCCTCTCATAGCCGTTGTTAAAAGATCAAGCCAACTAGGTGCCGTAAAGGTAAAATTTAGTGAGACGGCATCACTAAGAGCTTCAGTCTTGTGCCATGATCCTCGAGGAACAAACAGCATCGAGCCTGGCTTTAAAGTAAATTCCACACCACCTGTTGGAAAGGTGTCTGGCATTCCATTATTCGAATAACTTGCAAGTTCAGGATCCATTTCAAGACCAATCGTATGTCTAGAAAGTGGATTTTCAACGTGCGTATTTGGAGCAACCCACCACTTCTTAGTACCAGAGATTTGAATCACAAAGTTTATATTCTGATCAAAGTGAGGATCTGTACCCTCACCTGCTTTAGTGGCATAAATTAAACTTCTACTATAGGTTAGGGCCGATAAACCAAGATCTTTTCTGATGGCATCAGGCCACTGATCTAATATCTCACAAAAATTATTAGCGTCATCAAAACACAAACCGCTGCCCTTACTAAATAGCTCGCGTGCCTGTGTCGTAGTAACTTTGGCTGAATTGCCTTCGTCTGCAATCCCTTCCATATAAGCTGTTACAAAAGTAGGCCAAGCCTCAAGAAGGCTATCAAGAGATGTTAAAAAAGGTAGTGCTGTTAATTCACTAAGATCATCAAGAAGTCCGTGAGTTATTACGGGTTTGTTGTGTAAGTAATGATCCAAGAATTCAGATCGGCTCATTGGCTTAATGATGGTTTCAAGTGATTTTGTCATATTGCTTCTTTTTATAACATTTTTTGACTCACAAAGCATAATTGAGCTTAAAACTTTTAGGTGATACATTTATTTTATGGCACTAAGCTCCACTATCTATAAAGTCGATGTCGATTTATCCAATTTTAATACTCAGTATTATGAGAATTTCAATTTAACCATGGCCAAGCACCCGTCCGAGCATGAAGCGCGCATGATGTATCGCTTAGTTGCTTTCTTGTATTGTGCCCATCCAGACCTTAAGTTTACAAAGGGTTTAAGTACGACAGAAGAGCCGGAGCTATGGCAAAAAAACTATAGTGGTGAAATTCTGCAATGGATTGAGCTCGGTCTTCCTGATAACAAGAGAATCCGCCAAGCTTGTGGAAAATCGGATCTCGTCAAAGTTTTTACCTATCAAGAAAACCAGGCCGAGGCTTGGTATCAAAGTAATAAGTCTGACTTTGAGAAAAACAAGAAGCTCGAAGTTTATAACCTAAGTGTTGTTGAAAATGGTCCCATTGATACGATCGTTACGAAGTCGATGAAGCTTGGTTGCATTATAGAAGATCAACACATGTATCTTAGTGATGACAGCCAAAGAATCGGAATAGCCATTCAAAAAATAAAAGGCGTTTAGACGGATTCTAGGCAATTAATTCTTGAGAAAAACACTATATTAAGAATTAATATCTCTCGGTTATCATTGGGGAATTATACTTTTATCTTAGGATATGATTCATGCGAATCTGGCTTTCAACACTTGTTTTTTTAGTCTCGCTTCCAACCTATGCTCAGGTTGCATCTGGTTCACTTTTTAGAAGTATGCGTTCAGAAAACCCTGCGGTTATCTCAGAGCGACCTGCGGCAACATTTGGCGCTGCTTACAAAATGGATAAAGTAGAAAAAAAACAAACACCTACTGGATCAATAACTAAGTCTGAATCTGAAATTGATATTACAACAGCTAGTTTTTTTTATGGCGGCAAAGGTGGCGGAGCTTTCACGATGGAAGTTTCTGGAGAATTAGGTTCGGGTGAAAAAACTGATAGTGTTACCACATCTGGTAACCAAGAAAACCTAGTAACTGAGTCTGATTTAACATTGATCAATGTTTCCACAGGGTTTATGAAAAACTTTGGCCTTGGATTAATTAAAATTTCAAACACAAATAAGCAACCTACTAGTACAACTGAAGTAGATTTAATGGTTTATACAGTAGGTCTAAAATTTAACTTAGGCTTGGATGTTGGGTTTTTCTATCAACACGCTCCACTTGATAATGGAGGCACTCAAGACATAGACATGTCTAGAATTGGTTTTGGTTTTGGCAAATCGACAAAGAATTTTCACTTTGAAATAGCCTATGTCATGAATATGGAAGATGAAAGAGAAGAACTTGGTGGAGGAAGTGGCGCAGGTCAAAACGTTGCCATCCATAGTCCTGCAAAGATCATGGGTACTTTAGAGTTTAAAATTGGTCGCCTCTCTCTTGGCATCACTTCAAATTATTATATGGAAGGTTTTTTCGATTTTAACAACCTTATGTACTACACCATGGTTATGGCACGTAATAAGGAAAACAGATTAGAAAATACTTTTAACTTTTCTTTAGGTAGCGAGAAAGGCTCATCTTTTAGCGCTGGTGTTACTATCGCCACAGTAGAGAGCACAGAGTCCCCTCCAACGCTTTTAAGTGGTGAGAAGTATAAGACAACAACTGATATCTTGGGGTTTCAGCTAAGCTATGCCTACGCTTTTTAGTCTTGACTCTATGCAACGTCAGGGCTATTAAGGTGCATGACTTATACAATCCCAACACCCCCAGAAAACTCCTTTCGTATTACTCTTGAGCTTCAAGCAAAGGCAGATCGTTTAGATACTGTTCTTTTTGAAGCGCTTAAAAAGCAAACGGAGAATGAAGCTTTAAACACTATTTCTAAGGCTCAGTTCAAGAAGCTCTTCACTGACAAGAAAGTGATGATCAAGGGGCAAAATGCGAAAGCAAAATCTCCGATCAATAGCGGTACGACTTATATCGATATCCTGCTTTAAAGACATCTGTGGTTAAGAGAAAAAAACTCACAGGCATTGAACATCTAGAAAACAATCCAATTAATTGGTTTCCTGGTCACATGAATAAGGCCATCAAGGATATTAAAGCTAATATCAAGATGGTTAATATTATTCTTGAGATTAGAGATGCTCGTGTGCCAATGGCTTCAGGCAATAAGGGTAATTATAATCACGCTGGAGATAAGCCTTATTTAATTATTCTTAACAAAACAAATCTAGCCGATCCACAAGCGGTGAAACTTTGGCAGGAATGGTTTGCGAAAGAAAACGAATCCTTTTTGTTTATTAATGCGCTTGATAAAGGCTCGATTAAAACAATTGTAGCGAAGGCCAAAGAAATTCTTAAGGCCCACCGTTTAAAGTCGAATGCCAATATTTCTGACAAAGAAGATATGAAGATGATGATTATTGGTCTTCCTAATACTGGAAAATCAACTATCATCAATAAACTTTCAAATCGTAACGCAACCAAAGCAGCCTCGACTCCTGGTCAAACCAAGCAAAAGCTTTGGGTCAAGGTCGATGACAACACAAGCATTCTAGATACTCCTGGTGTCATGCCTCCAAGATTAGATAAACAAGTCCATGGTATGTGGTTATCGGCGATCCATGCTATTCCAGATCATATTACGACTCCGGACTACTCTGCCTGTTTTCTGGTTGAGTATTTTTTAAAAAATAAATTTGAAGGCTTTAAAAGCTTTTATGAGTTTGACTCTCTGGACATCGATCTGATTACTGCAGTTAATCACATTGGAAAGCGCAGAGGCTGCCTTAGAAAAGGTGGCGACTATGATTACGATCATATCTACAAGATTATTCTTGCCGACTTTAGATCAGGGGCTCTTGGACTTATCTGCTTTGAGCTTCCGCCAACCAATAATTAAAATGATAAACAAAGATAAGAATTTATTTCTTCGCTTGATCAATCTTAGTAGGGAAGAATGGCCAATACTGTTCAAGGGAATGTTCTTTCTATTGATCAGTAGTGCTGCACTCATGGTCTACCCACAATATATCAAAGTTATTATTGATGATGCTATGAAAAGCAAAGATATGAGCGGTCTGAATAAAGCCGCTATCATTGCCATGGTGGTATTTATCATTCAGGCCATTTCATCAAGTTTGAGGTTTTACTATTTTACATTAGCTGGTGAAAAAACGGTCAAAAGATTAAGATCAAAATTATTCTCACAAATTATTTCTCAAGAAATGACTTTTTTTGATTTCTCCAAAACGGGGGAACTTCTTGGAAGACTTTCTGCTGATACGGCTATTTTGCAAAATGCATTAAGTGTTAATATCTCAATGCTCATTAGAAGTGGCTTTCAGGCTATCGGTGGTCTAGCCCTTCTCTTTTTCACTTCAGTGAAACTTACAGTTTTTATATTGGTTATCATTCCTCCCATCGGATTACTGGTCGCTATCTTTGGTAAAAAGGTCAAAGCCTTTTCGAAATCAACACAAGATGCCCTGGCTTTATCATCTGCTGTGGCTGAAGAAAGTATCTCTGGAGTACGCACAGTAAAAGCATTTGCTCAAGAAGACTGGGAAATTCATAGATATGATGATCAATTACAAAAATCATTTGATCTTTCTAAGAAGAGAATTACAATCGTTGCTAACTTCACAGGTCTTGTTTCAACTTTGGGTTTTTTAGCGATCGTCTTTATTGTATGGTACGGTGGAAAGCTTGTAATTCAAAATGAGATGAGTATAGGAACCCTGACCTCCTATATCCTTTATGTCATGACTGTAGCCTTTTCAGCAGGACTCCTTGGAAGTTTATATACAGACTTCATGTCAGCATTTGGGGCAGGACACAGAGTCTTTGAGCTGATGGAAAAATCGACGGTTGGTTTTGAAAACTCAAACAAGCCACTCAAAGTTATTTCTGAGGGTTTAATTGAAATTGAAAATGCAGACTTCTCTTATCCCGCTAGACCTGACGTTTCGATTTTGAACTCTCTTTCACTTAAAATTGCCCCAAAAGAAACCATCGCTATTGTTGGCTCGTCTGGTGGCGGTAAGTCCACTATCGCTCAGCTCTTAATGAGATTTTATGATCTTAATGAAGGGCAAATCCTGATTGATCATAAACCGATTAAAGACTACGACTTATATGCGCTTAGAAACCAAATCGGCATTGTTTCACAAGAGCCAATTTTAATCTCAGAATCTATTGAAGATAATATTCGCTATGGTAAACCAGATGCGAGTTTTGAAGAAGTAAGTAGCGCCGCCAAGCTTGCCTACGCCTTTGATTTTGTTTCAAGTTTTCCTGAGGGTTTTAAAACCCTGGTTGGAGAAAAGGGCGTTCAACTCTCCGGTGGGCAAAAACAAAGAGTCGCAATTGCTCGTGCGATTTTAAAAGATCCCAAAATTCTCATTCTAGATGAAGCTACAAGTGCGCTTGATAGTGAGAGCGAGTTTCTTGTACAAAAAGCGCTAGAGAACTTAAGAAAGAGTCGTACAACACTGATCATTGCCCATCGTCTATCAACAGTAAAAAATGCGGATAAAATTTTTGTTTTAAACCAAGGAAAGATCGTTCAAGCTGGATCACATGAAGAGCTGATTTCAGCTAAAGATGGTTTTTACAGCAAGTTAATCGAAAAACAATTTAGTCATTAAAGAGGATATTATGGAAAGAAAGATTTTGGCAGCAACACAAATCCAGTCAGAGGCTTTAACTTTTATTGCAAATAATCACCAAGATATCGTCAATGAAGTCATCTCAACAATTGCGAAGGATAAGATTGTTGTTGTTGGGATGGCGCAGAACCCAGTCGTTAAAAAAGCGAAGAAAATTCTTAATGCAAAAAACATGCAGTTTACAGAACTTTCATATGGAAATTATTTATCAAAATGGCAAGAACGCCTTGCCATTAAGTTATGGAGCGGATGGCCGACATTTCCTCAAGTTTTTATCGATGGAAAGTTAGTGGGCGGTGCAGCTGAGCTAGAAAAGTTTTTAGAAAAATAATTTACTAGTACTATCTTTGCTCATTAAAGATGTCAGATTGAGTTGATATTTTAAGTGCTGGAATATCAACTTTAACTCTACCTCTTCTAGTGCTTACAACGTGACAGTTACTTCCCTTAGAGCCTATCCATGACGAATAGATCGCTTCACTTTTATATCCGCTATCAACAGTGATTTCAACAAAAGATGGCTCAGAAGTAGCAGGAGTTAATGTATAACAAACTTCAGCTGATGAATCATCATCATTAAAGCGATCGAGTTTATACCAAGCTTTAATTTCAATATTTTGTGCAAAAGCACTCGTTGAAAGCAGAAATAGTATTAATATTTTCATTAACTCCTAACCTCTTTTTAATTATTGTTAAATGCCTTTAAGTGTATCATTTAAAAACGTAACTTCGCCAGTTTCAATATTATGATTTGCACCGATAATACCAATCTCTCCTTTTTTCACCATTTCATTTAATATAGGACTTCTATCCAAAACTTCCTGAACAGCTCTTTTAACATTTATTTCAGTAACTTTAGCGACAAAACTATCATTTGAAGAATTTCTTAGCGTTTCTGTTTTCTCATCGTTTACTGCTGGTTCAATTTTTTTCAGTAAAGTCGTTAAATGACCCATTTCAACATGATCACAAGCCCCTTTAACTGCTCCACATTTTGAATGACCTAGAACAACAATAATCTTAGAGCCTGCAACTTTACATCCAAATTCCATACTTCCAAGAATGTCTTCATTAACAATATTACCCGCGATTCTAACACTGAAAACGTCACCCAAACCTTGATCGAAAATAATTTCAACTGAAGTTCTTGAATCGATACAACTTAAAACAACGGCGAAAGGATGTTGACCATCCGAGGTTTCATTAGCTTGTTGAAGTAAATTACGGTTCACTTTTAAATTATTAATAAATCGTTGATTTCCTTGCTCTAATAAGTCTAATGCCATTTTAGGAGAGATTGCCTGCTGCATTTCTTTAGTAAGTGTTTTCATGTTTTTTCCTTGTTGTTAGTTTAAACTTTAATTCTTTCTATTGTTATATTTCTATGCAATGAACTTTGAACGAAGTTATCTATAATTTCGACAACGTCATACGCTATGACTTTGGATTTTGTTCCATCAATAATGACTTTACTGTCACTCGGTATTGCTTCTAAGCTTTTTAAAATTGTTGCTTTGTTGAAGAATGAAACCTCTTGTGAAAGTTCAATTCTATAAACTTCCCTACTTTCTTTTTCAGAAAACTCTGATTCTTTTAAAATAGAGTGAGAATTTTTATAACTATGCCAAAGCGTAAACATAATTCCAGTAAACATTCCAATGCCAATACCCATTAATAAGTCGGTTGTTAGTATGGCCACAATCGTTACAACAAAAGGTATAAATTGCTCCATCCCGAGCGAGTACATTTTTTTAAATAGTTCCGGCTTAGCCAATTTATAACCGACGATTAATAGAATGCCTGCAAGACTAGCAAGCGGGATAAGATTAAGCAGTGAAGAAATTGTTAAAGCACTAAATAATAGAAAAAAACCGTGAATGACACTTGAAAGTTTTGTTTTTCCGCCAAAAGCAATATTGGCAGAACTTCTCACAATAACTTGTGTCACAGGTAAGCCGCCAATTAAGCCAGAAACGATATTTCCAAGTCCTTGAGCTTTCAGCTCTCTATTAGTTGGTGTGACTCGTTTATATGGATCAAGCTTATCCGTTGCCTCTACACAAAGAAGAGTTTCAATACTGGCAACAACGGCCAATACAAAGGCAATTTTCCAAACAGCGGGATTGGAAAATTGAGTAAAATCTGGAAGTGTAAACTGACTTAGAAATTCAGTAAAATTATCTGGTACAGGTATACGAACCAATTGATCCGGCTTTAACGATAAACCAAAGAAGCCATTCATATAGAGGTAGTTCATAAAAATACCTCCAGCAATCACAACCAGTGGTCCTTGAATTAATCTAAAAATTTTGTGTTTTTTAGAAAGTACTTTTTCCCAAAAGATTAATATAAATAATGATAATGCAGATATTAAGAATGCCCCAGATGAAAAAGCATCAAAAGCAATTAGGATTGAGGTGAATGTATTCTCTCCACCTTGCTGGAAAAAAGACAAATCACCTTCATAGTCCTTATCATAACCAAGAGCATGGGGAATTTGTTTTAAGATAATTAACAGACCTATACCCGTTAACATTCCCTTAATAACAGAAGAAGGAAAAAAATAAGCAATAAAGCCCGCTTTAGCAAAACCCATGAAAACCTGAATAATACCTGCTAAAACGACAGCGAGTAAGAAGGTAGGCCAGCTTCCTAAGGTTTCAATAGCAGAGAAAACAATAACCGCTAAGCCTGCCGCCGGGCCACTGACACCAAGGGGAGATCCACTTGCAAACCCAACAACAATACCTCCAACAATACCGGCGATGATTCCTGAAAATAATGGTGCACCTGATGCTAGAGCGATTCCGAGACACAGCGACAATGCCACAAAAAAGACGACAATACTTGCAGGCAAGTCACTTTTTATATCCTTAAACATTTTGTTTCCCTCAATTTACCATTGCATTACCAAGCAGTAATGCTAACATCTCAAATAGTAATACCCCCAATACGGATAGTATTACTATCACAGATAAACACAACCATATTTTAGTCATGTTTGTGTAAAGTTGTTTAAAATCAAAAGGTTAGGCAATGCAGATAGAATTAAAAATAGCTATGAACCAACATCTCTTTATCAAGGATCCTGAGGGATCTGAGCTTGGTAGAAAGATTCTGTTCCATGCCGTAGAGATGATTCAACTCAACGGTTTTGAAGATTTCACCTTTAAAAAGCTAGCGAAAAACATTGGTACTACTGAGGCCGGTATATATCGTTACTTTGAAAACAAGCACCGTCTTTTGACCTATTTAACTGCTTGGTACTGGAGCTGGTTAGAATACCAAATACATATTCAAACTAAAAATATTAAAGATCCTAAATCTAAACTAAAAATTGTCATTATGATTTTAATGATGAAATCAACTTCTGAAGCACAATCACTGCATATTAATGAGCAAAAGCTTCATCAAATTATTATCACAGAAGGCGCTAAAGCATATTTAACCCACCATGTATCTGAAGATAATAAAATTAAGTTGTTCAAGCCATATAAAGATCTTTGCGCAAGCATAAGTAATATCATTTTAGAAAATAATAAAAATTACACTTATCCTAAGTCACTAGCCTCAACAATTATTGAAAACTCACACCTACAAGTTTTCTTTAACCAAAACTTGCCTTCTCTGACGGATTACAGCTCAAAAAAGAATGACAAAGAAATTATTTCGTTTTTAGAACATCTCGTATTTAGTTGCTTGAAAATTTCGTAGAATTTAAAACATTACTCTTTCAAATACGAAATCGTTACAAACGGATTATCCTGCCTTTGATTTAAGATCCATTTTTCAGAAATGCAAGAATAGCCGCCCTTGCCCCAACCTTCGCCCCAAGAGTTGGCAACAATAAAGCAAACACTCCCCTCATCTAAAACCTGAGGTAGCTTTACGTATCCTACGATGGTGACAGCATGCCCGCCTGAGTGAGAATCAAGTTTTCCGCCGTTAGCTCTATCCTTATACAAAATCAAAGAGCGAGAAGTATAAAAGTTTGGAGTGAGCTTCAAGCTCGCAACGACAGCATTTTTTGAATCAAGAGCTTTCATGACTTCGTCTAAATTTTTAAGATAGTTCATATCACCGATTTTAACAGCGCCTTGTTCACAAGTACTTTTTAGGGGGACCTGGGTTTCATTGCCTTTTTTTGAAGAACTAACATAGGGACAATTGGCTTCAAGTGGAATATCTCGACTTGGTTGTTCTTTTGAGTGTTCAAGACCGTACCCAACCCATGAACCAGGCTGGCTGCATGGGCGCGACTGACAATCTTCCTTTGAAGCCCAATAAAAATATTGCTCACTTAAATCTACGTTTTGGCCATTTTGAGCGAGCATGACTTCCATCGTTCTAACCCCGGCAAAGGCCGAACAAGTAGGCCGATATTTTTGGTCTCTAATTGGTACACTCATGGCAGCGGGTACAATATAATAGTCTTTTTCAATTTTAACTTCGACAGTCTTTTCTTTTTCTTTTTTATCAACTGGTAAGATTAAAGGAAGATCAAATGTCGTATCTTCGTACTTGCCTTTTTCTTTAACAAACTTTTTCTTTTCTAGCTCCCATCTTTTAATCTTCTGGGCATGCTTTTTCTTCCAATCAGAAATGACTTTATCTTTGAGTGCATCAATTTCTGAGTCAGCTAGATTTTGCCAATCATCTACATTCTTGATAGCAGAATGGATCTGTTTTACTAATTGCTTGTTATCTTCCTTTGCCGCTTTGACAAGATCGGCACCAGACTTTACCTCATCCGGATTAATGCCATTTTTCTTGGCAAGCTCTTCGCGGTTACGTCTCTTCATTTCTTCAATCATTTTTTTGCCGCGACTCATATTGTTCACGGACTCTTTTTTTGGCTCCAACTCTTTAGGCGGCTTGAGTCCTTTTGTCACGGCGATCAGTTCTTCAAAAATTGAATTCGTAATAATTTCGATGTTCTCTTTACTTGAAATAGGATTTAAGTCACCAGGATATAGATTTTTAGCATGGACAGAACTGATAAGAAGAAGAGTTAAAATCCATTTCATCGTAGAACTCATTTGGAATAATTATTAGTTAAGCATTGCTCTAAATAAGAATCTTCATTGTTTTTTTCAATTTTTTTACAGTACTTATTGGAATTAAATAAAACTGCCATTTTTAGGTAACAGCGATTTTTACCACTAAGTTGCGTCTTTGAGTATTGTTCGCAAAAAGAAGGATCCTTATATCTTGTTGCCCACTCATAAAAACAATTCCATTTTAAAGAATAGATATCGTTTGGAAGCTTGTCACAAAGATCGCGATTTTCTTGAAGATTGGATTGATCAAAATTTTTAAGACAAAAATACTTTCCAATATGGGAATTGAACTTATTACAGTCTTTATCCTCTTTGACGTCTTTAGTTAATAAATGAAAGCATGTTTCGTTATTCTTCTTTTCCAAACATGAATCTTCATTTTCGAGGCTAAAAACAAGTTTTCCAGCCGTATAATAGACACTGCCTATACCATCACAACTTTTCGTTTTGCATGTTTCTTCAATATAAGGTGCGCTTGGCCTATAGCCTGCGCCGCAATTAAAACCAGGAACAGCGCAATCACTGGCTTCGCTCATTTTTATAACGGCCGAATAAGATCCGTCTTTTGTCTTTACGACATCTTCAATTTCGACGTTGATTTGTTGTGAAAGCTCAATGTGATGAGTTTCACCAAAAACAACGTTTGGAATGACGAGGTATAAGATAAAAAGACCAATTATTACTTTCATAGAAAGATATTAGTGCAATTTTTATGTTTTTAGGATCAAAATGATTGATTGGATTCTTTATAAGAAAAAGCGCGTTAAATAGTTAGAATTTAACGCGCAATAGAGGAACTAAACTACTTCTTATTATTCAAAAACGGCGTTTACTGATTTTCCATGCATAGTACGAACGTGAAGAAGTACTTGCTTTGCATCTAGATCTTGTGGAATTTTAGTTTCAATAGCAAATGGAACCATCTTCATTGGACAATCAAGGGAGATTTGCTTCATTTTTGGGAGTACTGAATAAACATCTTTATCGTTATGGAAGTAGTCAACACGATCGAATACATAACAGTCACTTGGGTTATGACCTTTAAGAATAACATTGCGTGAACCAGGCTTAATCAGAACATGCTCAACGTAAGCATAAACATGTTCGTCAACTGCAGAGCTTAATGCCTCTGTAATTTTCATTTGACCTTTTTCTTGTTCGTTTACAGTCACATTGTATTGACCACGATCAAGAACACCTACATCGACCGGAATTAAAAAAGGAACAATCATTCTAGTACATTCAAGTTCATGAGTCGGCTCATGATTAATAGCATAAACTGAAACGATGATATTCTTACCTTCAACCTTAGTTTTTACTATTGGTGATTTATAACAAAGGTTCGGTAGAAAACCAGTCACAACGATCTCGGCCATATCGTTACTGTCAAAGCCCTTTGGCATATAAACTTTTGATACTGGTACTAGAGAAATAATCGGGGATGTCGCTTGAGCACAAACGGCTAGGAGAGAGAGAAAAGACAAAAGTACTAGTTTTTTCATTGTTATTCCTTGGTTGGAGATGAGCAGTTTTCGCATAGTTAATGCAAAAGGAACCTGACGGAGAACATGAAAAAAGATGATTTAGATCAGTTTATGAAATGTTCAAGCAATAATTGCTTTTCTAGATACGGATTAATACTCCACTGCTTTTTAAAATCTTGGTAGTTCTTGAGCAATAAATGTGTTTGTTTGGCATCCCTAGAGACCTTAGAGCAGCGAAGAAGGATATTTTTAGCCGTATGTTCAAGGCTAATAAACTCCATACTCTGAACCTTGTAGCCGCAAACTTCAAGAAGCTGTGCTCTCATAGTATCTGTAACAAGTGCAGTCATTCGATCGCGAAAGATACCATGCTTGAGTAGGATATTTGAGTCATCGTTTTGCAATTGTTTATTAAGTTCATGCTGACAGCAAGGAACGAACATCATTTGTTTGGCATGATTTCGAAGAGAAAAGAGAATGGCATCATCAGTTGCTGTGTCACAGGCATGCAAGGTCACAACAAAATCAACTGGATCATCTGTTTTAAAGTCATGAATAAAGCCGTGAGCAAAATGAAGTTGATCAAAGGAAATGTTCTTGGCGATTTCATTACAATGATTGATAACTTCTTGCTTAAGATCGATGCCCGTGATCTTAACGTTAACTTTTTTTATGTTTTTAAAATAATGATATAAAGCAAACGTAAGATAGGACTTACCACAACCAAAATCAACGGCATGAAATTCTTTCATTTCTTGATTTTTATAAATGTCATCGACAAGTTCTAGAAAGCGATTAATTTGTCTAAATTTCTTATACTGAGTGGGCTTTACGTTAGCGTTTTTATCCATCACTCCGATCTCTATTAGAAACGGACAAATCTCTCCATCTGGAATCAGGTATTGTTTTTCACGGTTATGTTTTTTAGTTGATTCAGGTTTTTGTGCAGTATTCGTTATGATTTTTGCATTAAGCTTCTTATTAATTAGAATCTGGGTTTCAGCTAGCTGAGTTTTAACTAAACACTGCTTAAACTGCTCTAGAAACTTTGAGAGATCTTTTTCAATAAAATCTTTTTTTAGTACGGTAGTGATATCACTGTGCTTTTGTAGCCTAAATTCAACTTTGACTTCGCGTGGATTATTTACGGCATTTAAAACAATACTTTTAAGCTCTTGCGATTTATTGACGGGCGAAGAAAATGTACACTTTTCAAAGTTCTCTTCGCCCAATCCTGAAGAAATAGCATCAATCGCATTTTGCATCTATTTTATTCTTCTTCGTCAGAACCGATCGATGAATCAACATTAAAGTTTTTTGGGCTATCATGGTTTGTCATTTTGCCGGCCATATTATCAAGTGAGCGCAACAGCTTATCTGAAGCTGTTTCAATAGCATCAGAGATATTGTCAGCATGATGAGTGACGACGATTGGCTGGTGGTTAGCAACACGAGCTTCTAGCAAGCAACGTTTATCATCAGAGCCAGGCTTTCCAGCGTTTTCATCTGAAAGGTGAACTTCGATACGAGTAATAGCGTTACCAAAACGGCTAAACTTTGCAGAAAAGCTCGAGTCGATATAGCTGTTGAGTTCTTCGCTACCTTCGATATTGTGGTCTGTGTTAACTTGAATATTCATAAATCTCCTTAACTGCTTTGCAGTCTTGATATTATAGACCTTCAAAATGAAAATGAAATGACATGAGCCATTAATATAAAGTCCTGCCTAGTTAGCTTTGCGACAAGCTTATTAGCCAAGAGTCCTCCTTATAAATGACTCAATTTTTTTAGATTATGACTAAACTAGTCCATTTTATCTACAGCTTCCTCTGCTTTGTCTTCGACATAGTCCACACCTTCTTCAACTCTATTCTTTGCTTTTTCAGCGAGGCACTCTAAATCACTGTCCATACAGGTTGCTTCTTCAATTTTATTGACTGCTTTGTTGGCCACACGCTCAACATCATTTTTTGAGGCTTCTACTTTTTCAAGTGTGTCCTGTTTATTACAAGCAATAACAGAAATAGCGATAAAGACCAAAGCAACTAGATTGATTTTCAAAATAGGCTCCCTTACGATTTAGTGATTATATGGAAAACAAAGAACTCAACGACTATAACTTTAACTCAAGCAGCTGCCCATAAAATTGTGTGAGGTTTTTATCGCGCGAGATGCCTAGCGATCACAAAAGAGACTTCCTTATATTGATTTTCTCTTAAACAAAAATCATGACTGATACCTCTGCATTTTTTGAATGGCATATCTTGAGGCAAGGAATTGATCGCCTCTTCGGGAACCCAGTAATCATTGGGAGCAAACACAAAAAAAGACTTTGAGTTATCCATCGCTTTTACTTTTGTTGCTAAATCTAAGCTTTTAAATTCATCCATATAAGTCGAAGTAAGGGAGAAGAAATTCTTGATATAATAAGGCTTACTTATTTCTCTTGGGATATGACTTGTGAAAGGTGTTTTTCCAAGCCATTTTTCAAAAAACATATGCGAGACTTTATCGTTTTTAAGACAAGCATAGCTAATCCCCTTCATGCCTAAACGAGAAATGGGATTCTTAAAAAGTTTGAGATAACCTTTATTATTTTCACTTGGGCCCAAGAATGGACAGAGGATAAAAAACTGATCAATAGAGCTTGAGAACTCTTCATATAAACTAATCGTCACCGAGCTTCCAAGAGAGTGACCAATAAGTATCACTTTGTCAGGTGTATGAGTGGATATAAGATTTTTTATTGTTTTTCGATGATCTTCAATAACATCTCTAACCGTAATTCTTTTATAATTGACGACGACTTGGTTGCATTGCCCTAGATGTGGCAGAACCTTATGAACAGTTTCACCTTTAAGTTTTAGATCCGTTACAACTTGATTTAAAAAAGGATCATAAATGCCGGGAACGCTTGGATTACCTGGGATTAAAAGAATTAAGTTTTTCATAACTTACCTTTTTCATTTTCCATCGCAATTTGTGTTTCCACCATAAAGTCGAAAACTTCAAGTAGATTATCATGCTCACGTGAATTGGTATCAAATCCTTGAGAATCACCGAGCAACTCAATGGTTCGATGGATCGCTTCGACGGTTGAACAACACTCCAATTTAGGCTGCTTTCGAATTCTAAATGTTGAAGGTCTTGGATCAAAAGAAATACGTGGAAGAGTTTTAAGATTTTCACTGAGTCGCATGGTGTGGCGTGCGGTGGCCCAAGTGCCATCAACGACAAAAACCACAAGTCTTTTATCTTTTGGAAAGATGCCCTTGGTATTTTCCGTACTAAGATTTAGAGAATCTTTTCCAGGATAAAGAACAACACAGTGATTCTCAGGATTTTCAATCAGCTGATTTACCACTTCATCATCAGTATAATCACAACCAGGTAAAAGATAAGAGTTTTTGAGAATCAGATGAGACATGGTACCGGTAGCAATTTTGCGTTCGATCTCCAACTTGTGAATAAGAATAGCGAAAACAACTTTAGAATCGAAACTCTTCACCAGATGACAAAAACATGTACGCCTTGAAAGAGTGCATACAGAGCAGTTTTCGCGCGGAGTAAACAGCTGCTCTTTTAGCTTTTGCTTGTGGATTTTGTACTCTTGAAGGTTTCTCATTATTTTTAATTTAACTTATTTAAGCGATATATGCCAAAACAAACATTGTCTGTATAATGCTAACCATGATTCCCTTTAATGAACTCAAATTTTCCTATTCACGCTCATCTGGTGCAGGCGGACAGAACGTCAATAAAGTGAACTCTAAGGCGACTTTGGAGTGGGCCATTGATCAGTCTTCGGCCATCTCTATCGATGTTAAAACTCGATTTAAGCAGCGCTATGGCAACCTCATTAACAATGAAGGAAATGTTATTATCAGCTCGCAAGAGTCACGCTCACAGAACATGAATCAAGATACATGTATTAGAAAGCTTCACCGAATGATTGAAGAAGTTCTTCATCCTCCAAAAATGCGAAAGAAAACAAAGCCCAAACGTTCGGCCGTGATCAAACGCTTGAATGGCAAAAGAATTAAAAGTGTAAACAAGAAGCTTCGCGGCAAAGTCGATTTTTAATTAATGTTTTGTTTTAACTTCGATCTTAATTCCACCGCCGCCGCCTCTGCGAGCTTTGATGGCAACCTTCATCGCTTCTTTTTCTGAAATCGAAATTGCTTCACTAACACATTCTCTAAAATCTTTACGATTTTGACAGTCAAGTTTTTCAAGATTTTGTTCAATGAGATTTGAAAGTAAGCCAAATCCTGCAAGTGTTTTATTCATTTCCACGGTAAAACTCATATCTTCCATTTTTCTAAGGTACTCACCTGAAGCGAAACCTTCGCCAGACTCCTTTCTTAGATCGTAACTATATTCTTCAACTTGATCTGAAGTTATATCAGAAATGATACCAGCTCGGTTTGATCTTGTTGAATTATGATCTGTTGATGCAAAGACAGATTGGCTAGTGATCATAACAAAAACAATGAATAGGCTTCGAAACATACTTGGCTCCTTAGATTGAATGACTTATAGAGGCTTATTAAGCAAGGATGATGCCAAGAATAGTCATTATTATCTAAGGAGAAAATGCTCGAAATCGAAAATATCTTGTAAATTGTTGATATTTTAGACAATAAGTTAGACACATCTTTATGCCCTTTGAGCCTGTGATAATCTTTCGCCATATGGAAAAAAAGAACTGGATTATATCGCAACATTGGAAAGATCTCTTCTTTCTAAATTTTGTCGTCGACTCCGCTGAACTTAGGAATCTGATTCCAAGTTATTTAGAACTGGATACTTTTGAGGGTCAGGCTTTCACAAGTATTGTGCCTTTTAAGATGTCCAAGATTCGCTTTCCTTTTACACCGACTCTTCCTTTTTCTAGTTTAACTGAGTTAAATCTTAGAACCTATGTGAAATATAAAGGTACTCCTGGGATTTATTTTTTTACACTCGACTCCAACCATAGGCTTGGAAATTTTATTGCCAACAAGTTTTTTCACCTGCCTTATTGCTACTCTAAGATTCACTTAAATACTGATCAAGCTTACGATTGTCGTGCCTACAATCTTGAGCTAAAGGCAAAAATCTTAGCAACCAAAGAAAAGACTGCGCTCGAAAGTTTTTTAGTCGAGCGCTATTCTTTGTTTACCGACAATGGCACATCAATTTTTAGAGGCCAGGTGATTCACGATCCGTGGCAGTTATCACAAGTATCGGATATCGATTTTAAAGAAACTCTTCATAATCAGTACAATATCACTCAATCGACTTTTCATAGCTGCTTTTACTCGAAAGCTCTCGATGTTTATTTCAAGCCTTTCAAAAAAGTTGGTTTGATCAATGAATAAGCCTAGCGAATCTAAGATTTGTCAGTCATGTGGTAGACCTTTTGAATGGCGAAAGAAATGGGAAAAAGATTGGCAGCAAGTAAAGTATTGCTCTAAGGCATGCAACCAAGCCAAGGCGCCAACAAAGTTTAAAGAGCAAATCCTAGAGCTGTTAAATAAGCGTGATCTTGATAAGACGATTTGTCCCAGTGAAATTCTTGATGACGACGACAAGAAGGACGCAAAGAAAATGGAGCGAGTCAGAAGTGCGGGAAGGCTTTTGGCCCATGAAGGAAAAATTGAAATCACACAAAAAGGTAAGGCAGTTGATCCTAATGATTTTAAAGGGCCAATTCGCTTTAAGCTCAAAAAGCGCTAGCGCCCTTCTTTAAATGAATTGATCTTTTTTTCAATATCGACGAGTTTCGCCGTTAGGCTTGCATCAGCTAAGAAAAGCTTTTTAGCGCTCTCGATTCTTTTAAGTAGAATATTGCATTCATTTCGTTGATTTTTATCGGCGGGCATTTTTTTGATCTGTTCAAAATCAGTTTGGATCGTCTCTAGTATTCTTTCTTGAAATGAAGCCATTTATTTTCCTCAAAAGTTCCAAGTTAGGATAGCCTATAACTCAGATGATTAAAACAAACACTGATAGCCCGCAAAGTTTAGCGCTGCGCTTTATGCGTGAAAAGAGACAGATGTCTTTAGTTGTGGTCGCTCAAAAGACTGGGCTTAAGGCTAAGATCATTGATCATCTAGAAAATGGGCGAAAGATCATTACAGATTCAGATATTGAACTGCTTCTTGAGTGCTACGAGTATTCACGAGAAGTCTTTCAAGAGCTGATGGCGCTAAAACCGCTGAACAAGAAAACAGTGAATCATTACTTTATAAAGAGCGAATCAGGGCCTCAAGACCATTGACCTTAATTTCATAGAGTTCCCTAAATAAACGGCCTAGCTCGCCTTGGGGGAGCTGATTTTCATAAGTCCAGACGACATAATGCTCAGGCAGATCGATCAGTACCGTGCCCTTATACTTTCCGTATGGCATTTCCATCGTCTTAAGTTTGATGAGGTTTTCAGGTTTAGCTTCCATTAAAATTCCTGATAAATGAGCATGAGCCCAAGAACACACAAAGCGGTAATAACGATGCTGACCCCACGAAAGTAAACCACCTGATCGGATCTGGCGTGAATCTCTTTTTTTGAAGGGACTCGTCCCAGCTCTCTTTTAAGAATATTGGTCACGTCTTTTTCAATTTTTTGCTGAAAATCATATTCACGGTAAAAAACATATTGGGACACGAATAAACCAATCAAAACAACGTACTGAACTTTTGGAAGCTCGTAGGTTGAATACTGAAAAAATAGAGCGAGTGGTACAACAAAGAGCACTATAAGAAATAGCAGATAGGCTTTTTGATGCTTCAGATAAAGGGCAATATGTCGACTCAATTTAGACTCCTTGCCTTTTAATACTTTTACATCTGTCGCCAATCAATTCAGATATTCTTTGAACTATCTTTGTACTTGGTATTTCTTTTTTGACTTCAATGGCCCACTTATCTTTATGTTCCATTAATTTTTCACTCATTTCGATGGCCTTAAGCTGCATTGTACCTTCTTTTAACCCAAGACTTTCATCTACTAATTGAAATTGGTTTTTTCCGACTCGACTTGCGTCATCTCGATCACCGATTATAAAAGAGAAATTTCTCTTAAGTTTAGGATAAATCGCAGTACAAAGAAGATCATAAAAAGGCGCTAATTCAATTTTACCATTGTTTAATAGAAAAGAGATATTCTTAGAATGACTATCATTGTTTCCAATAAATAAATTAAAGCAAATCCAATCAAGATAATCAAATAAGGCTTTTGACCTCTTTGTTATTGTGACGTGTGACTTTATGAGCTGATAATTATCTTTTAAGCTAGGGCCACCCTTTGCTTCATACTTATGCTCACTCACAATACCTTGTGCTTGACAGAAGTCTTGTTGATGAATTCTTTTAATTTCTTTACCTACTGTTCGATCATATCGAGTAGTAATATAAAGTGGATGTTTTTCATTATCCAAAACGAAACATTCTGGTACGTTCATTCCTACGAGGTGAGCCAATTTCATACAATAGTATTCGTTATAAACAGACTCTTTAACTCCAGAGCGGCAGATGGGAACTTTCACAATATGAGTTGTTGGTGCGCCATTAGTTGGTAAATAAAAATGACTCTCTTTTACGATTGCAGAGAATTTATCTTGAGCTCCTGCAATGGACAAGTAACCTGGATTAAGATTAGCAATAACTTCGGCAACCGATCTTTTTTCATCAATGGCTTGGTAAACTTTTTTCATATCGATTTCGATAAGTTCATTTTTTTTAACTGGATCAAACGGCGATTCAAAAGAGTCGCTCACAATGATCGCTCCTGAACAGTCTTTTCCAAACTTCTTTAAAAAATCAAAGGCACTTTTAGTGTCCTGACTCTTTTCGATGGCCTCTCTTGCCTCACCTTCTGGTAGCAAGTTTTCAAAAAATGAAAGCGTAATTTTATTTCCAAAGGATTCTTTTTGAAGGGGCATGGCCAAACTTAATTGAAAAGCATTCTTGTCTTTCAACCATGAATCACTGTAATTAAACGAATAGACCAAATCATCATCTCTAAACAATGTGCCTACCAGACTTTTTTCGTAAAAAACATTAAGTTTATTCATTTTCAAAATCCAACACTAATTTGAAGCCTAACACTTCACTGAGTTTAAAAAGTGTTGAGAGCTTAACTTCTCTCTCTCCTGCATTACTTTCAAACTTACTAATACCGTTAACTGATAGATCACAAAGTTGCGCTAACTGAACTTGAGAAATCCCCAATTCATTTCTTCTTTTTTTAATTTCTTCGACTAAATCTTTGATACTTTCAATCTGCATGAGAATCTCCCTACAGGGAGATTATATCAGATTATTTGATTAAACCAAGAAAAATCTCCCTAAAGGGAGATAATTAGAGTTTTGATAATGAATAGACCTTAAAATCTCCCTGTAGGGAGATTTTTTTATAATCTCGCTTCACGCAGGTCTAATGCTCTGATGTAGCTAAAAAGCATTCTTTGCATCTGAGGGGTTGAATGAAGATCAATCATTTCAGTCTCACTAGAATCAAAGACAAGCCTTTTGGGGACATAATCTTCGACCATCAAATGGCATGATTCGCCGCGCTTTCGGCCAGCTAACTGAAGAATAAAAGAGCTTTTTTTGGGTATAAGTCGATTGAAATTTTGTTTTAAAAGGTTGTTATAGAGTTCTTCGCCAAACTTATTTAAAAACTGGCTTTTCTTTGTTTCGAAATCAATTGAATCTTGTCCCGTATTTAAAAAGCTTTTATAGATATTATTAATGAATCCTTGTGAATTATTCTTATTCTTAAACGAGCAAAGGCCGGTGTCATCATTTTTAAGTGTCGTTCGTTTAAGTTCAAAGGGATTGGATTTTTCACACAAGATAACATTGATTGGAAAATAGGAACTTTTAAGAGCGACATTATAAGGTGGTCTTAGTTGAGCGATCTGACTATTTTCAAACAAGAGTGCTGCTAGCTCAGAACCCATGAGTTTGAATTCGATATTGGCCACGGCATTTTTTAGAGCAATATCTTTTTTACGTTTCATATCAGGGCGAAAATGGCTGGCCACACGCTTTTTAATATTTTTACTTTTACCGATATAAAGAAGACCGCCTTCTTTGGAGTAGAAATAATAAACACCAGGCTTCTCGGGTAAAGATTCATAAACGCTTCGATCGAGATCCTTTGGAATATTCAGTTTTTTACTTTCAACAAACTGTTCTTTACCAAACTCGTTTTTAGAAAGTATTAACTTTAATAATTCCACTGTCGCTAAAGCATCACCAAGGGCTCTATGGCGAGCAGTAATATTAATTCCTAGATCATTACAAATATTTCCAAGTGAGTAGCTTTCATGCCCTGGTAAGAACTGTCTGGCGAGTCTCACGGTACAAAGCTTGTCTCGATTAAAGCTATAACCAAGCTCTCGAAATTCATGTTTAATGAAATTGAAGTCAAAGAAAACATTGTGAGCAACAAAGATATTGCCTTCAGTCATCTCAACAATTTTTTTGGCAACCTCATAAAACTTTGGAGCGTCTCTAACCATTTCATTGTTGATACCGGTCAGACGTGTAATGCCATAAGGGATGCTGATTTCGGGATTAATGAGGGTCGAGAACTGACCAACAACCTCGCTGCCATTAAAGTTAATAATGGCAATCTCGGTTATCTTATTACCACTGCGGTAGCCGCCAGTGGTTTCAATATCTATGATCGAATAGGTTTTTTCCATTGCAGGAAAAGTACTTACTCAGCAATAACTTGTAAATCGCTGTGAAACTAAAGTCTTGCACTAGCCTCTCTTACGCTTACTTTATCCCCCGTATCCCGCAAACTGAATACTGAATACCGCTCTTATTTTAGTCCGATCTTCTTTCTGTCTTTAGGAATTAAGGGAGTCGTCTTTTCATCTAGATCATCGAGTCTTTCAAAGACTGTTTTAAAAAGCGCATTCGTTCCTCGCTCGAGCTCATCAATCCGCCCACTTGGATCAATAGCGTGAAAGCTTCGAAGCTTAACAAAGATGCGCATGATTTCGATGTTGATCGCGATGGCCTGTTTAGAATTTAGAACACTGGAGAGCATAGCTACTCCTAATTCAGTAAAGAGCATCGGAGAGCTTCTTCTCATGTAATTCCATGGCCTTAGGGGATTTGCGGTCGCAAATTGCGACCTCAAATCTTCTAACTCACTCAAATTACATTCAAACATAAAATCTATAGGGAACCTTTCAATATTTCTTCTAACCTGCTCATTCAATCGCTTGAGTTCAACTCCATACAGTTTAGCCAAATCAGAATCTAACATCACTCGCTGTCCACGAATAAGAAAAACCATATTTTCAATTTGTGAAATTAACTTTAGTTCTTCGCTCATAAAACACCTCTAGTGATGCTCTCGCAAAGAGACTGTTCATAAGATTGATTCTAAATTTTTGAAATTAATCGATCATAAGATAAGTGCATTACAATAATGATTCGTGATAAATTCACTTATCCCTGAATCCTGGATACCGATAAAATTCACGCACCAAAAACACGTTTTTCAAGTCGATCTAGTCGCTTTTTAAGATCTTGATCATTGTTTTGATCGAAGTAATCGCGAACAATTTCACGAAGAAGCTGCTGGTAATTCATTCCTCGTTTAACCGCTTCCTGCTTGAGATTGTCTCGCATACTTTCTTCCAAAAAGATGGTTGTTCGAATTTTTGGTTCAAGCATTAGATCTTCGTCGACTTCAACTTTTCCGTAGCGGATAGCATTCTTTTTAGTCTTCACCTTCAAACTCCTTCCAAGCTTGCATCAACTCTTTACGATGCTCTAAGACTTTTACTGAAAGCTTTGTTAAGGCCTTACTTGAAAAGCCAACGCTTGAAATACATTGCCCTGTTATGATTTCAAACTTTGCATGAGCTTCACCTGCAATGACATGAACATGGGCCGGTCTGTGATCTTTTGGATAGATACAAAAGCGCACTCTGCCATAAATGATAATCGTCGGCACACATTCTCCATACATTATATACATTTTATGAATATCAATCAAGATAGTCTTCTTAATGCACTAGATGCATGGATATGCTTGGTTCAAGGCTGTGGAAGTAATTGAAAATAAAAGACCAGTTGCAAAGCCTATGCAATCTTTAAGGTCGCAATTTGCGACCTTAAAGATTGCAGCTCTTCATCATTCCCCTGCATCCTGCCTTCCGGATACTGCTCCCTGAATTCTGTTAGCCGTCACGCACATTTCAGCTGAATATCTGCGCCTAAGATGACGAGCAGCTCTAGCATTTTATCCATTGTCTTCTTTGTGTTAGTGGGATCGAGTAGTCTTGCAAGCTGAGAGGGTGAAGTTCTAAGTCTTTTGCAGATTTCATTTTTAGAGAGTTGCGTCGACTTCAATTTATTAAGGGCGACATTAGTCATCTCAAAGAGAAACATTTTCTTGAGGTAATCCGGATTTCGATTGTAATCAAGAAATGCATCGAAAGGAATGGAATCAACCTCGCCATTTTTAAGCATATACGTCACAGCCTCACTAGCGAGCTCCTGATCGACGAAAATCTCAATAACAGGGTTTTGCCGAGTTGGTTTAGTCGTAAGCTTTGCAAATGGGATGTTATAGACCTCCCCCTTCACCTCAATGGTAATTTTCTTGGCATAATTATTCACATTAACGGACTTAATTGTGATGTTGTTTTTTGAGTTCATCAAAGCATCCTTCTATTTCAAGTTGATCAATGATTCGAAGTAATTTCTTCGACATTTGACCTTCTATCGCAACCTTAAGATTGATCGCCCACTTGCAAACCATTCGTCCGTCTCGATAAATGTGGATATGGACTGGAGCATGATCATATAAGTACCAAACAATGATGTATCCAGCTCTCTTCACCCTACCCAAGATCGACCCCCTTATGTTACCACACATGGTAACATAAATCCAATTTGATATCTTGGTTGTGCTTATTGCAAGGTTGTGCCGTTAAGCTAGCGAGTTAATTGCTTGAAATAAGAAGGAATAAAAAGGTGTCGATGCTAAAAAATCATAACGCTATTTTGAAACTGTGTGCCCCTGGATCCTGAATACCGTATACGGCATACTGAATACTGAAAAAAGAATCACGCACCCCTAACCTTTTTTGATTCCTATCTTGCTGCGCTTGCCTGGTAAGACTGGTGTTATCTTTTCATCAAGATCGTCGAGTCGCTCAAAGACAATTTTAAAAAGATGATTTGAGCCAACTTCAAGCTTATCCATGCGCTGTTTAAGGTCATTCTCAAGTAAAAGAAAGCTTCGAAGTTTGGTAAAGATTCGCATGATGGCGATGTTTACTTGAACCGCTTGTTCAGAGTTAAGCACGCTTGAAAGCATGGCCACGCCGTTTTCAGTGAACACCATCGGAGCATATCGCGTCCCTCCATGCTCTAAACTTGAGGTGCCAAATTGGTACCTCAAGTTTGTAACCTCTTGATTATTCAGCTCAAACATAAAGTCCTCTGGAAACCTGGAGAGATTGCGTCGCACAGCTCTTTTAAGAAGCTTATTTTCCACTCCATAGAGTCGAGCCAAATCCGAATCGAGCATCACCCTCTGACCACGAATCACGTAGATCATATTCTCAATTTGTGAAATTAACTTTAGTTGATCGCTCATACACACCTCCGCTTTTACCAAGCAAGCTCATGAGCAATTCAATAGATTGTAAGCGTATGAAGTTAGTGGACCAAAAACAAAGCACATTTAAAAATGTGTGCCCCTGAATACTGAATCCTGCATCCCGTATACTGAAAAAGCCCCCGTCAGGAGGCCTTAACCAGCTTATAAGAATGAGCGCAAACACTGTCACAAAGACGAATAAGTTCTTCGTCTACAGTCTTGGCCAAGAATAAACAAGCTTGCACTTCTTTAGCTGAAGCATAGGCGTAGTTATACATTCTGCGCTTATCAAGTCTCGTTCTTCTAGCATTACCTTCAACCAGGTTTAAGACCACTGAAGAGCTAGCACGGCGAAGCTGGTCTTTTAAGTAATAAGGAAGCTTTAGTTTGATGATCTGGTTGTAGAGAAGATCAGCGAGATGCAAGGTGCGAAAGTTTGAGTCAGTTTGTTTAGATGATTTTTGAAACATGGTGTTCTCCTTTTTGAAATTTTTCCTTCACCATAAGTGAGGGAAAATTTCAAAAAGGAGAGCTGTTTTTTTTATGTCTACCAAAGCCTGCACCTCAATGAAAGAGATCACTGACCTAAGCGAGACTTCAATCGCGTTATAAACCTTTCGGCTCGGCCTGAGCCTGAAGCTTCATTTAGTATTATTGAACTATCATCGTACCTTGAAGATTTGGTAAGCATTTGATCTTTTTTGTACTCATCCACAAATTTATCAATATCTGCACTAGTTTTCATTTTAGGAAAAATGTCTAAGTATTCTGGAGTAGAAACGAGTTCGGTTAAATAAGTTCCTATTCCTTTATCTGATTTATAAGCCGCACCTAATTCAAACGGAACCCACATCGAACCTTCTGTATTTCTGGAGAATACAACTATAACATGACTGCACTTACTAAGATTGTTCATAATGTGCTTGGTGATATCAAACGCAGTCTTCGTTGATGGATCAAGGACATCTAGATAATAGTCTACACATTTAGATTGAAGTAGTGCTGCTAAATTCTTTGCTTTATATTCATCTGTTTTTCGGTGTGAAATAAAAATCATAACTTCCTCTAAATTTTGTTAGCGTTTACTAAATGCCAGTAAAATTTTCCTAAAGCTGTTAGCTGACACGATTTACTTTCAATACAGGCCCAATAGAGATCAGGATCAGGTTCTCTATTCACTTTTATAAGACCAACTGTTTGTAATTTTTTGAGAATCTTAAACTTCTCTACATTCTCTACCTTTGCCTTTCTGTCAGTGTGCTCGTAGCTAGGATCTAGACTAAAAATGTGATCCGGATTGGTAAAAAGCATTTTAAGAGATAACAACTTTGAAACATCAACTTTTTGACCAGCTTGTCTAAGTGGAGTTGAACGAGATACGAAAGACTTAAATAGGGGTCTCTGTTCCCATGCCCCAAAGCTTTGTTCTACATGAGAGTAAATTCCCGATGGAGTTACAACACCCAACAAATCAGAAGCACTTCCTGAAAGAGCATCACAAACTAGAGAAGTGAAAATACCAGAACCGTTTACCTCAATCGCACTTTCGCTATCTCTACTAGCCGTTAAAATTGATACTCCTTCTCGAATTGAAACTGCATTGTTACCTAAAGTTGGAATTTGTCCAAAGGTTCCGCTTTGGCAACAATCTAAAACCACGACGATCTCTTTAACCTGCGAGGCTATAATATGGTTAAGAATATCCTGCATAGGCACGCCTTCATTATATTTCTCAGCATCTGATGCACAAAGGTACCCACCTAAATTTGTAGCTGTTCCGTGACCAGAAAAATATAAAAAGGCCATATCCGCAGGTTGAGCAAAAAGTTCTTCAATTACTTTCTTCAATTCCTTACACGAAATATTTTGCCCATTTTCTGCCGTTAAAATCTTAGCATCAAAGTTCTTTGAACCGTCTGAATTCCTTGAGATCAATGCTTCAATATGTTTTGCATCGTTTGCGCAACCATTTAAGTTACTTACATGGACATATTCATTTATACCGATAACCAGAGCCCGCTTCATTAGTATGACCTCGACCGCATAGTTGGCCTCATTACAATATTTATCGCAGAAGTAATGCTCTCCCAATTCCAAGAAATCACCATGTTTCGAGGCAATCCCGTAGGTAAAGGTGTTCTTGTATTGGCTCCATCAACATATACTCCAAATACAGGTATATTATGTGCCGCTGCAAATCGTATCTCTTTAATTACACCTTTGGCGTAAGCTGTCTGCCTTCCAACTAGTACTATCATTAGGTTACACCGACTGATCTTTTCGGCAATTTTTCTTTCCCAAATAGATTGAGGAAGTGCCTCTTTTGAAGACCAATCTGCAATATTAAAAGGTGTTCGACTGTTTTTTGCCTGACCAGAAAAAAGCAACTTATGGTTGGAATTATTATCAAAATCAAAACTAATAAAAGTTCTTGGAGTGCTCATTTTGTATCCTTAGTTTTTATCTTTTGGTGGGCACGGATCGTTCCCATAACTGTTTTTTTCACTAATTTGTCCATTCGATTTATGAATGACGTGCTCAGTTTCAAAGCGCTTCGCTTTTGTACGATGAGTAGAAATTGTCACCCCACCTTGTTTGTTGACCCAACTATTACTATTCGGAACTGTATGAACTGGTTTTTTACCTGGCATATAGCATTCTCCTTTATATTATTCTGGTTAAATTAATCAGATTAACCAGGGTTTAATAAAAAAACCGCATAAACACGGCTTATGCTTGAATGATATGTCAACATTCTCCTTAAGTCAAATTTTTTAAGCAGATTATTTTACTGATGAAAACAGATATTCGAGTCCGCCGCTTTCGGCTGTTTCTTTAGAGCCAATTAAGAGACCTTGATTTAGAAGTTTTTTCAGCTTTCCACTTGCATTTGGGGCAGAGAGACCAAATTTCTCTGCAATCATAGAAGTCGTTACATTTTCTCTACTCATAATATAACTGAAAATCTTCTGCGCATCTGAACTAAGCTCTGGACCAATGACTCTATAATCTTTACCACTTAGTACCAATAACGGTTGGTCCTTGAATCGTGCAGCATAATCCCAGTTATCTATCATATCGTCATTTGCAAAGTCTTTTAAATAAAAACTAATCTCCCCTCGCTTCTCTCTCGCTAATGAGATAACGCTTTCTCTTGGAAAAGAGGCATCAGTTCGTTTAATTCCTTTTAAAGAGATACCAATAACTTTAGCCTGTGGGTATTTCCCAATCTCTTTTTTTAGCTTTGCATGAACTGCCTGACCTTGATCATTTCCATAGGGCGAGTCATCTCTAACTAAATCATATAGAGAAATTATTATTTTTTTCTGGTTCATTAGCTTCATTGAATCAGGTTGAGTCTGATGCGTCAATATCAAAATCAAAACAGATATGTGTTCCTGAAATTTCTACAAGGTTAGGTAACATTTTAACTGGTAACAACTCTCCATTTTTAAAAATAAACTCTAAACTGAAATTATTCTGTCGAACAGAATACTTCGCATTAAATTTCAAAGCCTTTTCTTTACTGCTTTTAAATCCTAACCCGTGTCCAGATTTAGTTCCAAATCTTGTGATCCGGCCTTCACTCATTGCCTTTTTTACTAATTCAATATCTGAAAGCTCTAAAAGCTTTGGATAGAATTTTTTCAGAACAGGTCTCAATGTTGTTGCGATACCGACCCCATTGTCGGAAACGGTTGTTTGAATATGTGGAGGGCTACTTTTTGTTTTTCCTTTATATCTTTGAAGAGCTGCAAAACCCTTTAGTGAAGATCCACTGTGTTCTTTTATATTGCCAATTAGCTCAGATAATATTGTAAAAGCCGGATCTTCATAATTATCGCTTGATAATGAAATAAATGTATCTGTAAGATGTCTAACTAGCTTCTTATTATCTGTCTCTGGATCAACTTCTCCGAACTCTACAAGATTTCCACTTTTGCCTTTATACGTTTTAGCAGATGATATTTTTGGGCGTTTAGGGAGAACATTTACTTTATCACTCAAATGATCAAAGAAACCGGCTCGATTCCAATATGCTTTGGAGCTATTATTACTAGATAGGTCAATTGTAACTTCTTTCTTGCTTAGTACTAATTGATTGCATAGTGCCAAGAATCGAGCAATTGCTTCAAGCATAAACTTGCAATTTTCAGGAACAACAAACCGAATCTTATCAATTGTGTGGATGTCTTCTATCTCTATAGAAAGAGCCTCTTCAAATAAAAAACAAGTAACCCAACAATTATCAAATTTAACTACAATTTCTTCTGGCATTAATACCCACTCGAAATTTTCATTTTGATGAAACTCGACATCTTTGTGCTTGTGCATAAGTGCGCTGACATCGCTTCGATCGAAACCTAGTTTTCTCGCAATAGCCCTAGCCTTTAAAGGACCTTCATCTTCAAGAAGTTTTTTTATCTGCTTTAGAGTTTTATCCATTAAGTGTCATTTCTCTTCACTACCATTCATTTCATTATTTCCCACTGCCACTTCCCTTAACCAACATATCAAAAACAATTTTAGCGAAGTTCTTGGCCTTATTTGGATCTGACAGAACCTGCATCATAAGATTTTGATGAGCTTCGCTGCTTCCCATAATGGCGTCGTCGACAGCTTTGGGGAAATCCCCTAGCATAGCCTGCTCTGGTGAGTTATTGGCAATTTGATCCATGACCTTCGAATTTTCTCTGACTTTATCTCTGATAGTAGTGGCATAATTAACCAGATCTTTTTCAGTAAGCTCATCAGTAACAAAAAGCTCATTTAAACGCTGAATAATTTGAGAGAGAAACTCTTCTTTGCGATCTTTGGCTTTAGCTGTGCCAAGACCCTCTCCTGGAGTTAAGCCAGCACCCTCTTCAGAATTTTTCAACATCAAGTTTTGTTGACGAATTTTTGAAAGTCTATAATGACTGAGAACTATGCCACTTAGGTCGACATGATCTTCATCGAGAATTGACTCTCTAAGCATTGGACGCAAGTTTCTAGCAAACAGGCTCAGTTTTTCAAGCTCCTTATCATCGTAATCTACGATTTGGGACATAAATTCGTAGTATCTGACAAAGGTACCTAAGTCTTTCTTGAAAATTTCTAGAGCATCCTTCGCCTCTTTAGCTTCTTTAAAACTATTTTCAGCATTAGCAATTAAAACTTCATCCCCAGACTTCTTAGCTCGCTCAAACAATTCTCTTGTCTCTTTATAAGTATCAAGCGCCAGGTTATACCGTCCTTTCCAGCGCTCGACTGCAGGCTTACATATATTTGCGATTGCCGCTGCACTTTTACTTTTTTGGAAAAAAGCTTCGACAAATTGCTCTACCTCTCGCCATTCATAAATTCTTGAACCATTGAGTTTCTCGAATAGATCATAGATCAGGTTTGGATCAGAGACATCCGTAAGTGACGCTGTCTTGTAGTAAACTTGAAAGGCGCTCAGGACTTCTTCAGGTTCATTGAAGAAATCTAAGACAAAGGTTCCTGACTCTGCCTTACCGGGATATGTTCGATTTAGGCGCGAAAGAGTCTGCACACACTCCAAACCGCCCAATTTTTTATCAACATACATCGCACATAGCTTTGGTTGATCAAACCCAGTTTGAAACTTGTTTGCCACCAACATCACCTGATAATCTTCTGAGTCAAAGGCTTTACGCATATCTCGGCCTTTTAAACCTGGGTTCATGTTCGTTTCAGTAAACTTTTCACCAAGTAAGCCATCAACATTGGGATCGCTTTCACTAAAAGTCACTTCACCAGAAAATGCTACCATGGCACAAATATGTGAATAGCCTTTATCAACAATATATTTATCAAAAGCCAGCTTATAGCGAACAGCTTCTTTTCTAGAGCTAGTCACCACCATGGCTTTTGCTTGACCATTCAATAAGCTCATCACATTGTCTTTAAAGTGCTCGACAATAACCATAACCTTTTGAGAGATATTATACTCATGTAAGCGCACCCACTGATTAAGCTTCACTTTTGCTTTTTTACTCTCTACTTCTTGATCTGCTGCACCCAGTTTTTGCGCTAAATTATAGGCAACCTTATAGTTAGTGTAGTTTTTCAACACATCGAGAATGAAACCCTCTTCAATTGCCTGTCGCATACTATAAACATGATAGGCTTCTGGCTTGTTTTCTAACGAAGTTGGTTCTGCAGGATTTGGTAAGCGGCCAAAAAGTTCGAGTGTTTTTGACTTAGGTGTTGCTGTAAATGCAAAGTAACTGAGATTTTTTGTCGCTCTTCGAGATTCAACAGCGGCATCCAAAATATCCTCTGCTGAGAGTTCTTCATCCTCATCAATTGATTCAAAACTTAATACTTCTTTCAATTTACGAGCAGTTGAACCAGTCTGTGATGAGTGTGCCTCATCCGCTATAATGGCATAGTGCCTATCTTTCAAATTTACGCTGTTTTCAATAGCTTTGATTACAAATGGAAAAGTCTGAATGGTCACAATAATAATCGGCTGTGAAGTCTCTAGCGCTGCTGCCAGTTTTTCAGATTTAGAACCCTCACCCTCTTTCCTGTTAATTCGGCCGATGATGCCATCAGTGTGCTCTAATTGATAAATAGTGTCTTGCAACTGGTCATCAAGAACTGTTCTGTCTGTGACAATAATCACTGAGTTAAAAATTTTGTCGCCACTGCCATCATATAATGCCGATAATTGGTGGGCGAGCCACGCAATCGAATTGGACTTCCCCGAGCCTGCACTATGTTGGATGAGATACTTTTGACCTGGACCTTCTAAGCGAGCAGCAGAAATAAGCTTCGTCACTACATTCCATTGATGATATCGAGGAAAAATCATGGATTCTTTTTTATATTTTCGTCCATCATAGTCTTCTTTTTCAGTAATTTCTAAATGCATAAACCTAGAAAGAATTTTTAAAAGGTTATCGGGCAGTAAAACTTCATTCCAAAGGTAGTCAGTAGCGTATTGATTAACATCTTCAGGCACTTCATTGCCAGATCCACCGTCTTTAGTACCTTTGTTGAAAGGTAAGAAATAAGTCTCGTCACCCTCCAATCTAGTCGCCATATAAACTTCATACTGACTGACTGCAAAGTGAACCAAAGCTCCTCGTTTAAAAGTTAGTAGTGGTTCTGTTTTTTTAGTTTCCGGGTCTTTTGAAAAACGGGTTGTCTTATACTGCTTAATAGCATTTTCAACTGACTGTTTAAACTCGGACTTAAGTTCAAGTGTCACTACCGGCAGACCATTAACAAATAAAACTAAGTCAATTCGCCACTTCTTAGCTCTAACTCCAGTTTCAGCTAGATGCTCATCAGTTGCCCAAGGACTATAAACTAATTCGGGTACGACTCGCAGAATGTTTTTTTTATATCTACCAATCGTGCCTGGGTTTAATTCATGATCGGGTTTAAATTGGCAAAGGCTAAATTTTGTTCCACGATCTTTAATTCCGTGACGAAGAACACCCAGTGTGCCAAAGGTGCGCATTTCTTTATTGGCAGCATTTGGATCGGCCTTTTCTAATTGTGAAGATACACGCTCTAAAAACTTTTTATCAGTATCACTAGGGTAGATCTTACTAAACTTCTGCCACTGCTCATCTTGGGTGTTTTTAACAAAAGTTAGAAGATCTTCGGAATATAAGGCTAGCTTACAATCATACTTTTCTGGATTACCGAGTTGCCAACCATTAGCAAGCATTTGCCCAATTATATCGTTTTGAAATACAAACTCTCTGGACTTATCTCCCCCGTAGTAATTCATGCTGTGACTTCCTCAGTGGTTCGGGTTATTTTTTGTGCAGTCGTTTGTTTTGGTGGTTGCCAATCGCATACGTCGATTTTTCCAGTGACGGCGGCGGAGATGAGAGCCTCGCGCCGCTCTTTGAACAATTCGATTAATGACGCAGCCTTGTCTATCAAACTATTAATTTTGGGGATTTCATTTAGTAAATAGTTCGCAATATTTTTTTGTTCTTCAGTATCTATAACAGGTAGGTCAATCTGAGAAAAATTTGCGAATCGTAATGCCTGACCATCACGAACTAAATTTGTAGTACTTTGCAGTGCTTGAATATAAGGTCCACTTTTGAACAGATACTTAAAGTAATCTACATAAACTGAACTTGCTGGTACTAATGGAACATAGGCTGAACTTACTGCACCTCTGACTGCACTAAACTCAATACCTCCCTGAAAACTTCGCATACTAATGACAAAATCATTTGGCTCAACAAGCTTCAAAATATCGTGTCCAACTTGAACTCTCACTACTTTTTGACCTTCAAGTTCCATGAATTTTTTTTGAGGGATTATTCCATGTTTCTGAGAGGCCGTTAACATTTCTTCACCAATATTTGCTCTTAGTTTTCTCTCCGCAAATAACCACTTACTATTTATTAGCCCCCAATGCTTCGGCACCTCTCCCAGCCACTCAACACCTGAATCTTTCATCGGAGCATCAGGATCTAATCCTTTAGTCACGGCATGGCTGATCACGGCTTGACGTTTTTCTTTTAGTAATTTTATGAGATTTTGTTGCTTTTCTATTAATTCGTCGATTTTTGCGGTTTCGTAATCAAGAAACTCAATAATTTTCTTCTGAGTTACAGCGTTCGGCAAAGAAAGTTCAAAGTTTAAAAACTGTGGCAGCCTTAAAGAATCTACGGTAGACTTCGCATTGCCTTCAAGGGCCACTTTATAAAAATTACTAGATAAGTAATAATATACAAATTTTCCTAAAACCAATGTGAAATTATTCAGCATATAAACTCGCTGATGGTAGTCGAACTTTCCAATATAATAATGAAAGACCTTGCCAACCCCGACTCCATCGCCCGCAGTTAAGACAGCTTCGCAATCTTCTCCAACTGAATCAATTCTTTCTACGTTTTGTGAACGAACAAAGAAAGGATATTGACCATCATCTATTGCATTTTCAGTATCCCTAGAACCTGTTTTTACCTTACAGATAAATTTTAATTTTTTTATTAACCATTGAGTTGGTATCTGTCCCAGCCACTCAACGCCACTGTCCTTATATTCTTCATAAGCCTTGTATTTTCCCATTACGCATTTAACTCCTGAAGCATTCCCAAGATTTGATTACTAACTTTGAACAAGTCAGCGTCAATTTCGGCTAGGTCACGTGGTCGTCTATAAATATAAAAATGACGATTAAATGGAATCTCATAGCCAACGATGCCGATCTCACCGTCACTCTTATCAACTTTACTTGCATCAATCCAGGCATCTGGTACATGTGGAAGAACCTCATTCTTGAAGTAAGCTTCGTTGATGTCATTAACTTTTCTTGAAGGATCAAGCGCGATGTTTTCAAAATCTCGAAGCTCTCCATCCGCTTTATATTCAACAATTTCGCCATTCACTTCAAACAGGCCATAAAGCGGCTTAGCTTTACCTTTATGAATCTTCTTAATTACTTTTTCAGCATCTGGATTCTTCCAGCTAACGGCATTAGTTATTTGTTTTTTCTCTTTTGCTTCAAGTTTTACTTTCGATTTCTTTATCATCTCTTCAAAACGATTCATATCATCATGCTGATCTTTGCCAATTACTTTTTGCAGAGCCTTTGCTTGATTAAGAATTTGTCTTTGCTCAAGCCAGATTTTTTTGTCTAAAACATCTTTAACATGCTTTTCTTTAAGTTCCGTGAAATGAGTTTTAATATACTTACGAATACTATCGACATGTTCTTTAAGGACGCCATAATCCTTATCTGTCCATTTTTCTCCATATTCTTTATAAACCCACTTCATAACTTCATTAAGCGGCTTAGGTGCAAACCTTAACTCTTCAATTCTTTCATCACTAAACTGATATGATTCTCTTAAGGGTCTCTCTATTGTGAGTCTGCGATAACCGAACTCATGAGTTTCGAATATTTTACTAGAAAAAGTTTTTTCGTCTTCTGCTTTTGGATTCGCTGATTGACGTCCGCGACTGCTTTTTTGATCTTGTGGCTTATCAAGGACTTGAGTTTTGACTTCTTCAAACTCTCCAAAGCATTTTGTAATGATTCTAATATCATCATCACTCATCTCATGTCTCTTTGAGCCTAAAGACTTTCGCATCTTGCTATATAGATTCACTCCATTGATCAGTTGAACTTTACCTTTACGCTCCTTAACTTTTTTATTGGAGAGCACCCAAACATAAGTAGCAATGCCAGTGTTGTAAAACATATCAGTTGGCAAAGCGACAATCGCCTCCAAAAGATCAGCCTCCAGAATATAACGTCTGATCTCTGACTCCCCTGAGCCTGCACCACCTGTAAACAATGGAGATCCGTTTAGAATAATTCCGATTCGGGCACCGCCTTCTTTGGCGTCTCTGAGCTTACTAATTAGATGGAGTAAAAATAAAAGAGAACCATCAGAAACACGCGGCAAGCCTGGGCCAAAGCGCCCATTGAATCCTTTAGATTTATGTTCCTTAATAATCTGTTCATCGATCTTCTTCCAATCAACACCAAATGGTGGATTGGAAAGCATATAATCAAATTTTTCTGAGTAAAGGTGATCCGAAGATAATGTATTACCGTGTTTAATATTACTAACATCTTGCCCTTTGATCAGCATGTCTGCCTTACAGATCGCGTAACTTTCAGGGTTGAGTTCTTGGCCGAAGGCTCGCATTACAGCTTTTGGGTTCAGCTCATGCACGTACTCCATACCTGAAGAGAGAAAGCCGCCTGTTCCGGCCGTTGGGTCATAAATAGTTCGGATCACTCCTGGCTTTGTCAGAACTTCATCATCTTCCATAAAAACCAAGGAAGTGGTCAGTCGAACAATGTCTCTAGGAGTAAAGTGCTCTCCAGCAGTTTCATTTGAACTCTCTGCAAATTTTCGGATAAGCTCCTCAAACACTAAGCCCATTTCGTGGTTAGAGACCATCTTGGGACTCAAGTCCATTTGCTGAACCTTTTGAACAACTTTATATAGCAAATTGGCATCATCCAGCTGACCAATAAACTCTGCAAAGTTAAAATACTCAAAGATCTCTCTAGCATCTTTTGAGAAGTCTTGAATATAGGACTCAAGATTGTCCTTAATATCCTTTTCCCCGAGTTTTGAGAGATCCATTTTTGATTTATTGAAAAACGACAAGCCATCTGTAGCACGCAAAAGCATTTTTTCTTCAGCTTCTTCAGGCAGTTTTTTCTTTTTGATTTTGCTATGCTCGCCTAAAACATTTGATTTACTTTTTTCAAGAACGCACTCAAGACGTCGTAATAAAGTAAAAGGCAAAATGATTCGTCCATATTGGCTTTGTTTAAAGTCGCCTCTTAATAAATCTGCGATAGACCAGATATATGCTGCTAGATTATTTGTGTTCGCCATATTAATTCTCTCTTTAATGCGTTCTTACGGGTCAGTGAGTCTGTGCATTGCCTTGAATGACCCAAGTATCAACCTCTTTAGTTTTAAACTTCCACTGCTTCCCAATTTTATGTGCCGGAATTTTCTTTGAATCTACCCAGCGATAGACGGTCTCTTTAGAGATACCGAGATACTGCGCGATCTCTTGAACAGATAGCCATCTATCCGTGATTTCCAGACTCATTATCGTCTCCGTGATAGTGAATTGAATTTGAAGTAAGTGCCTAAAATTATGCTGTTTAGATGTCTCAATGACAAGTAATGACTACGAAAAACAACTGGTTAAAATATTTTAACCGGCAAACAAAACACCGCCTTATCCCATTTCATCTAGATATTAAACACTTACATTTTATACCGATATGCAATACAAGTTTTATAAATAGGAGATTGGAATGGAGCTTACATCTGTATTATTAAAATTAAGAAGAGAGCTTATTATCAATCCACTTCAGGAAGATTCTAGATCATCTAAGGACAAAATTTTAGGAATAGAAAGTAGCGTGATTTTTGAGGAAGTAATTGGTGGAGGGCAAGCTGACTTTAACAAACCTTGGAAATCAATTTCTGCTTATGAGAAAGTTCTTCTTTATGCTTACTATAATCAAAAAGGACATATCGAAGAAATGCTTGAAGCATTTAGTATGCTTTTTAAAGGTAGTCAGATTAATAACCCTATAGTTCTTGATTTAGGCTGTGGCCCATACACTGCAGGACTTGCATTGTCTGAAGTTTTAGGAAATACAACCCAATTCTCCTACATCGGTTTTGATAGATCAGTTGAGATGCATAATCTAGGAGAATCCTTAGCAAAAAGATTGAGTGATTTACAAGGGACTAATTCTAATTGTCAAAGCAGGCAATGGGTTTCAAATTTGAGTGATGTTTCTTGGTCAGATGCTCCTGGATGGAGACCTGTTATTGTGGTTGTATCTTACCTATTGGCAAGCCCATCCCTTGAGCCTGAATCGTTAATTCAAGATATAGACCGACTTTTGAAAATATTTGGAATGGGCAACACAGTGATTCTTTACACAAATGCAATTAATCATTACGCAAACAGAAACTTTCCAACATTTAAAAATGCATTAGAAAAAAATGGTTTTGAAATGATTGCAAATGAAAATGGTTTTATAAAAATTGATCGAAGTGGAAAAAAAAGGAATAGAGACGTGCGGTATGCTCTTTTCAAAAAAAATAGTGTTGATACTCTATTATTAAGGAAGCCATAAAATGAAGTTACCTGCATGGGAAGACTTAGTTAGTGATCAAAGAGACGTTCTAGAGACTCCTTTAAATCAAAATCTTTTTGTTACTGGACCGCCGGGTTCAGGAAAAACAATTCTAGCTGTACGAAGAGCGCAAATGCTTACAGATAACTCTAAAAGAGTCGCTTTAATAACATTTAATCGAATGCTGAGAAGGCTTGCCTCAATCCTTAATGACGAAAGCACTACAGTAAAAAAGACAATGCATAGTTTTGTATGGCATGATTACAATGCAAGGACAGGGGGGGTAAATCTAGGACACACTTCTTCATATAATTATGACTGGATCGCTATGATTAAAAACCTACTAGCAAACAAAAGTAAATATAAAAGATGGGATCACCTAATTATCGATGAAGGTCAAGATTTGGATTCTGGTTTTTTCAAATATGCATTTGCAAACAGTACTAAGTTGTTAACTGTTTTTGCTGATGATGATCAGTCTATTGGAAATACGGGATCAACTTTAGAAAAGATTCAAGCTTCTGCTAATCTTCCCAATCCCATTATCTTAAAAGACAATCATAGAAATACTCCTGAGATAGCTGCGGTTGCAGAGTTTTTTCACTCTGGTCGACTTCCTGCAGCGACAGTTAGGCGAAACTCTATTGCAAGTAAGCCAAGAATTATTTGTGGACATAACCTGACGGCGACAGCGGCTCGAATTAGAACGTTTCTTTTAACACGTGGAGGACATATAGGGGTTGTTACAAATAAGAATACAACAGCACAAGCTATATATGATAAGTTAAAAGCGACTATTTCAAATCGCCGAATTGATATATACACCTCTAAAAAGAGAAATGAGGATAGTATTAATCTAGATGAGGATGGTATAACTATTCTAAATGTGGAGTCTATAAAAGGACAGGAGTTTGACGCTCTTTTCATAATAGATATTGAAGATTTTTTGCCTTGCACAGATGATACAATGAAAAGAGTAATGTATATGCTTTGCTCTAGAGCCAGAGACTATTTATTTATGATTTACAAGTCCTCATCAATTCCAAACAACATTATCTCAAGTTTACCTGGAGAGAATATTTTGGAGAGAGAATGAGCACTAATCAAATAGCTCTAGACTTTACATCTAAAACCCAGACAATAAATCATGAACCTGAATTATGGCTCGGGATTAAACTATCCCACAGAGAGTTATTTAATTTTTATCAAGACGAGTGGTTTTCTCCTCCAGAAGGTAAAACCTGTTACATTTTAGGAGTTTGTAGTTACTCAGTAGGCTCAAGAGTTTTGAGCGAATCAGGTAATCAGATTTATACTTATGTCTCCTTTAATCTCAAGATCTTTCCAAATGTAGACTTATCAGTGTTAAGAAATGGTAAGTGGGTAAAATCACGATTATTTGATATAAAAGAATCTGATGAGGCAGTACGCTGGCAAGATCTTATACCTACATCTTTCATATCTTCAATATCCGTAGAATTTAATGAGGAACAAAATCGTTTAATCAGCCTCTCTCATCAAGTTTCAAATGTGACTCTACCTGAAGTTAAAGTTGCATCTTATCACAATGTTACTACTTTATCTGTTGAGTCATCAAATTCTAGCACCAGTATACAATTACCAGACAATCTAGATCGTCAGCGAGGCGCACTAGCAATGGCCATGTATACAGTTCCTCGAATCGGACCTTGGCTTGATTTACTAACAGCCAGTATAAATGTCGACAAAGATAAAATTTCAAAGTTTTCTAAATTAGTTAATGCAACCTGGTGGAATACTCTGCCCTGGAAAACGACATCTAAAGCAAATACAAAAGACGACCTAAATATTGCATTATGGAAGTCTGCTATCTTTACACTTTCTAACTTTAACAAAAAAGAAGGAAATGAAATTGACATAGTCGACGAGATAATTTCTTTAATCCCTGGAAAAAAGCACAAGGATCAACTTCTTAAATGGCGTGAAGAAACTGAAATGATTCTGAAGGCTAAAAAAATTGTGGATTTTTCTGACTGGAAAGAAAAACCCATCCAGAAAGCTATTCAACTTTTTTTATTACGTCCCGAACCTTCAAAAATACTTACTTGGTTCGAAGATATCCCTTCTCTCCCCCCTAGCGTTTGGTGGTCAGCAGCGAGCCTATGTGGTTTATTCCACGGATATAGAAGACTAGATTCAAAGTACCGTGGCGAAAAAGCTCAAAGAGAACTTTTTACATTATATTCCTTAAGTTTTAGAGAAATCACCAGAAAAGTTCTTTGGCCAGGCACTCCAGAAAGTAATTTAAACTGGTCAAGAAAAGAGGGCTCTATATTTTTCAATTGGGGTAAAGTTCATCTTGAAGCGAAAAAAGAACATGCTAGAGGCTCATGGTACTTTTCAAATTTTGAAAATGAAGATGTCCTAAAGAAAGCAAAAGACATAGCTATCGCAAACAATTGGGACTGTCTTTACAACGAAATAAGTGTTTCTAACAAGACAATAAAAGTCACAGGTCCAGGAAAAATTAACACTAAAAGGAATTCTCTTGATCTTATTGTAAAAGGAGAGATAAAACTCGCTTTACCTCTGAACGTAAAGATAAGTGAAATTCTTGACATTGAATTATTCAAGAGCTTTATTGCCTTAGAAAGAGTTACAAAAATCGCCCCCCCCCCGCCTTCGTTTTTAAGTCAAAAGCAATTTGAAGAAATTCCAGGTCTAAAATATTTTCCAAATTTCATAAGCGAAAACGAAGAAAAAAACTTAATTAGCATAATTGATAATTCAATCTGGAGAAAAGACTTACATAGAAGAGTTCAACACTACGGATGGAGATATGATTACAAAGCTAAAACTATAAACGAATCAATGTATTTGGGACCTCTGCCAAGCTGGGCTCACGATCTAGCAACCAAGCTATATAAAATGAAAATTGTACCTTTTGTTGCTGATCAAGTAATTGTCAATGAATACGTTGAAAACCAAGGAATAAGCAAGCATGTAGACTGTGTACCATGCTTTGAAGATAATATTACTACAATTAGCTTGAAAGAGTCTTGGGAAATGGTCTTTCGAGACTCTACCAATACAACCCATAAAATTAGCAAAGTACTAGAAAGAAGAAGTGCAACAACTATCTCTGGACCTTCAAGATATAGATGGACACATGAAATTCCCAAGAGACTCAAGGAACCCAACGGCGAAAAGCGCGGGCGTAGAATTTCCATAACTTTTAGAAAAGTTAACCAAAGCAATAAAATTTTATAATTAAATTTTTATTCCAAACTAGCAAATAGATATTTCAATATTTTCAATAAGAATATGTCTTTAAGAACAGATGCAAGTCATCATTTTCGATTGAATTTCCCTGCAAGTTCGCCAAGAGAATTTTTTTTTGAATATTTTTCTTTTAGTCCTGGTGGCCATCTGTAACCATTATAAACAGATATATTATCATGTAGGAAATATTGAGTGGCGAGAGGAATTTCTTCGTCGGATAGTTTACGAGATTTATCAATATCATCAACAAAAAGCCAACTTCTATCCTCCAATGCAAAACAGTGCATAAGAATTGTTCCTAAAACTCTTTTACAGTGATTATCATCTGGATAGTACTTCCATACTATGTCCCAGCAAAATGAAAAATCTACCTCAGGCATTTTTCCCTTTTCCCCCATCAACATGCTGAATGTTGTATACCCACGATTTTCTAAAAAGTTAGCTATCTTAATAAAGTGGGATATTTTATTCTTCACTTCATTAAAGTCATTTTCACCTAAATCTTTTTTTACTCTAATTAGAATATCCGCTTTATGAAGTTTCTCAGGGTCTAAAACATAGCCCCCTGTTGCGTGTCCTAATGGCATGACTAATCCTTAATCAGTGATTCTTTCTCTATACATTTTTCGCACAGAAGAACGACTTCTGTGACTTTACCTTTTTCAGTGTTTATATTAATTCCCATTTGTATTGGACGATTAACAAGTGTACCCTGACTTGGATTTACAAGGTATCCACATTTTTCGCATAATTGATCATTTTTATGCAATTCTAATTCCTTTTAACAATCAACATTCTTTAATATCTAATTAGCCCGAAAACCTTGAGTTCGATTGTCTATTTACTAAATAAATATATAAATTAGTAAAAATATCTATTTTATGCGAAGAGAATGGGATTCGAACCCATGAGACCACTTAAGGTCTAGCTGATTAGAAGTCAGCAGCATTCGGCCACTCTGCCATCTCCCCGCATAAATTTACAATCGGTCCTTAATACAAAAATCTTAAGTTAAATTTATTTAACTACTTTTATAGTTTATAAGATATCGAATTTTAAATTGAATTCCTTGGTTACTTTTTAGAAATTTTTTGAAATGAATTTAAATTTACTCTACATAAATCTCATCACTACATTACCCGCACACTAAATCCCAACCCCCTCACAATACCCCGGCCAAACTACCTTAACCCCTGCCGCTTTCTTAGAAACACTCTCCTTAAACTCCCCCGTCTTAACTCCCCAAAACTCATCAATCTCTCCCTCTCTCTTCATCTTCTTAAAGAAATTATCGTAGTGCAGAGGAATAACCGTTTTCGCACCTGTGGTATTAAAGCGCTTGATAAGATTTTCTGTAGAGACTCTGTTGGCGATAGTAAGAAGAAGTGTGTCTGCCTTTAAATCTTTTAGTGGATCGTCATCAGTCACGCGACCAATCGCTTGAAAAAGAATATTGCCTTGTGGATGTGAAATATAATAACTGAATGTCTCTCCCGCTCGGTAATTCCAGGCAGAAGTGGGCGACGTTAGGGGTGAGGTAATATCTCCATCCATCAGCGTGATCCCAAGAACGTGAGGCAAATGGGGAGTTGAAAAGGCAGCAATGGTGAAGTCACCAACTTTCCATTCACCGCCTACGCTAACCTCTTGCAACTGATCATTGTTAAGTCCCTGACCACGCCCGACGTTCATGACTGAGCTTGAGCCATAGAGCTTCGCTTTAAATTTTCGTGCGACATAAGGTGCGTCGATAACATGATCTGTATGGGCATGATTAACGAAGACGGCATCGATCGAAGTAACACCACAACGCTCAAGCCAGTAATCAACTTCGTCTTTATCACTTTGGACTGTTGTAAAAGGCAGAAAGTCTAAGAGTCCAACTCTAGTCATGGCAGGATCAAAGACTAAGGTGGTTTTTTCATCACTTAAAACGAAACCTGAAATGCCTAGCCACTTAAAAGAAAGTTTGGCTTGTGCCATGAATGAGAAGAGCAATATTGAAAGAAGAAGAGTTGCTTTAAAGTGTTTCAATGGGGTTTGCCTTTAATAATGATTTGGTCGTTATTTTATATCAATAATTTCAAGAGTTTAAATTTAATTCATCATTAGCGTCTTTGAATATAGGAGTTGATTCAATATTGTTGGCAGATTTGCCAACCTGTGCTATTGTACGGAGGACTCCTTGATAAAAAATCACTCCCTACAGGATCAAGCCATGAGTATGAATCCATACGATATAGATACAGATAAGCTAAAACTATCTAAACGAATAACTGATCCCAAAGAAATATTAAAATGCCAAATAGCGGCTAAGATTATTAATATCTCTGTGAATATCGGCACAGATAAAACTCAAGAACTTACTGGACTTCACAAAGCCGATCTCTCACGCATTCGTGTGATGTCATTAAAACGCTTTACGATTGATCGCTTGATTGGGATTGCTAACGATCTTGGGTTTGAAGTTTCAATTAAATTCAAGAAAAGTGCGTGATTTCCTTATCGATTTTCCAAAAAATAAGTACCTCCCCATACTAACTCTTTAATTTTAATATCTTAAATAACTCATTTCAAAACGATGAATGCATTTCATGGTTTGATATGGGTTCTTGATTATTCCCATATATGGGAATATAATGAATATTACTAAAACTCCTGAGTTTCTGGAGTGGTTTAAAAAGGAAAGCTCGAAATCGCGTTCACAAATTGAATCGCGACTAAAGTTAATCTCGGTTTATTCTTACCTTGGTGACTATAAAGGCTTGGGCGGGCAACTTTTTGAATTACGGTGGAAGAATGGACGCAGAGTTTATTTCGCTATGAAAGAAGACGGGTGTTTAGTTTTATTGGGTGGATACAAAAATGGCTAAATCAAAGACATTAAAAAAGCAAGAAACCTTCTCAAAAGAGAAAGCTAAAGCTACACCATGGGTTTTTACCGAGCAGACTAATATTTCCGATATCGAAGAGTGCATGAAAGAAGCACTCTTTGAAGATGATATTGAAAGCTTTCAAGGGGGTCTTCTTATACTCCTTGATCACTATGACTATAAAGACATCGTTAAAAGAACCGGGCTTTCAAAGTCGACGCTTTATCGTATGTGCCAGCCTAATTCCAACCCAACGCTTAGTAACGTGTGTAAAGTCTTAGCCTATATTACTCAAGCAAGTAGAGTTGCGTAATCAGCACCATCATGAACTATGAATAAAGAAGCTGACTTCACCTACACCTTCAAAACAAAGCTTTGGAAATACCAGGGTCCTGCCGGCTGGTACTTCGTTACTGTACCAAAGCAGCTGTCTAAAAATATCAGAAAGATTCATCAAAGTTCTGAGGAAGGTTGGGGTCGTCTTAAGTCAAACGCTGTCATCGCTAAAACGTCATGGCGAACGGCCATCTGGTTTGATACCAAGGCGGATGCTTATCTTTTGCCAATCAAGGCAGAGATAAGGAAAAAGGAGTCCTTACAAGAGGGCTCGAAAGTAGAGATCACGCTATCGATCGAATTTGAAAAGTGGTTTTGGGATAAGATGACGAAATAGAGTCTTAGTTCTGCGACGCAATCTCGCGATTAGATTTACACCAATCCACCTTCTTCTTGGTCCCACCATCATAAGAATAGGCCAAGCCATTTTTAAGTAGATAGCTCGATAGTGACTTCCCATCAATCACAACATCAGCATTGATTCTAAAGTACTTATCACGACTCACACCAGTCAGATCAATTCTCTTGGCGTGCTTTAAGAGATTTTCAACTAAGCGTTTAGCGTCGCGTGCTTTTTGTTTTTCACAAGCGACTTTGGTTTTAACTTCAGGTGTATCGACACCACTAACGCGCACATTGATTTTCTCACCAATAAGTGGGTGCACTCCCGGTACGTTAAATGTGATGGTGTCGGCGTCGTAGTTTCTGACATACTTCACACAGCGAAAGGTATCTTTGTCGTGCATGCAGGACTCCGTTGCCATTAAGGCAAAGGAGCACAAACTAAGCAGACATAGGATGAAGGTCTTCATAGGTTCTTATCGGTGAGTCAGTTATGGATTTAAGCCTGAATTAGAATAAGTTATATCGAGGGGTTAAGTGTGCCTAACCGCTAACTTAGATCATTTGCCTAGCTCTCGAACTACAACTTGGGCAAAAGCCATCGCTGAAATTGGATCTCTTCCTGTGATGAGTTTGCCATCAACTACCACATGAGGAAGTCCATCGATTCCAGGCGAGTACTTTACTTCTCCAATCTTCTCTAAAAGTCCACGTACTCTTTTATAGCCAGTCACATTCATGCCTTTTGCTAAAGGTTCTCCCATGCCATCAAGATTATTGGCGAGGGCCAAAAGTCCTGTTGAAGAACATAAAAGAGCAACGATCTTATCGTTTTTTATGAATGCTGCTAGTGCTTGATGAACATCTGGGTTTGGAAAGAAATCTTCCCATGCGCCATTGCCGCCAGCAAAAACGATAGCATCGTAGTCATTCACATTAATTTGATCGAAAGTAAGATCAGGTATAACTGCGGCGTAAGTACTAAGTTGTCTTTCATCAGGATTTGTGGCGCGCTTATACTTAGTCGCCGTAGTGACATGGTAACCAGCATTTTTAAAAGCCTTATAAGGCACGTAATACTCAGGAGCGTAGAAACCCTCCGATACCATCATCAGGATTCTTTTTTCAGCTGCCATTAAGTTCAAAGATAAAAAGCTTAAGGCTATTAATAGGTAAATTTTCTTCATCACACTCTCCCGTCTTGTTAAGTTGAGTGGAAAATACAGGGTCTTCTGGTATTTACAAAATTTAATGTTATTATACTGGCTATAAGGAAAACTGATGGCCATTGATCTTAATAAAATCAAATATTTTAGAGCAGTTGCGACGACTCTTAATATCTCAAAGGCGTCAAAACTAGTGAATCTGTCTCAGCCCGCCTTAAGCTTGCAGATGCAAAATCTTGAACATGAAATTGGCGCTTCATTATTTACTCGTAGCAATCGCGGCTTAATCTTAACAGAAGCTGGTCACACTCTACTTGCTCGATCTCATATGCTACAAAACTGGGAGCGCGACACTCTTGATGAATTGGGCGAAGCTCTTTCACCTAGTGGAGAGCTAAAGATTGGTACCTATACAACAGCATCCTCTTATCTATTGGCACCAAAACTTAAAGCCTTCTTAAAACAATATCCGGATTTATCCATTACCTACGATTACTCCGATACTGATACTATTATTGAGAAAATTAAAACTCTCGAACTCGATATGGCTGTTATTTCGGAAGTTCCAGATGATCCTGGCATTGAAAGTCTACCTTTTTATAAAAACGAGCTAGTGCTGGCAGCGGCGGCCACAAGTAAAGTTGCAAAGAGTATTGCCGCTAAAGAGTTAGCCCTTTGGCCCAAGCTATCCTACCCACTTAAATTAGATTATTGTTACCGTGAAGTTGAAAGAAAGCTTGGTAAGTATCTAAGTCTTGCACCAACGGTGATTGAATCCGTTAGCTTTGATACTCTCAAACAGTCTTTACTGCATGACCTTGGTCTGTGCTTTATGCCGCTTTATTTGATTGAAGAAGAACTTAAGAGTAAAAAGCTTAAGCGCGTTGAGGTGCAAGGACTTAAGCTTTCCATTACTTTTTCTCTGGTCTTTAAACGAGGTCATCGTCTTTCAAGGCGTGTTCAAGTCTTTAAAGATTATTTGTGTTCAATCACAATGATTAACAACGTTTGAGATCGCTAAAGAAAATCGAGTAGCATAACAGATCTTTGTACTATACTGTAGAGTGAATGAGCGACATCATATTACATCCAAAGAACCGGTTTACTTGGGCCTTACTTGCTTTTCAAGGCGGCTATATTAATGTCGGCGGTCTGCTAACTGTTCACATTTTTGTTTCACATATTACCGGCTTCTCGGCCCACTTTAGCACCAGTCTAATTCAAGGTGAGCTTCGACATTCTATCTACTTTCTTTTTGTACCTATCTTTTTTTTAATTGGAGCTTTTTTTAGCTCCATTTTTACTGAAGTGAGAAAGAAAAGTCATAAGCCCCCTGTCTACGTACATATCTTAAGTGTTCTTAGCCTAATCTTTTTAATTATTACTGTATTAGGCTTTTTCGGTTTCTTCGGTCAGTTCGGAGAACCGTTTGAAAGTCTTCGCGATTTTATTTTGTTATCGGTGCTTGCATTCGCCTGTGGCTCGCAAAATGCTATTTTTACTCACTACTCAAAGTCCATTATTAGAACGACCCACTTAACAGGGATCACGACAGACCTAGGCATTGGTTTAGCAAAATCTATCGTTTCTAAAGATAAAAACGAACATTATCTCAATAGAATTCGAATCGATCTGATTATATCATTTATTTTTGGGAGCATTCTTGCAGCTTTTCTTTTTCCAAAACTACATTACCTGGGCTTTCTAGTTCCAGCTGTGATTAGCCTCGTCGTTGGGCTTCGACTGTACTATACGAGAAAACATACTACGATATAGATTATTTAAGCTGACTTAAAACCTGCATCAACTTTTCGGTATTGATAGGTTTTTCTAAATAATCATCCATACCAGATTGTATGCCTCTCTCTTTTTCTTCTTTAAAGACGTTGGCAGAAAGACCAATTATTGGAAGAGATTTTGTGGCCTGTTCTTTTATCATTTTTGTTGCTGTGTAGCCGTCCATCTTTGGCATCTGCACATCCATAAAGATCACATCGTAGGACTTGGAACTTGCTGCATCAACGGCCTCTTGACCATTTTCAACAAAGTCGACAGATTGATAACCTGCTTTCTTTAAAACTTCACCAAACATAATTTGATTTATTTTATTATCCTCGGCGACAAGAATTTTTATGTTCTTATTGAATTCCAAACTATCAGTAGATTCTTGTGTTGTATTTTGAAGATCACTATCCGTTGATAGATCGTTCTTTTCAGCAACGATCGTGAAGCTAAAAACAGAGCCCTCGCCCACATTACTTTTCACTGAGATTTCGCCACCCATAAGATTCACTAAACTTGCACAAATGGATAGTCCTAGTCCAGTTCCGCCGTATTTTCTGGTAATCGATGAGTCCGCTTGCTCGAAATTCTTAAAGAGTTTTTCGACAGAATCACAAGCGATACCAACACCTGTATCAGTGACTTTAAAAAGTAATTCAAAGAAGTCATTAGCTAGTTTTTTTGAAACATCGACTTCAACTAAGATTGAGCCCTTTTCTGTAAACTTGATGGCATTTCCAATGAGATTTAAAAGTATCTGTTTTAACCTGAATGGATCACCGCTTAAAACTTCAGGTACTTCATCAGAAACTTTGTAACTTAATGAAATATTTTTATGCAGAACCGATGCCTCAAAATTCTTAATCGAAGCTTCGACCTTCTTTTTTAAACTAAATGGAACATTTTCAATTTTTAACTTACCTGACTCAATTTTAGAAACATCTAGAATGTCATTAATAATTACTAACAAACTCTCACTCGATGATTTAATGTATCCAACATAGTTAGAGACTTCTTCAGGTAGGTTTTTTTGAGCTAAAAGCTGAGTAAAACCTACGATGCCATTTAACGGAGTTCTAATTTCATGACTCATATTCGCCAAGAAAGCTGACTTTACCTGAAGAAGTTGCTCTGCCCTTTCTTTTTCTTCGGCTAGTTGCGCCTTAGTATGTACAGATTCAGTGATATCCCAATTCACTCCGATCATTTTTATAGGCCTATCTTCATCATCGTAAACAACGTCTGCTAACGCACGTATATTTCGAATATTTCCAGAAGGCCTAAGAACTCGAAACTCAGTATCAAATTTAGCTTTGCCCTCAGTCGCTAGGCGAATAAGAGCAGAAGAACTTTCTCTATCATCAGGGTGAAGACCTCTCTCCCAAGCCATATAGGCACCTTCAAAGTCAGACTCTTTAATGCCATAGAGATTGTACATTTGCTTATCCCAGATAAGCTCATTTGTGATAAGGTTCCACTCCCATACACCAACACCTGAAGCTTTAAGCGCAAGAGTTAGTCTTCGGTTTAGATTTTCTGTCTTTTCATCATTTTCCTTTCGAGTAGAAATATCTTGAAAAGTACCTTCTATAAGTACGAGTTCGTTGTCTACCAAGACAGGGTGACCAATTGCTCTAACCCACTTTAATTTGCCCTTTGCTGTTATAATCTGAAGCTCTTCATCCCAATCTTTGCCATCACGAATTGCTTGCTCTAAACACTCTTGAATCACTGATCTGTACTCTTGTGAATAATAGTTTATACCGTCTTCAACAAAAATCTTTTTTGATGGATCTTCTTCATGAATTTTATAAGTCATCGAGGACCAGTAACATTTATTACTTTTGATATCGACATGCCAACTTCCGATTTTTGCAGCTTCTTGAGTTCGCTCTAACATCTTTTTAGTTTCAAGCTCGCCTCTCATCTCTTTCAAGCTTGAATTTTGTTTGTCTTTAATTTGGTTTAATCGACTATTTTTTAACCTAAGGTCTAAAAGATAAGTGACTTGTCTTGCTAAACATTCCAAAGCTTCTAGTTGATCATTTGATAGCTCTCTTGGCTTGGTATCGATCACGCATAAAGTACCAAGGCGAACCCCGGGTTCTAACTCCAAGGGAACACCCGCATAGAACTTAACGTTTGGATCAGACTTAACAAGAGGATTATCAAAGAATCTTTTATCTTCGTCAGCGTTAGGAACATAAAAAGTTTTGCTTTCTAAAATTGCGTAACTACAAAAGGCAATATTTCTTGGTGTCTCTGTTGCATTAAGACCGTGGCGAGACTTAAACCATTGTCTGTCTTTATCAACTAAGCTGACTAAAGAAATTGGAGCATCACATATCAAAGCAGCAAGACGAGTTAAATCGTCATAACCTTGCTCCTCCAGCGTATCTAAGATTTCAAGTTCCCTTAGAAGCTCTAGTCTTTCTGCTTCATTTTTTGGGGTTAAAGCCTGTTTGGTCATTTGCCTCGTCGATTTATACAATAAAGTTATGAACACTTATCGACTTAATGTTGCAAAACTTTGAATCGGGATTCATGACAATTATCACCTATGGGCGACAATAAAATCAGAATTCTCGGTTATGTCATAAAGTACTCAACAGCTGATTCAGGCATCGTTAACCAGTGATGCATTCGATTCCCGTAAACCATAAACGTAGGACTTGGAAGCTTAGGATTTGCAAACGAGCCGGCCGCAATCACAATTGAGCCAGGCATTCCATCAAGCTCCCAGTAAACAGTCGATCCGCATTTAGGACAAAAATGAAATGTTGCCACTCCACCGCTATCACCCGTTCTTTTGAAAGTCGTTGATCCTCCTTCGATGAGAACCTTGTCTTGCTCAACACGTATCTGAATACCAAAGGCACTTCCAGTTCGTTTTTGACATTCAAAGCAATGGCAAATGGAAGTCTTAGTAATCTCACAATCAACAATGGCCTTAAGTTGGCCGCATGAACATTGAGCTTCTTGCTTCATGGTCTTACCCCTAAACTCAGTTATAAAAATCCATATAAACCTACACAGATCTCTTTCGCCAGCCAAGACGACAGGTGCAGTTCCTATTAAATTTCATATAGTTAGAAGCTTAGCTATGTAGATAATATAAGAGATTAATGATTCTACTGACTCGCTGCATAAAAACTGGTATTACTTAGCTTCTATGATGAAAGGATTAACACTCTCTATTCTAACTTTGGTTACAAGCATCTCTGCCTTTGCAGTTGAAGTTTACTTTCCTGAAGAGCGAATCGATAACTTTGCTTGCACCATCTCTCGCTCGATTAAAGAAGCTTATCCTGACGAGTCTAGACGTGATCTTAGAAAAGGGATTCTAAAAGCTTTAAGAGAAGACATTAACCCTTGGGTTGATGCTTACCTTATTCCTGCTGGCATTTCTTTTCCAAGGTATTTAGAAAGAATTACAGGACTGCCTGGCTTTCCGATGGATCGCTCAGAGTACTACCTTCAAAATGCTTTTATCCTTTATGGTAATCCTAAGATGGAACTTAAAGTTCCCACCGAAAATTACTTTGCTTCTTATATTCACTTGGCGAGAAAACGCCATGTTGCTTACTTGAATGGAGAGGAGCCAAGGTTTCAACTTCGAAATGAAGCGGACCTTTTTCAACAAATCCAAGCCAACCTCCCCAGTGTGGCTAATTACGCTTTTCCTTATCAAGACGTCGATGGCAAACCTATTCAACAAAAAGGTGAATTTAAAAAAGAAAAATTTCGTTACAAGCTTGCTATCGGTGAACCTGAACACAAGAAGTACGATGAATTTGTTCGTGAATCACAAAGATATAATGAATTTGTTTCTCCTCTTTTTATGTGGCTCCTTGAGCAAGATGATTTTTCTGTTTCAGCTGAGAAACTCTTTAATAAAGCCGTAGAGATTTATGGTGACCCAATTGTGGCACTTGGAGTAATTCCTTGGATCTTTAGTGGAGATGCTTTAACTGTTAGTCGTGGAACTTCATCAGTTGTTTCTTATAAAATGGAAAAGATTGTAGAAGGCAATGATATTCCAGGATACCAGTATCATTTTTGGGGCTACGTCACACAAGGCATGATTGGAAATCGAATTCGAGTTGGAACACTGGCTTTCATTTACGAAAAGCTCTATCAAAAAGATATTCCAGATTGGAAGACTGATGTTTTGGCACTAAAGGTTGGAAAGCAGATTCGATCGAATCTGAAGCGTCCAGAGCGTTGTAATTAGAGTATCAATTATCACCTTGAGGCAATAATAGATCTTCCAGGAAGAAGGCCGATAGTTGCGAGCGACCAGACAAACCTGATTTTGCATAAACGACAGTAGCCTGTGCCCGCGTTGTTTTTTCTGCTGTCGATCTATAGTCTGCAATTTCTTTCAAGCTAAAACCTTTTATCAATAAAAAAGCCACTTCTTTTTCTGATTTCGTAAGCCCCCACTTATTCAATTGCAAATCAATTGAACTGCTTAGACCATCAAGAAATCTTTTTGAACTTTCCTTCCAATGAGTGGACTCCTCCATCAGTTTAGATGAAAGTTCTCTCTCTTCTAATAATGATTTTCTAAGTGTGAACGTTCCTTTGACAAGAAAATAAACTCCAATTAATGCGAGAACTGCAACACTACCTTCAATCGCAACATGCCACCAAATAACACCTTCCCCAAGATCAGTTAGTAAATCAAATATTGTCATCATACTGACAAGCAGTAATATGCTGGAAATGATGAGTCTTTCTTTCTTATTCATTTATTTTCCTAATCGTCGTCATCATCATGATCAAAACCATGATCAATATCATGTTCAATTTCAACTAATTGAAGCTGAGCTCCGAGTACATTCAATTTACCACTATTTCCATCAAAGCTAATAAGTAAATAACTACTCATACTAGCAAGGAAAACAACGAAAAGAATTGCCACTATAATATGAGTAGATTTGATCTCACTTTCACCATCTACTTTAGCTTTCACTCCATTAAGCATACTAAAAATCAACCCGTCATTATGCTTTACATGATGTAAAAGAACACCTGCTACATGAAAAAGGACAACGACGAGAAAGCCATTTGCTAATAATTCATGAACTTCTTCAAAAAAGTGCTTATAAATTCTTAGACTCATCATTAGTCCAGATAGACCTATGCCGACTGTAAAAAACATCATTAAAACAGCTGCAAAACTTGATGCAGGATTATGTCCTAAATATCTCTTGGACTTACTAGAGGCAACAGAGCGAAAGTATAAAATCAACTCACTTAGACTTAAGTGAAAAGTACTAAACCTGGACGTTTTTGAACCTACAAATCCCCATACGACTCTAAGAAGTACCATCGACACCATAAGAATACCTGACAACATGTGATAGGCGTATAGCGTCGATTCATCGTCAATCACCTTCGCTATTGTAAAGGATGTTATAAACAATAACGCAAATACCCAGTGAAATATTCTAATCGGTAAATCATAAGCCTTTGAAGTTTCCATAAGATCTCCTTTTGTTCTCAATACAAGATCGAATATTTTAAAGGCGATTACATGGGGCGAATGACCTAAGCGCTATCTTTTCAAGACATTAGGTCATTTGCCCATTATGAAAAACCCAATTAAAGCGCATGCTCAATACATGAAGAAAAACCGAAAACAACCAGGAGAAAATGTATGAAAACAAAATTAATTTTAATCTTCACCATGCTAGCGATGACCACTCAAGTTTATGCAAAAAAAAGCTGCACAACGCAACCCAAAAGCGAGTGGATGAGTGAATCAGACTTTAAAGCTAGAATGGAAAAAGAAGGATATCAAATCAGTAAATTCAAGCAACCTGGAACTTGCTATGAAATCTATGGCAAGAATCCACAGGGGAAAAAAGTTGAGGTTTACTTCAACCCTGTTAATGCAGAAGTGGTAAAATCGAAACTTGATAACTAAAATTATTTCAACCGAGGGGGAAAACTCGCCCCCTCGTCTTTTTAATATTAATAACTATTTAAATCCTGTTTATACTTTTTTTAATCACGCTTATAATAGTAATCTCTTCAGATAAAGAGTTATTATGACGAATACCTTGGTTTTGAAACAGGTGCCTATTATATGAAGAATCAGTACGTTTATTCATATAGAGATATCAACAGACTTTCTGATGTAAACCGTCTTCACGTACCGGTATTGGTAAAGTTATGGCCAACTAACTATATTAACTTTGGCTTCGGACCTTATGCTCCTTTTAGATTTTGTTAAGAAATACACACATCTACGTAGGCTCTGCCTCCAGACAAGTGAGCTGGCTTGAAAGCTAAATTACCTACTTTTAAACTTTGCCATCGCCTCTTGATCAAATCTAATTTGTAGCGGCTTGTTGTCCTTCCATGCACCGATATGAATATGCGGATGCCATGATTGGCCATTGTTACCAACCAGACCAAGAACTTCCCCCGCTTCTACTTTATCGCCCTTTGAGACTTTAATATTTTGTAAATGTGCGAGTAAGACAAATAGACCATCATCGCCCTTTAACATCACAAATGAAGCCATCCCTTTTCCCATTATTCCAGGCTTATTAACAACTTCATTTAAGTTAATTCTAACGACTTCACCGCTAATGGGAGAAAGTACATTTTTCTGCCAACCAAACCAGTCTTGATTTTTGTGTCCTTCATTCTTATATGCTCTAAGCCACTTTCGCCCATCTTGCTCTACAAAGCTCTGATAAATGCAATCGGTACCTAAGGCATCACCAAGTTCTTTTAATTGACCTGCGTAATGTTCACTGCAAACATACTGAGAATCAAAGACGGGATGAATAATTGCGGAGTCAATTGGATTTAGATGAGAACAAGATAATGCCAAAAATATGATAAAGTATTTCATTATAATTTTTTATCAATAAAATTTTGTCGCGACAACTAACCTCTATATAACCATCTTAATAAAATTAGATCGTCGTACTTATTAGATATGTGGCATAAGCCAGATACGATACGAAGAGAATGGATCCCTCTACTCTATTTATCCTGCCCATACGCTTGAATCCAAAGCCAAAAACAAATAAAGACACCGTCAGCGCCAACATGACAGTTACGTCCCGACTAAAGATTTCTTTTTCAAAAGTAAGCGGACTAATGATTCCGGCCACACCAACAACAGCAAGAGTGTTGAAAAGGTTTGAACCAATGACATTACCAAGAGCAATATCAGACTCCCCTTTTCTCGCCGCAATGATTGAAGAAGCCAATTCAGGAAGAGAAGTGCCAATGGCCACGATAGTTAAACCAATTATTGTATCGGAAATACCGAATGCCGTTGCGATTCCAACAGCGCCATAAACGAGAATCCTGGAACTAATAATAAGAAGTAAAAAGCCAAGAATCAGATAAAGATAAGCCTTATTCAACGGCATTCTCTTTAGATCAGCAAACTCAGCTTCGACTTCCTTTGCAAGGTGATCTTTTGAATTTCGAACTCCCTCGTAAATGGTCCAGACCATCAAAACACAGAACACGCCAAGGAGTATTACGGCGTCGAGACGGCTTAGCTCCAAATCATAAATAAGCCCCATGGAAATCAACGTTACGATCGTTAAGATAGGAAGCTCTTTTTTTAATACAAGTGACTGAACTGAAATAGGCATCAAGATGGCAGTTAGTCCAAGAATGAGCGCAATATTGCTTATATTAGAACCATAGGCGTTTCCAAGGGCGATTCCAGGATTACCCTGATAGGCAGCAAGTGCTGAGACAACTAGTTCTGGTGCAGATGTTCCAAAACCAATTATGACCATACCAATCAGGAGTGGAGGCATTCCATAAGACTTGGCCAGTGAGGAAGCGCCATCGATAAACTTATCTGCGCTCCAAACGAGAGCAATAAGACCGACAATAAGACTAATAGTAAATATCATCATAGATTAATAAAATATGATGCGTGCTTAGGGGAAGTAAAGAGAATCTTAATATTCATTTATAAGACACTAATTCTTATAAAGTGCTACGCCATAACTTCCAAGTAAGGCTGCCCCTTTGGAGTCAGAATAATGCTTAAGCGTCATGGTCTCTCCACCTTGCAGAGTTACCAGCAGGATTCTTGCTTGATAGCTCTTATCGTACATATCTTTAACTTGAACGGTTAAGGGCTTATTTTTGTCATCAAGCATCGGCGCCCATTCTATTGCTTGATAACTTTCTTTCCAGTCGCGCGACATTTGTTTGCCCTGCAGATCGTGAGTACAAGTTTCGCAAACTCTCACAAAAAGTTTAGCACTTCCATTGCTATTTAATTCATAACGATAATCAGCGACAGCTTTATCAAAATAAGTATTGGCATAAGTTCCAGCATATTGCGCGCGAGCATTTTTATCTACGTTGAAATCTTTATTTGCCACTTTAATTTTTGAGTTTGGCGTCGATGTTTTTTTAGACGCCAAAGATTGATTTGCCTTAAAGTTATTAATCGATACATTATCGTCTTTTATATCTTTTGCCATACGTGTGCCAGCATCGATGGCGGCTGCTTCAGATAAGCCGGACTTAAAACCAACAGCACTTGTAGTAACACCACCCAAGACGGCCCAAAATGCATCATCGTCTTGTTTTTTCACAACTCTAGTTTTTGATTTAGGCTTGTAGCGTTTGTAAGAACCTCCAGAAGCTTCTAGAACACTAACAATCTTCGCCCCTTCACTAGAATCTGAACGACCGTGTTTCACCGCAAGATCTAAAAGGGTCTCACCATTATTTGTTAAAGTATTTCTATCTGCACCAAGTTCAATCAATTTATCTACATATTCAGGAATTACATTTGAGACCGCCCAAGCTAATGGTGTGTAGAAATAAACTTGTTGCTTTTCATTTATATCAACTCCTTGCTTTACTAAGATCACAATCATCTTTACACGCTCAAGCACAACTTTAGATAGATATGCATAATCTTGATTTGATGTAATGACATGCAATAGATTTATGTTTGTTTTTTGATACTTTTTGTCTTTAACTTTGAAGCCTAACTTCAACAAGTACTTTAGCGTATCAGAACTTTTTGAACGAGCAGCAAAATATAAAGCATCATAGCCTTTATCGTTTTTCTCTTTAAGTTTTGCTCCTTTACTTACTAAGTACTTAACAATATCTAAAGAGCAATGCTCAATCGCTGTCATCACCGGTGTGGTGCCGTCTTCAAGCTTTGCATTCACATCCCAACCGTTTTCAAGCACCCACTTTATGAATCCCAATTCATCACGAGTGTGTATCATTTTACTACCGACTAATTTCTGTTTAGAATTATAAGCTTTTTCACATTTTAGAGCATTATGAAGTGTTAGGGCACTTCGTCTTTTTTCACCTTTATCAATGAGCGCTTGCATCGCTTCAATATTATGATATTTTGCAATCATCTCCATCGCCGATATCGGTTTACCATTTTCTATAAATTCATCAAAACGTGCGCCGTTATCGAGAAGTATTTTGAAAGTTTCAAGACCTTTATCAAGATTAATAAATAATATTGCTGTTTCGAGTGGATATGCTTCTAGAGTTACATCTTTTTCATTGGCGCTTTTAGGAGAACGCTCAAGAATAGCTTTAACTTCATCAGGCTGAGTTGACATAATATATTCAGTTATTGGGCTTGCACAGCTACCAAGCAACAGTAACAACCACAAATACACTATTTTTTTCATCTTATTCAATCCTTCCAAATTTGGTGTTTAAAAACCAAATTTTCCAGCGGTAGCTTCTAATATCTTTGTATTGTATTTGATAAATTTAGTGTTCTTACCATTTGAGGAGTAGTTCAAAACTTCTCCAGCATCTAAATCTTTTTGTGTTCCACCATTTGTCTTAACTGCAATTTTACCCGTTATACAACAGACTTGAGAAAAAGTATTCTTGGCATTCACAATTGAATTTAATTCTTCTAACGTCGGTGCCGGATGAACGACTCCTTTGTATCTCTCACTGTATTCAGTCTGATCTCGAGTCACATGTAATAGTATCTTTGTTCCTCTTACACCCATAGCGGCCGTTGGAGTTCTTATGACTCTTTTATTATCTTTATTTTTTTTAAAGCTCGCATGCAGATGTCCGTATAACAATGTTCCAAGATCACTACCTTCTTCAGAATTAACTTCGCCAGAAACTTTAAAATAACTATTAGGTGCAATTGTAATGACACTCTCATGCAATTGGATTTTAACAAACGATTTGCCCATCGTTTTAATGATGTCTCCTAATTGCAGAAGGCTTTTAGTATTTAGTTCATTTGAAATGTTTTCTCTAATGTATTGGCTTTCACCGCGAACAGAGAGAATCTTGATTGAGGCAAGTGCTGTGTTTGTAAGTATCAGAAATAGAGATACCATTAGTATTTTCATATCAAGTTCCTCAACTATTCTAGTCAGTTTATACGCAAGATTATCACTGAATAAATTTACTAGATACTTGTGGAATTTTCTTCACTTGAACGAAATTAAGACATAGCTTCTTCGACAAGATCATCATCTGTGTGCACAATCTCATTTGTCCAAATTTCACTAGCAAAGATTTTTTTATTAAAAATTATAAAATACACAAAGCCAAAACCTACTCCAAGAATAAATCCAACAGCATGGGCGAAGTAACTTGTCTGTGCTCTAAATTCGTTTGGTAATAGAACGAAAAGACCTACGATTGATACTTTCATTACTCTTCTTATAATTGGTACATGTCTTTGAATACCTAAATAGAGAACTAGCCAAAAACCCCATAACCAATAAACAACACCTGATGCACCTACTAAGGAAACTTCGGGAGGGTACCCCCAGATAACAATCAAGTTAATTAGGATGCCAAACAAAAAGGCTATCCCAGGAAATAGTATTGCGCCGTAATGATAGCTAACGAAATAACCCATAATGGAGAGCATAAAAGAATTAGATAAAAAGTGCGAAAGGTCGGCGTGAATCAAAGATGATGTAAAGAGTCGCCAATACTCCTTCATTTCAAATACTTTGCTTGGTGATGCTGCTAAATATTCACCTACTGGATAATTCCAGAACAAGAAGCTCATTGCATAACAAGCGACTAAGGTAAAGATCACCCACTGAAGTGCAAAGCTCTCTTTGTGCTTTCTAGTTAAGTAGTTGCTTACAAGCTTTCTTTTCACTTCGATCATATCAATAAGATGAGAGCGAAAAAAAATTTGTCAATGTTTGGACCTAGATTAAGCAGTTTATCCGGTTAGGTGGGTTGAAGCCTATTTTTTAGCAATAATTCAAGCTCGCTCTTTTCTTAACTTAGTCAGCCTATTTTTATCTGTTTTAGAAAGCTTTTCAGTGGCAGCAGTCCAACCTCCTGTTGGAATGAGGTGAGCATTCTTTTTCAAATATTCATAAGTTTCTTTAGGATAAACGTTCCAGCACTCTCTTAAAGTCCAACCGACAGCTTTTTGAACATAATAATGCTTATCCTCTAAATGAGGATTGACCATGTTAATAATCGTCTTATAAGGAACGTAACTCTCTCTTAAGTGGGAATAGTATAGAAGCCCCACCATTGAGGTCCTACGTTCCCAAGGGTTACTAGATTTATTCCATTTTAGAAAAATACTTCTAAACTCTGCAGGATTATACTCATTGAGCTTTGCTATCATATTGCTAAATTCATCAGACAATGCCCAATTATCAATTCGTTTTATCCATTTTAGTAACATTTTCCTTTGAAAAAATAATTCCTCAACAGGACGTTTGTTTACAAAATGAATGGCCATAAGTGAAAGTTCATAGATATTTGATTTTTGCCAGATATAATCCCAGATTTTAAATTGTTCATTTATTGGAAATTTAGAAAATGAAAAGCCTTGTTTTGCTAAGGCTCTAATCTTTGGAACACGAATATTATAATACTCATAATACTGGTATTCACTACCAATATAGTTTTCAGGCAAAAACTTTGAGGGCTGCTTGGCACCTCTTAATTTTTTCAACGAGGAATGAACTTCATCTAAATACTTCTTCATAAGAAAAGAATACCTATGGCAAAGTAAATCGACAATTAAATTGGTGAAGCTAGCCTGAAACCTATATGTATATGCAGCTTGCTTAATAATTAAAGCTTAGAGGTTTCCTGACTAAGTTCGACATAAGAGCCTGGCTTAGTAACGTTAATCGTATTACCACCAGTCTCCATTATAAAAGAGTTATTTATCGACTTTCTCAGATTAACATTTCCAAATGGACTTTCGGGCACAGGAGCAAAATAAATTTTACGAGTAGTTACGTGGTTCCCAAATTGATCTATTGAACCCATGTCTCTAAATTGCGCTGTCCTTTTAATCATGTGGGATGAGTCTGACCTTAAAAAATCTTCTATAAAGGAGTACTGATTCGCTATATAGGAAGTATTGGCAGGAGTTTTTAATATTGCCATTAATTGCCACTTGTTAATTTCGGGAATAAACACCTTAGCGCTAAATATAGTGTGGCCATTGTCACTTGTAGCCTCAACTCTAAAAAGATAGGGAGTATCATTTAACCAGTTATGATCTAAAAATGTTTGAATCCCTGTACCTTCATTTCCAAACCTTTGAATCCTGACATTTTCACCAACTTGAAGAGCTTTCACTCTGTTTTCAGCAGAAACCACTGTAGGGTCATCTCCTCTATTGTCATCCCAAACTGAAAAAATAAATGTTTTTTTGCCGTTGCCTAGCTCTTGCAATCCAAAATATCCCATATCAAAGCCAACAGCACAAAAATATGTACCAGGAGTACTCTTTTTAACAATGACTTCCTTAATCGTAGAAATGGAATTTGGTACTAGATACCAGGCAGTTACATATCTAGCGCCCTTACTATGAATATTGGTTAAATCATTCCCAAAAACTAGAATCGAATTTAAAAAAATTAAAAGAAGGATTGTAATCTTCAATATATGTACCCTTTGTCGGACCAATGGGCACCATTTCTACCATTTTTTCTGCATTTTGAAAGTTCATTGTAAAAAAACAATGTGTTCGTGGATACCTGATAAGCTAATGTAATTATTGATGCAAAAGTCAAAAGAACTAAAGAGTACTACAGCAATCCATTTTTCTCTAAGATATTTCGCCAATGATATGGCTGAACTTCTTTGAGTTTTATTGATACAAAAATCGAAAGTACTACAAAATACTAGCAAGACCTATTTTTTACGCCTAATCCACCCCACCAAAGTATAAGAACTTTTTTCTTGAGGCTTCAGATAATACTCCATCATTTCAAAGCCATTCTCCTCGACTTCTTGTAGGAAGTTTTTCTCCGAGCTTATCCTTCTATGCTTGAACATTCTTCTACCATCTATCTCATGCCAATCCATATCCCAACGATCAGGACCCGCACTCCAAAGTATTCCATCTTGAAAAGTTAGATAATCTCTATCTGTCATCTCTGACATATCATCCGCTTCTATCATAGTATGAATGAAAGTTATATCAGCACATAATTCAAAGAACTTTTTCCGATGTTCCCAATCTACAAGGCAATGTAGCAATGAACTATCAACCGAGAAATCTGCATCTAAATTATTAAGTTCTGTAAGATCACATGCTTGAAATTCTGCGGCTAGATTTAATTCTTTCTTGTTTTGATTGGCCATCTCTATCGCTTTAGGACTTACATCAAATCCTTTCACATCAAAACCAAGTTTTGCAAGGTATAGAGAAGCCGTACCAGTCCCACATCCAAAATCAATGGCCTTCACTCCTTCCTTCTCAGGAAAGTAGTAATCAATTCTTTCAGATAAAGCTATATTAACTTCATGTTCAAAAAGTTTTTCTGGTGACTCGATTCCATCCCAACTAACTTTTCTACTTTTAGAAAGTTTCTCATAAACTTCGTCATGCATTTCAAAATATTTCATGAAAATATGATATCACTAGAAGTCATCCAAGATCACTAGAAATCGATGTGGTGGAGGTGGTAAATGGTATCTTATCTAGCTGATTTAATTCGTATTTAGAGGTGCAGTACACTACAAAGTACTACAGAATTTAAATTCTATCTAAAACTAACGAAACATTACTCAATCAAGTAAGGACATAAGGACATAAGGACATTATTTAATATTCTTCTTTTTTTGCTTTTCTACTACATTTTTAAAGTTCTTAATTTCAGTACTAATAATATGGTTAGTCTTCTCAATATTTGTGTTTATTTCTACTAGTGACTTTCTTTTTTCAAGCGAGACTGTCTCTATATTTTGTAAGGTTTTCGCTTGAGAATCTAAGGATTTAGAAACTCTTTCAATCTTAGCAGTAATTAAACTAACAACTTTTGAAGACTCTTTGCCACTATCCATCGAAATATATAGAGAAACCAACGAGATAAAGAGAGATAAACATCCTAGGGATAATGATATTCTTAATGAAGTTTTATTAATGCGATATGATGACTCATGTAAAACAAGTGGCAACGTAGTCTGCAAAAAATCATGATTTAATTTAGGGGTTTCTACTTCGCTCTTATCCCCTTTCTGCCTAAGGTACTCTTTGGAATATGACTCAAAAGTCTGACGACTTATGGCATTTAGCTGGTCATCAGATAGTTCATCTAATTTTTTGGTTAAAGGATTAAAGTATGGAACATTTTTCTTCTTAAACATTTATTCCTTTTGAGTTTTTTTAGTCGATTTTTTCACAACCTTCTTTTTGGTTGATTTCATATCATCTTTTAATTTTGATACGTCTTCTTCTAGGAATAAGACCTGCTTACCTGTCGTTTTAAGAAACGTTTGATGTGAGACGACTTCACTTAACTTCTCATGAACTTTTCGATTTTCAGCTTCAGTTTCGGTTTCAGTTTCTTGACCTTCCTCAAGTTCGTCCTCTTCCGCTATCGGTTTGTAACTAATCTCTAAATGAAAGCCTCTATCAACACGATTTGCTATTTTATTTAATGCTACCCTAAGTTCCTTTTCAAGTTCATGCTTTCTTTCTTTTGTTGAATTGTTTGCATTTTCTTCAATATAGGTTTTAGAGAAGTCTTTGATTCCTTCATCCATATAATTTCCCATATAGACATTCAAAGGACCCAACGGCTCATCTGGAACTTCAATATCTGCTAATTCCTGTTTAAGCCTTTTTATCTCAAGTGACTTTTTATATAGCTCAACAATCCTTTCAATTCCAACAGCAAGACCAACAGCAACTTCTGGTAATAAATCTAAAAACAATCCGTAATCACTAGACGAAATGGTTCTTACCTTTACAGAAGAACGTGACCCTGTCGCAATTTCTTCATATACAGAAACGATGCTATTAATCTCTTTAAACTCCTTGCTTAAACTAATTAAGCTTTCAGTTATTGCGTCTCTAGGAATCATCACACCAAGTTCACACTGACCATCTTCTAATTTCTCACACTCAATTTCTAATGTATTAAGTGCGGTTATCAATTGTTTTACAGCCGCCGTTAAAGCCACAACCCTTGCTTTAATTTCATTTATTTCTTCTAGTGCAGATGATGGTGTGATGCCATTTCTTCGTATTACGTCATTTACTAGTTCATAAAAGTTTTCACCTAACAAATTAGTAAAACCAAGCTCATCGCAGACTTGCTTCCAAAGTGGAGGATAGTCATTATAAGCAGATTTAACTGATTGTTCTTTCAAGCTATTGAGCTGATTTGTTAGATTCGTTTGATGTTGAGCTTGATTAGGTTGACTAACCATTTGCTGCAAATGTGACCCAATAGTTGTGATTTGGGTTTGAACATTACAGACTTTTTGGTCCTCAACTATTGATTTAGCAATAGCATACATTTTTTCTACGTTCATAAATACCTACTTCAATACCTTATCTATATTACTTCTAAGAATTTGATGCTAAACATCCATTTTGCAATTTGGGTTCCAACATACTTGTCTGTAAGCGGAGCATAAAACTAAGCTGTAAGTGATGTATTAAATCAATTAACTTTCTTAGTTATTTAAATTACCTAATCGACATCATTTATAATTTATTTAGTTAAGAAAAATTAACTGCCTTATTTAATTGAACTAGAATCATCAAATTTTAGAAATGACTAGGAAGGATGAAATCGAAAGTCGAGGCGTGGTCATAACCACGTCGCAGGCTTGAGGTTTTAGCCTGACGACGTCATTACAAAATTTCATGATTCGTTGGTGGAGCAAGGGTTACGTCACGCGCACCAGTTATCATCATTAGAAGATAACTGTCCTACCCTTGTAGTACTGGCGTTTCACTACTTTTCATTGCCAATTCACAATGAACAACTTTTAAGGAAGCTCTATCTTGAAATGGACTTCTCAAGCTACCAGATTGCTGAAATTTCTGGTTGGTCTAAGACAAGTGTAGCTGATGCTCTAAGGAATTTAGGAATTTTTAAAGAGGAACGGAAAGGGCCTCTACCTAGATATGGAAAGAGGCTTGAGGGTGGAAAACTGATCCCCCATTTAGGAGAGCAAAAGGTAATTAATAAAATGTTGTCTCTACGCAATAAAGGCCTCTCCTATGAGGCTATTGCTTCGGAGCTAAATAAGAAAAAAATCCCATCAAAAAATGGGGGCCAATGGCACAAATCGACAATAATAGAAATTTTAAAAAGAAAATTAAACAAGGAGGCATAACATGCGTGCGATAATTGAGATATTTCTTGCGATATTATTTACTGTGATTTCTGGAACCTCTCTTTTGAATTTTTCCAGTAAGGCGATTAAAAAGGAAGCTCTTATAAAAGTTCAAAAAGGATTGCCATCATTGGAGAAATTTTCCAAAGAATTAACGCGTTAGTAGTAGAACTATTTATAAAATTCTACAAAAAACTCGACTTCTCCAAGCGGTTGAACATGATGAGGAACTTCAGGCTCAACCACTCCATACCTTGAGGGAGAAAGTTCAATTGATTCCAGTGGTTCTGTTTCTATGACATACAGAAGTTTGCCACTCTTAATATTGATTTTACCCCAAGTACCTGCTTTGGTAGTATGGGCCTTAAGTAGTCCCGCTGGTACAGTTTCTTGATTAAATATTGCTGTCTTTTTATATGAATTTAGATTCTTAGGAAGCTCTTTCATTTTCAAACACTTTATTATAATTTTTTGAATACCCAATAATTAAATTTCTGCTCCATTCCTCCCGGAGAAACATGAGTTTCTTTTTGAAAGTTTAGTAATTTATAATTTGGACCAATCTTTTGTATTAGTTCATCCTTTGCATAACGTACAATTTCAAGACCACTGCATTTCAATGGGCCATCCTCAGCAAATGTGGAAATGATGAAATAAGCGCCTGTTTTCAATGAATCATTTAAATTTTTCAGATAACTATTCTGATCCACCGTATCTGTTAAAAAGTGAAAAACTGCCCGATCATACCATAGATCAAACTTTTGCTTAAAATTAAAAGTTCGGACATCACCTACTAACCAATGTATTTTTTCAATCTTTTTTCCTAATCTTTCTTTAGATTGCTTAAATGCATTTTTAGAGAGATCAAGAAGGAAAATGTTTTGATAACCATCCCTAAGAAGGAAATCGACAAGAGTAGAAGACCCCGCACCAACATCTAATATTTGCAAATCTTTCGTAAGCTCAAGGCCTCTAATCAAACTCAAACTCAGTTTAGGCTCTGTCTGAAACCAAGTGACTTCTGTAAAGTTTTTCCGGTTATAAATATCATCCCAATGTTCTTTTTTATCCATTTAATAACTTCCTTCTACCAAATATAGGTAAGACCCCCACCAGCTCCAAAACGGCTGTCATAACTTGCAAAAATTGATAAATTTTTTGAGAAAATATACTCTAAACCTGAATTCCACACATACTCAGAGATGCTTTTTCGTCCACTAGGAAGACTATTTTTCCAACCAAAATCATTCGTCATTTCCCAATAGGCAAAAAAAGATGTTCTCGGGAATAGTAAATAATCGACATCAAATGCGAGTTGAATGTTTAAATCTGAATCTAGCCTAAGATTAGAATCAATGAAATATGGTAATAACCATTTGATACCTATCGTCCCAACAGTATCAACAGATCCTAACTTCTCTTCAATTTTATTGTCTGCATTTGCACCAACATAGACTCTAAAATAATCAGATATAAAGCGATCATAACTAAAATCTGCTTCTAAATTCTTATTCCACCCATATTCTGCACCCAAGTTAAGCTGATTTCTGGTATTAGCACTAGTGATTTCGATAGAACTAAAATGACTTGCAGCTTGAGTTTTTGCCCAAGTATACCAATGAGTGTCCATATCTAGGACATTTGATAGAGCAAAGTTTTTTAATCTTTCATCCCTTTTATCACCATAGCTAAATATTCGCGCCATTCCTCCTTTCATGTGATAAAGGACATGACAATGAAAAAACCAATCTCCAGATTCTTTGGCCGGAAACTCGATTGTCACTGAACTCATAGGAGCAACATCAACTGTATGCTTTAACGGAGAATATTCACCATTTTTATTCAAAACTCTGAAGAAATGTCCATGCAGATGCATCGGATGATGCATCATAGTTTTGTTATTCAGAACAACTCTAACTGTTTCACCTCGCCTAATTTTAATCTTATCGGCTTCAGAAAGAGTTTTTCCATTTAAACTCCATACATATCGCCACATGTTTCCAGTTAAATTTAAAGTAATATCTTTGATTTCGTTCGTATCATTAATTGTCGTTTTCATCTTAGAAGATAGAACATCGTAGCTATAAGAAGGGGCGCTCTTCTCCTTCATTTCAGAATCGTCATGTCCCATCATGTGTTCATGAGACATACCATGATCCATCATACCTTCATGGTTCATCTTATGTTCCATTTTATTATCATTTCCCATATTCATATTATGGTCCATGGACATTTCAGAAGCCATTTTAGTTCTTTTTATATAATCAGGAGGTGTGATTCTTTTTGCTAAATGAGCTTCTCCTTGGCCCAAAATAGCAGTGGCAAATCCAGAACCGTCTTGTGCCAGCGCTCTAAATTCAACACTTCCATTCTTAGGAATTGTAATAAGATAATCATATGTTTCAGCAATAGCATGCAAAACCTGAGGCACTGATATGGGTCTAACATCGACACCATCAGCGGAAATTAATTTTGCCTTAGTATCACCAATTGTTGTCCAAAAGTAAGTGGAAGCTGCCGCATTTATAACTCGAAGCCTTACTACTTCACCCGGCTTTAACTCAGGATAAGAGATTGTATTTTTTCCATTAATTAAAAATGTATCATAGTAGACATCCGAAATATCAATTCCCGGCATTCTCATTTTCCAGAGATTTAAAAGTCCACTAAATGCACCTCCTGAGATAGCCTCACTAATACTTACCGCCGTCTTTTTCTTAATAGAATACCAATCGCTTCCTCTTTTTAGCGTCCTGAGAACTTCATCAGGGTTTTCATTTGTCCAATCAGACAAAACTAAAACAAGGTCTTTATCATATTTAAGAAGTTGTTTTTTTGGCTTAATAACAATAGAGCCGTAAACACCTCTTTGCTCTTGAAGTCCAGTATGTGAATGATACCAGTAAGTTCCGGCATGCTTAATTGGAAATTTATAAATGAACTTTTTTCCCGGCAATATTGGAGGCGTTGTTAAGTAGGGAACTCCATCTTGAAAATTAGGAAGTATTAGTCCGTGCCAATGAATAGATGTTTCAGTATTCATCCCATTAATTACTTCAATTTCGGCAATATCACCTTCTGTAAAAGTTAATGTCGGCCCAGGTATTGAATCATTAATCGTCATCGCTTCAACACTTCTCTCTGTAAATTCAACATTTTTCTCTTTAATTATAAGTTGATATTTAACAACTTCACTTGCATAAACATTGATTCCACAAAATATAAACAGTATTAATAATAATTTCATAACTTCAACCTATTTTGAGCCAATAAGATCTTTAGACTCCTGAATCCATTTTTTTATTATTTTCTTCTCTTTGTCACTAAGCCCCGATTTCCAATGAATAATCTTATATTGAAAGGGAGGCATATTTCCTTTATCGATTGTTTTCTTAAGCGCATCTAAATCATCAAGTGGACGACCATGACCAGCAAACGGGAAGTCATTGGACATATCCATATGTTCCTTGGCCTCTTTCATATCATGATCCATTAACTGCTTGGCTCCCGGTATCGAATAATACCAAGGCATTGAATTATTAACTCCATGACAAGCTAGGCACTTATTGGAAAAAATGCTTTTCACATCTTTCTTGTAAGCTTCATTGATCTGATTCAATACATCTTTTGATGGCCCTGAAGAAATAATCTCAAAACCATCCTCATCTAAACTTACCTCTTGAGACGTTTTAGGATCACGATGATCTTCATCACCGTGACCTAAAACTACAGTAGAAATTAGAAAAACTGAAAATAAAATTAAGACTCTATACATTGCCTAATTAGCCTTCTTAATGCCCTTAACAACAATCATATTTATGCCGTTGCTAGAAAAGACTTTACCCTTGGCCACAATTTGCTCTTCTGCGTATTTAAGGAATTTTTTATTCGTTTCCTTTAAATCTGCATGTCCTTCACCAGAAATCTGATAAATTTTGTGATCTCCTGTCAAAATTCCAATAGGAAGTCCCTTATTAGCACAATCTTTAAAACAATCTCTGTGTTTTTCTCCCTTAGATTGATGCTTTATAAAGCAAGTCATTCCAATAAGCTGGCCTTTCACGACGACATCAGGAGATTCTTTAGCATGATGTTCTGAGTGCATACCACCTTCTTCTTCATGTTTGTCCCCATGAGCGTAAGAAGTGCTTAAACTTCCAATTAATATCAGTGCTGCTACTAAAACGTACTTTTTCATCTATTAATCTCCATTTTCTTTAGCTAATTTTTTCACACAACTCATGTGATCCATTGTTTTCATACACTCTTTCATCGGATCAGCTTCTTTCTTACTACAAGAAACAAAAACCAAGAAAAGTGAACCTAGTAATAAATATTTAATCATTGTAAATCTCCTATGTCAGTTTAGAACTTTTCAAATGTTGATGTTTTTCCATTTTTATCGAAAGACATCACGGTAAAATGGCCCTTATGATTTCCATAATCCATTCCGGGGCTACCCATTGGCATATCGGGGACAACTAATCCCTTTAAGTTCTTATTGTTCTTTAAAAACTTCCTAATGCTTTTTGCTGGAATATGGCCTTCAAAAACGTATTTACCCAAAACGGCAGTGTGGCAGCTTCGATTCTCTTTTGGAACACCTAAAGAGTTTTTAATTTCATCAAGATTGTCTACTGGCTTTTCAACAACCTTGAACCCATTTTCTCTCATATGTTCTGCCCATTTAGAACAACAGCCACAGCCTGCATTCTTGTAAACAATAACCTCATTCTTATTAGAAGATTGAGGTTTGTCATTTGAGGCAGAAGCATAATGATCAAACACAAATACACCTGCTATCACAATCGTTAATACGACAAATACCTTTTTAAAACTCAATTTACTTTCACAATCTGGACACATATCAAACTCCCTTAAATATTTATTCCAATATCAAATCTATCAAGATGCTCAAAACGATTGGAGCGAGTTTTTTTTAGTTTTACTGGCTCCACTTCTTTTAAAACATCGTAACTCTTAACATCAAGGCCACCGCCCCAAACAAGGAATCGAGGGTGTTCCATCGCTGTTAATTTGACCATTAAATCTTTATGATTTTTGCAGTGCCTTTTACCAAGAACGTTGTTCTCATCAATATCAAGTACATCACCTGATTTTGTCACAAACTCCAAATCACAATTACCATTTTTTGAATGTGAATCATTGGCACAGCGAATACGACCGTCGAACTCTTTCGGAACTTGTTTTTTCACTTGGGATTTTTGTTGTTTTCTAATTTCCCTTAGAGTTTCAAAATGATCAAAACGATCATGTTCAATACCTCTAGCCAAAAGGGCTCCTGTAAATGTCATTGTTAGAATAAAAGCTAATACTTTCATAAATTACCTCCAAAATTAAATTCATTGCTTAAGTTCATTAGTAGAAAAGAACTAAACAATGGGAGGTCGAAATAAGCCCTTATGAAAGTTTTTAACAGTGGGACTTAAATAGCTAAAAACTACTTCTTGAGTAACTGATAGAGTTGCCGGAGTTAAATCCGTGGCAAGTCCTATCACCGATATTTGACAACAGCTAACGCTGCAATTGCTACATTTCTCAGTGTGGTTTTGATGCTGACAAGAGGTTGATTTTAGTACTACCGCTTTAGCATGTTCTGCTTTCATTTCCTTACTTAAATGGCACTTCTCAGAATGAGAAACAGACTTGGCAATAGATGGGGTCGGCAAGCCCACAAAAGTGGCACTTAATAATACTAAAAAGAAAATACTCAAAATTCGTGGCATTTACCTACCTCTATTTATATATACGACTTAACTCCCAAATTTGTGACAAATTAAAGTCATTTTTTTGTCAAAACCCAATATTTTAGCTCTCAAAGTGCTCCTTACAGCAATTTGGCATAAATTTCTTAATAATTTCAAAGGCATTATCTACTTTCTCCAAGAATGAATCAGCACTTTGAATTTCAAAATAATTGGGATGATTCTTCCAAACATGATGAATCTTATCGTCTATTAAAGCCGCTTGATCTGAAGTTTCCACCCGCATGGGATTTTGATGGTTATAACCTCTATCTAGAGTTGGAGTTCTCAAATGAATTACGGCCTGATACCTTCCATACTCTTTATCTTTAGTTGTATTAAAGGTTTGCCAAAAATTTTCTTCTGATTCAGCCCAATAGGCAAGGCCATCTAGTGTCCCTCTATCACAAAGACCAATACCCCACGACTTTTCGCCTAGAACAAGATTTTCCATCTCTTCTTGAATATGAAAGATAGCTCTCTGGGAAGCTAGTCTTGCAGTTGGGCTTTCTAATCTCCAAAATCCACCACCGAAAACAATTCCAGCCGCTTCTGGTAATATAGCAACATGCTGACACAAAATTTTTCTTGCTGACTCTAAAATAGCAGTCTTTCCAGCCCCTGGGCCTCCGGTGAGAACGATCAATTTACAATTGTGAACTGTTTCACAGCATTGACATGGAACTTCGCAATTAAAAGCATCATCTGGTTTTACTATGTTCAATATTTATCTCCGACCCACAATCATTTTAATTCTTTCCTTCATATTAAGCTCAACAGGAGTTTTAATTTCTCTTTTATAATCTTCTCTTCCTTCCATACAGTTCTGTAGTGCTTTTAGTGCATCTCTTCTTGTAACGATTCCCAATAGATGATTTTCGGAATCAACAACAGGTGCACTTCTTAGGTGATTGGATATAAAGAAGCTTTCTAACTCAAACATATCCCAATCGTTTTCTGCAATTGCGACTTTTTTGGACATAATATTATCAATTGTTCTGTATCGAGTTTCATCATGAAACAGACAATTACTAAGACATTTAATACAATCACTCTCAGATAAGTAACCAACCACTTCATTTTGCTCATTAACTACGGGAGCTGTAGAAATTCTATGCTCGTTAAAGTTTCTAATAGCATCAAAAGAAGTAAAATCTGGTCTAAAGGCGATGACTTTTGTTACTAAAATGTCTTTTACTTTTGGTGTTTCTAATTTCCTATCCATACTTATTCCTTTTGGAGATTAATTATTATTTTTCTCCATCATATTTCCTTTCATCATGTAATCAGATTGATGCATCTTTGACATATTTGCATGAGAATAACTTCCATTCATCCAGTATTTGGTAAGATAAAATCCTGTACAAAGAGAAGTTAAGATTCCTCCCACAACCAAGATGTAGGCACCAATCTTAATTTCTTTTGAATTTTCTTTTTTTGCTAGATGAAAAAAGTAAAATCCTAGAGCTATTGCAATAAGCTCTACGGTAAAAGCTAAATCGCCTTGAAACATTCCCATAATAGACTCCTACTTCTTTTTTAAAATTTTGTATCCTATATATACAAGCACAAAAAATATGACCGAAGCCCCAATACTTAAAAGCATATAGTGATCATGAATAGCTCCACTATGCCATAAACTCATACTTCATTTCCTTTTGAGTTAAAAAGATTCTCCCATTTGAGAAAGTAAGCGGGAACTTCTTTTTTATATTTTAAGTATTGATCGCCAAACTCCTTAATCATTAACTCTTCTTCTTTTTTCCCAAGACGATGATACATAAAAAGAAGAATTGGAAACATTACTAGTGTTAAAAGTGTTGGCCACATAAGTAAGAATCCAAACATTATTGCCACAAAACCAACATATTGGGGGTGTCGAATTTTTGCATAAAGTCCTGCCGTCGCCAAAGTATGATTTTTTTGAGCAGCATGAAGTACTTTCCATCCAGATGAAAGCAATACAAAACCAAAAACAATAAATAAATTAGCCGCTATGTGAATGGGATGAAGATGTGGATCAATATCAGACCCAATGAAAGCGTGCCATAAATGGCCATTTTCATGGGAAAAAATATTTAGTCCGGGAAATTTCTCACTCAACCAGCCAGAAATAAAATAAATGGTTAATGGGAAACCATACATTTCTGTGAATAGCGCTAAAATAAAAGCAGAAAATGCACCAAGCGATCTCCAGTCTGTCGCACTCTTTGGCTTTGTAAAACTAAAGGCAAAAATAATAAATATAGCAGAATTTAAAATAACTAAAGTCCAAAGACCATATCCTGATTCACCGTGCATTATGTCCTCCATCTTTATTTTGATGCTCTTCATGAGAATGCCCACTATGTCCTTCATGATTGCCATGATTATGGCCATGTCCATGATGCATAAAAATGTGCATCAATGGACACAAGAGAAGAATTGCATATGGCAATATTCCCATAGCATGCTCTAGGTGATAACTATACACCCAATAACCAACAGCTAGGAGGCAACCCCAAGTTAATGGATGTTTCCAAAAGGTGCTTCCTTCTATTTTATTACTCATAAAAACTCCTATATATTTACTTTTTTAAGTCTCAATGCGTTCCCGATGACAGAAACGGAGCTAAAGCTCATTGCTGCGGCTGCAATCATAGGACTTAATAATAAGCCAAAAGCTGGATAGAGAACGCCTGCCGCAATAGGAACTCCTGCTGCATTATAGAAAAAGGCAAAGAAAAGGTTTTGTTTAATATTATTCATAGTTGCCCGAGAGATTCTTCTGGCCTTGGCAATCCCTGAAAGATCACCCTTAACTAAAGTGACTCCAGCACTTTCCATGGCCACATCAGTCCCAGTTCCCATGGCAATACCAACATGAGCTTTAGCTAGAGCAGGAGCATCGTTAATCCCATCTCCGGCCATGGCCACCATATGACCTTCATTTTGAAATCTTGTCACGACTTCGACTTTATCCTGTGGAAGAACTTCGGCGATAACTTCATCAATACCAAGCTTTTTAGCTACTGCCATTGCAGTTGTTTTGCTATCTCCTGTAAGCATGACAATCTTTACCCCCTCCTCATGCAGTTTTTTGATAGCATTAGGAGTGCTTTCTTTTATCGGATCAGCAACACCTATTAAACCAGCAAAGCTTCCATCAATTGCCACAAACATAACAGTTTGACCTTCGGCTCTGAAATTTTCAGCTTGTTCAAGGTAGTTTTTATAATCAATATTCAGATCGTTCATTAAAGCTTTATTTCCAAGGGCCACGACTTTGCCTGAAATATTTCCTTTAACTCCCTTTCCTGTGACTGATTCAAAATCTTTAATTTCACTTAATGCGATTCCTTTTTCTTTAGCCCCATCAACTATTGCTTGAGCAAGAGGGTGTTCACTTCCTTGTTCAAGGCTAGCCACAAGGGATAAAAATTCATTTGAATCAGAGCTACCTGTTGGCTGAACCGTTACAAGCTTTGGCTTTCCAAGAGTTAGAGTTCCAGTCTTATCAACGACTAGAGTGTCAATTTTTCTCATGACTTCAATTGATTCGGCATCTCTAAAAAGAATACCTTGTAAAGCACCACGTCCTGTGGCCACCATGATTGACATTGGGGTTGCCAGTCCTAGAGCACACGGACAAGCAATAATAAGAACAGAGACAGCATTAATAATAGCAAATGAATAAGCTGGTTCTGGCCCCCAAACTGCCCAAATAATAAAAGTAATAATAGATATTGCAATTACAATTGGAACAAATATTCCCGCGACAGTATCAGCAAGTTTTTGAATGGGAGCCTTACTTCTTTGAGCCTCAGCTACCATATGAATAATTCTTGAAAGTAATGTTTCTCCGCCAACTTTCTCTGCTCGCATAACAAGTCCACCAGTACCATTTATTGTAGCACCGACAACTTTGTCTCCTTCTGACTTTGTAACGGGTATAGGCTCACCAGTTATCATCGATTCATCAACGGAGCTTTTTCCTTCAAGTACAGTTCCATCCACGGGAACTTTCTCTCCGGGTCTTACTCTCAGTTTGTCACCAACTTGAACCTCATCAAGAGGGACATCAACTTCCGATCCATCATCTTGAATTTTTCGAGCCGACTTAGCGGCAAGACCTAAGAGCTTTTTGATCGCTTCTCCTGTTTGGTTACGGGCCTTGAGTTCTAAGACTTGGCCTAGAAGAATAAGAGTAACGATAACTCCTGCTGCTTCATAATAAACAGCAACGTGCCCGTCTGCATTTCTAAACGAAGGAGGAAAAATCCCCGGAAAAAGTGTTGCGACTAAACTATAAATAAAAGCGACACTCACTCCAAGGCCAATAAGCGTGAACATATTAAGGTTACGTGTCTTAATAGAATCTATCCCTCGAACAAAAAATGGCCACGCTGACCATAAGCAAACAGGTGTGGCCAATATCAATTCGCTCCAAAGTTTAAACTGTGGAGACATCAAGGAAGAAATTGGTTTGCCGGGCAAAAGATCACCCATTGAGATAATAAAAAGAGGTATTGTGAAAATAGATGCCGTTATAAACCTTCTTTTCATATCATTTAATTCGGCAACATCTTCACTCTCAGCAATAAGTGGCTCAAGTGCCATACCACATTTGGGACAACTTCCTGGGCCGACTTGTCTGACTTCAGGATGCATCGGACAGGTATAAATGGCACTTGGATCAGCGGCTACCTTCGGTTTGTCGCCGTGGTGATGACCATGATGATGGTTATGTTCGTGATGACAACAACTTGGTTTTTCTGCTTCTTTATCCATATATTTTCTTCCTTTTACTAAAGTCTTCCTTTTTTCACTTTCGTTACGATATCCATAACTTCATCAATCAATTCTTGAGTTCGATCTGAATCCTTACATTTAATTGAATCTTTTAAACATCCCTCCACATGAGATTTTAAAATTTTTAATTCAACCGTGTTAAGGGCCGATTGAACCGCTTTAAACTGATGAAGAATATCTATGCAGTAACGCTCTTCTTCGATCATTTTTATTATTCCACGAACTTGTCCCTCTATTTTCTTCATTTGAGGAATTTGTTTTAAATGGGAAGTTCCCTTATGCATTGTTTCCATCCTGCATTAAAATTTTATCACTATGAATTCAATCCAATGATATGAATCCATTTGTTTAAATTTATTTTCCGTTACTACCTTTGTCTTTGAACCAACGTTCCCTCACTTAATTTAAAACTACCATCAGTTGTTACTTCAGAATAATGACTGTTTATGAGCTTCGTTATCGTACCAGTTCCAAGAATTTCCATCTTACACTCTCTCACATCACCACCTCCTTCACGACCTCCAGTAAAACCGGAGCAGTGGTTGGAGTAAAAATCAATCTTATCGCCAACCTTAACATCATTCTCACCAAGGCAAACATGAGCAGTCTTGTTGTCAGTTTTCATTGCCACTGTTCCACGCATGAAGTTGTGAGCACAGCTTGCCAGTATTAATGTAAATGTCGTTGCCATTAAAATCGTCTTCATATCAATTCTCCTTATTTTTAATGATGGGCACTATGATCTTGTTTTTTTCCTTTCTTCTTCATTTTCATATCAGACATATTCCCCATACACATACCCATATTTTCACCCATCATGTTATGCATCTTTCCCATCATGCCTTCCATATCTTTCATCATTCCCATTCCTTCTTTATCTTTCATCATTCCTTGCATATGCCCCATCATATTTTTCATCATTCCCATATGAGACTTCATTTGCTCCATATGTTGGGCCATTAATTTTTGTTTCTTTTTCGGGTCTTTAGTTTTCTGCATTTCTTCCATAGTTTTCATCATTGATGACATATGACTGGACATATTCTTCATCATCGAATTCTGAGATGATTTAACTCCATGATCATGGCCACCCTCCGCCAATACATTAAATGAAAGAGCTAGAATTACAGCAGCAGTAAAAGTTTTTAGAATTTTGAACATTTATTTCCCCTTGTTATTCATATGTATATTAATTTTTTACCATCCCCCCCCTAGGGTATAGTATGATATATATCATAATTTAAAGTGACAAGATTAAGAAATTTCATTTAATCGGGCCCTAGCCCGGCATGTCGTTGCATTGTGTCTACAAGCAAAATTAACCTAAAGGCAGTAGGTGCTTAATTAAAGCAATCCTAATGCCACCTTTTCTTAACTAAGAATCCAAGTTAAATTTAAGTAAGTTAAGAAAAATTGATTTTCAGTTTTTAAGAAAAAATATCGCATAAAATATCTCACGCGATATTTTTAAATATAGCACTCATGCGATATTTATTTCTCAAATTTGGGACTGGCCGCTTAACAAAACAGTATCGTTTTGACCTTACGAGTATCAAAATCCTGAAATTATTACAGAGATAATTGTCTATCCACCTAAATAACGCTTGTATAACCTGCCGAGTCATGTCTTTAGACATTGGCACGACCTTTGCCTATGGAATGTGCAGAACCTTTTAATCCACGAGGGGGATTAGTTGAAAAAGATTGTTCTTGGAACAACATTCACAGCACTAATTTTGATTGGAGGAACTTACCACCTTCAAAAGAAGTCGAACACCAAGCATGTAGAAATTCCCTACATCAAGGCGGTGTATTCCAAGCCAGTTACTTACGATCCTGCGCAAATGAATGACGGTGCTTCACTTATTTTTTCTGAATTGGTGTATGAAGGACTCTTACGTTTTACTGAGAACTACAGCATCCAAGCAGGAATTGCTGAATCTTGGGAAACGAGTGATGACGGCAAAACGATAACCTTCAATATAAATCCCAAGGCAAGGTTTCATAGTGGAGAGAAAATAACTGCTGATGACGTACAAATCTCCTTAAGTAGAATGCTTGCACCTGAAAGCAAGGTCTTTAAATATTACGATATGATCAAGGGTGCAGATGAATACCACTCAGGAAAATCAAAAGTATTAGAGGGAATAAAAATAATTGGTACTAATATAGTTAAAATCGAACTTAAAAGTCCTTTTCCTCCAATTCTATATGTGCTTGCTGGCGGTACTGCAAAAATACTTCCAGCAAATCAAATAAATCAGAAAGACTTTTTCAAAACCCCCATTGGATCGGGGCCATTCAAAATGATATCTGAAAATAAGCATGACATTATTTTAAAGAGGTTTGAAAACTATCATGGAGAGACTCCTAGATTAAAAACTCTCATTCTTAGGGCGGTTGACCAAGATACTGCAATGAAAGAAGCAAAATCTGGAAAGCTTCATGATTTATCAAGTTGGCCTCTTAGTGGTATGGAGGATGTATTTAAACAAGGGCAAGATATTAGCACAGTTGTTGCTGATACATGGATTATAGGGTTCAATTCCAGAATTCCACCTCTTGATGACCTCAAAGTAAGAAAGGCACTTCAAGCCAGTATAGATAACGAAAAGTTTAGGAAAAAATTCTATCCGAGTGCTGCACCAGCTTTTGGTTATGTTCCTCAAGGATTTCCGGGCCATGTACAAAAAAAGAACATGTCTACTAAGAACGTGGCTATCCCCCCTCATTCACTAATTAAAATTACCATTCCTTTTGGGCTTGAAAAAAGTGAAGAAATAGCAAATTTTTTTGAAAAAGAGTTGAAAAGCAAAGGTTGGAATATAAAGACGGAAATTATGGAATGGTCAGAAATGATGAAAAGATATGAAGACAAATCTCTTCAGGCATTTCTTGTTTCGATGATAGTTGATTATCCCGACACAGAATTTCTTTTGAACAATTTTGCTTCTAGTAATCCTGACAACTATAGCGGAATTAGCGATTCATTGATTGATAACCTTCTTATCAAGGCAAGAGGACTGAATGACCGTTTAAAGCGTTATAAAGTCTATGAACAACTCGCAAAAAGAGTAAACGATCTTTCATTGTCTGCGAACCTGTTCCACTCAAGACCTCATTACTGGATTCATAATTGTATTAGAAATTTCCAACCAAACTTATTGGCAGTTGCTTATATTGACTATAGAAAAGTTGAATTCGATTCAAAATGTATGTTTGGAGGTGAAAAGTGATGAAAAGAACTTTAACCTTCAAAGAATATTTGTCCAAGAAAATGTTACCATACAAGATTGCATTTCCAGTGTCTTTATCATTAATGACAGCATTATTTGCAGCTTATGCAATCCTTGTTTTTTATTCTGAAAATGATAGATCATTCGTGAAGGCGATCTCACCACATATTTCAACCTTGGTTGAAACTCAGGATGGCCCAGAACTTCAAAGGTTTATCAATTCAGTAGCTGATGAGAAAAACGTCATCATTTACATTGAAAAAAATGATGAGGTCATTGCTTCCAGCTCGGATAATACTTTGATCGGAAAACCTTATCATGTCGAAGGGATAAAGGTCATAGGAATTGATAGCGATCTTTCTATGACCTACTTGATTTCTAAAACTGGAATAAAACGAGAAGGTGGCCCTTCATCTTCAAAAGGGTCAATCTATTTATTAAATCCAATCCTAGATTTATTCTCGATGGTCTTAGCTGTAGCGATTATCGTTTTTATACTCAGTTTTATATTACTAAATATTTTGGCCACAAAAATAATCTCTGTAGCCCAGAAGTCGATTGAACCTATAAAAGACCTTGAAAATAGTATTTATGAATTAAAAAAATTCGGAGAAGTAAATCTAAACGGGTATTTACGAATTGAAGAACTCGAAAATATTTATAATGCAATTTTAACAACAAACTCACAGCTTAAATTAAGCAATAATAAATTAGCAGAAGCAAAAGGAAAAGAGCTAGCAGTAGAGGCATATAAAAAACTAATCCATGACCTCCACACTCCTGTTGCGGCGTTAAAACAAATGATAAAAATTATTAACAAAGACGGTATATCTGAGGACAAAAAGGACTTTGCTAAATATAGAGTTGCTGAAATTGCTGAGCAAATTCTTTTCCAAGTAAAGGCATCAAAAGGTAATTTAAAAGTTGAAATCAACCCAACTGATCAAGATATTACTGATTCTGTTAAGAAAGCAACTGGCCAAGCACAAATGGCGATGGCCGATTATGAGAATATAGAAATAATAGAAACGTATGATGCAAATTCAACAAGCTTCGCTCATGACAATATGATGTTAGGACGGGCAGTAAGCAACCTCGTTGTAAATGCAATAGAGGCAAGTAAAAATGTTGTTGAAGTTGCAGTCAAAAACTTTGAAAAGGAAATTTCCATTTCTGTATCAGATGACGGTGAAGGCATTCAAGAAGAAATGGTTTCACTCTTTTTACAAGGAAGAGGAAAATCAAAGAAGAAAAATGGCTTAGGTATCGGATTATCAAGCGCAAATCACATCATAAGACTTCATGGTGGAAAAATCATCTATAGAAAATCTCATTTAGGTGGTGCTTGTTTTGACATTAGGCTACAGGGGTAATTATGGAAAAAGAACTAGTATTATTAGTTGATGATGATAGAGGCATATTAGAAAGTAGTGAAATTCTACTCTCTGATGAGTTTAATATCTATACTGCATCGAGTGTGCTTGAAGCCAAAGAAAGTCTGAAAGCAAATAACATTCAACTCGCTGTTATTGATCTTAACTTTGAGGGGCATGAACAAGATGGACTATCTCTTATAGACTACATGATAAAAGAACATCATCAGATCCCATTTATTGTTTTAAGTGGCGACAAAGAAACAAAAAGAGTTGTCGAGGCAATGAAAAGGCCTCTGGTTGAGTTTGTAACAAAAGATGGAGACCATGATGACATCCTCAGGCTTGCAATTAGAAAAGGTATTCTAAAGAAAAAGGAACTAGAAAGACAAAAAAGCAGAAGCTTTGACTTCAAAACCAAATCAAAAGAAATTAAAAAGATTTTCAGAAGCATTGATAAACTTCTTCAGAGTAATAGCAATGCATCCATTCTAATAAATGGCGAATCTGGAACAGGAAAGGAATATATGGCGAAGTATATTTCTAATTTTCTTGGGAAACGCCTTGTTGCAGCTAATATGGCCAGTATTCCAAAAGAGACTGCTGAGTCTGAATTATTTGGTCATATTAAAGGAGCCTTTACAGGTGCGACTTCTAATAAGATCGGATTGCTTGAACAGGCTCATAATGGAGTATTCTTTCTTGATGAAATTGGTGACTGCTCACCTGAAATACAAGCAAAACTTCTTAGAGCTATTCAAGAAAAAGAAATAATGCCAGTTGGGTCTACTGTACCTAAAAAAGTAAATCTTAGATTTATAGCGGCAACACATCATGACTTAGATAAACTCGTGGAGGAAGGAAAATTTCGACTCGATCTACAGCAGAGATTGAATACTTTTATCTTCAAACTTCCTGCTCTAAGAAATAGGCCCGAAGACATAGATTATTATGCGACCATGTTTATTAATGAACTTGCTGATGGCGAATACTATAATGTTGTACCTTCAGCATATAGTGCTTTAAAAGAATATCACTGGCCGGGGAATGTCAGAGAGTTAAGAAATGTCATTGAACGTGCCCTTGTATATACAGACAGAAGAACAATTGATGATGTCATAATATATAAGGCCTTAAACATTTCAGCTCCTAAAATGGTTGAAGACATAAAACCTAAATTTGACTATGAGAAGCTTAAGGAAGCTGAAATTAAATCGAGTATTATTGATGCTTTGAACACTGTCAAAGGAAACAAAGTGGAAGGTGCAAAAGTATTAGGTGTTCACATCTCTACTCTTCACCGATGGATTAAGAAATATGACCTCGAAGATTTGATTCCACATATTAGCAGAGGAAGACCATCTGCTAATCAGGTAGGTATATAATGAAAATCCAATACATAGAGAATAAAAATTCTAACCTTAACTTGGTTTTTGTTTCTGGCGGGCCGGGGCTTAGCTCATTATCATTCAAACCATTAGTAAATCTGAGTGACAATTTCAACTTACACTTTTTAGACGCTATGGGAACTACTTCTGAGTTGAAAACAGAGCCGAACTATTCAAACCTGTTAGAAGAGATCGAAGACTACATTTCAAATATTTCAAATGTCGTTCTCTGTGGTCATTCCTTTGGAGGGATTCAAGCGATAGACATTACAAGTAAGATCAATACCAATATTATTGGCTTAATTGTCATCGGCTCACCAGTTACGGAAAATGCATTCAAAATATTAAATCAAAACTTTGATATTGAGTTATCACAGGCACATATTGATATTTCAAAAAAGCTAGAAGACTCGCCTACAAATGAAATTTATAAAGAATGGTTTTTTGTTTATAGAGATTTTTATTTCAACCCTAAGACTTCAATTAACAGTATTAAGGTAATCACTGATGATACTGTTTGTGTAAAAAGCTACAGCAACGCTATTGCAGAAAGTGCGACAAAAGAAGAATGTCTACAATCTCTAAAGAATTTAAACATTCCAAAACTATTTATAACTGGTGAACTTGATCGAGTAATGCCGCCCTCTTCTGCAAAACATGAGGCTGACATTGGTGGATTTGATCTAGCAGTTATAAATGATGCAGGACATTTCGTTCATTATGAACATCCAAATGAAACTATCGAATTAATAAACAATTTTCTATCTAAGATGGGAGGAAAAAAATGAAAATGACATTAAAAGTAGTCGCTCTATTATTAGCAATTGGAGCCTCTGCACAAACAATTAAAAGCTATGCCGATGAGATTGCCAGCTTGCCAGAGTTAATAACTGAGCAAGAAACTGTACTCGTAAATCTTCTTAACAATGGAAAAGCAGAACTAAGAGAAGGCAACGAGCCACAAGTGGTATTAACAGAAGAAGAAAAGAAAGAGTTAATAATCAAAAACATGGTTCATTACATCCGACTAATCGAAGGAAAGGAAATCCTACTTGAAGAATTGCAAAGGCAGCAGTTTCCAGACCTAGATATCAGAGGAATTTTAGAGGGAAGACAAAACCCAGGTATCTAATATGCTGATAACAGAAGCGATCAAAACAGATTATAAGAAATATATTGGAAGCTTAATAATGATTAATTTCGCAAGTATTTCAATTACAAGATGGGCACAGTCAGGAGAGCTATTCTTTCTTGTGCTCTCATTTCGAGATTTGATTGCTTCCTATTTTTTTGCTAAACGACAAAATGCCGAGGTAAAATCGACAAAAACCATGGCCATAATCGCCTATATATCAAGTGGTCTTCCGTTACTCTATTTTTCAGCTCCCTTCGGATTAGAAATAAGACTTTATAGATTAATTGCAGACCTATTAACCATAGTTGGCTTTCTAATCGTTACTTGGGCCACTATTGATTTAGGAACAAAACTTGGAGTTTCTCCTGCTAAACGCGGAACCAAGCAGACCAAAGGCTTATATCGCTTCATTGGTCATCCCATGTACCTCGGCTATGGTATAGCTCAACTAGGTTGGATTTTCATAAACAAATGGAATATTTATATTTACCTGACCTCGTTAGTATTATTTTTAATTCGCGCAAAATCAGAATCAAACTTGTTCGCAAAAGATGGAATGTCTAAATAAAAATTCTCAAGTAATTACGATAATTTGCCGATTATTTGATGTAATTTCAACATAAATAGTAAAGGCAAATATGAAGGCACAGGACGCTCATCTTCTAACATTTCTAGAAGGAAAAAAACAATTCCAAATACCAATCTATCAAAGAACTTATTCTTGGGGCATAAAGCACTGTGAAAAATTATTGATTGATATTCTAGCAGCGGGCGCAAAAGAACATTCTGAAGCACACTTCATTGGATCGGTTGTATATTTTCAACCAGAAATTGTCACCACAACAGGTGTACCGAAATATTTAGTAATTGATGGTCAACAAAGATTAACAACTCTTACTTTACTTTTGACAGCTATTCGTGAGTTCCTTAACAAAAATGATAGCTCTGTTTTGAATGAAACTTCTTCAGATGAAATAAAAGATTCATATCTTTTTAATCCACACAAGAATGGCGAAGAAAAATTCAAACTTTTACTTACAAAAAAAGACAAGGAAACCTTGATAAAGCTACTAGATGGGGTTCCACTTGATGAGCATGCATCAAAACGAATAGAAGATAACTACAATTTTTTTCTTGAGAAGATCACATCCGAAAATATTCAAACCATTTTCAATGGAATTCAAAAATTAATAATTGTTGATGCTGCCCTTGAATTTGGGAAGGATAACCCACAACTAATCTTTGAAAGTCTCAACTCAACTGGCTTAGATTTATCACAGGCGGACTTGATACGAAATTTTATAATTATGGGGCAATCGAAAGAAGTCCAAGATAAAATATATGCTCAATCGTGGTATCCGATGGAACAATTATTCGGTGACAACATTGGGAAAATGACAGATTTCTTCAGGGACTATCTCACAATAACAACGGGAAAAATTCCAAAATACGACAAAGTATATGAGTCATTCAAAGAATACATCAAGAGTTTGAAGGACTTCGATGTGCAAGAAAAGGCAAAAGAATTTTTGACTGTCGCAGGCTACTACACAAATTTTGCTCTAGGAAAAGAAACAGATAATGACTTAAAAATCCAATTTGCCGATTTGAGACATCTCAAAGTGGATGTCTCATACCCTTTGGTTCTATCTCTCTACGTCGATTACAAAAAAAACATGATGGAAAAATCAGACTTTTTATCCATGTTAAAAATGATCGAATCTTATGTTTTCAGAAGGGCCATATGTGAAATTCCTACAAACTCTATGAATAAAACGTTCTCTGTTTTTCATAAAGACATTAACAAAGAAGACTACTTTAACTCGTTTAAGGCAAAATTTCATTTACTTGAAAGCTACAAGAGATTTCCTAAAAATGAAGAATTTATTGAGTCTCTAAAGAAGAAAAACATATATAACTTCAGATCCCGTTCATACTTACTTGGAAAGTTAGAAAACTTTGGAAGGAAAGAACCTGTCAACATTGAAGAGTATTCAATCGAGCATATTATGCCACAAACACTTAACCAAGAATGGAAAGAGGAACTTGGAAGTGAATGGAAAAGGGTTCATGAATCAAAGTTACATACAATCGGAAACTTAACTCTAACTGGCTATAATTCAGAGATGTCCAATAAACCATATAGAGAAAAGTTGAATGCTCCAAAAGGTTTTCAAAATAGCCCATTAGTATTAAACGAAAGTGTGAGATCAAAATCTAAATGGGACGAAACAGCAATACTGGAACGTGAAAATGAACTAACTAATAGAGCAATTGAAGTTTTTCAAAACTTCCCTATCAGTGAAGATATTCTTGATATTTATCGAAAACCGAACAAAGATGACCAAAAAGAAGAATATGAAATTGAGCAGTTCCAGATGACTGATGAGATTTTTAATTGCTTCCAGAAAATAAGCCAAAGAATTATGAATCTTGATCCACAAGTTACAGAGGAAGTAAAAAAGCTCTATATCGCTTATAAAGCTGACACAAATTTTGTAGACATAGTTCCCCAGAAAAAAAGACTTTGGCTTACGATTAATATGGACATCGACCAAGTATATGACCCAAAAGGGCTTTGTGTTGATATCGCTGGCCAAGGAAAATGGGGAAATGGAAACGTCCGTTTATCTGTTAGCAAAGAATCAGATATTGATTATGCTATGGAAATAATAACTCAGTCTCTAGAAAATCAGCTTGATTAAAATATATTAATATCGCACAACTGCAACTCATAAATATCGCACGACATTTTTGTGCGATATTTTTTTTGCCTCTATTTCCCAATAATAAATCTATAACTATCTATTTTCTTTAGGAATATTCTTTTTCTAAAAGTTGGCACAAGTTCAGCAATACATAAAACCAGAAACTAACTGAGAAACTCAGGGGGAAATATGGTTTTAAAAAAAATAAAAAAAATCGGCAGGAAAATCTTCATCACAATTCTTTCAAAAGCAAAGCACTTTTGGGTAGTCGCAAATCGCCCCATAAATACAGAAAGACTTGATGAAATAAGAGAAGAACAAAGAAAAATTCAATACTACTCAACTTTTAAACTTTAAAGGGAAAAAACAATGGACGTTAAAGAAACCACATGGACACCAGAAAGAATGAAAAAACATCTTGATGCCAAGGAAGCTCAGAAATATTTGAACAAGATTAACAATAAAAATATTAAGCGGTCTAAATATCCTCTAGAGATGCAAACCCTTGTTCGAGAAAAAGTCACCGAGCTACCATCAGAACAATTGGTCGTTATCTATCTGACTTTTTGGGAAAACCTTTGTGAATACGAAATCGCAAAAGAAATTAGAACCACAGTATCTAAAGTCATCAACATTAAGGAAAATGCCTTGCTTAGATTGAAAGAGCTAATGGCAGAAGAAAGCCAAAGGGAGTTATGTATCGCTTAATTTAAAACTTGGAATGTAAATGGCTAGTAAATTCTTAATAAATTTTGGAGTAATAAATGGAAACAAATAAAACATTAAAAAACGAAACTTTTCAACTTTGGTGGTACGACCAGCAAACAAACAAACACTATCCTGCTGGTGTTGCATTTCATGATGAACAATTTGGTGAATACAGATTGAAAATTGATATGCACCCTGAAAACCAATACTTCCTAAAACCAATGGACTCAACAGATGAGCAAATCAACTATCGAGTCGAGGTAGTGATCAAGAGAAATGGAAAATTTCATCAGCGAAGACCTATTGGCGAAGGTCATAGTGGGCCTAGCACTAATGGGGATATTGTTATGAATCTTGGCCCATATACTAGAAAACTTCTACTAGGAGCAAAACAATAATGAATAAATCTACTGCTTTTTCTGTATTTTTAATGGTTGGCTTAATTGGTGTAATGGCTTTCTTTCCAGAGTCAGCTTTTGCTCAGGTAATTGGAGGTGGATTTGAATCTAAGATGCAAGGACTAACCACTAAACTGATCACAGTTATTTTACCGCTTGTCAGTGTACTTGGATTAGTTTACGCCGTGATCTTGGCACTCACTGGTGATGGTGGAGCAAAGACAAGAATCATTATGGTAATTGTCTGTAGTGTCGTTGGGTTTATGGCCCCACACATTATCAGTTGGTTTCAATCAGCAGCAGGACAATAAAATGAAATTGAATCAATCTATAATCCATAGAAAGCTTGATTCTAAACTTAAGATCGTGGGCTTAGAAGTCCACGATCTTCTTTTCGTACTATTATTTGCTGCAATAATGAATCTAATTTTTGGACAAACAACTCTTGGCTTTTACCTTGTTTTTGTTGTCCCACTCTTAATGGCATTTGTACTCTTCATTACTAAGCGTAATAAAGCAGATGGATACTTGATCCATTTAATTAGATTTTATGTAGATTCAGGAAAGTATTCAGCAGGTATGAGAAGTAAAAACCATGAAGCAAAAAGGATGAAAATATATGTATCAAAGCTTTAACGACAAATTACCATATTGGCATTTCGATGATGACTTGATGGTGTACGAGGATGGAAGTCTTGGGGTTGGATTCAGACTTAATGGGATCGACATAAATTGCACAACAAGTGAAAAAATAAACCTTATATCACAAAATATTGAACATCTTATTTCAGGTGCTCCTGAAGGTTTAACTTTTCAAATATTTTATAAAGTATCGCCGGATTTTGAATCTGAAATTAATGCTCACGAACAGTTAAGCTCAACGTCTCCAACCATTTACAAAAATGTTAAAGCATCACGGGTTGAATTTTTCAGAAGTAATATGGAATTTGGGAATTATTTTAATACAGATATTTTTTTATTCTTACGAAGTGAGAAACACAAATACTCAAAACAGAAGTTTTGGGAAGCACAAAGGAAATATGAACAAATATTCAGGCATCAATACTTTAACTATAAGAAGACATTTAAACGTAACTGTAATCAAATAGAGAACTCTCTTAATTATTGTGGATTAAAGCCTCAAAAATTAACTCCAGCCGAATGGCATGAAATAGTTTTTGAATATTTCAATTTAGATAGAATCAAAAAATTAGGATTGCCAAAGTATAGAGAAGACAAACTCTTGTTTTCCCCAAGCTTTTCAGAACAAGTTTTACAATCGGACTTATCCTTAAAAAAGGGCATATTAGAAGTTGATGGATTAAATTATAAGGTAATCACTCTTTCTTTATTACCTGAGGGGGTCACTTATTCTGCAATGATTCAAAATCTATTGAAACTTCCCTTTTACTTTTACCTCACACAAGGAATTAAGATTGATGATCAAAAGAAAGAAATAGAAAAGCTTCAAATTCAAAGAAGACTAGCTCATTCTATGGCATCAGGAAGTAAAAACGTTAGCGATATTGAGTCAGAAAGCAAACTTGGTCAGATTGAAGAATTGATAAGAGAACTTTTAGAAGGCTCTGAAAAATTAGTGTCAATGGATTTAAACGTCATTATTTGGGATTCTTCCTTGGAAGAACTTGATAATAAATCAGATGCTGTGCTCAAAGCATTTAAATCTCTAAATCAGAGTGAAGGACTAATTGAGATGCATCCAGTTCTTGACGCATTTATTGGTTCTGGGCCGGGCGTATGTCGAGGCCTAAGGCCCAAGAAGCTAAAAAGCTCAAATGCAGCTCATTTACTACCTGCTTACGGAAATTGGAAAGGAAACAGCACTCCTGTTTGTCTACTGCCAACAAGAGACTATTCTTTGTTTTCACTCGACCCTTTCGCAAAAGAACTACCTAATTGGAATGGTTTGATATTTGGAGGTTCTGGTGCAGGAAAAAGCTTCACCATTTGTCAGCTTATGCTCCAATTCTATGGGCAAAATCCCACACCAAAAATCGTATGGATTGACAATGGCGCTTCGTCCCAGAGACTTTTAGAGGTTCTAGATGGCGAGTTCATTGATCTAAACATTGATTCGAGTATCTGTCTAAATATGTTTGAGCTAGATGATTCTGAAAAGAAACCTACTACATCTAAAATTAAGCTAATCCTTGCTGCTCTTGAGTCAATCTTAAAAGATGATGATTCAAAAGGACTACCAAAGCGAGACAAGGCTTTACTTGAAGAGGCAATTTTTAAAACCTACGAAAACTGCAAAAAAATAAGTCCTACGCTAGGAGACTTCAAAAAAGTATTAGAAACACACTCTCATCCCGATATGAAAAAGTATGCTGAAATTTTGTATTCGTGGACGGGAAATACCGCATTTGGAAAGATGCTAGATGGTCAAAGCAATATTAAGCTGTCTAAAGATTTAGTGACAATTGAAATGAAAGGTCTTGATACTTACCCTGAGCTTCAGAATGTATTTTTACTTCTATTCACAGATTATATAAAAAATGAAGCATCGAAGGATACTTCAAGGCCATATTTACTAATCATAGATGAAGCATGGAAGCTTTTTGAGACTCCAAGTGGTCTGTCATTTACACTAGAAGCTTACCGAACTTTTAGAAAGTTTAATGGTGGGATTTGGTGTATTAGTCAGAATTATAAAGACTTTCTTTCAAATCAAGATATTAAAAATGCTGTATTCCCTAATACGAGTAGCGTATTTATTTTGAGGCAAAGAAAAATTGATTGGGACGACTTCGGGAAGACGATGGATTTCTCCCTTGACGAAGTAGAAACCATCAAGTCACTAGAATTGGTAAAAGGCGAATATTCTGAATTTTTGTATATGCAAGATGAAAACAAGATAATTTTACGTCTTATTCCTGACCCTCTTAGCTACTGGATTTGCACTACTGACGGCCACGACAAAGCAATGATCCAGAAAGTGAAAAATAAATTTCCAGATTTACCAACGATTGAAATTCTAAAAAAGATCGCATTTGATCCTAAGGAGGCATCATAAGACAAATTAAAATGATAACTGTAAGTGTTCTGTTAGTCTTTAACAGCAATACGAGTTTTGCATTTTGGGGAGATGGCGGTGCAGGATGGGCACAAATCCCCTACCTAGTAAAAATACTTGCTGAAAACATTAAGAGATATCAACAACTCAAAATGGCAATAGATACAGCAAAGCATGGGAACGACTATATAAAGTTAATTAATGCTGGCTTAGAGAATTCAATTGGCCTTTTAAACTCACTTCCTATTAAAGATGAGAAAATCTTAGGAGAAATTAAAAATTTCCAAAAGGCCTTTAATACTATTCAAGAAGTTTACGGAGCTATTCCAAAATCAGATGAAGCCGCATTACAAATGCTTCATGATCAAACCGTTGCAGAAAGTATCAAAATGGCCACAAGGATTAAAGAATATGCAGAAAAACAGGAGGAAAATGCAACAAAAATATCTATTCAAAGCCGTAGTGCTTCACCAAAAGGAGCGGCGCGAATGAGTGCTGAAACCAACGCGAAAATCTTACATACATTGAATCAAATATTAAGGATCAATGGTCAGATTTTAAAACTTCAAGGTGAAAATCTAGCAATGCTCAATAAGGATGGAAAAGATAGTGTTGGCCATTTTAATAAAATTAATGGCGACATCAGAAAGAGTTTTAAATCATTTGACGGAAGTTTCAGTCTTCCCAAATTCTAATGTTTGAATACCTGCCAGAGGTATGTCGGGAATTAAATTCTAATATAAGAGAACTATACTGGATACTACTCGTACCATTTACTGTTTTTATTATCATATTAGAATTTTTCAAATTTCCAGAAGAGAATCCAAATGTCGGAGATATCATCAAGCGTGTGGTTATCTCAATCATTCTTTTGATTTCATTTGACCAGTGTATAAACGCTATTGCAATGGTTGGCGATGGAGTTACTGAAAGAATTCAAGGGATATCACAACTTTGGGATTTAATGAAACACCTTGAAGATACTTATAAAGACTCCGAGGTGAGTTGGCTTAAATTTAGGGAAGCAGTAATTTTCATTCTAAACTTGCTTTCATACATTATTGCCTACGTTGGTGTATTTGTTGCAAATGTTCTCGTACACTTCGTGTGGTCTGTGCTCTATGTTTGTTCACCTTTGATGATACTTATGTACGTTTCAAAAAGAACATCATTTGTAACTTCAAATTTGTATAAAGGTTTGATCAACGTCGTAGTATGGAAAATACTTTGGTCTATTTTAGGAGTCATGCTTTTAAAACTTGCAACCAGTCCCGCAGTTGATAATTGGGATAACTTCCTAACTACAATACTCGTAAATCTTTGTATCGGCTTATCAATGTTATTTATTCCATTCACTACAAAATCATTGATCAGTGATGGGATGGCAAGTGCCGCATCGGCTCTAGCCGCAGCACCAACTTATGCAACAGGGAAAGTTGTAAGTGAAGTGGCTAAGAGACAAGGAAAACGAGCAATAAGTGGAACTGCACAAGGCACCAAAAATGGATTTTCAAGAATGGGAGTAGGAATGAAAAACAACATAAGTAAAGCAAAAACGAATTTCGCTGAAAAGATGAATCAAATGCGAACAATTAATCAATCCAGAAAAACGCCAAGTAATGTCATTGGTGTGGATTTTAAAAATAGGAGAAAACTAGATGAATAATCTCAGCCCTAGAACACAATGGTTGGCGTTAAACAGAATAGCAAACACTTATAAGGTAATATGCTTTTCTTTAGCAGGTGCACTTGTATTTTCCTTGTGTATTTTGGCTTATGTATCAACTTTACCACCAATTGTCGTAAGTAAGGATATCAATGGAATAGAGAGGTATTCCTCAAACAGAGAAAACATAGGTTTACAAAATGAAGAGATCAAAAATTTTGTAAAAATCTTTATTACTCGTAACTATACATGGGAGAAAATGAATGATCCTGCACACCTGATAAATATAAGACCATTTGTCACAGAGGATTTCTTAAAGCTATTGAGTAGCAACAAAAATAATAATGCCAAAAAACTTGATGGAGTATCTCAATATGTCGGAAATATAAAAGTTTCCGTATCAGACAAAGAAATCATCGCACAGTTTGACAAGATTGTTCGTTTAAAAGGACTACCACTTGTCTCTGTAACCCAAATTTCATTGCAAATCATTAAAGATACGCCAAACAAGTGGAATCCAGTTGGTTTATATGTCAACGGACTCATCGAACATGGAGATAAATAGTGAATAAATTAATTCTAATAGGAACTTTGCTTATTTTAAGCAATTTAGCTTTTGCAGGGAATATTAGGTCAATTGAAGTTTCCTCTAAAAAGATGGAATACATCAATCTTAAACTTGGTCAATCTACCGTTTTACGATTTAAAGAAACCCCGAAAAAAGTTGTTATTGGAAATCAAAATTATTTCAACATCGAATTTGTCGGAAGTGACATTACCATTCAACCGCAAGCTCAAGTAAAAACTAATCTTTTTGTATACGGTGAGTATCATACTTTTGGATTTATCCTAAACGTTGGATCAGGTGGATCTTATGATGATCTTGTTAATATTTCATGGGAAGCTCCAATGTTTGTTACGCAGAAAAAAAGCTATAAGCTCTTAAGTAAATCTATCAACAAGAAAATTAGGTTAAAAGATGGCCTTGAATGTAGTCTTGATTCCTTAAAAGAACTGAAAAAAGATTTTTTTGTACTTGATTTTACAATCAGAAACAATTCAAAGAATAAACTATCAAGCCAAAAACTAGATACTTTCCTGAGTCGATCTAAAATTAAACTTCCTAAGCAGCGGCTTATATTTTCTGGAAATCAGATTGAATCAGGCCTTGGAATTAAAGGGAGATTGTTTTTTGAGCTAAATGAGAGGAAAGGATTCACATTTCACGTTACAAATGGGGATGATCAATCAACCACGATTATATCTAGAGGATATTTATTATAAAAAAAATCCAAGACGTATTGAAAAGACTCTTTATAATTGAGTCGGAAGGAAAGCGCACCGCAAATGTAAAAGCAATCACTCTCATTTCTTTAATTACAATAGTGTTTGGTTTTGCTCTATCAAAAATATTTGGAAAAACTGAAAATAGTGCAATTATCAAGCATGTAAGTAGAGAGTTGATAAATGATGAAAAGTTTCAAACAAGTGACAAAATTAATTCTGAAGAAGTTAAAGCAAATGGGCCTATCAAGGACGCAAAAGATGTCAAAAGGAAATCTACAAAGAAAATCAAAACTCTTCCCGTTCCTGAGTTTAACCTAAGGGCCAAGCAGGTAATTACAAGAGATGATCTGCCAAATCTAAAAAGCTCACTCCCAACCGGAAGTAATTTTATCGGAAAACTAATTACTCCTATCGACACAAGGGATGAAAAGCAATTCATTAAAGTTCTTCTCCCCTATGGTGGTTCGAGAAATGGAAGCAAGTTGCTAGACAAAGACACAATGTTACTTGGTTCTGTTCAGTACAGTGGAACTGGCGAGAAGGTATTTATTAATTTTATAAAAGCGATTTTGCCAACTGGTCATGAAATTGAGATTAGTGCACAAGCTTTAAATCCAAGCGATTACTCAACAGGTATTAAAGGTGAACATCATGGAACAGCAGGAGTAAGAATCGCGACAACATTAGGGCTTAGTATGGTTTCGGGAATGACCGAAGTTTTAACAGAGAAAAAAGCTCTTGGTGAGAGTGGAGCAATTACCCCCAAGGCCACAATGAAAAACGCTATGTATCATGGTGTTTCTAAGGTTGCTGATATGGAAGCATCAAGACAAGCTGGTGAACTTGCTCAGGAAAAGCCATATGTAACTATCGAAGCTGGAATTGATTTAATTGTTTCGTTAACGGCTCCGTTTAGAGGGTCTCGTGATTAAAAGCCAGAGTAACAAAGAGCATGTAGCAGTTGAAAGGGTATTTGATGGTATTGGGATTCTGATTACAAGATATTTCAGAATCTTCACCTTAGGGATTAAAAACGTAAAAATAAAGAACCCATACTTTTGGGGATGTTCAATATTAACGACTTTATTCATATTCTGTATAACTTATGAATATGATTTTATCGTAATTTTAAAATTGATCTTTCCACAATTCTTTGGGGAATTTCTTACGGTCAAACTGGTATCCATGTCATGGATCATTTATTTTTTGACGTTCTTAGTTTTTAGTTTCTTTCTTTTTATACCATTACTAGGAATAAAGGAGTTCAAAAACATTAAAAAATACCAAAATGATTTTGACTTCTTGTCCTTAAGAGCTGGAAATGGCTCAACTCCTAAAGTTATCAAGGTTATAGAACTTGATGAGAATAAAACAAGAGTAATTATAAAAAGTGAAGGAATTGGCCTTGATAAATATCAGTCGAAAGAAAGTGATCTCACCTGTGCGTTAGGACAGATTGTTGAAAATATTAGCTTGTGTAAAAATCCAAGATACATTTCCTTTAATCTAACAAGGAAGAGATTGCCTGAAAAAATCAGTTTCTATGAATTACCTGAAGTAAAAGAATCTCCACTCAGTTTTAAACTTGGTGAATCTCTAGGTGGATTTGAACAACAAACTTTGGCCACGCTTCCACACATGCTTATAGCAGGTACAACTGGAGGTGGAAAAAGTGTTTTTTTCAAACAAACACTTCTCTCCATTCTTAAGTCTACAGAAAATGTGCAGATGTATCTCCTTGACTTAAAAAAAGGTGTTGAAATGCGTCCCTTTGAGGAATTGCCTAATGTAAAAGTTATCAAAACTGAGCAAGATGCAGTGGCGGTGCTTGAAAAGTTAAAAGATGAAATGGAGAGACGTTTTGAGATCATCGAGGCTGAGAAAGTAAAAGATATTGGGTCAGCACGGAAAAAATTAGACAGAATCATTATTGGGATTGATGAAGCCTCTGTTCTCTACACAAAGGTTAGGTCAGATTCGACTAAGAAAGATTTAATCAATAAGGCAAGAGAACTCACTGATGAACTTTCTAAATTATCCCGAGCAGCAGGAATACATCTAATTTTAGCTACACAAAAGGTAACTAAGGAGACAATTGACACAAAGGTACAAGAGAACATAGGAGGACGAATGTGCTTCAGGATGAATACATTTCAAGGATCGAATACGGTGCTAGGAAACAAAATGGCTCATGAACTACCAGATGTAAAAGGCCGTGGGATATGGGCAAGTGGTAATAAGTTTATTGAAGTTCAAACACCTTTTTTGTCTGAAGAAGAACTTGAAGGTGAATTAGCAGTACTTTCAAAGGAGTATAAAGATAAAACTAGAAAATTCATTGGCCCTGTAATTGAAATAATTAATTCAAATACCAGCCAAGAACTAGACGTATTTGAAGGAGAAGATAAAAAAGATGCTTGATTATAGGTTCCCAAAGATTCATATCACGGAAAGAGACATCAAGTTATTTGACCTTTTATTTCAATACAAAGTAGCTACAGCTAAGCAAATTCTCAAATATTGCTATAAGGGATCAAGTTTAAATAATGTACGCTATCGCCTTAAAAGACTTTGCAATGTAAAACTAGTTCAATCTTTAGGTCATAAGCAAGGAAATGATTTAATTTTTATCTATTCACTTACGGGTAAAGGCATGCGTTTTATTAAAGAACGTTATTCAGGCTACAGTAAGAATTTGAAATTAAAATCGGAAGTTCCAGATCATGATTTAGTTCTCTTAGACATAGGTCAACGATTAAAAAGAAATGAAATGCTTGAAAACTATTTGACTGAAAATCTTATTCAGGCAAATCCAAGTTTTCAAGATCACAAAATCTTTAGTCATTTTGTGCAGATTCGCAGTGATGCATTTGTAAATTTTAATTTCAAAACAAAACAATTTAGAGTGGCTGTGGAATATGAGAACACTACAAAGTCTATTAGTCGGTATGAAAAACTAGTATCAAATTATTACTTGTCGTCGCAAGTGGATTTAATTTTTTACTTCTACAAGGAGAAGTCAATATTCAAAAATATTTGCAAAATTGAAGAAATGAACTGGAAGTCCAATCAGAAAAAGTTTTACTTTTGCTCGATTGAAAATTTCCATCAGGATACTAACAAAATCACTTTAGAGAATTGTATAGGTAACAAAATCTATCTTTAAAGTTCACTAATTACCTTAGTGGCACCTTGAATGGGTGTACTAAGGTCAAATCTTATAAATACCTAAAACTACAGGTTTATTTTTTTAATTTCTGACCACGGTCAGTAATGAGGAGATTTATGCGTAATACATTTATTTTGGTGCTATTGGGATCAGTAGTAATGACGGGTTGTTCGACTATGAGGGACTCTCTTATCGTAGGAACATCAAGTGGAGCAGCTACAGGTGCAGTTGTCGGTGCATCTATGAATAGAGATAACAAAGGGAAAGGTGCTCTACAAGGAGCACTCGTTGGCGGTGCTATCAGTGCTGTTGCTTCATATTTTATCCATAAAGGGTTAAAGAAGCGCGACGATGACGTTAGAAGGAACACACTATTTAATTTGGATAAGTTTGGAGTAGATCATCCCCAAAACTTTTCAGAGGGATACTCTCCGGTAATTTCTAAGCCAGTCGTAGAAAGACAGTGGATTGAAACTCAAGTTCAAGGAAAAAAACTAATTGAAGGTCACAGGATATGGGTAATTTCTGAAGACCCTCAATGGGTTCCTTCTAGCAAAAAGGGCAAAAAATAATGATTTTTAAGAAGTCATTCTTGATGATTTTCATGCTTATGTTGGCTTCATGTGGTGAAAACTGGGATAAAGAGTCCGACGAGACTCATGCACCCCCCTCTCCAAATTCACCACAAGTATATTTTGAGCCAATCGTAGAAAAGGAAAGAGTTAGTGGTGAAACGTTTCTAGCAAACGTAAATGAAGGTGATATTATCCTTTTCACATTTACTGGAAAAATGCTTACTCCTACATTTAGCCAAATTTACGAAAGGACTTACCGTTCCCACTGGAAAGATAGATTTTGTGAGCCGCGCGATCCTATCTGTCCCAGATGCGACCTCTTGAAGAGACAAATCTGCTGGGACATCAACCGCACAGGAAATTGCAATTTAAAATATAGAAACTTCAACGGCAGAATCGAGCAGGATATATTTTTCTCAGATAAAATTGATGAAACAAAATTGAGATTAAAAGTTGGAACTAACCTATACCCCCTTGGGAGAATTATAGACCATGAAGGTATGGTTATACGGTCTGAGTTTTCTGTATCTAAGGAGATGTTACAAGAAAACAACGAGGTGAGTCTCACAGTGATCCCCGATCCTAATTTAGGAAGTATAAAAACAGGATTCTTGGGATATGGATCGTGTCAGGGCATCGGAAGAAGATACTTTAGGCACGAAGGCCCAACTTCTAGCACCAACTACGAAAACAGAATTAAGCGAGAATTTATCGTAACCGCTCATTTCAAAAGGATTAAAAAATAGAATATGTCTAAATTGAAATCAGGAAGGCTGATTTTAGATGAGGGGGCCATTGCGGCCCTTTCTTCTATGTATGAAGAAATGAAAAATCAAAAATGTATTAAAATTACTCCTTCCAAGCTCGGCTCTTGGATCATTTCAGAATTTTATAAAAGTTATTTTACTAGGTATAAGGGTAAAATTGCCAAGGAGCATTTCAATTCCAAGGAATATCTAAAGAAAATAATGAATAATGTTGATGAATCAGAAAATCTTGAAGATGTACTTAGGCAGGCACTAAACCACATTAAGCAACCAGCAAATAAGAAAACTCGTGGCCGCCCAAAGTCTCAGCAAGTCGAAAACGACTAATAAGAAGCCAGATATTAGTGATTATGAGATAAAACTCAAGTATATCCCACTAGAAGAAGCAGAGGAAAATCAGAGGCTTAGGCAATTGTGCTTTCTTTTATTCCAAGAAGTGCTTAATGAATTACAAGGAAATACCGAGAAAGACTTGACTAGTGTGTAATTACGCACTAGTCTTTATATGAGAGGTAGTAATGACTAATATTGATGAAACTCAAGTCCCAGAACTAAAGCAAAAACTGATGGACGAGATAAATAAGGAAATTGAAAAGCGGAATTTATCACAATCACAAGTCGGAGAGCTTGCAGGAATGAGTCGAGTTAATGTTAATAAGTTACTTAGAGGGACTGAAAAAAGCATAGCTTTAAATCAGTTAGTAAAGGTAGCTAACGCTCTCGGTATCAAAATAGAATTGATTTTTAAGAGAACTAAAATCAAAAGGTAGTCTTATGAATAAAATTAGAAAAATAGGATTGTACCCAAGGGTAAGTACGAAAGAAGCAGCTAAAAAAGATGAAGGTTCAATCACATCCCAAATCCACCGATTAAAACTAAGGGTTAAAGAAAAAAATCGTTACAGTGAAGGGAAATGGGGAAAAATCGTAGAGATTTATGAAGAACCCGGAATTTCAGCTAAAGATACGAATAGACCTGCTTTTCAAAAGATGCTTAAGGATGTTAAAGCCGGTTTAATTGATACTGTGATGGTGACAGAACTATCTCGTATAAGTAGGTCAGTCACAGACTTTTTGAACTTTGTTGAAGAACTAAATAAACATGGTGCTGACTTTATTTGTCTTCAATATGATTTTGATACAACTAGCCCAGCAGGAAAAGTCTTTATGACGATCATCATGGCCCTCGCTCAATTCGAGAGGGAGCTAACAGTTGAGCGTATTAAAAATAATATTTATGCCAGATCACTTCGCGGACTTTTAAGTGGGGGACGTCCTTTTCTCGGATATGACAAAGACCCAGATCGCTCAGGTAGCTTAGTTGTTAATGAAAAAGAGGCTGAATTAGTACAAGAGATTTTTTCCTTATACCTTAAGACAGGTTCCGTATCTGGCGTTGCAAAAGAATTAAACGAGAAGGGATTCAAAAATAAGAAGTGGATTACAAAAGAAGGTAATGTTCAGGGTGGAAATAAATTTACCCACCGTGGAGTTCATAGTGTTTTAACTCACCTTGCATATCTTGGAAAAAAAGAGATCAATAAAGATAATAAGGATAAAGACCAAAATACTTTAAAACCTGAAGAAAGATACAGTATTGTTGAAGCCTCTTGGGAGCCAATAGTAGATAAAGCCATTTTCGATAAAGCTCATAAGAAGCTGGATGCAAATAAAGTCATTAGCCACAAAGCTACTCATGACTATATTCTGTCAGGACTTCTCTACTGTGACGAATGTGGCTCCCCTCTTTTTGGTCAGGCAAGTACTGGGCGTAATGGTAAACATTACTACTACTCACATAGTAAAAACCAAGGGTGCAAATTAAATAGAATTCCTGTTGATAAAATTGAAGATAAAATCAGACAAACGTTGTTCAGCCTAATCCGCACCGATCAGAGGAAAAAGGACTTTTTAAAAATTCTTGGCGAATTTTCAGGTAAAGGCCAAAAAACCTATACAAATCTTGTTAAGCAAAAAGAGAAAGAGTTAGTTGAGTTAAAGAAAAGAAAAACTAATCTAATGAAAGTGCTCTCGATGACAGATGATGAGGATTCCGTTCAAAGTATCCTCGCAGAGGTTAAGGAACTAGAGGCACAAGCTAAACAAGTTGATGTTGACCTTGATAAGGCTCAAATAAAAGCCCAAGATGAAAATAGACAGCTAGATGTCAAAACGATAATGGCAGGGATTGAATCCTTAAAAGGAGACAATTTCAGAAAGAAAACGCTTAGTTCTAAAAAGGCTATTATTCAAAGCGTTATTAAATCAATACACATCAATCCAGACAACGTTATCAGGATCGACGTTTGGGGTGGTAAAAACCGCCCTGAACGCCCTGAGCGTTCCCAATCAACCCAGACAGGGGTTGTCCTACCTTTCTATAAAACAGCTAAAAAATTTGAATTTAAAGACATAAAAAAACCGGCTGTCTTTCAGACGCCGGTGCGCGTGACATCACATTTGGTGGAGGTGGTGGGAATCGAACCCACGTCCGAAGTATCGTCTTGAGAGCGGCCTACGTGCGTAGTTAACATTTATCGTCAGTTAACAAGACTGACCTCGATACGCGATCGAGATAAACCCCGCATATTTTTTTACATGGTTTTAACGGCCACTCCATCAAGAATAGTTAGACTGTACTCTTAGCAGTTTTGGTAGTTTCTGTTTCTTGGCACTACCGCCTCATGTCTAGGATTGCAATTAAGCAGCTAGAGCAGCAGGTTCAAAAGAATCTGCAAGTATGTTTTGGACTCCTTTTTACCAGGACCATGGAGACCAACCTGGGCACGCCCGGATCCCCGCCAAACACCCCGTCGAAACCAGGGCACCCCCAATTAAAACGAGCTTGCGAGAAACGTAAGCAGTCGGGATTTTAACATATTATTAAGTGTTTAGCACGCTCTATGTTCGTGCGTGATTTCCATTGATTAGGCTAATAATGGCTTTTAACCTAATCCTTTCTTACGACAGAACATTTTAGATAAACAGATCCATGACCATCGATTTTACAAGAGATATCGTGGTCATTGACGGGTTCATCTAATAAGCGGATTCCCTTCACTTTCGTCCCTGATTTAATAGTACTGCCACCGACTTTAAGATCTTTGACGACGCGAACAGTATCACCTGACTGGAGTTGAACTCCGTTAGCATCTAGAAATTTTTCAACTGGCTTAGCTTCTTCACTTGCCAGAGCCTCGTCGCTCCATTCATGAGAGCATTCTGGGCATACCCATAAACTTTGATCTTTATATCCGTAAGGTGAAGTACATTTTGGGCAGGTTTTAGAGTCATCTGACATAGGTCGTCCTTATATATTTATACAGAATTTTAAATAGCTCCTTAAGTCTAAACTAGTATTTTTTACAATCCAACCTTACAAAGCGCAATTACCTCGCTAAATTCAACAAAAATTTTGGGGGATCAAATGAAATCATTACTATTAGGTGTGACACTTTTATTCAGTGCAAACGGCTTTGCAGCCTCTACTATCAGTCAAAATGCTGCTGAAATCTGTAAACTTGCTGTTACCTGTGAGAGCTTTCAAACAGAAAGTTCTACCGTTAAAGAGATGATCAAAGAGTACTATCTTGAGATGGACGGCGAGGAATTGGCTGATGAATATTATGATGATTCAAACTCAATGTTTCCAGGAATCGACGATATTACTTGGGGAACATTCTCAATGAAGCAAGCTCTTGATTTTGTCACATCTCACGGTGATGAGGATTTCGCGTCAGATGAAACTCCAAGCAAAGCTGAGCTTTATAAAATTAATGGTCATATTCTTAATATGCGCGGTACAGGTGTAGAGTTTGGATTCACATCCAATACGGGCGGTTCAGTTTGCGGTGTAGTTTTCCCAGGACTTTTGATCATTGATACAAAATCTCAAACAATCTACGATGTAACATTATTTGGTTATCCTGAGTGTTAATCTAAAATAAAAAAACCTCTCATTCGAGAGGTTTCTTTATCAACTTAACGGAGTTTTAAAGCATCCGGCTGCTCCGTCTAAAGTTTGGGTATCACATATAGATTGATCATATAACCAGACAAGTTAGTGGCCTAATCTTTATTAAAAAACTTCATAAATGATGAGAATTCTTAGGTAGACTGGAAAAGCTCATTGCCCATAGAATGGGTCATTGATTTTCAAGCTTGTGCATTTCTAGGTATTCAGCATCGTGCAGATAATCACGGCAATCTTCAATACGACTCGATCTTCCAACCTGTGCACCAAAATGACCTAGATATAAAAGTCCATCGACACTATCCGCGCTGACAGTTACGAGATCTTTTACTGCTGCCGCTTTGGCATGCATCTCTTTAATAAAGCCAGGCATTCTTGGAGCACTGGCCGCAAGAGTTGAATTGTAAAGCATTGGATCTTTGGCCTGCATATGTTTGGTGAAATCTTCGAGCGAGAAGTTTTCAGCGATATCCATCTGTCTTTTAAGATTAGGCTTGTAGATATAACTCTCCCCTGCTTTTTCAAGACGTAGAGCTTGTCCACCTTCAATGCGCTCAACCTTCATCCCCATCTTCTTTGATTCTTTAGCGATATCATCAAGATGTCTTTTCATGATGTCATCGAAAATCACTTTATTAAATTTGGCTCCCTTAATTTTATAAAGGTCTTTAGCGATGATGGCGAAATTATCTGTCATATTAGAAAAGTGCAGAGCATATTTTTTCCCAAGATAAACACTTGAGCCTTTGCCAAATTTTGAGATGATGCGATCACTGGCGCGGTTAAAGCCTAAGCGTTTGGAATATTGAAATGATAAGTGATATGGCATGGTCACAGGATTGAGTGAAACAAACTTTTTAAAGTTTTTTCCAATACCTGAAAGCAGTTTAATCTCTTCTGTAGCACTTGAAAGAACATCGGTAATTGGACGAGTGTACAAGGACGCTCTATATCTTAACGTTTGGGTTTTAAGTTTAGCCTCTTTGAGTGTTTTATCTAAATTCATTCTTGAGGTCATCTCTTTGATCGCATCTGAATTCACGCCAAACTTTTTAGGGTTTAGGCTGATAGCCTTTTTCATTTGGCTCATTTGCATAATGCCTTTAGCGGTTCCAAGCATTCCTCCAAGCATAAAGCCGGTTCCTAGCTGACCACCAAGCCCGCACATAAAGTTCGTCACACTCTCACAGCTTGGGCATGACCAATTAGTTTTCTTTAAACATTCTGACTCGTATGGTTTTCCTTCCCATTCCATACAACCCAAAAGCTCTGTGTAAAACTCTCTAAGGTTTCCAAGAAAGTTAAAAAAGTTTTTTCTAAGCAAAGAATAGAATTTTGCCAAGTCCCATTTTGCAAGGGAGTCCGCCATGTCTTTTGACATGACAGAAGTTAAAAGCATTGAAGTCGAAGTATCTTTTTCTTTATTAAAGAGATAGTTCCAAGTATTTTTACCGATTTCAAAAATCTTTTTAGGTGCATCCCAAAGAAAAAGTTTTAGCGTTGATAACAGTGAGTCTTTTAAATTTGTTAATAGAGTTGAAAGACATCCCATCTTGGTCGATGAACTTTCGGCTGGCTTTTTGGCTTTAAATAGCGAGATGCCATTTTTTACATCTTGAACAAAGAGATCGGCGATTTGTTTACCACAGCTTCTATCGTCCTTAGGACACTCACCTTGATAAGCATTGATCGCTTTCATCGATTTAGAAACGAAACCAGGCTCGACATCAGGGCTTACTTGATCAGGATTAAAACAAGCTTCACCGCCTTCGATTGTTTCATTAAAGCGAGGTATTAAACTTTCGGCCATTGATAAATTGGCCGAGCCATCATCTTGGCAATCTAAAAAGTTTGGAATAACTGTCTTGCTATGAACGTCTTTTATAAAGACAGCGTAGCTATCCCCACCCGTATCTGGGCCACAATGCTTTTTCGCCATACATTGGAAGTATTGGTGGTTATTATAAAAAACATTGCCCAGTGCTTGATCTTGCTGAATCGGTGTAGAATAGGTCTGCGCCATCACTCTTAAAGGTAATAAGGTAATGAAAAGCATCGCGATCATTTTTCTCATGACTTTTTTTAATAATGCTTTAGCTGAATCGTTTTCACTTTCTGGACGCAAGCTGGAGTTACCGCTTAAAAAGCAGTGGTTGGCCAAATCGCCCAGTAAAGATTCTTTGGTCTTTTTTGATTCATCAAGAGATGAGCCCCGCTTAATCATTTCAGTCTACCTAGCGCCTTTTATTTACCCTAGTTCACCTAAAGACGTTTCGGAGTTTGAGGCCACTTACCTTACAAAAAAGGTTGAATGGCTTAAGTCCGTTGAGGGTGAGGCCATGGCACAACCTAGATTTAGATATAATGCCAAGGACAGCTCAGTAAGAATTATTTATGACTTTAAGTTTCAATCTCAAGAGTTTAGTGAAATCGTACAATTCTATGAGTGCGGCGATAAGGATGCTCTAGCCTTAAAGATGATGATTCCAAAGTCTGCTAAATTTCAGGATGAAGATCTGAAGCTTAAAAAGCTGTTAACTGAGATTAAGCTTTGTCCCTAACCATGTAAAAATCACTTCTCCCCTAGCAAATTATTTTTTTCATGTATGTTTTGGTCATGAAAAACATCATCTTCTTTTTAAGTCTAATTTTAATGGCTCCTGCCTTTTCTCAAGTGGGTGGAAGCTACTCCGCTGCAAGACCTGTTGATTGCACTAAATCTAATGATCAAAATGTACATCAGATGCGTCCCTTTTTGATTGAAGATAATGAAGAGGAATTTGTCGTTCATCTCACATCAAAGGTCGGTGTTTGTTTTAATAATCGCTTTTCGGCACAAGCCTTGAGTTATGATTACGAAACAACTTTCATACCAGAGAGATTCTTTTTTAAAGAACCTTTTGATGCAGACTTCATTTACACTGAAGGTCAGCGCCAGGGTGAAATTATCATGCGTTTTGAAAAGAAGAAGCTTTTTAAAAAACATAATCTACAAAAGTTGGATTTCTATTTCGGTGTGCATGGCAAAGGCCACTATCCTATTTATTTTAAGTGGTATGTCAGTGTTATTCTTTTACCTAATGGCCAAGTTAAGTTTGCAACTAGCTATCAAGGACATCGCTCACAAATCAAATAACTCGTTATAATCACGAATATCTTTATACTTTAGTCATTAGCTCAAGCATCCGATAAAGTTCTATGAAGTTATGGCTTTTACTCATTTTATATAGCTCGCTTTCGCTGGCTCAATCTAGGATTGAAGTCACTCTATTTGATGGCACTAAATTAGATTGTTCTAAATCTAATGCTATCCCTGCAGCCTGCGTTCATCCAAACGGAACAAAATTTTTAATCGAAGCCAATGAAAGGTTTGCGGTAGGAAGTAGCCTGAGTCCAGATGGTGAGTTTAATAACTTTACCTCAATCAAAGAGGTAAAGTGGGAAGATCAACTCATTTATGCCAGTATACCTTTTCCAGGTATGGGTTATGGCGCAGGAGTCTTTCCTGGCTCCACCATCGATCAATCACAAACTCCAGGTGCAAATTTACCAGCGATAGAGATGCCAAGATCCACCTATCGTAATGATTTAATGACTTACACTGGGGCCGTTGGAAATCTTAAGTACATGGAACAGCGAGTAAGTGATCCAGCTGCGCTTGAACTTCTTAAAGAAATGCTTGCACACGCTGAAAAGCGTCTCGCTGAGGCACAAAAGAATACCAATGCTCAAACAATTGAGCTTGAGCTTAGCGATGAAAGCAAAGCCTCTTGCGATAAGATTAAATCGATCGGCGTAGTTGCCTGTCCGCTTTATCACTGCAGCGATCCCAAGAATGGTTATTATTTTGATAATCAATTCGGCCAACCATCGATCATTGTTTTAAATGACTCAAATCGCATTCAAGACAATAAATTCGTCGAGCGTGCTTGGAATCCAGAAAATAGAGAAAAGCCAATTTTTGAAAATTTTAAATTTGTTCCTATCAATGGTGGTGGCATGCTGGGAGGCATTGGTTTTGGCGGCTATGCACCTGCCACGCAAGAGATGCTCAACGCCGAGCGATTAAAAGAAGTACAACGAGCCCGCCAGCTACCAAGCATTCAAGTTGAACAACCACAAATACTAAACGCTTTTAGCGACCCTATGTATCGCTCCATTATTGGTGGAATGATTGACAGTTGTGAGCCAAGTGAAATTGCTCCTCTTGCAAATGGTCTCAAGGCAATGCGAACAGATATTGCTAATGCTGAAATGGTTCAACTGGTTGAAGTCACAGATAATATTCTTACTTCAAGACTTATTAACCCAGAAGCTATTCCTGAAAATTCATGCCGCGAAGGTGATACTTGGTATCGTGATGATAGCTATACTTTTTCAAGAGAGTCTTTGGCCAACTCGGCCCCAAAGACCATCGATCTAGCCACAGCAAGACGATTGTTTAATGAAGCCGAAGCAATGGAAGATATCGCTTGGGATTATAAAGCTGACGGTTGCTATGCCAGAGCTCACCTCATGGCCCGACGATTTGAAGAGCAAGGAATCGAAGTTGATAAGGTTTGGATTAAAGGTGAACTAAATGTACCTTCAGCTGGTATCCAATGGAATTTTCACGTGGCACCAATTGTTTACGTTGAAGACGCCAATGGTAACGTACAAAAGATGGTGATTGATCCGTCTTTAATGGATGGACCTGTAAGTGTGGATGATTGGTCAGCAACAATGCAAAAAGGTGCAATTGGAGAAACAGTAGAAACCCAATTCCCTTTTCCTAATAACGTATCCAATCTGGAGCGAACAGCAATCGCCTACTCTAATAGTGAACCATATCTTCCGTATGATAAAATCACTATGAGTGAAGAAGAAAAAATGACTCAATCTAATGAAACCATGGTTCGTTATCTAGGTTTTAGTGAATTTTCAGGATCTGGCCCATGAAGAGGATCATCTTATTCCTATGCATCTGCTCAAGTGCGTGGGCTAAGTCTGTCTCGGAACCTATGACTGTGGTCAAAATGAATTGGTCGGCAGATAAGAAAATGTATCGCCTAACCATGCTTAAACACGCTGCCGTTTACTGGGCACCTAAAAAGCTTGAAGCCTGCCTTTTACAGTCAATGAATTCGCAAACTGATTATCAGTTAAGCTTTGAAACCAAGAACTTACAATTGTCTGACTGCAAAAAAGTAGCTGCTTCTAAATAGAAAGAACCTGCGCCACAAAATCCGCAACACTCTGATCGCTAATTCCTAAGCCTTGGCAACTCGAACAAGAAAGTTGGGCTTCAAAACGACGGGTTAACGCCAGAGCATTTTCTTGCTTAGGTTCTTGAGTTTCTACAAACGCCCACAAAGCTTTAGATAAGACTTTTTCAATGGACGTAGCAGAGGTTAGGTCTTCTTGGCGCTTCGGTAAGAAAGCGATCACGGGCCCCTTAGACGGGATATCGTAAATTAAAGTCACCTCATCTGAATGGAGTCGACTTTCAAAACTTGGGGGCACATTTAAGTAACCTTTACTATAAAGAAGGATCAAATATTGAGCTGCCCGAACACCCGGTGTTGAAATAAGGAACTTTTCCCCTTTTATAATTGGCCAGGGATAAATAAAGCGACCATCTGGGGTCATTCGCATTTCTATTGTCATAGAGAAATTTTACCAAAGAAAGCTCCAGCTTCAAAATTTAACTTGCTTGTTTTAGCCAAAAGGGTAGATTCATGGGTATAGGCTTCTAGCTTGGTTTGAGGGACTTTGTTTCCATGAAAATTTTGATCATTTTTAATAATGATACTCAGACCACAGATCTTTCGGATAGCTCCGTTCTTTGTTACCAATCTAGAAAAAGTATTGAAACGGTTGCTCTTCATGTGGCGACTGCTTTAAAAAAGATTGATGAAAACTACGATATTACGATAGCTCCAATTCAGTCAGCTCAAGAAATTGAAGATGCCGCAATTTTGCATAGCCCAAGTCTTATCTTTAATTTATGCGAGTCCCTTGATGGTGATGCCGCTAACGAAATCGCTGTTGTCGAAAAACTAGAAAGCTTAAAAATACCTTTTACTGGTAACAGCTCTAAAGCATTAAGCGTCGCGCTTGATAAGTTTTTATGTAATCAAAGATTAGCAAAAGCAGATATCGCCGTTCCACATTCTTTTATGCTTGAGTCGATTGCAGACTTAGATTCGATTGAACTAGAACATCATAAATATATTATTAAGCCAAATAATGAAGATGGCTCCACTGGCATTGATGAATCCAGTGTGGTTGAAAATATCGACGAGCTTCGAGCTAAAGTAGAATCTCTTTTTAAAGATTCAAATCGTCGATTAATTGTTCAAGAATTTATAGAAGGGCGTGAAATTAACTTTGCCTTTCTTGGTCAAAAAGAAAATCTTCATTGGTGTACCAGTGAAATTATTTTTGATTCAACGATTTCTGCAAAACATAATATTCTTTGCTATGCCTCTAAGTGGTCGCCGGAATCAGATCACTTTAAACGCTCCACTTCTAAGCCTGTTATTTTAAGTGAAGAGCTAAAACTAAAATTAAATCATAGCGTCGCTATGGCCGCCGAAGTTTTAGACATGACCAGCTATGGTCGAGTAGACTTTAAAGTTGATAGTCAGAATAGACCTTATATTATCGACGTTAATCCAAATTGTGATCTAGATCCAGGTGCTGGAATGACTTTGGCCAACCTATTTGTAGGCTTAACTTATGAGCAACTTGTAAAAAGTATTGTTTTAAAAGCGATGGAATAAATGAATCTAAGAGCACTTATAAGTTCTGATGAATCGTTAATGCAAACTCTTTTGCATGATATCGAACTGTTTACTCAAGAAGAAATTGATGTCGTCAATGAACTCCTTGGCGTTTACCTACATCAAGCTGATCAAAAAGATTATCATTTCTTTGGTCATGTGGATGAACAAGGTGCCTTAGTTTCTTTTATTTGTTTTGGCCCTACACCGATGACAGAAAATACGTTTGATTTGTATTGGATTGGTACTCATCCACAAGTTAGAGGACAAGGACTAGCAGTTAAGCTGATTGAGCATATGAAGCAATCGATGATTAGCGTCAAAGCAAAGTTGATACGAGTAGAAACTTCATCAAAAGAGCTCTACGCCAGCACCCAAGCCTTTTATGATCGCTTAAACTTTATTGAAGCGGCTCGTATTAAAGATTTTTATCACGATGGGGATGATCTCATTACCTATATTATGAGAGTAGAATAATATTATGTTTAGCATTAGACGTATCCATGACTACCATCTTCCCATTGACCAAGCGGCCATAAAAGAAATTCAAATCATCTTGAAAAAACAATTCCCACTGATGGCACAAGAAGATATTGATGATCTTCCAAAAAAATTAATCGACCCACTTAAGTATCAACTTCGTACAACAATTCTAGTTGCTGAAACGGAACGACATAAGATTAAAGGCTTTGCCATCTTACAACATGCTCCGGATCTTAACTTTAGCTATCTTGATTTTATCTCGATTGCACCAGAGGTGACTCGCGGTGGAGTGGGCTCCGCTCTTTACCAACGTGTTCAAGAAGAAGCTCAGCTATTAAACTCTGTTGGTATTTTCATGGAATGCCTTCCCGATGTACCTGAACTATGTAAAGAAGAGAAATTTCTAAAAGAAAATAAAGCCAGGCTTCGTTTTTATGAGCAGTTTGATGTTTTCCCTATTATCAATACGAAATATGAAACGCCAGTAAAGCCTGAAGATGACTGCCCTCCTTATTTAGTTTTTGATGGTCTTGGTAAAAAAGATGCTCTTTCAAGAAAAGATGCAAAGAAAATTGTGAAAGCTATTTTAAATAGAAAATATGAGCAAACATGCTCTCCTGAATATGTTGAAATGGTGGTTCAGTCTTTTAAAGATGATCCTGTAAAACTTAGAGCCCCTATCTATAAAACAACTAAGCCAAGTGTTGATCAACGCATTATTTTAAAGGATCAACAAATAGCACTGTTTGTTAATGAAAAGCACGATATTCACCATGTTAGATCAAAGGGATATGTTGAATCTCCTGTGCGAGTGAAATCTATTTTAAAAGGTATTAGTAAGCTTGGTTTTTTTGACACGCGCGAAATTAAGTCTTTTCCTGATAAGCTTATTAAAGAAGTTCATGATGTGGAGTTTGTCGATTATTTGAAAAATGTTTGTGCCAATCTTTCTGAAAAAGATTCTATCTATCCATACGTCTTCCCTATCAGAAATCAGACTCGTCCACCAAAAGATATGGCCATTCGTGCGGGTTACTTTTGTCTCGATACTTTTACTCCACTTAACAAGAATGCATACCTTGCTGCTCGCGCAGCAGTTGACTGCACTTTAAGCGCAGCTGATTCCTTATTATCTGGTCAGCGACTTGCTTACTCTTTGGTAAGACCACCAGGCCATCACGCTGAACATCGCGCCTTTGGGGGGTTTTGCTATTTTAATAATGGCGCCGTAGCTGCTAACTATCTATCAAAACACGGAAAAGTTGTCGTCTTTGATATTGATTATCATCATGGCAATGGAACTCAGGATATTTTTTATAAGCGAAATGATGTTTTGACGGTTTCAATCCATGGAGATCCAAGTTTTGCTTATCCCTACTTCAGTGGATTTAAGGATGAGACTGGAGAAGATGGTGGTCTTGGTTTTAACTTGAATATTCCGCTTGCAGAAAAATCAACTGCCAATCAATATTTCACGGCTTTAAAAAAGGCTCTTGAAGCCATTAAAGAGTTTGATCCAAAATTTGTTATCATTGCTTTAGGTTTTGATACCGCCAAGAATGATCCAACAGGAACTTGGCCTCTTGCTCCTGAAGACTTTGAACGAAACGCCAAAGAAATCGCTAAGCTCAATCGTCCAACATTAATTGTTCAAGAAGGTGGATACCTCTCGACGACATTAGGTCGAAATGCTCATTCATTCTTTAGCGGATTAATGGCGAAATGAATAGAGAGGATGAAAATCATCCTCTCCTGATTTTTTTCATTGAACTTCATTCACATTAATATTGATACTTACCGGCTTTGCCTTTTCTTCTTTTGGCACTGTTAGCTCCAAGACTCCATGAGCATAGCTTGCTGAGATTTTTGAAATATCAATCCTCTCTGGCAGGTTAAAGCGGCGCTCAAATTTTCCAAAGCGTTTTTCGCTATAGCCTTTAGATTCTTTCTTACTAGTACGTTCACCAGAGATAACAAGTTGTCCTTCAAGAACATCAACTTTGATGGCATCCTTTGGAATACCTGGCACATCAACTGATAAAAGCCAGTGATCTTCTTCTTCATGAATATCAACATTGGGCTTCCAAGATCTTTCTAAATTGCGCTCTAGTCCAAAATCAAACAATGTATTAAATGGGCTTAGTGCACGGTTTAAGTCTGTCAATTCGTATCTCATATAGCCTCCTATTATGTTTTGGTTAGGTTTTTCCTTTCCTATAGTTAAGATGAGAGCCTTTTATTAACATGCAAGAGTAGTTGACAAAGAATTTACAAACCAAATTTTGCTCATTTTTTTGCACGTTGAGCGGTATTTGAAGTTACGGCATGATAGATACGCGGAAGATAATTTTAGGAGTCTAAATATGTCAGTCATTTTAATTACCGGTGCTTCACGAGGAATTGGGTTTGAATTTGCGAAACAATATAAAGACCGTGGAGACACTGTTATTGCAGTATGCAGAAAATCAAATGCTAGTCTTGATCAACTAGGTGTTGAAGTCGTTACTGGTATTGATGTGACTAATGCTGAAGATATATCCAAATTAAAAATCGCTTTAAATGGAAGAACGATTGATATTCTCATCAACAATGCTGGAATTTTTCTCAATGAATCATTAGATGATATGAATTTCGATACTATTATTGAACAGTTTAAAGTCAATTCAGTAGGCCCGCTTAGAGTGACTCATGGTCTACTTGATTGTCTTATTAAGGGTTCAAAAGTTGGAATCGTAAGTTCACGTATGGGTTCAGTGGAAGATAATACTTCCGGCTCACATTATGGCTACCGTATGTCTAAAGGTGCGGTTAATAGCGCAGGAAAATCTTTATCCAATGATCTTGAACCACAAGGGATTGCTGTTGCACTTTTACACCCTGGCTATGTTCGAACAGAGATGACAGGTGGTGCCGGTGAGATTAATGCTGATCAATCGGCGAAAGGTTTAATAAAAATTCTTGATAAGCTTAATGTTTCAAATACAGGTCGCTTTTGGCATACAAATGGAAGCTCCCTATCTTGGTAAAAACAAACTTTTATGATGACTAAAATTAAAAAGAAATCTAAGGCAGCTAAAAGAAAGCGTCCTACACTTAAACCAACGAAATTTACGAAAGTGATTATTCGTGGCCGTGAATTTGATCCAACTCTTTTTATGAACCGCGATCTTTCGTGGTTAGAGTTTAATTCACGTGTCCTAAATGAAGCCATAGATCCACGAACTCCGCTTTTAGAGCGTTTACGTTTTTGTGATATCTGGCGATCGAATCACGATGAATTTATGATGAAGAGAATAGGACTCCTCTTTAACAAAATTGAAGAAGGTGATTCAAGACTGACACTTGATGGTAAAGGGCCAACCGAGCTTCTTTACTTACTTCGAACAAAAGTTCTGGAGCAGATTCAGACCTTTTCCAATAATTATGCCAAGACTCTTCAACCTGAATTAAAAAAGCAAGGGATTGAACTTTTAACTTGGGATGAGTGTAGTGCTGATGAACAAAAGTTTTTAACTCAGTATTTTAAAGACAATGTTTTTCCAATCTTAACTCCCCTGGCTGTTGACTCAGGTCATCCATTTCCTTTTTTATCGAATCTTTCTAAGTCAATTGGTGTAGCGATTCGAAGACCAAAATCAAAAAATAAAGATTTTGCTCGAGTTAAGATTCCAACTGAAATTGCCCCTTGGGTTAGACTTAGATCTCCTATTGAAAATGCTTATCGCTTTATTAATATTGAAGAGATTATTATTGCTAACCTGAAGCATCTTTTCTTTGGCATGCATATCGAGGGAACTTGTGTTTTTAGAGTGACTCGAAATGCCGCTTCCAAAAGTGACCTTGAAGAGCCTGAAGATTTAATGGAATTAGTTGAGGAAGGTATTCGTGAGCGAAAGTTCGCACCGATTGTTCGTCTTGAGTATAGTAAAGGTGCCAATGAGTGGGTTCTAAACTTTTTAAAAGATGAACTTGAACTCATCGATGAGCAAGTTTACGAAATGCCCAATATCGCCAGTTATGTAAAGCTTGGTGCGCTTTATGATGTGCAACGTCCTTTACTTAAATATGAAAAATACGTACCAAAAAGCATTAAAGGCTTCGTTCCAAATGTTGAAGCCGACTTTAATATTTTCTCGGCCATTAGAAAGAAAGATTATCTCGTACACTTTCCTTACGATTCATTTACCTCAACGGTAGAAACATTTGTTCGAACTGCTGCTGAAGATCCAAAAGTTAGAGCGATAAAAATTGTTCTTTATCGAACAGATGCAGCAGGAAAACTTGTCGATACCCTAATTGAAGCTGCAGAAAATGGAAAACAAGTTGCTTGTATCGTCGAGCTTAAAGCACGCTTTGATGAAGAAAGTAATATTCGCTGGGCAACAAAGCTAGAAGAAGCTGGTGTTCACGTTACCTACGGTCTAGTTGATCTTAAAACTCACGCCAAAATGATTGTTGTCGTCAGACAAGATCATGACGGTATTAGAAGTTATGTGAATATTGGAACCGGAAACTATAATTCTGAGACGTCAAAGCTATATACCGATTACGGCTACTTTACTTGTCGAAAACCTATTGCTGAAGAAGTGCTAGAAGTTTTCAATCACCTGACAGGCCGATCTTTAAAGAATGATTATAAAAAAATCCTGGTAGCTCCATTTACCATGTTTAAACAATTTCAATCTCATATAGAAAAAGAGATTGAGTTTGCTAAGGCGGGAAAGCATTCTGAAATTATTGCCAAGATGAATAGCTTTGAAGATCCTGAGCTAGCGGAAGCTTTGTATAGAGCATCTAGCGCTGGCGTAAAGATTACGCTTTATATTCGCGGTTTTTGTTGTATTAGGCCTGGCATAAAGGGTTTATCAGATAATATTAAGGTCATCTCCATTGTGGGAAGACTCTTGGAACATTCTCGTATTTATTATTTTTCTAATGGAAGTTCTGAACCATTTGAAGGTAAGTTCTATATTGGTTCGGCCGATTGGATGCACCGAAATCTTTTTGATCGTATTGAAGTCTGTACTCCGATTACACAAAAAGATTTAGTTCTTCGTTTGCACGACTATTTGAAACTGTTAGGCAGTGATGATCGTCATGCCTGGGATTTAAAACCTGATGGAACGTATCTTCAACGAACACCTAAAAATCCAGATGAACCAAACTCAGTTCAGCAGATTTTAATGAAAAGACGTTACGCTAATTCGTAATATCTTTAATTTTCGAAATCTTATACTGACAAAGATCAATCAGCACTCCGTGTATTAAGCCAACATTGGGTGCATAGATTCTTTTAAAAGGTACTTTTTTTCCAATCATTAAAACAAGATCAATAGCAGGCATAATCACATCAGCTCGATCAGGACGCATACCATATTTTTTAATGCGTTTAAGATATGGTGTATGCTCTAGGATTGTATGAAGATCTTTTAATTCACTTTGAGTAACAAAATCGACTTTATTAAGTTTAGTTATTCGTTGTTTAAGCTTTAACATCGCTCGAAAGTTTCCACCCGTTCCGATCATACGAGTGAGATCTAATTTACTGGCATGCTCTTGAATGAAAAATTCTATTTCTTTTTCACGTTTTAATAAAAGCTCATTTCCCTGTTGTAACAATCGAACAGTTCCAACATCAAAACTTCTCGCACCTTTTAAAACGCCTTTATGCAAAATAGACAGTTCCATACTGCCCCCACCGATATCCATCATCAATGCACTTTTGCCTTTAAGATCTAATTTTGTATTAATTGCTTGGCGCACAAGAGTTGCTTCAAGTGTTCCATCGATGGCTTCAATCGTTAAACCACAACTTTTTTTAACGGCCGCGGCCAAGTCTTGAGAGTTTTTTGTGTCTCTAAAGGCACTAGTGGCCACGGTTTTTACAACGCCAACGTGCTCATGATCGATAGCGTAACTGAAATCTTCAAAAATTTTAACCGCTTGTTTTATAGTTGCTTGAGAAAAAATTCCTTTATCAAAAGCTTCAGTCCCAAGTCTCAGAGGGGCTCTCAGCTTTTTAGTGATTACAAGTTTAGTTCCTTCACATTCGGCAATGGCGAGACGTACGGCATTGGATCCGATATCTATGGCAGCAATTTTCTTCATCGTGGAAAATTACAACTTTTGAATGGAAAAGGTATGAACCAGCGCGAAATAACCACCTAAACAACTCCACTAAAAAAGCAACATTGTTCACCTTTAAAGGAAACTCATTTTGCCTTATCATATTAACAAAATACTTGATAATATAGTCAGTAATTGCTTTCACGACAAAGGAGTATCCATGTCTGTTTCTCTACGTTCATTGTTATCGGTTCTAATTCTTGGTCTATCAGTTGCTTTAACTGGTTGTGGCTCAAGCTCTAAAAAAGCTTCTAGTGATTCATCAATGTCATCACCAGATTCTTCTTCTGAAGATTCTAGTCTTGAACTTAATGGTGACTCTGATTCAAATAAAGCTGGTGGTCTTAGCACTGTGTTTTTTGAATATGATTCTTCTACACTTTCAAGCTCTGCAAGATCAACTCTTGAAGGTAACGTTTCGTTCTTAAAAGATAACACTTCTGTTGAAGTTCAAATCGAAGGCCATTGTGATGAGCGCGGTGGTGTTCAGTACAACCTAGCTCTTGGTGAGCGTCGTGCAAAAGCTGTACGTGATTATATGGTTGCAATGGGTGTAGAAAAATCAAGAGTAACTACAATTTCTTTTGGTAAAGAGCGCCCACTAGCATTTGGTCATGACAACTCTGCATGGGGACAAAATCGTCGTGCAAACTTCGTGGTAACTGCTAAGTAATGCTTAGGCATTACGCCTTAATTTTCTTACTAGTTTTGACGGGTTGTGGTTTAACTGCAACTCGTCCAAAACTTGAAATGAGCCTTGCCCAAACTGCCTTCATCGCTGCTAAAAATGCCAACGCTCAAACCCTCGCTCCAGCAGCCTACCGTAAAGCCGAATTTTATTATCTCAAAGCGAAGTCAGCCTATAAGCGCAAGTACTTCAATAAAGCTAAACAATACGCTACTCTGTCACAAAAGTTTTCTGAACTTGCCGAGATGGATGCCGTTAGAAAAGCTACACTCGAACGCTACTAAAGAGGTTCTTTCATGAAATTCTTGATTCCTTTCACCGTACTTTCTGTTTTCGTATTGTCTGGTTGTAAAACTCAAGAAGAGATTAGAAGAGAACAATTAGTTGATAATCTTGGCGTGCAAATGGTTCAAAGCCAAAAGCTAGTAGCTGACACAACGGTGACCATTCAAAACCTAGAAGATCGCCTTGGCTCACTAACTGGAAAGCTCGATGAACTCGATCGCAACAGCCAGGTTCAGCTGCAAACGCAAGTTGATAATCTCAATCAAAGAATTACATTATTAGAAGAATCAAATAAAAGCCTTCAGGCCAAAACTGAAGAGCAATCTAAATACCTGCAAGAAGTCCTTGGTACTCTTAAAAACCTATCTTCTGGCTCTGCTGCATCTAAAAAAAAACTAAATGATTATGATCAGGCCATGGAAGATTATGGCAAAGGTCGCTACGGCGCAGCCAAGCCTATTCTTGTAAAGCTTCTAGCTGACAAGAATACCAAGGGTGCAAAGCAAGCTCGCGTTATCCACAACCTCGGTATGATTTCCTATATGGATAAAGAATATGACAAATCACTAGTCTATTTTAGCCGCCTTTTCACTGACCACGAGAAGTCGGGTTATAATAAGAATGGACTACTTTTTTTGGCCAGAACCTTTGATAAGCTAAAACAAAAAGAGCAGACCAAACAAACGCTTAATGAGCTCATCAGCAGATTTCCAAGTGCCAAGCAAGCAAAGACGGCCAAGGAGATGCTAGAAAAGCTCTAATGGGATTTTCGTGAAAGCATTTTATTTAAGTTTAATTTTTCTTACGTCTTGTTCATATTTTATTTCAACATTCGATGATGAATATACCGTCATTGGATTAGAATCAGAAAAGATCAATCTGCTCTTCTCACATAATATTTCTGGTGAAACACATCCATGTGGTTGTCGTACATTTCCACTAGGAGGCTTACCTCAAATCGCCGGTCAGATGAGTGAGTTAAAAAAAGATGGTACTGAACAATTCTATGTTGATACCGGTGATACGTTTTTTCCAACGAACCGTTTAACAATGGGAATGGAAACTTCTCAAAAATTTGCAGCTAAAAATCTAGCCAAGGCCCTATCAAAGCTTGGCTTAAAATATCACGTACCAGGGGATCAAGATTTTAGTGCTGGCGTTGAATTTTATGGAGAGATTCTTAAAGAAGCCAATCTCACATTACTAGCGGCCAACCTTTCTCCAGATAGCCCAATCAAAGGAAAGAAGTGGATCGTGTTAGAAAAAGGTCCGCATAAAGTCTATATGATCGGACTCAGTGATCCAAAACTTCTTCGCCCTGAACAATCTGTTCTCTTTACTGAACCAGCGACAGCTCTTCAAGGCGCTATTAAAGAAGTTAAGGATCATGGCTATGATGAATCAAATCCATTTCACCGCCTGATTCTTTTATCTCACTCAAGCTATGAACAAGATGAAATTTGGGCGAGAAAATTTCCGGTCTTTGATTGGGTTATTGGTTCTCATTCACAAAAGTTTACTCGAAAGCCCCTACTTGAAGGAAAAACAAAGATTGTTCAAGTGCTTTCTCAAAACCATTATTTAGGTCAGATTGGATTTGATTTAAGTGCTAGCAAAGATAAAGATGAATTTATGATTCATGAAATTCACGAATCTTTATCACAAAAAATTGAAAACAATCCATGGGAAGCGTTCATTCAAGCACACAAGACTGAGATGTCTCGCCTGCAAGAGATTGAGCAACAAAATAATAAGTCCATTCCCTCTGCCACGGCAGTTGCCCCATATAAAGACGCTAAGTCATGTATTGAATGTCACCAACCTCAAGGCGACAAATGGCACTCAACTGCTCACTCCGTTGCTTACGCAACCTTACTCAAAGCAAATGAAGGAAAGAACTTAACTTGTGTCACTTGCCACTCGTTAGGGCTTGGTGATGAAAGTGGATTTAATAACACGCTTGATATGACTCAATTTGAAAAAGACGATAAGCGCGAACAGTATTGGAGTGAAGTTGAAAAGTCATTTTCAGGGGTGAAATCAATTCGTGAACTCCCACCAAAGTCAGTGACCAAGCTATCAAAGAATTGGATGGCGCTTGATGAAAAATTTGAAGTTAAAAGACAGATGGCTAATGTTCAGTGTATGAATTGTCATAATCAACATCCTGATCATCCATTTCATATTGCACAAGACAAGCCAACAGCTGAGCAAAATAAACAGAGTATGCAAGGTAAATGTATGACTTGTCATAATCCTGATCAATCTCCTGAATGGTATCAAAAAAATGAAAATGGCTTAGCTGGTGATATTGATCAAAAGATCCTTGATCAGAAAACCCAAGCCGTGGCTTGTCCAAAGCTTGATTCAAGCAGCTACTGATTAATAAATTCTAAGTATATTTTATAATTATCCACACCGGCGTCAGTACTGACGCCTTGGATATGAGCGGCACCTGCAATTGGCCACCATGATTTATTTTTAGTTTTTAATCGATCAAAAATCCTTTGACCAAACTTCATTGGAATAATTTCATCTTTATCACCATGAGTGACTAGAACTTTACCTTGGTAGTTTTCAAAAAATGTCGTTGGCGCCATCGAATCACTTACTAACAATGGGCCTAAAGGAGAAAAGATAAAAGTGAGCCAATAATCTGTCATCTTATCAAAAGCAATATCGTCATAAGAATCAAATGTACTATCTAACACAAGCAGATCAATTTTATTTTGATCTTTAAAATCCTCCATCGATCGCATTGCAATCATTCCGCCTAGACTTTGAGCATGAACCACCCAGTGATTTATTTTATTCTTAGCTAAAAGTTCTAACGATTTATTTAAGGCCGCGAGTGCATCGAGATTAACTTCTTCTGGACTTGGTTCGCCGACACTAAGTCCGTAACCACGATAATCAAAAATAAAAACATCGTAATCATGCTGAGTCAGCCACGCTAAAACATAGAAATGAGCTGAAAGATTTTGAGCATTACCGTGAAAGAAAGTAACTAAACCTTTAGCTTTTTTAGGGCCTTGGTGATGCAGGTACCAGCCATGTAATCGCTTGCCATCACTTGCATCAAAGAAGATATCCTCATGCTTTATCTTGAGTTGTTCAGGTGTTGCGTAGAGGAATCTAGTGGGCTGGTAGAATAATGACGTGCAACCACTTAGAATTATTAATAAAATGAAGCGCATGTTCTCACCTTTTTATGTCGATGACGCCTGACGTACGATGCCTGTCATGCTAGCATGCGCGCTCTATGATCGTCTTAGGAATTGAAACTAGTTGTGATGATACTTCGTTATGCCTGATTAAAGGTGATAACTCGGCGCGCCCAGAAGTCCTCGCCCACACTCGCTTTAGCCAAGATACGATTTTACGTGAATGGGGCGGAGTCGTTCCAGAAATTGCCGCCAGAAACCACTTGGCCAAACTCTCACCACTGATCAAACAAACTTTTGAAGAAGCCAAATTAAAAGTAAGTGATATTGATCTTATTGGAGTGACGACTCATCCAGGCTTATTAGGACCACTATTAACTGGTCTTAATGCCGCTAAAACTTTGGCGCTTCTTTATAAAAAACCCATCGTGGCGGTAAATCATTTATTCGCTCACCTTGAGGCGGTTCATCTTCACGATGAGGTCACTTATCCTTATTTAGGATTAGTCGTTAGTGGTGGCCATACATTATATTTACTTGTGAGCGGCCCCAATGAATTTGAACCTCTTGGATCAACTCTTGATGATGCTGCCGGAGAAGCCTTTGATAAAGGTGGAAAACTTTTAGGACTTGGCTACCCTGCTGGCGTACTCATTGATCAGCACGCCAAACTTGGAAATCCTAAAGCGATCAACTTTCCAATCGGCATTCGTGATTCAAAAAATGCGAACTTTAGTTTTTCTGGTCTTAAAACATCCATGCGAACTTTCATTGATAAAGAGGGTCTTCCAAAAGATCAGCGTTTAAATGATGTCTGCGCATCTTATCAAGATGCTATCGTTCGAGCGATTGTCCTTAAAACAAAATATGCTAAAGCATTCGCCAAAGAAAAAACAGGCAAGAATCTAAGACTTATTGTTGGCGGCGGAGTGGCTTGTAACTCAGGTCTTCGTGCGGGACTTGTTGCAAAGTATAGTGACACAGTTTTCGTTGAGCCACGTTTTTGTACTGATAACGGCGCCATGGTCGCCAACTTCGCTCTTAGAAATTCAAATCAAGCCGTTTTATTTCCTCAGTGTTTAAGTGTCGATGCGCGCGGTCGTTATATCGAAAAAAAGGATTTTCAATGAGCCTTCCTCGCGCTGATAAAAAACTAGGTCAGCATTTTTTACGAGATGCTAAAATTATTGAAACTATTACAAGTGATCATCAAGATGGAGATCACGCCATCTTAGAAGTTGGACCAGGCCCGGCCATCCTTACGCCATTTTTGGCCAAACGTGGTCGTCCTTTTGCTGTGATTGAAATGGATGCGCGTTTTGAAGAACTGCTTCGTCCCATCACCGACAATATTCATATTGGTGATGCGCTAGACGTGAATATGGATGAGTTTCTACAAGAAAAATTTCCAGGACAAGAAGTCTTACTGGTAAGCAATCTTCCTTATAATGTCAGTGTTCCGCTTTTAACGAAATTTATCGCTACACCAGCGATCACTCGCATGACGTTGATGTTTCAAAAAGAAGTGGCTGACAAAGTCTTTAGTGAAGGCAAGAACTCAATGGGTTCTCTACAGGCACTTACGTGTGCATACTTTGAAGTGAAACCACTTTGTAAAGTTCCTCCTGGAGCTTTCATGCCTCCACCTAAAGTCGACTCTTCTGTTATCAGTTTAAAACGAAGAGCTGAGCCACTTGTGGCGTTTGACTTAATGAAAGCTTACGAAAAGTTTTTAAGATTATTCTTTTCACAAAAAAGAAAACAATTAGGTAGTGTTTTAAAATCAAGCTACGAAATATCAGCAGTTGAATCTGCCTTAGTGCCTATTGGTCATGATCGTACTATTCGTGCAGAAGCACTTAAGCTTAGTGATGTTATCCATTTATTTAATTTTTTGGAGTCTAAAAAATGAGAGTTCTACTTCTTGCTCTTCTTTTACCACTTAATGTCTATGCAAGTTTCTTTGAATACTACGGTAGCGGAGCCTTTAGTGCCGCTCAAGGAAACCAAGCCACACTTAACAACAACGATCCAAGTAATCATTACTATCACCCAGCTTCAATGGCATGGAATAAAACGATACTCTTTAGTGCTCATGCCGCTTCAGTCTCAACTGACTTTAATTCGATCAATAATATTGTCACTAAAAATGGAACGAATTCTGGTTCTAACGAAACAGGAGATGCAAGAACTGATTACGGAAAATCTTATCACTCAATTGTTCATGCTTCTTTGCCATTGGCTTATCCTGGTGCAGGACCTCTATCACTTTCGTTTGTTGCACCCTTTGGTGGCTTAGCAGAAACGAACTCTGGTGACGCTCGTTTACCTGAATATGTTATGTATCACTCTAGACACAAGCGTTCTCAAATTTTTGCTAGCTACGCTCACCCAATCAACGAAGACTGGGCGATTGCCGTTGGAACTCACCTAGGCTTTCAGGCCAGTGCCGATGCCTCGACTCAAGCTTCGCTCAATGGTGCAAACTACGGCTCATCAGCAAGTGCAAAATCAAAAATTGATCCAACTCTTGCTGCAGTTCTTTCAACAACAAGAAAGCATGATGATGGTCAAGTCTCTTTTACTTATCAGCAAGAAATGAAATCTAATCTAAGCGCTGTTGCCAATGGTGAGATCAACGATCCGACCAGTGTGCTATTTAGCATTACACTTGATTCGATGATTTATTACGATCCACATATTTTCAGGCTCTCATTAAATCAACGTCTAACTTCAACGCTTGAAATGAGTGCTACGGCCGAGTACCAATTATGGAGTAATTATAAAGCGCCAACTATTTTTATTAAAAGAAATGGCGGAGTCATTTTACAATCTGACAATTATGAAAATCTTAAAATTAAAGATATTCCCGTTGCACACATCGGTTTTGTTTGGCATGCCTTTGACTCACTATCATTTTCTTATGGTGCTTTTTGGCGCCCAACTCCAATTGAGGGGGACTTTTCAGGTGCGGGAAATTCTCTCGATAGTGATGTTGTAGGTCTTACAACAGGCTTTGCTCACTCGATGAAGCTCTTTGAGAAAGACATCGAATGGGGTGTAAGTGCTCAGTACCATATGCTTAAAGAGCTAGACGTGGTTAAGACTTCTGGACAAGAAAACGGTAGTGCTGGAAGTAAAATCGGTGCCCCAGGTTATAAAATTGGCGGAGAAGTATTGACTGGAAGCATTGGCGCCAGGATGATGTTTTAATTATGACCATCAAAATCATTGCTAAAAATAAACGTGCTGGTTATGACTTTCAATTAATTGAGAAGTTTGAAGCTGGTATCGAGCTTGTAGGAACGGAAGTGAAAACTCTACGCTCTGGCAAAGTTAGTCTTAATGAAGCTTTTGTCACGGTTGATAAAAATGATGAGATTTGGGTCATGAATATGACTATTCCTCATTATGAGTTTGGTAATATCAATAATCATGATGAAACAAGAACTCGAAAGCTTTTAATGAAAAAAGATCAGATTCAGTTCATTGCACACGAAATGAAAGCGCAAAGACTTACTATCGTGGCAACAATGATTTATTTCAAGCACTCAATTGTGAAACTTGAGATTGCCTTGGCCAAAGGTAAAAAGATGCACGACAAGCGTGCTGATACAGCTAAAAAAGATATCGATCGTAAACTTCAGCGCGGCCAATACGAATAATTAAATTGTCACCCAGTGTGCGATTAATCCTACGTAACAAAGTAAAAACATTCCACCTGTTAAGCGGTAAAAACGAAATCCTCTCCAATAAAGAAGCAGCAGGAATAACGCCGCACCAAGCAGGCTCCATAGCTCTACAGCGTAGCTAGCTGATGTATCGACATCATAGATACCTAAGCTACCCATAACGAGTGAGACGTTAAAGACGTTCGAACCAAGAATATTACCTATGACGAGATCAAGATCCTTTCCCTCTTTAACGGCGATAAGTGAAGTTACAAGTTCTGGAAACGAAGTGCCGAAGGCGACAAAAATAGCAGAGATCACAAATGGTGAAACGCCTGCTAATTCTCCAAGATTTGATCCTGAAGATACCAGTAATTCTCCCCCACCATATAAAAGTGCAAAGCCAGTTATCAACTTTACCCAGGCCTGCATTCCAATTTGTTCTCTTTCTTCAATGTTTAATTGCTTTTCAACTTCTTCAGGTGATTTTTTAAAGATCGTCATATAAACGAAAAGAGCAAAGAACATTAAAAGTGTGATGGAAGAAATTGGTGTTAACGTTGCTTGTGTCATAACGGCAATTAAAATCAAGGTCACAACTAAATGCATAATCAATTGTTTAAAAATTTCTTTTGTTTTTAAAACAAGCGGAGCAATCACACCGGAGATACCGAGAATTAAAAATAAATTCGCAACGTTTGATCCAATGACATTTCCTAAAGCGATATCACCACGACCTCTAGCGGCAGCTAATTGTGAGACAAAAAGCTCAGGTAATGATGTTCCAAAACCAACAATAACAAGACCTATGACGAGTGGCGACAAACGAAAGTAACGTCCAATTTTTTCAGCTGAACCTAGAGCTAATTCAGCTCCATAATAAAGTGTCGCTAAGGAAACCAGTAAAAGGAAAGCTTGCACCCACATAGAAACGTCCTATAATTTAAATTCATGGAACACTTACAACGATTTTATGCCGGATTATCCAAAAAGTCTTTTTTAACCTTGGCCATAAGCCTTTTGGTAGCGACAGACGTCGTAGTCCTAGGGTTTATCTATTTTAAATTTAGTAACGATGAATTTTTTCAAAAAGTCATGCAAATGAGCCTGCAGATTAACGGACTAAGTGTTGAATCGATGGGTCAGGATTTTATCACCGCGCTTCACGCTCTTTTTCAGCGCTCACTCATCATCTCGATTAGTCTTGCTTTTATTTATCATCTGATTAATTACTATGCTTGGAGTAAAGAAAAAAAGTTTGCTCTTTTGTATATCAAACTTTTGTGTGGCGCTGGTGGACCCATTATTGCGTTTTGGGGATTGTCGCTTTTATTTAGTGGATCTTTTATTGGAGCGGTCTTGTTGTTATTAGGCGTGGCGGATTTCACTCTTTCATTTGGCCTGAATAAATTTGAAGATGATCAAGTAAAAAGGCCCACCTAAGTGAGCCTTAAGTAATTCTTATTTTGCTTCAATCGTAAAGTTATCAAATCCTAAAATACCATTGTCATTAATCTCATAGTCACCCATTACTGAGACAGGCTCAATTGTGAATGAGATACCAGAACTGTTATAACGATTCTGATTGGCTTTGATCATGAAAGTCTCTTCTTCACCAGATGCTAGGTTAGAAGCATTTTTAAACTTGATTGTAACTTGGTCAATTTCACGGTGAGTCGCTGTTCCGTAGTTTGCACAATAAGTTTCAGCGATACGACATGTACGTGGAGTACTAGCTCTTACAACTCTAACTCTGTTTTCGAACTTAATACAACGATTACGCTCGTCTTTCTTTACACAAATTCTTTCGCGAACATGACGTTCTGAAACAGCATATCCACAAAGTGAACCTGAAGTACGGATAACATAACGAGTGTCATATTGAAGACAAGCAGAGTTCGCCATAGGAACTAGCATTTTCAATTTTACTTTATTTGGTGTCGCAGCTGTTCTAACAAGGATAGCTTCATCAGCATGAACAGTAGCTTTTTTAGAGTTTAAAACAACTCTGTCTTGAGCTATTGAAAGCCCACTAAATAGCAATACAGATAAGATAAGTAATTTCTTCATTTTGATCCCCCAATCTTTAAAGATAATGAGGTTTTCTACTCAATATATTCTATATAGATAAGAGAGTATGAAAGAATGACAGGGTTAAAAGTTAGGAGCAATAAATTTAGTATCTTCGGGTTGAGTCCATGCTGGAAGATTTCTATTTTTACCCTCCTGAATATTTTGACCAGCAACGGCCATTAAAAAGCTTTCAAAAGCTCTTGGATTTCGAACTAAAAGCTCAAGATCACGATCATAAATAAAGATACTTAGATGTTTTTCAATTTTCTTAATAATATCGAGTCTCGCCTCTACACCTAATTCAATGTCATTTAGTAAATCAATATCTTTTCTTAGAATCATTTTTGCTCTTAAGAGTTCAATTAAAATCACTGGTGCATTAGATTCAAACAGTTCTAAATTCTTTGGAAAATGTCTTCTTAGGTATGAAAATCTAGAGATTAACATTAACGAAGTATTACCGAACGAATCGTAGCTAGCATTAAAGATATCAAGAAGCTGGTCGTAATAATGGCGCCAGATCCAAAAATCTAGAGCTCTATTCCAATATGGAAGAAAACCTTTTTTAAGACGACGCTTAAAAGCACGAGATAAAAGATGCTCGTGAGCTTCTTTATCTAGCACATTTTTATTCACATCAATTTCATCATCACTGTTGCGCTTTCTTTCATAGGTTTTTGGATGATTTTCATGGATCTCCATATCTTCTTCAAGAAGCTTATGGATTCTTTCTCGTACTGGTGAAACTTCAGGCTTTGGGCAAGCTTCAACACCAGGACAATCAAGCTCACAGGTGTGACAAGCTGGTGCTGAAAGAGGAAAGTCTACGACCAGACGTCTTAGATTAAAGTCTTCAATCCATTCACGAACAGCATCATCGCCATCGCGACCTTCTTCATCTTTAACTTGGAGTAATGATTTTAGAAACCAGCGTTTAGAATCCGGATAGAATTCAAGCAAGCAGAAATAGAAATTATCTTTCCTTCCGCCCTTCATCGACATTCCTGCGATGTTCTTGGTTTCCACGCTTCCTCTCCTATCCTTGGAGGGAGACCATTACAATGGCTGAGCGACCTTAAGATCTAGAACACTCATACCAGTGTGGGCTACCACCCTTTCTCTCACCAAACTACTGTCTTGCTCAGAGTGGACGAGTAGAAAACATCCTCCGCCTCCAGCTCCACAAACTTTCATCCCAAGATTTGGAACGTCAGCTCTTATCTTATTATACAGTCTTTCCATGTCTGGCGAAACAATACCTGGAAAAAGAGTTGTACGAATTTCACCTTCTTTGGCAATAAATTCAGGTAAAGTTGAAAATTTCTTCTCTTTAATAGCTAAAAAGGCTTGATTTGAAAGCAAGGCTATGTTCTTGAGACCTTCGCGTACGGTTTGGTTCTTATCAAAAAAGCCTTTATAAACTTCCCAATTATTAATTCCTGAAAGTCTGGTCTGGCCTGAATAAACTAAAGTTAAATTCTTTTCCAAAACTTCGGCCAACTCTGCTGAGTAAAGTTGATTCACTTGAACATGACCTGGCTTAGCCACAAGTCCTAAAACTCCACCAAATAAAGCAGGATAATAATCTTGATAGCCAGCTGGGCCACAATCTAAAATTCTCGCTTCGATAGCGTTCACAATACTAATAGCTTTAATTGGATCAATCTCTTGCTTAGTCCAACGAGCTAAGGCTTTGTATAGAGTCACGCCCATGGCAGATGAACCGCCAAGCCCTGCGCCTGCAGGCGATCCACTTTCAAGTGAAATGCGAAGACCTTTTGTTAAATTAAAGTAGTGAACAATTTGCATCACAAACTTCAACGGTCCAAAAAAATCATTAGCTAAGTGTTCAGGTGTAATATCTGATTGAGAGAAGAATTCTGTCGTATTGTAATCGCTAGAAACAATTTCTATGCCATCAAGATTAACTTCTTCGATTAAGGCTTTTGCTTTTAACTCAGTCGCAATATTAAGAGTCACAACATCAGGCAGAATAAGACAGATCGGATTGAGATCAATGGTTCCACCTAAAAGGTCTACGCGGACACTTCCACTTTCTTCAAGTCTTTTCATGCTTGATACACTCCAATATAAGGAAGCTCACGGTAACGACCATCAAAATCTAGTCCGTAACCAATCACGAATTTATCTTCAATTTCAAACCCAAGATAATCAATATCAACAGGATGAATGTTTCGAGCTGGTTTATACAAGAGACTGGCGAGCTTGATTGAAGCTGGCTTTCTCGTCTTCATAATTTCCATGACAGTTTTAAGTGTTGTTCCTGTATCTACGATATCTTCAACAAGTAAGACATGCTTGCCGTGAACAGAGCGCTTGAGATCATAATTGATTTTGACTTCACCCGTGGACTGAGTGCCTTCGTAAGATGACGTCGCCATAAATTGAATATCAACAGGAACTTTTATTTCACGAAGAAGATCAGCCGCGAACATGAAAGCACCAGTCAATAATGGAATGACTGTAACTTCTTTACCGGCATAATCTTTGGAGATCAATGCACCAATCTCTTTTACACGATTGGCAATTTGTTCTTTTGAGATAAAAACATCGACGCTACTCATAGAGGGCTCCTTGAAGCCGCTATTGTAGCGTCATGAAACTATTATGTCGCCCTAGAATTAGCCGCTTCCGGATTGGTTTGAATTGCTACGGTGAATAATGGAATTTGTTCTTCATCGGTTTCATCTGGTTCAAAATGAGAACGACAGCGTGCTTCATAAACATCGGCTTCACCCACAAGGACTTGGCCATCTTTATTGCCTGGACGACGAAAGCTTTTAGTCGCATTGGCGCCACAAACAGTACAAATCGCTTGAACTTTGAGGACGAAATCAGCAATGGCCAAAAGCTCTGGCATTGGACCAAAGGGACGACCACGAGAGTCTTGATCGAGTCCAGCTAGGATGACGCGAACGCCACGACGAGCCAGTTTTTCCACCACAGCAGGCAGAGTATTATCAAAGAATTGAGCTTCATCGATAGCAACGACACGAGTGGTATCGTTTATTTTTTGCAAAATTTCGACTGCATCCCTGATTGGAGTCGCAGCGATTGAGAGTGAGGAGTGACTTACAACATCACTTTCATGGTAGCGATTATCGATACCTGGTTTAAAAATTTGAACTTTTTGTCTGGCAATTTGTGCGCGACGTACGCGACGAATAAGTTCTTCTGTTTTACCGGAGAACATTGGGCCGCAAACGACTTCAATAGCTCCACCGCTTAGTGGTGTAAAAGGTGACACGGCTGACTCCTTCAGTAACGTGTTATGTGTGTGTGCAACCTAGAATTCCAGAGTCAAAACGGCTAGGCCAGATATTGACGCTCACATGATCTGACATTTCTACTCAGTTTAAAACGCGCTGCAATTAAAAGGAAACGCTTGAAAGGTAAAGTATTGAAACCATGAAGAAAGAAGTGATCATTGTCATAATGATGGCCGGCGACAAAATAATAACTACTGACTGTAATACTGACATTTGTAAATTATTTCTTAGACCTGCAAACAGGTGAAGTAGGCCAAACAAATGGCGCAGCATACGACCAAAAATTGGAACAGAAAGCATAAAGTGTGCAGTCATTGATTGATTCACCACTTGATCAACAATTTTATTTAAATCACCGGCAACTTGGAATAATCCTGCAAAAAACTTAATTAGAACTTTCCAAAACTTGGCGTAAAACCAAAAAATGAGAGGAAAAAAAACTACTTTTGCTAGAGCTGCGGTTAATAAAACACGTTGTGTGTACATGGTTGTTTCAATAGGCAAAAGCAAAGCAAGATCGTTAGGTGTACTCCAACTTTGAAAGAAAACTTGGCCTAAATGAAGCGCTAAGATCGCATAGAAACCTTCAATAGCGGCAAAAAACCAAGACATGCCCAAAACTTCAACAAAATCTAAACTGGAGGCTTGTTCAAGCTCCCCGCTTGTTGGGATTTCATCTTCTTCAAATAAATCACCGGCCAAACGAAGTGGGCGTGTACCAGAGACATCCATCGCGCGATCACGAATTAAGCGTAAAGCTTCTTGGTTTTTAAACGGATGCAAAAAAGCTAAAAAATATTCGTGAAATAAAGACATCATTCGTTTTGTCCAAAGTATTGACTAAGATCACTCGGTAAATCGGGATAGTCATGCTTGTTATAATAGTAAGCTAGCTTATTCGCACTATCAACTAAGAGCCATTGATTAGGGACTTCGCCAAATACCACAGTTCTCTTATCAGCTTTAATAACAAAATGTTCTTTATAACTTAAATCAATTAAATCAGTAATATAACGAGGTCTTGAAGTTAAAAGAGAATATAAAACTGCTAGTCGATCGCGTCTTGGCTCGAGCTTATAACTTGGATTGATTTCAACATTAAAGACTTGTGCAGGGTCTATTCTTAAAGCAACTGTCATTTTTTCACCAGACAATGACATATCTAGATTCGACTTATGTTGAATAAAACGAATATCCCAAAAATCTTGAACATTTTGAAAGAAAATTCCCGCTTGATTGTCTGCTAGTTCAAAAAGAAATTTGGATTGATTAGAGATGACAAAATCTCCAGGTAGTGATCCATAGCCTGAGAATAAAGTGAGCTCGACTTTTTCACCATCAGCAGTCGTGATCTTAAGACCGGCACGCATGGATTTTAAAAGTTTCAAATCAAAAGTTGGAAAGATGGTCTTAGCCTCTAGCCCTTCAAGAGTAGTTTTCCAACGATCAAACTCTACAAGATCATAACCAAGACCATTCATTGGTGTAGGTTCAGTTTTTTTTGTTTTAAAGTTTACCTTTAATGAACTTCTAACTCGAGGATTATCGATCGCGGCTCTGGCAATAGATACGGGTTCAGTGAAAATTCTGGTGTCGTAAAAAAATTCAGGATGAATCGTAAACATATCGTGCAAACGGTGATGCTTTAACTCTCCCTCTTCTTCTGGATTATAAGCTTGAAACAGAGGTCTTCTATCCTCTAAAACTAAGATGGTTGAACCAAGACGGCCGTAAAACCTGGAGGAATGCGTTGCAAGTTTAGAGCCTATCAAAAAGTTCACATCTTTTTTGACGGTTTTAAAATAGATTTTTATTAACGACTCTTGCTCAAAAGCTAAATTAGTATTCACAGTGCGTGCTTCTTCATCAGAGAGTCTTCGAATGACTGATAATCCATTGAGGGCTTCAAACATCTCTTGAATTTTATAAGGATTAGCTGGAATTCGATTCTCACCAACAAAGAAGTCCTCGCCCTTGGGATAAAGATCTACATCGGCGAAATGAATAGAGATCAATCCACCAAATTCTTTTGGATCAAAAATTAATTCTTGTTTAGCTTGTTCTTGCTTTTCAACTTCGCCACCTCGTTCTTGAAACCACCAAGTTAAAGCAACTAAAAGAATAAGTACTAAAGTTAGGATCAGGTTTCTTTTCATTTTAGGCGACGTCGGCGGTAATTAAAAACAGCTAAACTAAATAAAGCCAGTGGTGCAAAAATAACCGAGAAGAAAAAGATTGTTCCTAATTGAGGCGAACTAATGAAAACCGGCTCTTGACTCAATCCGGGCAGATCAAAAGAAATTAATTCATCATCACCAGTTAACCAAGACAAGGAATTTAAAAGAAGTGTGTGATTGGAGGCATACTTAGCGTACGCATTATCAATGAACGTTGAGTTGGCAAAAAAGACAAGCTGTCCACCTGACTTAATTTTAGCGGCTACACCAAAAGCAACGGGGCCTTTGACGTCCTGCCCTTCATCATACTTTACTTTACCTTCACTAAATTCACGAGGATTCATCTCCCCCCATGAAGCAGGAAATTGTGTCGATAGAACAAGTTCAATGCCTTGTGCTTGTTTACCTAAAGTCACAAACCCTGTTAAAGGAAAAAAAACTTGGCCAGGAAAGCCTTTAGTTATCGGATGATCATCAGCGTACTTTGCAGCAATGGGAACAGTTCCATTAGAGCCATTCACATGATTAAGAGAATCAACAACAAGTGAGTTTGAAGCAATGATTCCTTTTTGTAGCAAGAACTTTCGAAGATCTTTCACAGGATCAAGATTAAGATCAGGATCAAGCGCCATCAATAATTTACCGCCACGATCAAGGTATTCACCAATAATAGTGAGTTCTTTTTCCATAAAGTCAGACTTAGGCCCCCAGATCATTAGAACATCTGTATCTTTGGGAATTTCACTCCAACGTTTAGTATCAGTTTCTTGAATAGCAAAATTGGAATTAATTAAATATTCTTTTAAGATGAAGCGGCCAACTTGCGACTGATCACTTAAAGAACTTTGACCATGGCCTGTATCGTAGTAGATTTTAGGAAGATGGTCGCGACCGATTCGAATAAGACCATTAGTTAATCCAAGCTCATTAATTTCGAGAACTGTTTCGGTTTTATCCCCAAGCTCCCAAACAACAGCAACGGGCTGCTTAATTTCATATTTTTGAATGAGGTCTGGTCTTAGAACAGGATCATAAAGATTAATGGTCATATCATTTTTTTCAAACTGATAGAGCTCAAGCATTTTCACAATGGCATTTTGTGAGTTTTTGGGCGAGAAAACTTGAGCCACAAGGGGCTTTGGTATTTTCTTTAAAACGTTCTTAGATTGAGTTGTTAGAGTATTGGACTGTTGAGCTGAAAAATCCCATTGAAAAGGATTTTTATACGCCAAATGATTGATTAGGCTTAGGATACAAAAAATGAGCAGGGCTGAGAATAAATTAACACTAAATGATTTGAATCTTGCACTTGAATAAAATGTTTTAAACTCTTTAGCTCGCATTAAGATCGCACTGATTAATAGAACAACTGCTAAGACTGAAGTGGAAATATTTAGAGTCAGTTCTGCTGGAAGTGATATCCATAGAATGATCGTCGCCATCCAAACAATGATCGCCGACGCGCAAATAAGATAAAATGGCATACTTTTTTTCATAGCCTACCAATTCCTCGATTCGAGAGAGCGCTCACTTAACCATAAAAAGAAACCTGTAACTGATACAAAATAGACTAAGGAGTAAGACTTAACAGCTCCACGAACAAAGCCTTCATAGTGAAAAGGAATCGCCAAATAGCTTAGAATTTCTCCAACAATTGGATTATCACTCGCATTGGCCGATAAAACGATCAGCATCATTCCCATCAATATACAAAATGAAATTACGGCTGAGATGACTGGATTATCAGTTAGAGAAGACGCAAAAATTCCGACTGAAACATAACAGCAAATGGAAAAGATAATACCTGCATAACCTGTAAAGATTAGTGCCCATTGAGAATAACCAGCAAATGATAAGATTAACGGTAAAATTAAAGTGAACGAAAGCATAAATATTGTACTCAAAACAATCGCAATAAATTTACCTAGAATAATTTGAATATGTGAAAGGTTTGATAACAGCAGTAATCCTAAGGTGCCTTGACGTTTTTCTAAGGCGAAGGAATGCATCGTTAAAAGTGGGGCAAAGAATAAGAAAATAAAGTTCATATTGCCAAAAATAGGATTAAAAACTGATTGCAATAGAGTTCCGGCCGTCATTTCACTGGACAGTACCAAATAGTTAAAAAAGAGCCAGCCCATGAGTAGACTAAAAAATCCGGTTAAAACGTATAGGAGTGATGAGCTAAACGAATCGGCTAATTCTTTTTTTGCCAAAAGCCATATATTAGAAAAGAAAGACGTCATTATTGCATCTCCTTTTTCATAGCTTGTTTAAAGACATCCTCAAGCTGAGTTTTGTCTTGATAGAATTCTACCACGTCGGCTTGATGTTCAACTAAAAAAGCTAAAAGCTTTTTTGCCTCAATTTTTTTATTTGTTTGCAGTGACCATAAATCATTTTTTTGTTCGCTATCAACATCAAGACTTGTTTTAAGCTTTTGGCGAATCTCTTGGTTAAACTGATCTGCCTTTAGGGTAAAACGCTCAGCTCCAGAAAATTTTTGCTCGATTTCCTTTAGCGAGCCTGTTGCAACCAACTTCCCATGATTAATCATGGTGATGTCATCACAAACTAAAGAGATCTCATGTAGAAGATGAGACGAAAGTAATACTGTATGCTCACCTTTTAAATTTTGTATTAGGTTTCTAATTTCTGTCACAGAAACAGGATCGAGTCCGACAGTTGGTTCATCCAGAATTAAAATCTCTGCCCCAAGCACTAGAGCTTGAGCAATACCAACTCTTTGCTTGTAACCTTTAGAAAGATTTCCAATCATACGATTTAAAACTTCTTCAAGACCGCAAGAGGCAACAGCTTTATCAACACTGTTTTTTGCATTCGTCGTTTTTTGACCATGAAGAGCGGCGACAAATTCTAAATAATCTCGAACAAGCATTTGTGGATAAATTGGTGGTTGCTCAGGTAAATAGCCAATAAGTTTTTTACGCTCACTTGGAACGCACTCTTGTCCCATTAAACGAATTGTTCCAGCACTTTCATGTAAAAGTCCGGTGATGATATTCATCGTAGTTGATTTACCCGCACCATTTGGTCCAAGAAATCCGTGAACTTTTCCACGAGAAACGCTGAAATTAATATCTGTTAAAGCATTAATGCCGGGATAGGCTTTAGAAACTCCGACAAGTCCGATTGCTTCGGTGGAATTCGGCATCTCAACTACTCCCTCAGACTAAACCAAATATACTCATTTGTGCCTTATTGTAACCGACTAGAACACTCGCCCGTCAAGTCTCAAAGCTAAATCTCCGATAAGACTTCATGAGCATTACTTCACGTTTTACAGAAGCGATTTCTAAAGCAAATCGCATTGTTATTTCTACCCACGTACATCCTGATGCTGATGGTATTGGAAGCGAAATTGCGCTTTGTATGGCCTTGCGTCAGATTGGCAAACAGGCTCATTGTGTGAATGAAGAACCACTTCTAGAGCGTTATCGCTATTTGGACCCTCAATCGGTGGTCTTTGGCCTTAGTGACTGGAAGAAAAGACCTGCTGAAATCATTGATCTGTTAATTGTTGTTGATACAAACTCACTATCAAGAGTCGGCTCTGGTGTTGAAAAATTTGGTGCTTCAGCTAGAAATGTGATCTTTGTTGATCATCACCCATGCCCTCGTGAAGTTGCTGCCATTCATTGTATTGATACAAATGTTTCTGCAACGGGTGAACTTGCAGGTACTTTAATTGAAGCAATGGGCGCAAAATTTACACCTCAAATCGCACTGGCTTTATATACTTCCATTTTGATTGATACCTCTAGCTTTCGTTACCCAACAGTGTCAGCCAATACTCACCGATTAATTGCAAAATTAATGGATTCGGGAGTAGAGCCACCTCAGGCGTATAATTTAATTAACGGAACAAAGAAGCCTTCATTTGTTAGGTTACTTGGACAAGTTTTAGGTTCTGTAGAAACGTCCAAGGATGAATCTATTGCATGGATCGCCATGACTGATGATCAGCTTGATGAATATGGTGTCGATATCGAAGACACTCACGGTTTTATTAACCATCTTTTAATTTTAGATAATATTAAAGTTGCTTGTATGTTCAGACAGATTGGAACTCATGTAAAAATTAGCTTTCGATCAGCCGACGCAACTGTAGATGTTGGTGTCATTGCCCAAGCCTTAGGTGGCGGTGGGCATGATCATAGCGCGGCTACAATTCAAGAGGGCAGATTGATTGAAATTCTACCTGCCACCATCGCTAAAATAAGCTTAATGCTTAAAAAAGATTAAGATCTATCGTTTAAAATTTTCTCTAATGTCTCGCGCTCTTTAGGATTGAAGCTAAAAGCCCCTTTACTTAGAACGTCTTTAAGTTTTCCAACTGTTGTTGGATCATTTGGATCATTAAGACCGACATCTGAAGGTGGTCTAATTTCTTTTTCAGTAGATTCATCAACTTCTTTAACTTCAACTTTCATAGCTTTTGCATTTTTTACTTTTGAAAGCTCAGAAACTTCTACAGAGTCTTTAGTTGGTTTGGGATTAAAATGCTCTTCAACCTTATTTCTAATTTCACTGGCAGACACAGTTTCTTTAGGAGCTCTTGCGTGCTTGGATTTTTTTGTTGGTGAATTTTGAGAACGCTTACGGGACTGTTCCATACGATCTACACTTGGCTCCATATTTTTAAATAGCCTCATGACTCGCCTCCTCTGTTAATTCTAGCAAACTCTAGCTATCATCGTTAGCTGGAGGAAAGTTCGCCCATGCTGCATCAAATTTCAGTTGATCAAATCACTCGACAATTCAAGGCTGCTTTCTTTGATCTTGATGGAACGTTATTTGACTCTGAGCCACTTCATGCCCAGGCTTTGGTTAAAGCTTGTGAGCAGCTAGGTATCAACTTAGAAGGAATCGATCCTCTACATGATTTTCTAGGCAAACCTGATCCAGCGGTTTATAGATTTTTCCACGCCACGAAGATGGTTCCCCAAGGCGTAAGCCAAGATAATTTTATCAACGCAAAAAACTCTCATTACTTAGCCAATTGCAAAGATATACCTTCTTCAAAGTGGGACGATTTTATTAATCCTGGTACTCGTGAGTTATTAAAGATTCTAAAAGACAAAGGTATTCTCGTCGCTATCGTCAGTGCAAGCGAAGAAGCTATTGTTAAAAGCATGATTTCAAATTCTGGCATAGAGCTTTTTTTTGACCATGTCATTGCGCGCGGGCAGTGCTTTAGAAGTAAACCTTCTCCAGGCCCTTATTTAAGCGCTCTAAGGCATTGGGGGTTAAAAGGACATGAAGCAATTGTCTTTGAAGACTCGCCGACAGGACAAAAAGCAGCTGTGCTAGCAGGTTGTGAATTGATTCGAGTAAAAACCTTTACTCCACAAGCAAACGATAACTTAGAAGCGATTGACAATTTTTTTAGGCTAATTTCATAAAAAGTGAAGAGATTGATCAAGTGAATTTTCTTGAGTGTTTTAACTCGAAGAAAAAGACTCAAGTTATTGATATTAAAAATATTTTTAGTAATCGATGATTAGCCATTAAGAAGTGGAATTATATTCCGATCAAATTATTGACCCCAAATTTGGAACTGATAAGCTTGGTAACCTCAAAGAGTTAATTACTAAGTTTATTGGAACTAAAATTTAAACTTGGTATTTTAAATTTAAATTATCCTGATCCGTAGTTCGTAGGACGTTTGTTGAAGCTGTACGTAAGTTGATTGAAAAACGGGAAGGAACCAAAGAAACATCGTTTCTTAGGTGAAAATTATGAACGCATTTTTTATGACAGCTAGAAAAACAAAACTCCTCGTGACGTCACTGCTGCTTAGTGCTGCTTTGATCTCTACTTCATGCGGCGATGGCGCAGACGGTAGAAACATCACAATTCCTGGCGTAATTGGGCCAACTGTTACACTTGTAGAAGATAATGTTCTTATCTCTATGGTTTTTGAAAACCTACAAGTTCAAGGTGGACTTCGTTACAATATTCCAAAATATACTCATTCGTATATTGAGCTTTCTCCAGACTTCAATTCAACTGGAACACTGATGGCAGTATCTGTTTCATTGAAAGATGTATTTGACGGTGGTCTTCAACAGCTTCCACCACAAACTCTTCCAGGTGGCAGAGCACTTCCAGGTGTAGTTGGTGGTCGTCTTCCAGCTGTTGCTTTTTCTATCCCACAATTTCATAACCTAGGTGTTTACCTTGGTCCAAAAGTTTTCGGTCTATTTGTTCCAACTGGTAGCCTTGGAATCGGTCAATCAATTGCGACATTCCGTTTCTACTCTTCAGGAACAAGAACTGGTAACATCTCTCTAGTTGGCGAAGATGCTAATGGTGAGAACTCAGGTGTACTTCTTCTTTTAGATATGGGTGATTCAGTTAAGAAACGCCTTGCAAAAATTGCTAACAAGTATAACTAAGATTTAATCATAGTTAGTTTGAAGGCCCGACGAAAGTTGGGCCTTTTTTATTTTGAAACGAGAAAGTCACCAATGGCGATACAATCCATTTCCGTTCTAAGAAAACATTCAATGGCTTCACCAGGGTTACAAACAATAGGTTCATTTTCATTAAAAGATGTATTGATCACAACCGGTACACCAGTAAGTTCATAAAATTCATTAATTAAATCCCAATACTTTGGATTAACCTTTTTTGAAACTGTATGAGGTCTAGCAGTTAAATCATGGTGTGTGACTGCAGGGATGGTCGTGCGCTTATCTTCTTTAACCATGGCAGATAAAATCATATAAGGAGAATCAATATTTTCAGGTAAATCAAAATATTGATGAGCATGCTCTTTTAATACAGAGGGCGCAAATGGTCTAAAGAACTCTCTGTTTTTTACTCTTAAATTTAACCTGTCTTTCATGTCTGTAGATCTTGCGTCGGCCAAAATGGAACGATTACCTAAGGCCCTAGGACCTGCCTCCATTCTTCCTTGAAACCAACCTACAATTTTTTGATCAGCAATAAGCTTAGCAACTTTTTTTGTTATGGATTCTTCTTTGGAATAGGTTAAATTTCTATTTTTTAATTCTTGCTCGATCTCATCATTCGAATATTCAGGACCAAGATAGGCAGATTCGAATGGTTCACGTCTAGGCTGTTTT
>PCUW01000018.1 GCA_002787775.1 Bdellovibrionales bacterium CG12_big_fil_rev_8_21_14_0_65_38_15
TTCAGGGTGGAGTTCATTTTGGAATTTATAAAAAGAGTTTCACGAAAAGAATTTTAAATTTTTTGTTAGATTAAATGGCGCAGACGACAGGATTCGAACCTGTGACCGTCCGCTTAGAAGGCGGATGCTCTATCCAGCTGAGCTACGTCTGCTTTGAAATTGGCCGCCCTAGTCCTTTGACAGGATGCGCGAAGCCTAAGTCTTTAATAAGATAAAGTTTTCGTGAAACTTCGTCAATTAAGGAATTACGCAATCTCTCGCCCAATAGCAGCAAAGATGCTAAAACAGGTGGCATGAAGCAAATTTCATTGAAAACAATTGATCAAACTATTGACCATATTAGACTGGGTGGACCAAGCCTATACACGGGCTCTAAGACCTCAACCGTTATTCCTTTTGAAACCCTGCAAACTCTAGGCGATATTGATTTAACTATCGTCGATACTTCAGGCCTTCCTCAGCTTATCGAAATGGATGGGGACCTGTTGCATATCAAAGGGGCAATAACTTGGAAGGAATCAAAAGTCTTTGCTAGGGCCCATGGACGTGAAGTGATGACTTCACCAACTGAAGAGCTTGCTTCTGTCATTGCCGGCGTTGCCACATCTTGTACAGGTGAGCGTTGTTTTGGTCATGGAACTCTTAGGTCACAAGTTGTTAAATTAAAATATATCAACCACCAAGGTCACGAAGTTGAACTTTCTCAATCTAAGCCACTTGAATTAAAAATTGGTTCAGAATATTTAAAATCATATCAAAGTGATTATAAAATTTATCAAAGTTTTAAGAACGCCCCTTATCCACGCTTTGAAACTCAAACCGATCTTATGACAGGTACAGAAGGTCAGTTGGGATTTGTGACTGAAGTCTGGTTAAAAACAGCTAAGTTGGAACCTTTAACATATCTTTTCTTAAAGCTTCCTTGCTGGGATGAAGATGATTCAGCTCATCTTGAGATTTTTGAAAAAGTACAAGGACTTCGTAATCAAATCTTCGCCTGCGAGCTTTTAGATAAGCACTGCTTAGCCACTTTACCTAAAGAAAAGCTGCCTGCTGATTGTGAAAATAGTGATCTCGTTTTTTTAGAAATTAAAGAAGCTGATTTTGAAATGGTCTACGACAAACTATTAAGTCAGCTTAGTAGCGTTTTAGAAGATAATATTTTTCAAATGTCTGCGGCCCATTGCCACGCTCTTCGCATGGAAGTTCCTCGCGCTGTCTTTGAGCGAAATACAAAAATGGGTGTGACGAAAAAAGGCACAGACGTTCAAGTGGCGACAAAAGATTTTGCTAAGCTTTTAAGTTACTACCGTGAGATGACCAAGATTGGCGTTGAGTACAATTTGTTTGGACATTTTGGTGATGCTCATTTGCATTTTAATTTTATGCCAAGTCCCGAGATGGAAAAATCATGTCAGCACTCTCTTCTTGGTCTTTATGACAAAGTCTATGAATGGACGGGTTCGCCTTTTGCAGAACACGGAATTGGTTTTTTAAAAAAACCTTTTATTCAAAAATTCTATACACCAATTCAAACGACAGTTTTCAAAAATCTCAAACAAGAATTTGATCCACGTGGACATTTCTTTCCACAAGGCTTTATGGGTAGCCAACAATGACAAATGCTAGGGTCATCAAATCAGATAAACGAATATTTGATTGTAAAATAATTGAGACTAGTCAAATTGTTCAGGCCACAGCTCTCGGTAATCTTTTAAAAGAAGACACCATTGTCGTAGGCGACTATGTCGAGCTTGAAGCTCAATCTGATGAATGGATTATTAAGTCTGTTGAAGAAAGACGAAATGAAATTTTCAGAATGCTTCGCCGTGAATCGAAAAAGAAAGTCACTGCAGCGAACTGCGATTGCTTAGTCATTTTGAACTCATCTTCTAAGCCAGCCTATAAGCGCGGTATCGTTGATCGTTTTTTAACTCGCGCTCATCAATGGCAAGTTCATCCGATTGTTATCTTCAATAAAATGGATCAGTACTCTGGAAAAGATTTTGATATCAAATTTGAAGCTGATCGCTTGAAGTTTTTAGGAGTTGAGTGCTTTGAAATCAGTGCTATCGAACCTGACTACAAACCTAAGTACCTAAGCCTTGGTCTTGAAGAATTAAAAACTACCCTTAAAGACAAGACGGCTTTATTCGTTGGACAAAGTGGTGTGGGCAAAAGCCAAACCATTAATGCTATTAGCGGTGAAAATATTGATCTTCGAACCGGTGCGGTTGGAAAAGTTGGAAAGGGTGCCCATACAACAACTTGGTCAGAGATTGTTCACTGTAAAGACTTTGACTTGATTGATAGTCCAGGCATTCGCCAGTTTTCTATTGATGATATTATTAGTGAAGATTTGATTGAGCTTTTCCCGGATGTTGAAGAAGTGGCGACAGGCTGCAGTTTCACTAATTGTGGTCATGAAGAAAAAAATAAAGGCTGCGCTTTTTACTCGGATAATCTAAGTTCCACGGATCAAAAGCTGCTCATCACCCGTCTAGATGCCTTTAAGCAGCTACTAGAAGAAATTTCCCAAATTCCAGACTGGCAAAAAAAAGGCTCTAAATTCTAAGAGTTTTCTCCTTTAGGTCGATAAGTCATCGTGAAGCAGACCTAGATAAGGAGCTCTGGAATGACTGATAAGTTATTGGATTTTGTAGGCAAAAGAAATGAAACGATTGAAAAGAAGCGTCGAAACTTCGAACGTGTCATGTTTCAAAATTTCTTAGGTGCTTATAGTGTTATCGATGATAACGGTAGTGTCTATCCAGTGAAGCTAGTGGATCTTTCAAAAGATGGCTGTCTCTTTCAAGTCCCATGGGATGTGAATAAAGATAAGCGTTTTGAGCAAGGCACGGAGCTGACTCTTCGCATGTATTTTACTAAACAATCTTTTGTTCCAGTTGTTGTTAGTATGCGTCATAGCAATGAGCATATTGATGAAAACGGCCTAACTTATATGCATTACGGATGTGAATTCGATAAAACGCTGCCAAGCTTTGAGGTTATGGAGCATTTTATTAACTTTATGTATAAATTTGCTGAACATTCGAGCATCGATCGTAACGAGCATAAGGTTTACTTCCTATAAATAGCCCAAATATGGTATCAAAGATGCCATATGAAGGTTGCCATCATTGGTAGTGGCCCAAGTGCGGCTGCTACCTCAATCAAATTCGATGATCTTGGAGCTGATGTCCGAGTTTTTGCCAGAAAAGATTGGTCGAGTTGTGCTATTTCAAATGAAACACTCAATCAACTCGATCAGCGATCTTTAAGGGTCTCTCCCTGCGAAATTAAAAGAATTCATAAAGCTCACTTGGCCAAGAATGCGCCCGGCTTTGGTGGCAAGAGCCGCCTTAGCGATATGTTTAGAGTCGTTGTCAGCGAAAATCCAAGTGACGGCGTCTTAAAGCAAATGAAAGAGAACCCTGAGGTTTTCGAAAAGCTTGGTGAGAAGGTTTTGGACTCATTAAGTGAGCCGGTTGAAAACTTTCATGATGTGGATATTGTTATTGCTTGTGAAGAAGAGTTGTCGATTCAGCCAGGTTTATCTCCATCAGGTGCCCAGGTTTTAAATGAGCACCGTGCTGGTGATTCTATTTATCATCTCAATCGTTTACCAGATCCAAATACAAAACTAGATGGCAAAACTTTAGTTGTTGGCGGTATGGATGAAATCCTAACGATCGTCTCAAAACAATGTCGTGAAGTGACTCAGTTAAAAGTCTTTGAAGAAAATACTATTTCTAAAGAATGGTTTTCATTTTTAAATAAGGCCAAAGATCAGTGGGAGAGTGAGCAAGACTCCTATCAACAAAAGATTTTTGAATGGCGCGAGCTTGAAGATTATATCAGAGTAAAGGTTCCAATGCCGGCCGAGCCAAAGAACTTCGTCGAAACTCATGATGAGGCCACATTGATCTCACTCGACTTATTGATTGATCAGCCAGGCATCTTTGCGACGATTGAACTTGTTCCAGATGGTAATATTACCACGCTTAAGTTTGATCAAATCTTTAATGCTAGAAAACCTCAATGGGATATTTCAAAACTATCAGGCCTGGCCGTTGAGTTATCTCATCTGAGTCAGACGATTATTAAGTCTGAGCCAGGATTTTACGCTCTATCTAAAAATTCAATGATAGATAAGACGATTGAAATGATTATCGCCGATGTTATGAATTGGTTTAAACCGGTGTCGCACGAATGAAGTACCTGATTCTATTATTTATTTTTGTTGGCTGTACGACGACAGAAGAAGAACTTCAACGTCGTAATGTCGGAGAGTACTTTACAGGATCAGGTGTTGTTCAATATTTCTTACCTGATCTTCCAAGTTGGGCCGATACAGTCGCTTCACTAAGTTGTACCCGTGAAGCTAGTGTTCGTTTTTTTGATCTTAATAAACTTAGACAAAGCTTTGGTCTAGATTATCAACAAGGTATTCAATTCCAACTTTCATTCAATATTGATCGAGCGCTTAGAAGTTCTGAAAATAACCAAAGTCTTATTGAAGAAGAGCGTCTTTTTTATTCAGTCTCTGAAAGGGTACAAGCTGGTATCGTGCCTTTTAAAATGCCAACTTTTAAAAAAATTAATCTTATCGTGGTCGATTTGGCTATGATGGATGAAGCTAAAGCTTCGAGCTTAAAAACACTATTAAAAAGTCCTGAGTTTCTAACGGCTTATCCCGTTTTTGTTTCGTTATGCTTTAGCGATATGAAGACGCGTGATTTCTTAACAAAGATTAACTACCTCGGAGAGTATTCCATCCTTCCGATGTCAGCACTTTCGCCGTTTAATCAAGATGGTCAGTTGCAACCAATACCAATGATGAATTTAAAAGAGTTTTTTGGAATTGATAAAAATATCAGACTGATCGAACCAAAGGGAATTCATGTGAATGAACTTACTGGATTTGATCAGAAAAAAGTTTATTAGGAGGACTTATGTTTGGAAAAAGTTTTAAAAAAAATGATCACAAAGAAGATCTTGAAAGAGTCAACGCAAAGTTTGAAACAACTCTAGGTGATTTTACCGTAGAACTATTCGCAAAAGAATGTCCTGAAACAGTTTGGAACTTCATCAATCTTGCTGAAGGTCGCCAAGAATGTGTTAAAGAAGGCAATTATTATGATGGTCTAGTTTTTCACAGAGTCATCAATGGCTTCATGATCCAAGGCGGATGTCCTGAAGGAACAGGTCGTGGCGGTCCTGGTTACCGTTTTGAAGATGAGTGTACATCTCAGCTTCGCCACTCTGCTGAAGGTATGCTTTCAATGGCCAATGCTGGACCTGGTACAAATGGTTCACAATTCTTTATTACACTAGCTCCAACACCACACCTTGATGGTCGTCACACTGTCTTTGGTCGCGTGACTGATGGCCTAGATGTGATTAAGAAAATCGGCAGCACTAAAACAGGACAAATGGATCGTCCGGTTGAAGATGTTGTGATGAAGAAAGTTACAATCGTAAGATAAAAAAACGAAGCCACTCGAAAGAGTGGCTTTTTTTTAGGCTAAATTTCCAATAGAAACGTTATCAACCATCAACTGTAAAAACTCTCGTCCGTTAAAACGATTAATTCCAAGAGTAAAAGTCACTGACAGTTGATCTTGTCCAGTTTGTTGTGAACGATAAATCTCTTCAGGATGAATCACACCCCATTTGGTGATGTAATTAAAACTAATCCCTTTAAGATATTGTCCATTTGGTGTTTTGAAATTCCATCTGACGTGAACGTCTTTTAAAAGATCAAAACTTTCAAGCTTCATGCCCGTTACTTTAAAGACGGGTTTAGAATTTCCCATACCAAAAGGTTCAAGAAGATCTAGTGCTTTAGTTAGTTCATAGCTGATTTCTTCAGGACGAATTTCAAGATCATATGACTCAGCAACAGTTCGCTCAATCAAAGGTCTTGCCGCTACTGCGCGAAGGAAGCGCTCTCTAAAGGCCCTAAAATTAGACTTGGGCATAGAAAGACCTGCAGCAGCTTTGTGTCCGCCAAAGCGAGTAAAGAGGTCTTCACACTCTTTAAGGCAGTCAAAAATATTGAGAACACCATAGCTTCTGGCACTTGCTTTAATCATGCCTTCTTCTTCAGCATTAGTGAAAACCACGGCAGGAGCTTTGAATGTTTCAACTAGTTTTGAAGCGACAATACCAATAACACCTTCGTGCCATTCAGCATTGTAAACAACACTGGCAAGATGATCGCCGCCACTAATATCTTTAATCACTTGTTCTCTGGCGCCTTCAAAGACTTGCGCTTGAATCCATTTGCGTTCGTTATTGCAAACTTCAAGATGATTATAATGAGTCGAAGCTTCTTCTTCAGTTTCACTCATTAAAAGCAAGAGCGCTTTTTCAGGATGGTCAAGTCTGCCTTTTGAATTGATATACGGGCCGACGTGAAAGGCGAGTTTTTCAGCAGGAATAAAACCAGCTTCTCTTTCTTCTCTAGAAAAGAAAGCTTTTACTCCTGGATAAGTTGTTTGAGGAATTTGCTTTAACCCGTGACGAACAAGTTTGATGTTCATAGGAGTAAGTTTCGCTAAATCACAAATAGTGCCGATCGCAACAAATTGTAAGAGAGGATAGATCGTATCTATTTTTTGGCCACGAGCTATAAGCAGCTCTCTGATCTTCATACAAATGGCAAAGGCGACACCAACCCCAGCGAGTGGACGAAGCTCAGTTGTATCCGGTTCATCGCGGCGGTTAGGATTAACCACTGCGTAGGCATCAGGCATTTCATCGCGGGCATCTTTATGGTGATCGGTAATGATGAGATCAAGACCAATATTCTTAGCGTGAATAGCAGCTTCATTATTGGTGATGCCACAATCCACAGTGATTAAAAGTTTAATACCAGATTCTTTGGCTTGATCAACAGATGGTGGGTGAAGACCGTAGCCTTCTACGAAGCGACTTGGTTGAATCAGCTTTGCTTTTACTCCAAGCATTTTAAAAAAGTGAGCAAACAACGCACATGAAGTCGTGCCATCAACATCGTAGTCACCATAAACACCAATTTCTTCTTTGCCATCAATCGCATCGATAATTCGAAGCGCGGCTTTTTCAATATCATGCATGGCCATCAGATCAGGCAGCTCTTTAAGATTCCAGGAAAGAAAATCAGTGATGCCCTGGTGATCGAGTCCGCGCTTTTCAAGCAAGCGAACGATGACTGGATGGAGTTTTTGAGAGGGAGATGCTTCAGTAGTTTGTTGTGTGTTCATACTAAAAAATTAGCATGTCGGATAAAGCCTGACGAGAAGAGGCTGATATAGCTAGGCGTTAAGTCCTTGAATTCTTACCAAAGGACGTGAAATCCTTTAACTAAATCTTCTTCAAGAAGATCGTCGCTACAAGAAAACAAGTGGTTAAACTCGATCTTTTCTTTGCTATGAATTTTTTCGAAGTAATTACTTGGTAAAAACGATTTTCTACATTTTTCACAGCGCTGAGGTTCAACTTGAGCCTCTATAACGTGTCCACACATATGACATTTCTTAAAGATTGTTTTGGCCATGGCCTTCCCCCAAAGTACGCTACATTCGCAGCAGTCTTGGTATTGTTTCGGAAGAATGGGCCATTTATTTAGGAAATATTTTCCTTAAAAAGAGAAATAACCAGGCATCATACTCGGTTGAATTGAAGCAGGCATCGAATTGGCATTCATATCAACAGTGTTGTTTGCGAACATATTGTAATGGTTAAGTTCATAAGGATTAGCTTCCATAAAATCGCCACCATTGCCGTACATACCAGTGTAGCTACCATAGTAATTGTTAACGACTTGAGGCTTGTACTGCATATTGTTCATTTGCTTAATAAGTTGAGCCTGCTGAATATGCATCATCTGATAGCTTGGATCAAACACTGATGACTGCTGAAGATATGGGTTACCTTGTGGTGTCAGCATTGATTGATAAGAGAACATATACATCGCCATCATCATTTGCTGTTGTTGCATCTGTTGATGAGTCATCTGTTGCTCATAATCTAAACGTAATGTATCCATCATTTCAGAGATACTATCGCGTTCTTTTTCAATCTTTTTAATATCTTCTCTTAAAGAAGCAATCGCTCCTTCATTTTCACATTTTATCTTTTTAAGTTCTTCTTCTTTAGCAAGAATTTCGGCCTGTGCTTCTTCTAGCTTCGTTTTTGATTCAGAAAGCTCTGAATCTTTAAGCTCTAATTCACGAGTAAGACTTGAGATATCATTTGATAGGTTTTGCGCTAAAGATCGTTCTTGCTCTAAAAGAGAAAGGGCTTCAGCTTTTTCAGCCTCACTTGCTTCGTTACTTGCAACGAGGGCTTCAATTTCGCCTGCAAGAGCAGCACGCTCAGAATCAAAGTCTGTTTTAAGTTTTTCTAGCTCATTCTTTGTTTGGTCATATGAAGCTGTCAATTTCGCGAGCTCATTTTTAAGCGATGAAATCTCTTGGATCGAACCTTGTGAGTCACTAAGAAGTCTTTCGATTTCTACTTTTTGTTTTTCGATCAAGGCAACATCAGATTGAAGTCTTCTATATTGAATTCGAACTTCTTTAATTTTTTCTGAACGTTGATAAATGATAAGAGGTCCAAAGACGAAGAGTTGTCTTCTTGTTTCAACTTGTGGTTTTGGATCTTCTTTAGAAGCCGGTGCGCGACCGTCATCTACAAGTAGACTCATAGGTGCAAAGCTTACAAAGCTAAGGCAAAGGATAAAACCAAATAATGGGTGAAACTTCTTCATAACTGCTCCGATTCTTAATTGATATACAGCTATTAAGAGCAAAACCCGTGCCATAAGACACGGGTTTAAATGATTGAAATTATTATATGGTAGTGACTAAACTTTGATCACTGTAGTGTTGCTGACACTTCAGGAACAGTTGTGCGATTAACATTTGGAACAAAGACATTAGCCGCCGGAACGTGAGCAGGCTTTTCAGCTTGTGATGGTTCACGTTTCATGGTGTTTAGATAATTAAATGCATTAAACGATGTTGGGCCATAAAAATTATTTTGAGTATAGCCACTGTTACCAAGACCAAAACCAGACATATCCATCAAGCCAAATCCTGGATCCATTCCCATCTGATATGGATTGCTCATTTCAGCGCCACCAAATTGAGAGCCCATCATAAAGCTAAACGGATTCATCATCATTTGAAATGGCATCGGCATTTGTGCCCAAGGCATTGCAAATCCTGGATCATAGATCGTAGGTTCTGGTTTTCTATCTGTTGAGCTTATTAGCTCAGTAAGCTCTGAAAGCTTAGCTGAAAGCTCGTCTTTAAGGGCTGTTAGGCTCTCTTTTTGCTGACATAACATCTGCTCAAGTGAGCTGATTTTTTGATCGCGAGCAGCTTCTTCTTTATCTTTGGCCACTACGATCGCTTCTTCAAATTTCTTAGCATCATAGCTAGAAACAAGCTGAAGTTGTTCTTCACTAAGTTTAATCATGGAAGCTTCAATCGCTGAGACATCAAAGTCATCAGCTTGAGCGGCGATGAATGTCTCTACGTTTTTCTTAAAGAGATCATATGATTCAATTTGAAATTTAAGGTCTTCTCTGTGATTCGCCAGGAGTTCTTTTAACTCTTTAGAGTCGGAAATTTCGCTAATTCTTTCAAGTTCAGCTTTAATGGCTTCAATTTTTGCTAGTTTTGACTCTGATTTTTTAGCAATCTCAGCTTCAATATTTTCAGCACTTAGAACCACTTGTTCGTCAATCTGAGCAATTGTTCGTTGGGCATGATCACCACTAAAAAAGCCAACTGAGATTTGTGCACTATAGATACCTGCTAGCGCTGTAACAGCAAAAGCATAATGCTTAATTGAAAAAGACATAGATCCTCCCGGACTAAAAAAAAGTATTCGGGAGAATGTATTACAAGTTTTGTGCCACAAGCTAAGTGACTGAGTATTTGATTGAAGGCAAAAAAAAACCGTCGAAAGTTTCGACGGCCGTTACAAAATCTTTTTTAATTCAGACGATTATTGAACTTGCTCTAAGTTGTTCATCATTTGATTAAAAGCTTGTTGAGTTCTTTTTGTTAGTTCGATTTCATTTTTTAGACGAAGTGTTTCGATTTGCTTTCTAACTAGCATTTCATTTTGTTTTTCAAGTTTAGCGCGAACTTGCTTTAAACGATCTGATTGTGAAACCTGTGGTTGTGAAAAATTAGCAGAAACATCAATCGCTTCATCCATATCGATATTTGTATCAGCGCTAACAGTGGTAGCGAGGGCGATAGCGATAGCGAAAGCAATAGCAGCAAATGTCTTCATACGGACCTCATGAAATTAAACAGTTTGAACGCTCTATGTTTAACGCATAGAAATAGAAACGTCAAAGGCAAAAAAAAGCCCCTGACTTGCAGGGGCTCTCTAGTAATTACTTAGTGTTAAGCTTGTTTTGAAGATTTGTATCTAGGGCAGCTAAGAAATCCTCAGTGGTTAGCCAGTGAGAATCATTCATTTGCTTGCCGTGGATGCATAGGGCTAAGTCCTTGGTCATTTTGCCTGACTCAACAGTCTCTACGCAAACTTGCTCAAGAGACGTACAAAACTTAGTCAGATCATTATTGCCGTCAAGTTTCGCACGGTGAGCAAGACCTCTAGTCCATGCAAAGATTGAAGCGATTGGGTTTGTAGAAGTCTTCTTACCTTTTTGATGTTCACGGTAGTGACGAGTCACAGTTCCGTGTGCAGCTTCGGCTTCAACAGTTTTGCCATCAGCAGTCATAAGAACCGAAGTCATAAGACCAAGAGATCCGAAACCTTGAGCAACTGTGTCTGATTGAACGTCGCCGTCATAGTTTTTACAGGCCCAAAGAAAATCACCATTCCACTTGAGAGCAGCAGCAACCATGTCATCAATTAAACGGTGTTCGTAAGAAATGCCTAGGCTTTCAAATTTCTTTTGATAATCACTTTCATAGATTGATTGAAAGATATCTTTGAAGCGACCGTCATATTTTTTAAGAATTGTATTCTTCGTAGAAAGGTATAAAGGCCATTTTTTCGTCATCGCCATGTTGAAACAGCTGTGAGCGAAGTCACTGATACTTTCATCAGTGTTATACATACCCATAGCAACGCCATCACCTTTGAAGTCAAAAATTTCATGAACTTCAGGAGATCCGCCTTCCGGAGTATAAGTGATCGTGAGTTTACCTTTACCTTTAGTGACAAAATCAACTGCTTTATATTGATCACCAAAAGCGTGACGACCAATCATGATTGGTTTTGTCCAGTTAGGAACTAGGCGAGGAACGTTGGCACAAATAATTGGTTCACGAAAAACTGTGCCACCAAGAATATTTCTGATAGTGCCATTTGGTGAACGGTACATTTTTTTAAGTTTAAATTCAGTCACTCGATCTTCATCTGGAGTGATAGTCGCGCACTTAATACCAACACCATGTTTTTTGATAGCGTTTGAAGCATCAATAGTAACTTGGTCATCAGTTTTATCACGGTATTCCATTCCAAGATCGTAATATTCAATATTGACGTCTACGTATGGTAGAATAAGTTTATCTTTAATAAATTTCCAAATGATACGAGTCATTTCATCGCCGTCGAGCTCGACAACAGTTCCTTGAACTTTGATCTTTTGCATGGTGACCTTCCTTCTCTAGAATTACAGTTAAGACGGCGTTATCTTAGCCAAAACTGTCTTGTGCGTCGAGAAGCGGTGCTTTTGATCTTTTGTTAGAGCAGCGAGTTAAAGTATTCTTCAATTCCTGGAATTAAAGATCTCAGTTCTGCTCTTGAATTGTCTGAGTGATACCATTTTGCATAAAGTTCAGCGAAATGTTCTTCTAAATTATTTTTGTGATAAGGCACTAAGAAGGCACCATAAACTTGTATCCAAGGAGTGTCTTTATAGATGGGTTTAAATTCATCTGCTGGAGATAAATCAAAATGATAAATTTCATATCCATTATAAAAACGATCAAGCACATGAGCGAATTCGTGCAGAACTAAGTTTTGACTGCCATGAGCTTTATATAAACTTTCAATATTGATGACAGTTGGTGCATTTCTTGAGACTGCAGCTGCACCGGGCACAACGTCCCAACCAGTGTCGTGATCTCTTGGACCCATAGTTAATGAGGCCATGTAAGGATGCAGAGTGATAGGTCCGGCGGTTAAATGAGTTTCTATTCGTCTTAATGAAATAATCTTTCGATGCTTATAAGGCATCTTGCAAAGTTCCTTATAAAATTGTGACATCAAACTTAGGTATGCCAGCGAATTAAGAGAGCCCATTGAAGCATGCTCGACGATTCGATGTTGCCTATTCAACGATTTGAAAGTGGCTCTCGTAATAATTGGAGCTTGTGCTAAATCTTCGCAGTAGTCCAAAGCGTAGGCTACGTTGAAAAGAGAAAAGAGAATGTTTGAAATAATAAACTTTTTCATGGCTTCAAGTTAGAAGCCAGTCTGTTCTTTGAGAATTAGTGTGAAATTATTACGCTGCTTGCTCTAAATTGGCTGTTATCTGTCTCAGGATGCTTCTAAACTCGTTGTGCCACGCGTAGATCTTGCTAACATTTTCTTTCTTTATATACTCAATTTCGTCAGCATCTAGTTCTTTGCCAGCACTTCGCATGACCATCACAGGTACATCAATTTCCTTTTTTAATGCCGTTGTCTTTATCAGGCTCACAGTTTCTTGTGTCGAGAGGTCTGCCATATCATCAATCATAAGAACTAAGTGGTAATGATTTTTCTCCATAAGGTGGATACTGTGAAAACCACCAGTCGCAACATCGATCGTGAATCCTTGCATACGAAGTCTTGAGCTAAGCTCAGTCTTTCGTTGCGGATGCTCATCGATAATAAGGATGGCTTTTCTAGCGTTCATAAGCTTGTTTGTGTTCCTTGTGACTTAAGTCAATTGTATGCGAATATTCACAATTTCTATAATTCGGTAGTTTAGAGTGATAACATTAAGGACTTATTGCCTTTGAAAATGGTCAAGATGGCATAACTCCCCAAAAATGAAAGATACTTCAGAATATGTTAAATTTATTTAAGCCCTAAATGTGAAGAAAAAAATGATCAAAACAGCAATATTTCTACTAGTAACTTTGTTTATACCCAAGGGTTGGGCTTTTGAAGTTATTACTTTTGAAACAGCCTCGGGAGAATTAAAAGAACTTAAAATCGATGAACTCAAAAAAGTTCTAACGGTTGAACAAGTTAAAATTTTCGATCAAAAAAATCGCCAATTCGAACAGTACAACGCTTTTAATCTAAAAGATTTTCTTCTGTATATTTCTGGTGAAAAACTCATAAGTCACGATCTGCAAATCAAAACTAAAAACGGCTATCTTCCAATCATTTCTCCTCAACATATTAATAATGAACCAGGTTATCTCGCCTTTGAAAAAATTAATGGCAAGATGAATACTATTGACTACAGAACGGAAGAATTAGTTGAAACAGGTCCGCTTTATCTCGTTTGGAAAGATCAAAAAAGAAGAGATAAAAAGAAAAACCTGCGATGGGTTTATCAAATTAACTACCTATCTTTTAAATTGGCCATTGAGAAATTTGTCTCGCAAGTTAAAGATGCCCCTCAAACAGTGATGATGGGCGAGATCCTTTTTAACTCTCACTGTCTTCGTTGCCATAATAACGAAACAGAAACTTCTAATCTGATTAAACCTAATATCTTTGAATCTAAATCACGTGAGTGGATTAGTGATTATGTTGCCAACCCAAGCAATTATAATAAGAAAACAATCATGCCGACTTTTCAAAAAATCTTTCAAGATAAGGTTGAAATGGAGGATATTATTAACTATCTCGACTATAGGCATGACCCTATAAGCTTCAAAAAACGCTCTCTTATTAGACTTAATCGCACTTTAAACGAGATGAAGCGCAAATAGTTGAGTTTTTTGCTTCGAAAGTTAGAACTTGTTTGTGCCCATCCCTAAGATGATTTTCTATGATGTCCTGATCAAACCAAAGCATAAGGACATATTTATGAAATTGAAGTTACTTGCAGGCGTTGCCTTGATGGCCATGATATCTCATGCCGGTGCCGCAGAAAGACTTGTTGTTAAAATGAAAGAAGCTGGCAACGCTCCAGTTGTATCATCAGCAAAAAATATTCAGCATTTATTTGGTCAGTACTATGTTGTTCAAACTAACGACGTTGCTGTGACTAGAGCTCAGCTTGAAGCCTCAAGTGAAGTTCTTCGTGTTGATATCAATGCAAAAGCTGGCAAAAGAAAACTTCCACAAGCATCTCAAACAGAAATGCTGCCAAAAGTTTTTGGTAAGTCTGTAACAGGGTTCAATGATCCAGGTCTATCACGTCTTTGGGGTTTTAACTCAGCAGAGCGTGGCGGTATGGCCGTGAACGATGCTTACGAAACTTTAGGCGCGAATAAAGGCGAGAAAGTTATCGTTGCTGTTGTAGATACAGGCGTTGATTACAATCACGAAGATCTAAAAGACGTTATGTGGACTAACGAAGGCGAAATCGCTGGTAACGGCATCGATGACGATAACAATGGTTATATCGATGACGTTCACGGAATTAACACTCTTGTTCGTGATGCTAATGGCGTTGCTACAGGTGATCCAATGGATAAGCACTCACACGGAACTCACGTTTCAGGATCAATCGGTGCAAAACAAAATAACGGAATTGGCGTAGCTGGTGTGGCTTCAAATGTTGCTATCATGGCGATCAGAACTGTTCCAAATAATGGTGATGAAACTGATGTTGATGTTGCAGAATCATTTCTTTATGCAGCTAAGCACGGTGCAAAAATCATTAACTGCTCATTTGGTAAATCAAATAATGAAGGTGGCGATCTAGTTAAAGATACCATTAATCATATTGGTGCTGAGTACGGAGTTCTTGTTATTGCAGCAGCTGGTAACTCTTCTCAAGATATCGACAGAAGATTAACTTACCCGGCTTCATTTGATTCAGAAACATTGATGGTTGTTGCAGCAACAACTTCTTCAGGTGGTATGGCTTCTTATTCAAACTATGGTCTTGTTGGTGTTGATTTAGCTGCTCCTGGTTCATCAATCTATTCAACAACTCCAGGCAATCGTTACGGTAATATGTCAGGAACATCAATGGCTTCACCAAATTCAGTTGGTGTTGCAGCTGAAGTTCTTTCTCGTCACCCAGAATTAAGCCCAATTCAACTTAAACAAGTTCTTATGGATAACGTGACTAAAGTATCACGCTACGAAACAAGAATGGTTACGGGTGGAAGAATCAATCTTCTTCAGACTCTTCAAGGTCTATAAGATTTAAAAGAATTTTAATTCATAAAGAAGAGCCACTCTTTCGAGTGGCTTTTTTTTTAGATGCTGCTATTTACTTCGTCGATCTGATCGTTAAGTGTCCAAAGATCATAAAGCCAACCAAGACCTAAAAGACCACCCGTTGCTAGCCATAAAATGCCTGTTAAGATCTTACCCATATAAAAACGGTGAATGCCTAAATAGCCTAAGAAAGTCAGTAGGGCCCAACAAATATTGTAATCAATAGGTCCTGTTTTAAACTTTCTATCAGCCTCAGCATCCATGCTTTGAATTAAGAACAAGTCAACGATCCAGCCAATCCCCATTACACCAAGTGTTAAAAACCAGATTGTACCAGTCACAGGCTTACCAAAATAGAACCTGTGAGAGCCCATAAAGCCAAAAATCCATAAGATATAGCCAACTGTCGTACTGTGAGAATTGTTCATAAGTTAATCTTTTACTCTTGTGGCCCGTATATTAATATCCGAGCGTGTTAAAAATAATATTCCTAACCATATCTCTTTTTTTGAGCTTTTCGGCCAGTGCAGAATCTCGCATTTTTACGCGCGCTTTTAAAACAGATATTTGCACCGCTTGGCCTGATCGACTTGGTCAATATGACTGGTCACATTGTTGCGTTGAACATGACCTGTATTTATGGGCCGGCGGAGAGTTTTCACAAAAAAAAGCAGCCAATCAAAGACTTCATGCTTGCGTTGAAAAAGCTTCTACCAAGTTTATGGCCGATCTTATGGTTTTTGGAATTGAGTTAGGTGGTCGTTCACCAATTCGTTTAAGAGATAAA
>PCUW01000021.1 GCA_002787775.1 Bdellovibrionales bacterium CG12_big_fil_rev_8_21_14_0_65_38_15
TTTCTAAGTCAACAGATTCGAATAAAATTAAAATGCTAAAAGATCTAGCACTTGGAAGATGGATCGGAATTGAAGGAGTGATGGCGGTTGTTGCTTATCCACACAAGAGCTTTACCCTTTTGGCTGAAGCTTTTTCTGAAAAGTCTTATAACGGTAATTCTTTCTACTCTAAAATTGTGGATATCAAAAGCTCAGAAATTTCTAGGGTCGTTTCTACAAGTGTGCCTGGACCTATTGCTTTCTACTATTATAGTGGCAGTATTATATTCGTCTTTTTTGCATTACTAATAAGTACTCTTCTTTTTGTAATAACAGAAAAAGGATTAATTAGGCTTTACGGTGGATTCAATCCAGCACTAGCCCTTGTTATTTCGTTTCTAGCTCTTGATTACCACCAATTTGGAATTGCTCCATTGGCTTTTGTAAAATATTGTCTCATTACAGTGCTTGGCTCTGTAATTTTTTATATTCCAATAAGATTTAAACTCATAAAGAGCTATCTCACCCAATACTCATGGCCTTTTGGTAAAAACTGAACCTGCCCGATTGAAAAATCCTTACAAATTTTATTCTTAAGGTGGTTGTTCGAGTCTACCAAAGAACCAATCAAAATATTTTTCGCTTTAAAGAATTCCTTCCTCAAAACATCATCTTGAAATGGCTTCGGTGATTCAGTTACTGCCCATGTAGATATAAATGATTCAGCCATTAGAGAAACATCGTTATTTAAAACCAAGCTTGATGGAACAAGATTTATCTTTCCAGAGGCTATATTTTGATCTTTATTGAAAATACAATTTATCTTTTCCTCACCAAAAATAGCTCCTAAATATACATACTGCAAAGATAGAAGTTCAGGTAAGTCTATAATTGTATATGTTAGTTCAGGATTCATCTTTTTTAGCAGCCTTGCCATATTTCCATAGCCACCACCAAACTCAAGTACACTTGATGTATCCCAAAGTTTTTTAGACGTAAGTTCTGTATAACGAGCTAAGTGAAAGGCATGATGTGATCTATTCGCAGAGGTTAGGTATTCAAAACTTACAATATTTGGACCACCAACAAAATCTTCTCTCAAAAGGTTGCGAGTTACATCATCTGTAAATACTTTCTTCAGAAAGTTAATCCTCTTTGCTGCTGATGCAAATCCATTATTATGCGAAAAAACCATTGTATAAGAAATCTCTGGTTGATTTAGAAATTTAATTGATACCTGATTTTTAAAACTATTAGATATTTTAAGAATCCAGTCTTCCCAAAAATATCCGTTAGATAATTCTTCAGGTTTTACACTTGGTCCAAAACTATTAAGGATTTCTGTATACTTATTCGAAACGTTATTAAAGTTTGAAAACTGCCCTGAATCAGTAATTCGGTTATAGGTCAGTTTATTTACCAGCATCTGAAATATTGAAATAATTGGTTTTAAGATTTTTTGCTTTATAAAACTCTTCACAGCACCCTCTACGCTACAAACGCTTCCTTGATTCAACCGAGCTTGATACAATTGATATTATGAAACCATCAGTCTCATTTATCATTCCAGTTTACAATGGCGAGAAGTGCATCGCACAGGCGATATCATCAGCCCTTTCCCAGAATTATGCCCAGTTTGATGTTATTGTCGTCAACGATGGATCAAAAGACCAGACTTTAGATGTCGTAAGTTCTATAAAGGACGAAAGACTTAAAGTCGTTGATCTTGAGAATAACAAAGGTCGCTCCAGTGCAAGAAATATGGGTGTACAAAGTTCCAATGCAGATTATATAGCCTTTCTTGACGCAGATGACCAAATCGATCCTCGTAAATTAACGCTCCAAATGGATTATATTCTTCAGAATAAATTAGATATTTGTGGCACTTGGGGGCATGCAATCATTAAAAAGAAAAAAATTCTTTTTAAACATCCAGTTGACGATAAAACGATCAAATCTAGAATTATAAAAAGTCACACATTCATTCACTCATCAATTATTATGAGAAGAAGTTTGTTTTTAAGCTCTGACGGTTACGATAAAGAGCTAAGTTTTTCTGAAGATTACGATTTGTTTCTAAGGCTTGTCCCTATCTCTATTTGTGGAAATATGCCAATTCCAACAGTAGAGTATGTGACACCAATTGGTATTTCATATGCATTTAGAGAACAAGTTGCCATTGCTAAAATTAGGCTTCGTGCTATTTTAAATTATGGTTACGGGTTGCACAACTTGCTTTATGTTTTTACGCCCATAGTTTCTTTTTTTATTCCACGCAACTTAAAGATCATATTAAAGAAAATTATCAATTAGGAAGTTCATGCTTTACATTAGAATAGCCGGAGGGCTTGGAAATCAAATGTTTCAATATGCGTTTGCAAAAGCATACTCTATAAAGCATCAAACTCCAGTCTATCTTGATCACAGTCTTTTTTCTAAAGATAAGTTGCAAGAGAGTATCACTTCAAGATCATTCAAATTAAACTACTTTCCGATTTCTCTTAAATATACAAATGATATTCCATTTTGGGCTTTACAAGGTAACAGTAGATTTACAAGAAAATTACATGATTTATTATTTTCGCCATTTATTATCAAAGACAAAGAGCTAGGTTTTGATAGTAATATATTTAGCACTAAATTTAGCAACGTAACCTTTGATGGATATTTTCAATCTTCAAAATACTTTGATCAATATCGAGACATAATTCTTAAAGACTTCTCTTTTCCTCTAAATAATAGTGAGACCTTTCAAAAACTTAAAGGAAAAATCCTAGAGCTTAATTCGAGTTCATTACATGTGAGGCGTGGAGATTACTTAAGCCCTAATGTCATTAATATTTTAGCCCCTCTTCCTATTGAATATTATCAGAAGGCTATCGGCCTAATTAAAAATACGACATACATTGTTTTTTCTGATGACATTAAATGGTGTAAAGAAAATTTCGTTGGAGATAATTTTATTTTTATCGAGCGCCACTCCGACCTAACAGATATCGATGAGCTTCATCTAATGAGTCTTTGTAACAATAATATCATAGCCAATAGCTCCTTTAGTTGGTGGGGAGCATGGCTCAATCAACATAGCGATAAAATAGTTACAGTTCCTAAGAAGTGGTTTGTAGAGGATTCAAAAAATGCCAATTGGGATATAGCTCCCAAGTCTTGGCATCTCCTATAAACTTCGCTCTTTAATTGTATGAGCGGCAGAAACTGAATAAATTAACATTATAAAAAATAGATTAATTCCAAGTCCTATCGTTGATTGAGTAAGCCCTCCCACAAAAACAGCGCATAAAGCAGCAAGTTCAACTCGTGACCACTTATCGCTCCTTAAAAAGAGTTCATGAACCCAAAAGCCAATCCATATTAAAAATGCTAGGAACCCCACTGCTCCAGTCGTCGCCATTACTTCAAGAATAGAGTTATGCGCATGTCCACCAAACTCCTGATGAACTATACCATGACGTTTTTTAATGTCTGTTGAATGTTGTTCGAAATTTAAATAGCCCCATCCAAAAATCGGACGTTCTTTGAATCCAACCAAGGCTGTTTCCCACATGCTCAATCTTAGAGTATCTGAACCTTCACGTTTAAAACTTT
>PCUW01000039.1 GCA_002787775.1 Bdellovibrionales bacterium CG12_big_fil_rev_8_21_14_0_65_38_15
AGGTGAAACAGGAACAGTCACTGAGTACGGTGTAGATAAAAAATCGGGAAAAACAATTATTAAAGTTGATCCAGAATATTTTAGACCGACAGAAGTTGATCTTCTTATTGGTGATCCAACTAAAGCTAAAACAAAGCTAGGCTGGAGCCCAAAAACTTCAGTTGATGAACTTGCAAGAATCATGGTTGAAAGCGATCTAGCGGCAATAAAGAAAAATGCAAGATAAAAACTCAAAAGTTCTGATTCTTGGCGCTCGCGGTATGGTTGGCTCAGCCATCAAAAGACTGCTTGAAGCTCAAGGCTTTAAAAATATTCTTTGTCCTAAAAGTGCTGATCTCGATCTCACCAGTCAAGCTCAAACAACTGAATATTTTAAAAAGAATAGTCCTGAATACGTTTTCATGGCGGCCGCTAAAGTCGGAGGCATTCATGCCAACAACACCTACCGCGCTGACTTCATCATGGATAATATTTTAATCGCGGCCAACGTCACTAAGGCTTGTCACGATTTTAAAGTTAAACGCCTACAGTTTTTAGGTAGCTCATGTATTTACCCAAAGCTTTGCCCTCAGCCGATTAAAGAAGAATATCTTTTGACTGGTGAGCTTGAGCAAACCAACGAGCCCTACGCTATTGCCAAAATAGCTGGGCTTAAAATGGCCGAGAACTATAAAAAGCAATATGGTGATGACTTTCACTCACTAATGCCGACGAATCTCTATGGCCCAGGTGATAACTATCACCCAGAAAATTCTCACGTCATCCCTGCACTTATTCGAAGAATGCATGAAACGATTGAAAACAAACTTTCTACTTTCACAGTTTGGGGCAGTGGTACACCAAAACGTGAATTCTTAAACGTTGATGATCTGGCACGTGCCTGTGTTCATGTCATGAGCATGCCTGAAATCAAATTTGATTGGGTCAACGTTGGAACAGGTAATGATTTAACCATTCGAGAACTAGCTGAGCTGATTGGTAAAATCATGGGCTTTAAAGGTGAATTCATCTTCGATCAATCAAAGCCAGATGGAACTCCAAGAAAGTTGCTCGATATAAGTAAGATCAAGTCTTTAGGTTGGTCACCTTCGATTTCTTTAGAAGATGGGCTTCGCGCTGCGATTGAAGATTTTAAGAAGTGCGTGATTCCTTCGTAGTCTATTTACTAAAATTATAAACCAAGCGAAATAGCCACCGCACCAGTTCCTATGCTTTGCTCAATCTTGATATCATCGCCCCATTTCACGCGACTGGCGCCCACCTCAATATGTGCCGATACGCCCTTGGCCTCGCCAAGCTTTACGCCTAAAGCGACAGCTTCAAGTTCAGCGTCACCTTCAACAATAACTGTGGGATTAATATTGGAGGTAAGTGTAGATTTACTTGGATAACGCGCAAAGGTTCCATTGAGATAAAACAATGCTTTATCCGAAAAGCGATAACCCGCGCTCATGCCTAGCTCAAATGGGTGAACTTCAATCTTGCCGTTATAAGTGCGACTGCTACCATTATTCCTGGTGACGTTAAGAGTCCCTTCATCTTCTTCCATAGATCCGGCCCCGCCCCATAATGCCAATTTAAAGCCTTCCTTATTTTCCAAGGCGTAAGCGCCAATTAACTGAATCTTTGCCAGCAGCATAGATGGTGAATCTCCGTTTTGCCTCAACATCACATCCACCATAGGCACAATTCCAAGCCCTGCTTGTAACCCTAAATTAGTCGTGCGCGATAACGCTTGGCCAGTATTGACACTCTCGTTGAATACGCCAAAGTCATAGACTTCACTCATGGTGAGTTTATGATCTGTTTGATAAGACAGCTGACCAAAACCACTAAACTCTCCACTAAGCAGTGATGACCCTCTTGTTTCTGGATCCATAAAACGATGGGCAGGAATCTTATAGTCGATGTCGGTGGCACAGGCAGATAAAAGAAGTAGTGAAAGTATAAGTAGTTTTTCCATGGGCCATTTTTGCAATAAACGCCAATTTTCTCCATCAATTAATTCATTTTCTGTTCCAGATTTGGAATAGCTTTAATAAATTCAACTTGTTAGCAAATCGCTCCCTTACGTCTCTATGCAAATAGGTCAGTAACAAGAAGGAGACCCTATGATTCACGCTTTGAGGTATACTGAAGATCTTGAGAAAGCTGGCTTTTCTGCCGAACAGGCTAAAGCGAGCGTTAAAATTTGGATGGATCTTATGAGCGATAATTTTGCCACCAGATCGGACTTTAAAGAGTATCAATTTATGACACGCTCTGATCTGAGAGAGTTTCAAATCGATTTTGGTTCACGGCTTGATAAATTGGATCAAAAATTTTCTAAGCGATGTGATGAGCTCGATCAGAAAATCGATAAGCGTTACGATGAGCTCGATCAGAAAATCGACAAGCGTTACGATGAGCTCGATCAGAAAATCGACAAGCGTTACGATGAGCTCGATCAGAAAATTGATAAGCGTTACGATGATCTCGATCAGAAAATTGATAAGCGCTTTGATCAAATTCAAAAAGACATGCAGCTACTTGAAGCCAAATTAACCGTTAAGTTGGGCTCAATCATGGTCATAGGAATTGGTCTTCTAGGTGCGCTTAAACTTATTTAAAACTTGTAAAATTGATGCCCTCTAGATTCATTTAGAGAGCACCAAAATCTTAGTAAGCCTGTTTGGACAGATTATAATCAGTTAACACTTTGTCTTTATTAAATTCCACATATAAATCAATTGAACGTGAAGATGATTCTCGCTCACGACTATCTACATCTATACTTGGAACAACTAAGCCGCTTAAACTTCTTGTCCAATTGTAAATAGATAAGCCTGCATCCACACCGTTTGAGCTCGAAGCTGAAGACTTCATACTATAATTCCAAAGTTCTCTTCCTTTGCCATCTTGAGAGATTTGGTACGGCGAACCAAAAACTTTTAAAACCTCATTTTGCGAAGTTTTCCCTACCACTAGATTTTCTTTTAAAGTAATAGGATCAAAAGGATTTTTAGTTGCTACTTTATCTTTTGAGTTACCGGCGCAACTAACAAGAGTTACTAGAATCATGCATTGTAAAAATTTCATAAAAACCTCCGTTGATTTGGTAAGTTGTTATGAAATAATTTATTTTAATGGGCCAAAAAGAGAGAGCTTTTCAGGTTCTTTTTTCATTTTTGAAAAGCTTGATTAACCTAGATGAAGCTCAAAATTGGCCTTAAAATTATCCCCTGCTTCTAAAATAATTAAGCCTTCTTTTTCATAGAAATCACCATTACTATCAACCGCATCAGCGACGCCGTACCAAGGCTCGACACAAACAAAGGGTGCATCCTTAGCTGACCAAAGCCCAAGGTAAGGAACTGAGCCAAATTGTAATCGTACGTAATTGTCATGCTTTTGAGAACGAAGAGTGACACTCTCTGAATCGGGATCACTTAAGATAAGCGCATCGTCATTAAACAGTTTATTTTTAAACGCAATCACACCTGACGGGTGAAAGACTCGTTTATTATCGGGTTCATGAAAGTTTACTAAGCCATTATGAAGCCTATGCACACCACGTGTTTCACTATCACTAAACTCGAGATAATAGTCTTCGAATTTTTCGCCTTTATTCATAGGAACGTTAAAAGCCGGATGAAAACCAAGAGAAAAAAGCATTTCTTTTTTATCGACGTTTCTAACTTCACATTCAATTAAGAGCTTGGGCCCGTAAACTTTGTACTTAATATTAAAGCGAAATTGAAAAGGATAATTCTTTTTAGTTTTATCACTACTTTCAAGCCTAAAGGAGATCATATCCTTTTCATGCTCAGCGACCTCAAAATTCATATCGCGGGCAAAGCCGTGCTGTGAAAGTTTATAAAATTTTGATCTTAGCCAATATTGATCGTCTCTAAGCTTTCCTACAATGGGAAAAAGCCACGGAGCTGATCGCTTCCAATATTTTTCATCACCTTGCCAAATGTATTCAATACCTGACTCAAAGTCTGAAAGACTTTTGAGTTCTGCACCTAACGGCGAAAACTTCGCGCATATGAATTCACTGCTTATTTCTAATAGTTCGGCCAAGACATGGCTCCATCTGTTTACTTGAGGTTTCTCTCCCAATCGAGAGCAGTTCTCACAATCAATGATAGATCATCATACTTAGGCTTCCAACCGAGTGTTTTCCTTATTTTATCAGAAACTGCAATTAGATTCGGTGCATCACCTTCTCTTCTTGGGCCCTTGGTGACTTCAAAATCAACACCAGAAACTTTTTTGACCGTTTCAAGTACGTCATTAACGGAATAACCATGGCCGTAGCCACAATTAAAAATATCCGATTTGCCACCGGCCACTAAATATTCAATCGAGTCGATATGAGCTTGGGCAAGATCATCAGTATGAATATAATCTCTTATACATGTTCCATCAGGCGTTTTGTAATCATCGCCAAAAACGCTCATTGATTTTCTTTTTCCTAGTGCAGTCTCGCATGCAATCTTAATTAAGTGAGTTGAAAAAGGTGAACACTGACCAACTAAGCCTTCAACATTGCCACCGGCAACATTGAAGTAGCGAAGAGCAACGTAATTAAAATCTTTATGAGCTGCTGCTGTATCTTCAAGCATCCACTCAGTCATGAGTTTACTTTTGCCGTAAGGATTAATTGGCATTACAGGCGTCGACTCAAGACATTCTCCTCCAACAGGAATTCCATAAACGGCAGCAGTTGATGAGAACAAAAATTTAGAAATCTTATTTCTAAGACAAGCTTGAATGAGGTTAAGCGAATTTACAGTATTATTGTCGTAGTACTTTGTAGGATTTGTGACAGACTCAGGAACAATGATGCTACCAGCGAAGTGAACACAAGCATCAAACTTTTTCGTGTTCATGACTTTATCTAAGAAAGCTGAGTCGGCAACTTCACCAACGATGAGTTCAGCTCCAATGACGGATTCTCTTCTTCCGGTTGAAAGATTATCGATGACTGTTACATCATGACCGAGTTTTCCTAGCAGTAAAACGATATGAGAACCGATATAACCTGCGCCACCTGTAACTAAAATATTCATTGCGATTTCCCCTTAAGCGTTCCCATTCTAGTGACCATAAGGTATTTTTGCCACAATGAAAGTTACCTTTTGTCATCCACATCCTCTTCCAGTGCTGAAATACGGCGGTAGTGAGCGTATTTTATTTTGGCATATGAAAGAACTAGCGCGCCAAGGGCATAAAGTTGTCTTAATTGGTCACCCAAATAGCGATGTTTCGCGCCATGGCATCGCGCTGATACCAATCAATGAAGAATCGTGGCAATCTCAGATTCCAACAGATACTGATATTGTTCATATGTTCACCAATACTGAAATCCCTGGCACACCGACACTCATTACGATTCAGGGCAATGGCAAACCTGGTGAAGTCTTTTCAAAAAACACCGTCTTTTTAACTAAAAAGCATGCTGCCATTCACGGCAGTGACGTTTACGTTTATAACGCACTCGACTTTGATGAATACCCTTGGACAAAACCTAGTACTCCGAAGGCATGGGATAATTTTCTATTTATGGCGAAGGGTTCTTGGAAAGTTAAAAATCTCAAGCAGTGCATCAAAGCCTGTAAAAGATCCAAAAAACACCTTCATATCGGTGGCGGTAAAGCTATCTTGCCATCTAAATATATGCATAGTTACGGCATGGTAGGTGGAGACGAAAAACTTTCCATCATGAATAAGTGCGACGCGCTTTTATGGCCAGTCAGATGGCATGAGCCTTTTGGAATTGCTGTGATTGAAGCTATGGCCCTAGGGCTTGCCGTCATTGCTTCTCCCTATGGAAGTCTTCCTGAATTAGTGACTAAAGAGACAGGCTTAATCGTTAATAACTATCAAGAACTTGAAGCGGCCGTGAGTCAAAAGCACAGCTTTGATGCTGAAGTCATTCGTCGTTACGTCGAAGAGAACTTTGCTATAACAAAACTTACACAAAGCTATGTTGAGCTTTATAAAAAAGTAATCGCGGGCGAGAGCTTAAATGCCAAAAACCCCTGTTGGAATCAGCCTTTTGACTCTGAACATTTATTAGATTTCTAGCCTTAAGCCTTCGACTTCTGCTAACATGACCCTTTAATTACTCTATGAAAGATTGAGCATTGCATGAAAGTCATCGAGCATATCGAGCGCGCCAAAGATCCACTATTTAGCTATGAGATTGTTCCACCTCCAAGAGGTCGCACAGTCCAAGACGTAGTTGAAGTCGTAAAGAAGCTCGCTCCCTTTAATCCACCATGGATTGATGTCACCGCTCACTCTGCCGGTGCTTACTACTCTGAAAATTCTGATGGCTCGATTGAGAGGAAAGTTTTTAAAAAACGCCCTGGCACGATCGGTATTTGCGGCATTATTCAAAACCGCTTCAAAATCGATACAGTGGTTCACCTGCTTTGCCACGGCTTTACCAAAGAAGAAACTGAAGATGCACTTATTGAACTAGGTTACCTCGGTGTTGAAAACGTTTTGGCCCTTCGTGGTGATGGTCTGAATTACGATAAGAAAATTACAACAGGTCGAAGCACCAATAAATATTCAAGTGAGCTAGTAGAACAAATCGTCGCTCTTCGTGAAGGTCAGTACACTAGTGATCTATCTGAAGCTCAGCCACTTAATTTTTGTATCGGTGTTGCCGGTTATCCTGAAAAACATTTTGAAGCACCAAATCTTGCTATCGATATTCAAAATCTTAAAAAGAAAGTTGATGCTGGTGCCGATTACATCACCACTCAAATGTTTTTTAACAATGATCACTACTTTCATTTCGTACAAGAATGTCGAAAAGCCGGAATCAACGTTCCAATTATTCCAGGCCTAAAAATTATAAAATCTCTAAGCCAGCTTAGAACAATTCCTAGAAACTTTTATATCAACTTTCCTGATGATTTCGTCTCGGAAATGATGGCCAACCCTACTCACGTCAAAGAAATTGGTTTGGCCCACGCTTCAAAGCAAGTTGAAGGTCTTTTAAATTACGGTGTTCCTAGTGTGCACTTTTATATTATGAACGACGCTGACAATGTCATTAACGTAGTGAAGAAATTTAGGTGAATAAAACACAAGCATATCTCGACTTAGAAAATATTATTCAGTCCCGTCTTCTTATCATGGACGGTGCCATGGGTACTATGATCCAACAGCACAAGCTAGAAGAAGAAGATTTTAGAGGGACTCACTTTAAAGACGCCAAAAAAGATTTAAAAGGTAATAACGATCTTCTCTCAATTACTCGCCCAGAAATCATTCGTGACATTCACTTAGAATACCTTCGTGCTGGTGCGGACATTATTGAAACCAATACATTCTCGGCCACGCGTATTGCTCAAGCTGACTACGCGCTTGAAGATGCTGTATCACTTATTAATATCGAATCGGCTAAGCTTGCTAAAGAAGCCTGCCAAATCATCATGAAAGAAGATCCAAGTCGAAAATGCTTTGTCGCCGGATCCCTTGGCCCGACCAACAGAACCGCTTCACTTTCACCTGATGTGAATAATCCAGCTTTTCGTGCCATCACTTTTGATGAGCTAGCTGAAAATTATTATGAGCAAATCAAAGATCTCATGTCGGCTGGTGCTGACATCATTTTACCAGAGACGACTTTTGATACACTCAATTTAAAAGCAGCAATTTTTGCTTTTAAAAAGTTTGAACGTGAATACGGTAAGCGCATTCCACTCATGCTTTCTGTGACGATTACAGATGCTTCTGGCAGAACTCTTTCTGGTCAGACGGTTGAAGGTTTTTGGAACTCTGTCAGACACGCCAAGCCTTTTTCAGTTGGTATCAACTGTGCATTAGGGGCTCGCGAGATGCGCCCTTATATGGCGGAGCTTGCCAAAATTTCTGACTGTTACGTTTCTTGTTATCCAAATGCCGGTCTGCCTAACCCACTATCTAAAACGGGTTACGATGAAACTCCAGACATGACCGGAAGATATATGGGTGAGTTCGCAACAGCTGGACTCATAAATATTGTCGGAGGTTGTTGTGGAACAACTCCAGGACATATTGCAAAAATCGCCAGTGCCGTCAGCGATATCAAACCAAGACAAATCAAAGAGCACACACAGGCCATGCGCCTATCAGGACTTGAACCCCTTAATATTTTTGATGATCGCGCTACTCGCTTTTTAATGGTTGGTGAGCGAAGTAACGTTACAGGTTCTCCAAAGTTTGCACGCCTAATTAAAGAAAATAATTTCGATGAAGCGCTAGAGATTGCCAGACAGCAAGTTGAAAATGGCGCCAATGTTATTGATATCAATTTTGATGAAGGCCTACTTGATTCAAAAGCTTGTATGATTAAGTTTTTAAATCTTGTCGCCAGTGAGCCTGATATTGCTCGCGTTCCTATCATGATCGATTCATCAAAATGGGAAGTGATTGAAGCCGGTCTAAAATGCTTACAAGGCAAAGGTATCGTTAATTCGATTTCTCTTAAAGAAGGCGAAGAAGAATTTTTAAAACACGCCAGACTGATTAAAGACTACGGCGCTGCTATGGTTGTCATGGCCTTTGATGAAAAAGGTCAGGCTGCCACCAAAGATGAAAAGGTACGCATTTGTACTCGTGCCTACAAACTACTCACTGAAGTCGCTGGTGTTGATCCACGCGATATTATTTTTGATCCAAATATTTTGACCGTTGCCACTGGCATGGAAGAACACGACAACTACGCTGTTGATTTTATCGAAGCTGTGGCTGAAATTAAAAAGCAATGCCCAGGAGTTTTAACTTCTGGCGGTGTCTCTAATATCTCCTTTAGTTTTAGAGGTAATAACCCAGTTCGCGAGGCCATGCACTCATGTTTTTTATATCACGCCGTTAATGCTGGTCTTGATATGGGGATTGTGAACGCTGGTATGCTTTCGGTTTACGATGATATCGAGCCTGTCTTAAAGGAACATGTTGAAGATGTTCTGCTTAATAGAAGAGCTGATTCGACTGAAAGACTTATTACTCTCGCTGAAACTGTTAAGTCGTCAGGTTCTAAAAAAGAAAAGACAGGAAAAGATTGGCGTAAAGAAGAGCTTGAAGCTCGAATCACTCACTCTCTGGTTCACGGTATTCTTGATTTTATCGAAGATGATACAGAGCTTGCTCGCGCTAAGCTTGGTCGCCCTCTTGATGTCATCGAGGGACCTTTAATGGACGGCATGAAAGTCGTCGGTAAACTTTTTGGCGAAGGAAAAATGTTTCTTCCTCAAGTTGTAAAATCTGCTCGAGTTATGAAGAGGGCTGTGGCCTATCTTGAACCGTTTATGGACGCTGAAAAGCAAGATAAAGGAACTTCAAACAGCCAAGGAACTTTCTTAATCGCCACCGTTAAAGGTGACGTTCACGATATTGGTAAAAATATTGTTGCTGTTGTTCTTGCTTGTAATGGTTACCGCGTTGTTGATCTTGGAGTCATGGTTTCATGCGATCAGATTTTAAAGCGCGCCCTTGAAGAAGGCGCTGACATTATTGGTATGTCTGGTCTTATTACGCCTTCTCTAGATGAAATGATTCACAATGCCCGCGAAATGAAGCGACAAGGAATTAAAACTCCGCTTCTTATTGGTGGAGCAACAACATCTAAAGCTCATACCGCCATTAAAATTGCGCCTGAGTATGACTCTCCCGTGGTTCAAGTTGGAGATGCTTCTTTGGTTGTTGAAGTTTGCCAAAATCTAATCAACCCAGCCAAGCGTGAAGCTTATGCTAAAAAGCTTCAAGACGAACATGAAAGAACTCGTGTCATGTTTGCTGAAAATGCTTCCAAGCAAACCGATTATGAAAAACTAGAGCAAGCTAGATCTTTAAGTGATCAAATCGATTGGAACTCAATCGAGCTTCATAAGCCTGACTTTTTAGGTGTACACGATCTAGGTGAATTTCCTGTTCGACAAATTCTTCCCTTCATCGATTGGTCACCTTTCTTTTGGACATGGGGCCTTAAAGGCACATGGCCCAAGATTCAAGACAATGAAAAATACGGTGCTGAAGCTAAAAAACTTTATGATGAGGCTCAAAAACTTCTTACCGAAATTATGCAAAAGAAAGCCTTTAGACCTCGCGCCGTGGTTGGGCTTTGGCCTGCTAAAAATGCAGGTGATGACGTCATTCTTTATAAAGACGAGTCAAGGTCTGAAGAGCTAAGTCGTTTTCATTTTTTAAGACAGCAAAAATCAAATGGTAAATTTCAATGCCTAGCAGATTTTGTGGCGCCTAAAGATGATTATATGGGCTGCTTTGTTGTAACCGCAGGCCAAGAAGTCGATGACTTTGCCAAAAGCTTTGAAGCTAAGGGCGATGACTACACCGCTATTATGATTAAGGCGCTGGGTGATCGTATCGCTGAAGCTCTAGCTGAGCTTGTGCATAAGCGCGTTCGTGATGCTTGGGGCTTTGGTCTTGAAGAAAATCTAACTCACGAAGAAATTATCAAAGAAAAATACCGCGGAGTAAGACCTGCTCCTGGTTATCCAGCTTGTCCTGATCACACTGAAAAGAAAACCATTTGGAATCTTTTAGATGCTGATAATATTGTTCAAGCTCAGTTAACTGAAAATATGGCGATGAATCCACCATGTTCGGTTTCTGGTTATTACTTCCAGTACCCAGGAGCGAAGTATTTTAACTTGGGTAAAATTTGTGATGATCAAGTTGAAGACTACGCTAAAAGAAAAGATATGAGTTTAGAAGAGGCTAAGCGTTGGCTTGGGCCTAACCTCTTATAGTTTTTTATACCGCTTCGGAGCGATAGGTTTCATTAATCATTTGCACTAATGAATGACCCCAATTTTGATAGCCTTTATAAAGATCAACTTTTTCACAGGCCCTAAAGATTCCTCTAGCGGCGCTGACCTTTCCCATTTTAATCAGACTGGTGACGACTTTACTAAGTAGTCCTTTATCTAATCCCGTTGCAAGATACAGCTCTTGCAGTGTCATGGTTTTTGTTTCTAATGTTTTTAAGACAAGCCATTCAGAGTAAAGTAATTCATTCACGATTACGCTCCTAGAATCTTTTGGTGAGCTTGATCAATTGAGCGCTTCCAATCAAGTTTTTGCTTCATCATGGTTTGCAGTGAACTTAACTGATCAATCGATAATTCATTAAGACAATCACGCGCTAGCTTTTCTAAATCAGAGTCAGCGTTACTGACGATGGTATTAAAGATTTCCCACTCATCAAGTCTCATGCGAGAGCCATTAAGAAGTCTAAAAACGCGAGTTTGTTGAATACCTGTTTCATTTGAAATTTCACGAAGAGCTGGTTGATTTCTTAGCTGCATATACTGACGTAGGGTGCGTTGTTGTAATGTCATCATTTCCTCCTGCCATTAATTCTTGTGAATACTTAAAGCAGGCCACAGGCCAAAATTTGAAGTGTCTAAATAGGTGAAGATTGATGAGTTAAAAGTGATTTGGTCCAAAATAAACTAGGAATTCATGGTCGATAAAAGACTGATGTTGGTAAAAATATCCTAAGCGCCTATAATCACTTTATGAGTTCTTCGAGCATAATTCGCATAGCGTCAACCAATATCAGATTCGCCAATCCTGCTGATGGGATTAACGACTGGCCTATGCGCCTACCACTTTGGTCTAGGCTGATCAACGAGTTTGACCCTGTCGTTATGGGTACTCAAGAAGGAAGGCAGCCTCAGCTACTTGAGGCCGAGCGCTCACTTAAAAACTTAAGCCTAGTCCATGCACATCGTGAATGGATTAGTGAGCGCATGTATCCTTGTGTCTTTTATAATCCTAATAAAGTTAAGCTTCATCGAAGTGGCGATGCATGGCTCTCGACGACGCCAGAAGTGGCCGGTTCCAAAGATTTTGAAAGTGCGTTTCCAAGACTTTGCACTTGGATCGAAGCTGAAATTGTGGATACAAAAAAGAAGTTTTTCTTTGTGAATACTCACCTTGATCATGTCAAAGATGAAACTAGATCAAGTCAAATTGAAGTCTTGATTCAAACCATTGAGCAAGAAAATTCAAATCATTACCCTGTCATTCTTTGTGGTGATTTTAATGAAGAACCTACAGGCATAGTCAGATCAAAAATTGATCAATCGCTTAAACTTCTAGACCCATGGCTGATCTTTGATCAAGCCGAAGAAACAAGTCATCATAAGTTTTGTGGAGAAAATCCAGATGGTGCAAGAATCGACTGGATACTCTACGATAAATCGATAAAGCCCGTTTCAATTTGCTTAGATAAATCTCATCAAGATAAGCTTTGGCCGTCCGATCACTTTATCGTTAAGGCAGAAATTAAAATCTAACGAGCTCTAGCGACTGGCTCACCTAAATGCAGATAAGTTTCTATCCCTTTCGCGGTGAACTCTAGCATATCGGGTTCAGGAGTCCAGCGACCTTTTTCTCCAAGTACAATCACGGTTGATCCACCAAAAAGAAAATATCCTTTTTCATCACCGCGCTTAAACTCTTCAAGATTTCCTGATTGAACAATTTTTCCAACACAAAGAGCACCAACTTCAACGTAAGCAAGTTTTCCGAAGTTTTCAGTTTCTAAAATAGTCACTTGCCTTTCATTAGTGGCGAAAATATCGGCGTACTCTTTAAGTGCGATTGGATTGACGGAATGAAGCTTTCCTTTAACACGGTAGTGATCAAGAACTTTGCCATTATCTGGATAATGAAAACGGTGATAATCAACCGGACAAAGTCTGGCTAAAAGAAGTGGCCCTTCATTGAAGACCTCACTCCAGCGTGGGCGATCAAGTAGAGCTTTAGATGAAAGGTAGCGTCCTTTAACTGGAATGGTTTGATCGTCATTCATACTTTCAAAGGCAAAGTAACGAGCCTCACTAAAGGCCGGCATGATTTTAGGATCTTTGGCGAAGGTTCTTTTTCCTGGGACAAAAGTACGGATAAAGAATTCATTAAAGCTTCCATAGGGATCACTTGCTGATCGGCCTGGTGTTGGCTCAAAGTCAGCCAGATCAATTTCGAACTCCTTAACAAACGGTGCGATCTTATCTTTTGAGATGCCCCAGTTTTGATAAGCCCCGTAGATTTTGGAAATCGGTGCCTTAACTAAAAAATTAGTCAAAAACTGGCCGGTAGGCGTTTGATAAAGCCACTTTACCTGAGCATTACCGTAGACCTTTTCAGCTTCAACTTGTCCGCTATGACGGTTAAAATATTTGATTTCCAAGAGATGACTCCATTAAAACGAAAAGTTGACGCAGGGTTTACTTGATATTCGAAAGTTGAGTTATTATACCTATGATGTGATCTATTTGAAAATCCAATCATAAAACCGGAGTTAAGACCTTGAAAGCCACTACCCTTTTGGCCCTATTTCTCGTTCTTCCTATGAATGCCTGGGCGCTGTTTGAAAGTAAAAATTCTCCCAAACTTGGACCTCCTATTTCAAATGAAGCCTCTGCTCTATTAGAGAGTGAAAAGAATACTATAAGCATCTTTAAAAATAGTGTTGATGCCGTCGTCAACGTTTCCAATATTCAGATCGCAAGGCGCGGATTCTTTGATATGGACCCTAGCGAAGTTCCCGCTGGAGCAGGTACTGGATTTGTTTGGGACAACGATGGTCATATCGTAACGAATTATCATGTCGTTCGCGGTGGCGATAAATTTGTTATCAATTTTCATAATAATTCTAAACAATATGAAGCCGTGGTCGTCGGAACTGAACCCAGAAAAGATATTGCTGTTTTAAAAGTCAAAGAACTGCCTCCCAAATTTAAACCCTTAAGTGTGGGTGCATCGGGATCGTTATCTGTAGGCCAAAAGGCACTGGCGATTGGAAATCCTTTTGGATTAGATCACACATTAACAGAAGGAATTATCTCTGCCCTAGATCGAAAAATTGAAGGCATAGGTGGTGTTAAAATTCACGGTATGATTCAAACCGATTGCTCCATTAATCCAGGTAACTCTGGTGGGCCTCTCATCGATTCAAGCGGTACTCTCATTGGAATGAACACAATGATTTTTAGTGCATCAGGCTCAAGTGCTGGAGTTGGCTTCGCTGTTCCAGTTGATACGATCAAGAGAATTGTTCCAGATCTTATTAAATTTGGAAAAGTGAATAGACCAGGTCTTGGAATTGCCTTACTTGAAGATAACTACAAAGGATATTTTAACGTCAACAAAGGTTTGGTTATTAAGTACGTTGACCCCAACTCTCCCGCCGGCAAACTAGGTCTTAAGGGCATGAGTCGAGACCCAAGAGGTCGTTATTATATTGGTGACGTTCTTTTAAAACTAGATGGTAAGGAAGTGAACTCATACGATGATATTTATAATCTTTTAGAGAATTATAAAATTGGCCAAGAAGTTAGTATTACATATTTAAGAGATGAAAAAAATATTTCAACAAAGATTACCCTAACACAGATTTAGTTCATGTTAGGGTCCATCGCATCTCGTACACCTTCGCCGACAAGATTTAAAAGTGTCAGTGTGACAAAGATGGCAAGGGAAGGATAAACAGCTAACCACCACGCGATAGTAAAATTCTTTTGTGCTTGCGCCAGAAGTTCTCCCCAACTAGGTGTTGGGACTTCTAGGCCAAAGCCGAGGTAATCAAGACTGGCTAACGAGACGATATTTCCGGCAATAACAAATGGAGTGAATGTTAGGATTGGGCCTAGAGAGTTCGGTAAAATATGTCTCACAATTATTCTAGTCGTAGAAGCTCCCATTGATCTGGCGGCTTCAACAAATTCACGTTTTCTATTTTTCAAAAATTCACCACGGACATAGTAGCTAATACTAATCCAGCCAAAGATGGAGCTTATAACTACAAGCATGGTTAAGTTCGGTGTAAAAAGAGAAATTAGAATAATTAATAAAAAGAATTGTGGCACTGTACTAAAAATTTCAACTAGTCGCTGTCCAACAAAGTCGATCTTGCCACCAAAAAAGCCCATAATGCCGCCAAAGGTGGTGCCAAGTAGGAAACATAAAAACCAAACAAGAACAGCGTATAAAATACTGTATTTAAATCCATATAGAATACGAGCGAAGACATCACGACCTCTATCATCTGTGCCTAGAGGATTAATAGTGCTTGGCTGTGCGGGATAGTAATCGACTTCTTTATTGCTTTCAAAGGGATCCCAACGAAACATAGGCCAAACAGACCAGTCCGTTTTTACTTTTCGCCACTCAATAACAAGAGAATCATTAATGCCAATATCTTTTGGGTGGTAATCGACCGTGACAGGAAATAAAACCTCTCCATTAACAGAGGCTATAAGTGGTTTGCTATTGGAAATCATTGGTGCAGCAAAAGTCATTAAAACCATTATAATTAATGCAATTCCGGAAAAGACAGCAAGCTTTCTCTGCTTAAAGCGTCTCCATCTTTTAAGTGTGAGATCGTGTTTAATAAACTTTTTTTCAATCATGAGAAATCAATCCTTGGATCGACAAAGACATAAGCAATATCAGAAATAAGGTTACCAACTAACATCAAAAGAGACTGAACCGTCACCAGGCCCATGATGACATTATAGTCACGATCCAAAACTGACTTGTAACCAAGTAAACCCATACCATCGAGATTGAATATTGTTTCAATTAGTAGAGATCCAGCAAAAAAGACTGACAAGAATCCACCAAGTCCAGTGACAATTGGAATTAAGGCGTTTCTTAGAGCATGCTTCATGGTGATCTGTTTTTCAGATAAGCCCTTTGCTCTAGCGGTACGGATATAATCCTTTTTAATTTCTTCAAGAAGTGAGTTCTTCATGAGCATCGTAAGAATCGTAAAAGAGCCAATCATGTAGCATATAAGAGGGAGAATAAAGTGATGAACACGATCAACAAACTTTCCCCATGTGCTTAAATCGAAATAAGCATCTGAATAAAGATCACCGATTGGAAACCATGACAAGTAACGTCCGCCTGCAAAGAAAACGATCAATAAGATACCAAGCATAAATCCAGGTATGGCATACATGGCAAATAGAGAAACGCTGCTAATGAGATCAAACTTGGTGCCATGCTTAACTGCTTTCAAAACACCAAGGGGTATACAAACCAAGTAAGAGAGAAATAAAGAAATAATTCCAAACTGAAGAGAAACTGGAAACTTACTGACAACAACATCAATGACTGGCTCTTCATAGGAGAAGCTTTCGCCAAAATCTAAGACGGCTAAATTCTTAAGCCAAATCCAATATCGAACGTGAACTGGTTTATCGAAACCATATTGAACTTTCAAGGCTTCAATGACTTCCTCAGAGATGGCCCCAGATTCATTATTTGATGATCCGGCGGCTCCCGTCGCCCCCATTCCACCAAAGCGCATCTGTTGAATCTTTTGTTCAATCGGACTACCCGGAGCTAGATTAATAATTCCAAAAACAATAATAGTGACTCCAAACAAAGTTGGAATCATTACGAATATTCTTCTTAAGAGATATTGAAACACTTCTTTTCTCGCTTACGGTGAAAGCCACCAATTATTAACACCAAGGGTATAGTTATAAGTGTCTTTTTCCATCTGTACTCTTTTATTATGGGCATAAAGAGAAAACTTCTTATTAAAAAAGAATATGTACGGATGATCTTCTGCAATTAGCTTATGAACTTCTTTAAGCATCGTTGCACGCTTATTACGATCCATTGTAGCTCTCGCTTCATCAATCAGCTTATCGACTTTAGGGTTCGAGTATTGATTGAAGTTTGATCCTTCATTTGCAATTGAACTTGAATGCCAGACTTGTTTTGGATCCCAATCAACTTGCCCACCTGTCCAAGCTAATCTTACGGCATCAAACTTTCTTTCATTCAAAAGTTTAATGAATGTATTCCATTCAACATATTTTACGTTGATATCGACTCCAGATTTCTTAGCATCTTCCTGAAAGATCGTTAGATATTTAATAAAGTCTTGAAGAGGCTCAAGTATGGTGAATGATAATTTTATACCATCTTTTTCTAAAATTCCGTCTTGATTCTTATCGGCCCAACCATCTTCTCTTAAAAGCTTTAAGGCTGCTTTAGGATCATAAGGAACTGGTTTAACTGATGTATTATTATAAAAGCTTTGACGATAAACAGGACCGTTGGCGTCGAGTGAAAGATCAAATTGAAACTTCTCATTCATAAGTGGTTTGTTGACAAGCATAGCTAGCGCTTTTCTTGTTTTAACCGATGAAAACACAGGACTCTTCATATTAAAGGCAATAAAGCTATATCCTGAAGGTGATTTGTTTTCGACTTTTTTCTTTATAAGCTCTTTGCCCCATCTGTCACCTTTTGCACGCAGTACGAACTTCTCAGGTGATAACCCTACGAAATCAAGATCCCCTTTTTCAAATCGCTGCAGCTCTACTTCAGGCTCTTTTAGAAAACGCATTAAAATACGATCAAAGTTATATTTATCCTTTCCGTTTTTTAATTTAAAGCCATACCAATCTTTATTTCTTTTTAATACAATTTGGCGTCCACGCTTAAATTCATCAAGAATATAAGGACCGCTTCCAATAATTGTTTTATTTAACTTCTTCTCTTTTTTATCATCTGGATTTTGATAAATATGTTTTGGTACAATTGATAATCCTGCGGCCTGATCAAAATTGGCAAAATAAACTTCTTTTGCTTTAAAACGAACAGTTAGTGGATCGACAATTTCAACAGAGTCGAAGTTTTCAAAATACGAACGACGGTGGGCCGTTTTATATTTATTAGATTTGTCCATAATTGCATCGAAAGTGAATTTTACATCTTCAGCGCGTACGACGTGCCCATCGTGAAACTTAGCATCTTCACGAAGTTTGAACTCAAAAATCATACCATCTTTTGATATAGACCATTCTTTTGCAAGGCTTTCTTCCCACTCATAAGTATCTGGATTTCGCTCTAATAAACTCGACATTATATATGATTCAACTTCAGCAGCTCCCGCATCTTGTGAAGATAAAGGATTAAGAGTTGGTGGTTCAGATCCAAGATTGGACAAGAAAGTTCCACCGACCGTTGGTGCACTCATCGACTGCACTGATAAACCTAATAACATAGCGGCTAAAAAAACCTTAAACATATTTTGTTCCTCAATAGTATGAAATTATTTTTTATAATAGAGTCTAGGATCTAAAGACCAACGATCAGTTCTAAAATTCTCTTCTGCAATATTATATTGTTCTAATTTGAAGTTAATATCATCTACGCGTTGCTCAAGATCTTTATAGTTTCTAAGAGAAACGAGTCGATCTTCTTCAATTAGTGCTAAGTTTTCTCTCCACTCAGCTTCGAGCTTTTCTCTTAAAACTTGATAGCGTCCGTTAGTGGCCTCAACTTTTTCAATATAGCTTTCTAGTTCTTTTTTAGTTCTAAGCATTTTACCGGACAGAGCAATCTTCTTTTTTAGGAGTACATCTAAAAGTTCTCTACCCATTTTTAAGTTGTTAACTAAATCTGGTGAATAGAAACGTATATAGGCGCCAACAGTAATATTAAGTGTTCGATCACAGTATTCATACTCAGGAACTTTAACAAGAATATACTCACTGGATTTTCCAACAACATAACCTTTACAGCGAATGTTAGAATCTCTTTCATCCCAAAAATCGACACGATCTCTTTTATTTAAATACTTGGCATTTTCAAAAGTTAATTTGAATCTTAACAAACTCGCTGATTTATTGATCTTTGAAATTCTTCCTGCAAAATCACCTAATTCATTAAGTTTGGGTGACGTGATATCGACGTTTTCAACCTTTGCCATAGATTGATGGATCAACGTGATTGAAAATATAAATAGGAGTAGAAATCGCATTACACCATATTCTCACGACATAGGGTTTTGCGAAACACTTGGAACTCTTTTTCTTACTAATCTTGAATGATTTATTCAGGTTTTTTTAGAATAATACTGGCCGTAAACTCTCCAGTATGGACTGGCTCTTCATATTTTAAAATTTTCATTCCTTTAAACATACTGAGAAGCTCACTAGGTCTTAAAAGATACTCTTCATCATAGCGTTCATTGCCCTTAACCGTTCTTTGAAGATCAGTGTGAGATTCATAAATTAATATCCCACCTGGTCTAAGCCAGCTAAGCATTCGTTCATGAAGTTTTCGATCAACGTAATAAAAACAAATAATCGCATCAAAGGATCCATCTGCAACTTTATACTTATTCATCGAAGCAACAATTGTATTGATACGAACGCCGTACTCGTCGGCCAACATTTTAGCTTTTTTGACGGCAACTGAACTGATATCAATGCCAGTAACTTTGTAACCTTTTCTGGCCATAAAGACGGCGTTACGACCCTCTCCCATACCCATATCTAAAACTTTGGACTCAGGTGGAATATAGTCGTAATTTAGGGATAAGAACTTGGCAGGCTTTTTTCCAAACACATATTTAGTGTCACTGTACTTGCTATCCCAAAAGACTTTACCATCTTTATTAGTTGTCGCATCAGCTTCACGTATACCTGAAAGTGCTTCGTATCTTTTAGCATTAATGGCTTGACGCTGATTAGCATAAGCACTTTGAAGAACTATCAGTGATAAAAAAAGAAACTTAATAAGACTCTGCATCTTCCTCTCGATCGATAATAAAATCTTCTCTTTTGGGTGAAACGCCTAACTCTGCATCTATTAGCAACATTAGCATTTCATACTGGTCTTCAAGATTATTTATCATTACGACGAGTTTGTCAGTAACTGTGCCTGGCATATCTTCAGTTATCATTAAGTACCAACGCATCTCATCGACGATTCGATGAAACTTATCGAGTGCAATGATCACGTCTTCACTGCAGTGCTTTAAGTCATTAAGTGAAGTTCCATCAAATCGAGTTTTAAAAACAGCAGGAAAGTGCTCTCTGGTTCTTTTTTGAGCAAAGACACCAATATACTCTCTCTCGCGTTTTTTGATTCGATCAAATAAACCTTGAGCATCAAGTTTTAGAATAATCAGAATACGAAGGGCATTGTTATCTAATTTACTTTTCATGACTTGCCTCAACTACGCCGCAGGCAATTTAGCTCTTCTGCCACCCGGCCAAGATTTGGTGTCGAATTCTTCAGTCATCACGGCAACGGCCATATGACGAACAATATCATCAACAGTAAGTGGTAATCTCATATGATCATAACACTCAAGTCGACGAGCGAGGGCCAAATCTTCTGCCTCATTAAAACTAGAAGCTTCAAAGAGACGAAACTTTTTTGTTTTCATGGCGAAGTCTAAATATTTTGATCTAAAAGTTAAATGCTTAGAGTGAGTTGTCATATCTGGAAGATAGGCCATGACAAATTGCTTTGTCGGCTTAGCTAAACCAGTCAGATCTTTGGGTGAGACTGGGACTAATTGAATTCCATAAACGGCTAACCTCGTAGACAAATGAATAAAGGCGCGAGGTAGTTTTTCAGCGTAATTTAGGTAGAAAATGTGAGTTAAAGTCTCGTTCATAGCTATTTATCGGAAATAAACAGCTATTAACTTACTGGAGAATTGAGATAGGCAATTTTTGCCTTCTGGCAGCGATAAGCATAGAAAGCATGATTCCCATGGCCAGAGATAAAACAAAGCTTTTTGTTCCACTATCGTTATCTGAATCATTGCCACTGATGAATGCCACTGAACCACAAGCCGCAAATGTTTTATTTCCAGATTCACTAGCAAGAGGAGAAACATATCCGATTTGCTGTCTGTACTGAATTTCATCAATGGCAGAGTTTATCCCCTGCGAGTCATCAAACGTTAAGGCAGAAACACCTGAGAGGTTGGCGCCCATGATGCTATATTGCTGAGAATGGTCCAGGCCAACAGTATGACCGAGCTCGTGAAGTATGGTTTTTTTGAGCATGTTGTTAGTATTTGATCTAAGAGCACTGTTGCCTCCATTTAAAATAATTTCTACTTTTGAAAAATATGTTCCTGATGCATGCCTTACAGTCACTGCTAAGGTTGTATTCGGGTCGTAACCTGTTTCAGCAGCAAAGTTGTTGGACCATCTAATATGGTTGCCACCTGGAGCGTTGGTTGAGTAACCAGGTGTTACCGACCAAATTTCTTTACCTGCTTGATTTTCCCACTCCTGCTGCGCCTCATCTGTTAAACGCGAAAGCAATTCGCCATCAGCTGGAGAAGAAACAAATTTTCCAAAACTAATTGGAAGTGATCCCCAGTAAAAGCCTTGCTTAAAATCTTCCGTGAACGCCCAAGCAAATCCTATGCAAGGTTTTAGTAACGTGAAGACGCAGCAGATAAATAGGAAAAAAGATTTTGGCATATGACATCCTTGTCTAGCCGTTACACTTCACCATCCTAGCGAAGTGATCTCTTAAGTTGATTTAGCTTTTCAATCGTTCCATCCGACAGACAAAACCATTATTTAAACCAACATCATACTTTTGCCCAATTTGATATTTGTGGGGCCCATCTCTTAGAACAGTGATTTGTTTCTGATACGAATCCTTCGAGTTAGAAACGTCTTCACTATCTTCGATTTGAAATTCCACTTGAACTTTGGCGAGGGCAGAAAGAGGAGTTTGAGAATTTTTCACAGAGAGAACATGACCAATAAAATTTTCTTCACACCGCGTGGCCAAATTCATTGTCGCTAAAGCTTCACCACTTCCTAGGGAAGTTGTGATGATCGTTCCCGCGATCAGTAAGCTTTTGATGACAATTCCGTTTTTCACCTCAAACTCCTGTTATATCTTTCATCTTCCTTGATCTTTCCGGTTCCATCCATGGATCCGACTTACAGATATACGTTGCACGAGTGATGCCAACTTTTATCGAGCGTAAATGACGATTTAGACGCCTTTTCAGTGCCCCGATGGCACTGTAGGGGCAAGGTGCCCCCAACCAAAAGACTCAAAGTCCCAACAAAATTTTTAGAAAGGTTTCAATTTCAGCATCTTGCCTTGGTCTCGAAATGTCCCAAACAAATTTCGTTAGACTCTTTTGTAATGTCAAAACTCTGTGATGATAGATTGAGCAAGTTTTATCAAAGTTTAAACTGCCATTACAGGCAGTTTATAAACCTCATCGTGAGCTGACATTCTCTTTCAAAACGCAAACTTAGCTACTTAAAAAATTCACATTTTGTCGACTCTTTGACACTCACTTCAAAACTTTGACTGACCTAAAGCCTTTCATTTTTACATGATCATAAATTCAACAAGCCAATTAATGGTAAATGAGTGTAGGGAGAAATCTATGTCTTTAGCTAAGAAAACAAAGCTTGCTTTAAAACTTGCTTGGGCCGTCATTAAACTTATTAAGAATCCAAATGACATTAGTCCAATTTTTAATGTTGGCGAGTTTAAAAATCACATGAGCTTTAGACAAGCGTTAGCAAAAGCGAGAGCTGATAGCGAGCTTAATGCCCTATTCAATGAACGTTATCGTTCACCAAAAATTCACGATATGAATGAGCTATTACAATTACCAGCTAATTCATTAGGATACACCTTTGCCAAACATATGCAGCATTGGAAAATGGATGTTGTTTTTTATCCAGAAATTGATGATCCAACGAATGATGACATCACTTACCTTAGAATGAGATCAAGAGAAACTCATGACATCCATCATGCCGTGCTCGGTATGAAGCCAGATCATTTAGGTGAAATGTCTATTTCTGCTTATTATTTAGCTCAATTAACAATCCCACTATCGGCCGTGTTACTTGGTGTAGGTTTTTTAGTTGCTACTATTAAAAAACCTTGGATGATCGAGCGCTTAGTTGAATCCATTATTCAAGGCTGGAACTTGGGTAAAACATCTAAACAAATTCTTGCCGTTAAATGGGAAGAGCAGTGGCATCGTCCAGTTGATGAGGTTCGCGCCGAATTAGGTCTTGATATTAAGTATGAAACTTGGCAGCTACCACATCAAAGAGAAATTGAAAAAATAGAAAAAGCAAAGCTAGATATGCTCTTAAATGAAAAGTCTGAAGATCAAGCAACTAAGACCCTTTCTCCCGCTTCAATCTTTGCGCGTTCATATAACTAAAGATAGAAGCAAAGTCTGTTCGATTTTTTGCTGCCACCCAAATTGGCGGATTGGTAGCTCCAACGGTTAAAAGAGCTTGCATAAAACTTATTTTAAAACAATCAATAGCTCCAAACCAACGAAAACCTACACCAATAGAACCCGTTAAATTTGTCACATGATGCCACCATGATGGTGGATTAAAAAGTACATCTCCAGGCGAAAGTTCACACTCCCAACGATTCAAAAATTGAGCCCCGGGAAAACGAGAGTAGTCAGGAGCATCTGGATCAAAAGCACTATGAAAATACGGAGTACCAGTTACTGGCGGATCAAAAATAATATCACAGGCCGGTTCGTATATATACCAATGCTTTTGTCCGTAGACTTGGGTAAAAAGATTATGCTCACTAGCGCAGTGGAGTTGAGTTCGTGTTCCTTTACCACCAATGAAAACCTGAAAGGTATTGCCTGAACTCAAAACATTTCTCATCTTGTAAAGCCAGCGCCAATCAAAATCGGCCAATAGTTCTGGATGATCATAGAGAATTCGATTAAATCGGCTATATTTTGAAATATCACCGCTGTCCATTGCCTTTAAAACATCACCAAGAGTTACATTTTGAACTTCATAATTAATATTCGTCATATCTTCAGGTGAAGCATCAATAAGAGAAACAGGATCAGAACCAAAGTGCTGACTTAACCACTGCGGTGACCAAGTTTTAGTACAATTCCACTCTTTCGCCTTACCTTCCATGACAACAGGTAATCCTTTGTGCAAAAAATTTCTTTTAAAATCACTATCCGATAGATTTTTTATTCGTGGAATCTCAAGACTTTTACCAAAGCCTTGTACTTGTAATTGACGTGAAGCTAGCTCATTAACTTCTAAGCGTTTTGAGGCAAAGCGAGTCGAGGCTGGACCTTTACCAAGAATATGCTCTAAAAGTCGCCACCATTGATAGCGTACACGGTATTCTAATTTTATATCGTTCATCTCTACCTCAATCACTTTTTATTCATATCGGAGTCTCGAACGAGCCTCATAAAGAATTTGTAATGAGGTTTCACGCTGTCTAAACTTTGGACAGTACTCCAACATAATCTTAGCTACTTAGATAAATAGAATTTGGCCTTAGTTTTGCTCTATTAAAGCTATATTTTTTGATAATAGAGGTTTTCCATGAGAAGAATTAAAATTGTTTCTACTGCTAAGTATTTACCAAGAAATAAGGTTACGGCCGCAGAGATTGATAAAAAAATTGGTGAAAAAGAAGGTTGGGTCGCTAATAAATCAGGCGTGCTCGTAAGGCACTTTGCCAGTGAAGATGAGACCTCTCCTGTGATGGGTGCTATTGCTTTAAAAGAAGCACTCAATAAAGCTGGATTAAAACTTGAAGATCTTGATGCCATTATTTCTACGTCGGGAACTCAAGCACAAGAAATTCCGTGCACTGCCAGTTTGATTCAAGAACAGATGGGCGGACAAAATAGTGGTATCCCATGTTTTGATATTAATTCAACATGCTTAAGTTTTGTTACTGGCTTAGATACAATTTCTTATATGATCGATTCTGGCCGCTATAAAAGAGTTGCTTTGGTAGCGAGTGAAGTCGCCTCAGTAGGTCTTAACTATAATGAAAAAGAAAGCTCAGCCCTTATGGGTGATGGAGCTGCAGCAGTTATCATTGAAAGAACTCCTGAAGGCGAACAATCCAGCATCATTGGTGCACGAATGGAGACCTATTCATCAGGAGCTCATTTTGCTGAAATTCGTGGTGGCGGTACAAATATCCATCCAATACGTGGTCAAAATGTAAAAGAAGAAGATTTCTATTTCAATATGAATGGACCTGCCGTCTTTAAGCAGGCCTCAAAATTAATGCTACCTTTTTGCGAAAGGCTTTTTAGCGAAATGGACTTAAATCTAAAAGATGTCGATTTAGTTATTCCTCATCAAGCATCAAAAATGGCCTTAAAATTAGTACAAAAAAGATTAGAACTTAGTGATGAACGCTTCATGACTTATGTTGAAAATCATGGCAACACCATCGCAGCATCTATTCCGATGGGCATACATAATGCCATTGAATCAAAGCGTATGAAGCGCGGGGATAAGGTTCTGTTACTTGGAACCTCAGCAGGCTTCTCGATCATGGGTCTAGCCCTTCAGTACTGAGGAATAAATGAATATCTTAGTCACAAGTGGCAGAGCACCGGCCAGCCTTGAACTCATAAGACTTTTAAGTCTTGGAGGCCATACTGTGCATGTCGCCGATAGCTTTGATATTCACATTTCCAAAAGATCAAAAGGTGTTTTTAAGAATCATTTGGTTCCAAGACCAAGACAAGAAACTGTCGCCTATGGTGATGCCTTAGAAGATATCATTCTTGAAGAAAAAATTGATCTCGTTATACCCACTTTCGAAGAAAGTTTTTGGGTTTCAAGGTTTAAAAAGAGACTCGAAACATACTGTCCTGTCTTTGTTGACGAACTTTCAAAACTAAGAAAACTTCATAATAAATCAGACTTTATAAAATATTGCCAAGAGCTGGGAATTCAAGCGCCAAGCTCAACAGAGGTTCATTCTAAGATCGAGCTTAACGAAGCTTTAAGCGATCTAGAACAGGTTGTCCTCAAGCCTAGCTTCTCACGTTTTGGAGAGGAAGTTTTGGTAAAACCTAGCGCTAAAGAAATTAGCTCTATTGATTTCACAAATCAAAGGTCTTGGGTGATTCAAGAATTCTTAGATGGCCCACAGTTTTGTAGCTATGCACTTTGTCGAGATGGGCACGTGCTAGCTTCCGCCATCTACCCTTCTGAAATTAAGTCTAATAAAGTTAGTCTTAACTTTCGACATATTGAGCATCAAGCCATTCATGAATGGGTTAAAAACTTTGCCAAAAAATCAAATTTCACAGGTCAATTAAGTTTTGACTTTATTGATTCTGAAAAAGGGCTCATGGCGATTGAATGTAACCCTAGAATGACAAGTGGATTACATCTTTTTGAAGACAGAGATGATTTTCATACTATTTTTGAAAATGATTTTAATTCAATTTTAACTCCATCACTTAAAGTTAGGAATATGATGGGTATCCTAGTCATCCTTTACGGCATGGGAGACTTCAAAAATATCACTTCAAATATCAAAACATTCATTCAATCACGAGATATTATTTTTAGAAGAAATGATATCATGCCATTTTTCGATCAATTCAAAACTTTTATCTGGCTCGCTATTCAATCAAGACGACATGGAATTAGTTTATCTAAATTTACGACGGTCGATATTGAATGGAATGGTGAAGTTTAATGAAAGTTCTAGTGACAGGAGCAACCGGGTTTCTAGGCAAAAGAGTTTGTCTCGATTTAATCTCACGTGGTGATACTGTTCGTGCTATCGGAAGAAATAAAGAAATAGGAAAAGAACTCGAAGTAATGGGATGCGAATTTATTGCTGCAGATCTTAGAGATAAAGACACCATGATAAAAGCCTGTGAAGGGATGGATGGCGTTGTTCATTCTGGTGCACTAAGCTCTCCATGGGGAGCCTATCAAGACTTTCATTCTATCAATGTCATGGGTACGGCCAATATCATTGCAGGTTGTGAACAGCATGGAGTGAAAAGATTCGTTCATATTTCAACTCCAAGTGTGTATTTTAATTTCAAAGATAGATTCAACGTTAAAGAAACTGATCCTGTCGCAGATCCTGCGCCATCTCTTTATACTAAAACAAAACTGATGGCCGAGAAGTTAACTCATGCTGCTTATGAGCGGGGATTAAGTACAATTACATTGAGGCCTCGCGGATTATTTGGGCCAGGAGATACAACTCTTATTCCTAGACTTATCAACGCTCATGAAAAAGGTCGACTTCCCATTATTGGTGATGGCAGCACAACGCTAGATATTACCTATATCGATAATGTTTCTCTGGCAGTACTTAACAGTCTTGATGCTCCGGCTTCATGCTCTGGTCAAAAGTACAATATTACAAACGGCGAGCCTATAAAACTGTGGGAAACGGTTGATTGGATTCTTACACAGGTTGGACGAAAGTTTGAACCCAAAAAAATTCCCTTTTCTCTCATTTACGTTATTACCGGACTATCTGAGTTTTTCAGTAAACATTTTTTAAACAACAGAGAACCTACGTTAACTCGCTATACAGCGGGTCTTTTAGCAAAATCGCAAACTCTAGATATTTCTAAAGCTCGCACACAATTGGGTTATAATCCCAAAGTCAGCATGAGGGATGGACTAAACAGAACTCTGGTTTGGTGGAAAGAACAACAACGGGATTAAAGTGGAACTTAAAGTTGAATTTTTTGATGGTGGTTATTGTACACATCCAGAATGCATCACCATGAAGGGTGGTCGCTTATCTAATGCCAAATATCCTTCAATGTTTATGCTTATCACTCACCCAAAACATGGACATATCCTCTATGACACGGGCTACTCATCTCGTTTTCATGAAGAAACCTCTAAGTTTCCAGAGAAACTTTATGCACTTTTAACACCAGTTTTTGCTAAACATAATGATGTTGCAGCAGAAAAACTTAAAGAACTCGGTATTCTTCCAAGTGAAATTAACTATGTCATCCTTTCTCATTTTCATGCGGATCATATTGGTGCCGCCGCTGATTTTCCCAATGCCAAATATATCTACCTAAAAGGTGCCTTTGATAAAGTCAGAAATCTTGGCAAAATCAGAGGACTACTTAATGGTTACCTTCCCGGCTTATTGCCAAAAGATTTTCTAGATCGCTCTTTGACGGTTGATGAAAATCAAAAAGCATCAGGTTTTAATGCAACTATTGAAAAGCATTTTGAGTCTCGCTTTGATGTCTTTGGCGACGGCTCGATGGTGGCAGTTGAACTTCCAGGACATGCAGAAGGACAGCTAGGTCTTTATCTTCGAGCTGAAAACGAAGAACTCTTTTTTGTGGCCGATAGCTGTTGGTTATCTAAGTCGATTAGAGAGAATATTAAACCAAGTCTTATTGCTAATATTATCCAATCTAACAATCGAGAATTTGCTAGGACTCTTACAAAGCTTCACCATATTTGGAAAGAGTCTCCTGAAATTACCATCGTTCCCTCTCACTGCGGTGAGTTTTTTGCTAAGCGAGCTTCACTTTGTCATTGGGATCAAAAGGCCCTTAATGGAGTCTAAGTTAAAGCGACTTGCCCATATTCTTCATTCATACCTTCAAACAAAATGCTGGAGAAGCTTTGGTTCAAGACTTGAGCTAGAAGCTCATCAACAAAAGCTATGGCAAAAGCAATCTACATTTCTGACTCAAAACTCATCGTTTTATAAGAAATATAATGGACTCACACTTAATGAATATCCTCTCATGAGTAAATCTATCATGATGAGTGAGTTTGATAAGATTAACACGAAGAATTTAACTAAGAACGAATGCCTTGATGTTGCTCTAAAGTCTGAAGAATCACGCGATTTTTCTCCTATGATCGAAGAAGTCTCAGTTGGTTTATCGTCTGGAACCAGTGGAAACAGAGGTTTATTTCTTGCTGATGAAACTGAGCGAGCCAGATGGGCCGGAATTATTTTAGCCAAGGCGTTACCTCAACATATTCTTCATCCACAGCGTATCGCTCTTTTTTTACGTGCTAACAATAATCTCTACACGACTTTAAGTTCTAATAAGATTCAGTTCCAATTTTTTGATCTCATAGAAAAGCTTGATGCTCATATCGATAGATTAAATATATACCAGCCAACAATTCTAGTAGCTCCGCCGTCCATGCTTCGAATGCTGGCTAAATCAACAGGTTTAAAAATAAACCCTAAAAGAATATTCTCTGCGGCTGAAGTTTTAGATCCAATTGATGAAAGCTTTCTAACGAAAAGATTCCAGCAACCTATTCATCAACTCTATCAATGCACTGAGGGTTTTTTGGGAGCTAGTTGTTCTCATGGAACGATCCATTTAAACGAAGATTATATTATCATCGAGAAAGAGTGGATTGATAAAAAAAATAGAAAATTCATTCCAATCATTACGGATCTTGAACGTAAAACGCAACCTATCATACGCTACCGTCTCAATGATGTTTTAACTGAAAAAAAGAATCCATGTTCTTGTGGCAATCCGGCGATAGCAATTGAGCAGATCGAGGGCAGAGCGGATGATATTTTTTATTTCACTTCACTTGAAAATAAACTTGAGCCTATTTTTCCTGATTTTTTAAGACGACGAATACTTCAGGCCGATGATTCCATCGAAGAGTATGTCATTAAACAACACTCTCCATTAAAACTTGAAGTTTCACTATTTGGTGGAAATGAAGAAAAAGTAAGAGCTCAAATGACTCACTTTTTTAAGCAGCAAAAACTTCAACTTCCAGACTTGTTTTTTAGCGTTTATCAAAAGCCTGAGGGTTTAAAAAAGATGAAGCGAGTTGAAAGACTTTTCACTCCTGAAAGTGAAGATCTTATCTTATGAAAACAATTTTAATTTTAAATGATGAAAAATATTATCTTCCTGGTTTTTTAGACGAATTTCTAAAAAACACTAAGCACGAAATTACTCATGTTTTTACCGTTGATTTTTTTCCTCCTCAAGCAAACAAAAAGACTTATACCAAAGCGAGTATGGTGATCATGCCAACTAGCTTTTTAATGCTCTATATTCTAAAAACATCATTCAATGCACTTTTATCGATTTTACCTTTGCCCAGCAGATTTAAAAGACTTTGCTCGATTGCTCATACCTGTCGGCACTACTCTATCGCTCATAAAAAAATTCTTGATGTTAATGATCCCCTATTTCTTGAATGGATTAAGTCAGAAAGGATTGAAGCAGCCCTTTCGATTTGTTCTCAAATCTATCGCTTACCCATTTTAAGCATTGATCACCTCAAGCTCTACAACTTTCACCCCAGCCTACTACCTAGAAACAAGGGTCGATTTCCTGTATTTTGGGCCTTTATGCGCGATGACCCACAAGGAATGACCTGTCACAGAATTGTTGAAAAGATTGATGCTGGTGAAATTCTTTGCCAAACAGTCGTTGAAACTTCGACAAAAGATGATGTTGCCACCGTTTTAGACAAAATCACCAAATTATCCCCCTCCTTTTTCGAGGAAGCTTTTGATAGAATTATGCAAAATAATCCGCAACAGAACTTAATTCCTGGTGATTCCTTTTATGGGCCCACCCCAAGTATGGATGAAATTAAGACCTATCATCGGATTATTCATGATCGTCGCTCAAAGGTTTAAAAATGAAACAACATTCTATCGGTCTACGTTTTTCACGCTTTGTCGTAGATAAGCCAAAGCAATCTCTTTCGATCTTCTTTTTAATCTTAATCATCTTACTGCCTGGTGCCTTACAAATAGATTCCTCTTATACGCCACGCATGTGGTTTGCCAAAGATCATCAGCAAATTATCAATCTTAATAATTTCGAAAAAGAATTTGGCAATGATCAACGAAGTGTCATTGGTTTTTATAATCCTAATGGCATCTTTAATAATGAATCACTAGCGATTTTGCATGACCTAACAGATGGCATGTGGAAAGTTCCAGACATTCTAAGAGTTGAATCACTTGTGAATCATTCTAATATTAGTGCACAGGGAGACGATCTTGATATTCAGCCCTTTTTAGGTGATGCCAAAAAGGAGTATACACAAGCTGAACTTGATGACCTTCGCTCTCGTGCCCTTTCTGATGATGTCATTCCAGATTACTACGTCTCCAATGATGGAACTTATGCCTTAATCTTTGGTTTCTTAAAACCAGCTTTTGAAAAAGATCCCGATTATGAAAAAATTGTTAAAGGCACGAGAAATCTGATTCATCAGTATCAAGACACCATACCTGGAACTAAATTATTTTTATTAGGTGACTCAACAGCGAATGAAGCTTTTAGAGAAGTAGCTAAGGCTGATAACTTTAAAATAATGCCCTTCATGTTTGGTATCATTATCTTGATTCTCACTTGGTTGTTTCGAAATACTCTCGCTGTCGTGATGCCACTACTACTTTGTTATGCCTCTATTGGTGTCACTTATGGAATGTTGGGTTGGAGTGGAGTTGTTTACAACTCAATGCTAGCGGCTATCCCAGGGATTCTACTTGCTATTTGTCTTGCCGACTCCGTGCATATAATGATGTCTTTTTTCCATTTCATGTCTGAAGATAATGCGCCCAAAGAAGCTTTGGTAAAATCTCTTCATAAAAACTTTAAACCGACATTGATGACCTCAATTACAACTGCCGTAAGCTTTCTAACTATTTCATTTACAGAAATTATTCCAGTAAAAGATTTAGGTCTTCTTTCATGCTTTGGGACTATGATCGCATGGTTATTTACTTATATTTTTGTAGGCTCAACCCTATCTTTGTTTCATGGCCGTTTTAAAGATGTTTCATCAAAGAATGTTTCGAGCTTAGTAAGCTCTAATAAGAAAGATAAAGCTAACTCACAGGCGAGAGCATGGACATCTATTCTCGTTAAAAGAAGCGGTTTAATCATCGCAGTATCAACAGTATTAACTCTTGGAGCGCTCTATCTTTCGACAAAAAATGAGGTCAATTCTGATCCTCTAAAATATTTTACAACTGATGTTCCACTTCGCGCCGCTTATGACTTCTCCTCAACAAAACTCAACGGTCTTAGGGGTGCTGAGATTGTTGTCGATAGCGGCAAAAATGAAGGCGTTAAAGATCCTGATTTTTTAAAACGCATGAAAAACTTTGAATCATGGCTATTGTCTCAACCCGAAGTCACCCATACAAAATCAATCACACAAATCATCAGTAAGTTAAATCGAGTTCTTAACGGCAATGATCCGGCAAAGGAAGTTATTCCAGAGACTCAAGAGGAAGTTGCTGGCTTATTATTTCTATACCAGATGGGTCTTCCACAAGGCATGGATCTTAATAATCAAATCTCACTCGATAATAGAGAAACGCGTTTTAGGCTTTTATGGAAAATTGAGACTTCCGCTGAAAGCACCGAAATGATAAATAGAATTTTAGCAAAGGCGCCCGATTTTGGTCTTAAAGTTAGGGCCGGCGGAAACCTTCCTATTTATACTGCTGTTAACCAACTTATTGTTGAAAGCTTTTTTTGGTCACTTATCGGTGCCCTATTTTTTGTTAGCTTTCTCATTCTAGTTATTTTTAAAGATCCACTCGTCGCTTTAATTGCCATGCTTCCCAACGTTCTTCCAATGATTTTTGGCGGAGCTCTAATGGTGCTCATGGGAGTGTATGTTGATATTGGAACCAGTATGGTGATTGTTGTGTGCCTTGGTATCGCTGTTGATGACACTATCCACTTTATTGCGAACTATAAATTCTACCGAGATCAAGGACTTGAAATACCTGACTCAATTGAAAAAACATTCTCCATAACAGGAAAGGCCTTAGTCGTTACAACTATTTTACTTGTTGCTGGGTTTGGAAGTTTTGCTTTTGCGGAATTCGTCCCTAATAGAACATTTGGAATTCTGTGCGCTCAGATTCTCGTCTTTGCGTTGCTTATTGATTTAACACTCCTTCCAGCTTTACTCATCAAGTTACGTTCTAGGAAGGCATAAGCTGCCGACTCTTATTCTTCGGAGCTTAGAGTTAAAATACTCTAAACAGCTCTGGAGAATAATTTGAACTTAACAAAAAAAATCGTCTTATCCCTTTTCCTTATTTTTATTACTCTTTTTAAGGCCCAAGCTGATTCGCCTCAGTTTAGCTCATTAACACAAGCTGAAGCCGATGATATTTCTAAAGAATTTTCAGCTACGTATGTCCACACTGCAGTTGCTCCAGCAAAAGCACTTGGAAGTGTATGGGGATTTGAAGTTGGTGTTATGGGCGGTATTGCTCAAACTCCTGAAACTGAAAAAGTCGTTAAAAGAGCAAGTCCTTCAACCGATATTTCATATCTTCCTCATGCTGCTCTTCTTGGTCGAGTCAGTGTTCCTTACGGTGTAACTTTTGAACTTGGTCTTTTAAATGAAATTACTGCAAGTGGTGTGACTCTAAAGAGCACTTCATATGCCATTCAGTACACACCTGAGTTTTTATCGTTCCTACCAGTTGCTGTAGCGGCAAAACTTCACGGATCATCGGCAGAGCTATCATTTAATCAAGCCATCGGCTCAGATGCTAATGGTAAGGTTAGTATTGATACCAGCTCTATTGGCTTTGATATTTTAGCTAGCGCAAACCTACTTATCTTTGAACCATATGCTGGTGTTGGATTTGTTAAAACTGACACAGACATTAAAACAACTGCGTCTGGTGGCGGAAGTATCTTTGCTTTCTCTTCAACAAATAACTTTAATAGCAAGAACGATGGCTTAAGAATTTTTGCCGGAACAGAGTTAAATCTACTCTTATTCAACTTGGGTTTAGAGTACGGCAACATCATGGGTGTCAGCCGTTATACTGCTAAGCTTTCAGCTTCATTTTAATTCATAAAAAAAGGGAGGCTTTCGCCTCCCCTATCTAACAAAATAATCTTTATGACATGTCACTCATTGATGCGAGATCGAAGCTATCGCTTCGCCTCGCGATCAAGGAAAGCAGTTCGTCACAAGCTGTGCTTGTGACGCACCTTTTACATCATACCAGGCATTCCGCCCATTCCACCCATGCCGCCCATACCAGCGCCACCAGCGTTATCTTCTTTTGGAAGATCAGCGATCATTGTCTCAGTAGTAAGCATTAGGCCCGCAACTGAAGCAGCATTTTGAAGTGCTGAACGAGTTACTTTAGTTGGGTCAATGATACCAGCTTTAACTAGATCTTCGTGCTTACCATCACGAGCATTGTAGCCCCATGACTCATCTTTTTTCGCACGGATATCGTTTACAACAACAGAACCTTCGATTCCAGCATTGTGAGCGATTTGACGAATTGGCTCTTCAAGAGCACGACGAACGATACGAATACCGAAGTTTTGCTCTTCATTAGCAGCTTTTAGGTTTTCAAGAACAACACCAGCATGAATAAGAGCAGCACCACCACCAACAACGATACCTTCTTCAACAGCGGCACGTGTAGCGTTTAGAGCGTCTTCAACGCGGTCTTTCTTCTCTTTCATTTCTGACTCAGTTGGAGCACCAACATGAATAACAGCAACACCGCCAGCAAGTTTAGCTAGACGCTCTTGTAGTTTTTCTTTGTCGTAGTCTGAAGTTGTTTCTTCGATTTGTTTTTTGATCGCGCCAACACGTGCTTCAACGTCAGCTTTTTTACCAGCGCCGTCAACAACAGTTGTGTTTTCTTTGTCGATCGTTACACGCTTAGCAGAACCAAGCATAGAAAGATCAGCAGTCTCAAGGCTCATGCCAAGCTCTTCAGAGATCACTTGACCACCAGTAAGAGTTGCAAGGTCTTTCAACATTTCTTTACGACGATCGCCAAATCCTGGAGCTTTAACAGCTGCAACATTTAGAGTTCCGCGAAGCTTGTTAACAACAAGAGTTGTTAGTGCCTCACCATCAACATCTTCAGCTACGATAAGAAGTGGCTTAGACTGTTGAAGTGACTTCTCAAGAATTGGAAGAAGTTCTTTCATGTTGCTGATTTTTTTGTCAGTGATCAAGATATTTGGGCTGTCGAATGCAACTTCCATTTTCTCTGGATTATTAACAAAGTATGGAGAAAGGTAACCGCGGTCAAACTGCATACCTTCAACTACGTCTAGGATTGTTTCAGCAGTTTTGCTTTCTTCAATTGTGATAACGCCGTTTTTACCAACTTTATCCATTGCTTCAGCAATTAGCTTTCCGATTTCTTCGTCGTTGTTTGCAGAGATAGTACCAACTTGAGCGATTTCACCGTTAGTCTTAACTGGCTTAGACATAGACTTTAGTTTCTCAACAACTTTTTCAGTCGCAAGATCAATTCCACGCTTAAGATCCATTGGGTTATGACCAGCAGCTACAAACTTAACACCTTCACGGTAGATAGCTTGAGCAAGAACTGTAGCAGTAGTTGTACCGTCTCCTGCATCGTCATTTGTTTTTTGCGCAACTTCTTTAACCATTTGCGCGCCCATATTTTCGAAATTGTTTTCAAGTTCAATTTCTTTAGCAACTGTCACACCATCTTTTGTGATGTGTGGAGCGCCGAAAGACTTTTGAATGATAACATTACGACCTTTTGGGCCTAGAGTTACTTTAACTGCGTTTGCAAGAGCATTAACGCCGCTAAGAATTTTTGTACGAGCGTCTTCTGAATACTTTAGTTCCTTGGCCATGGAAAACTCCTTATGAACCTGAGGTTAATTATTAAAAAAAATCTTATTGTAGAATGCCGAGGATATCGTCCTCACGCATGATCAAATATTCTTTGCCATCAAGCTTAACTTCGCTGCCTGAGTATTTACCGAATAAGACAGTGTCACCAGACTTTACAGTTAAAGCACTGAATGAACCGTCATCTTTACGGTAACCAGCACCAACAGACACGATCTTGCCTTGTGAAGGCTTCTCAGCGTTGTTGTCTGGGATGATGATCCCACCAGCTGTTTTTTTCTCTTCTGCAATGCGCTCAACTAAAACGCGGTCCTGAAGTGGAGTAACTTGCATATCTCTATCCTCCTAAAGTGCTGTAAATACAGCTATTGGTTAAAACTTAATTTTTGCCTACCACAAGGTAATAGCCAGAATGTCAGTGTCAAGGTTCAGAAGATTAAAAAAATTTTTAACTCGTAGTTTTAAATAGATATCTCTTGTTCTGTTGGGCCTAAATTGTTAAAAAGCGGCACCTTCATTAAATTAAGTTTTCCAGAGGTTTTCATGAAATTTCTCGTCGCGCTGTGTCTTTTCTGTTCTACTGCCTATGCTGGTCAGTTTGTAGAATTTGAATGCACCTCTCCTTCAGTAAGTTATATTTATAAACTTTCGGCCCAAGGTAGTGTTGAAATTGAAGTCCAAAACACTGTTTACGAAGAAGCATTTGGTTGGATGGATGCAACTCTTGTTGATGCCGGTTTCAATCAAGTCGCAACATCAATCAATGGTGTTGAGATGGTAGGAAAATCACGCCTGATTGAGGGCGATACACTTAAGCCTTACTATCACGTACAATTAAAGCCAGTAGGAATTTCTGACGTAGCACTTGTAAACTTACTACTTGGTCATCCAGGTCCTATAAGCTCATTTGTACGTCTTAAAAGTGGTCATGAATATCGTGGTAAATGCTCAATAAAATAAGAGAGTAATGCGCCTTTTAGAAAAATTTAAATTACCGTTTCTAAGTACTTTTCTTCGTGATGAAACAAATGAAGATAGAACTTTTTTCGCTCTCACTTTAATTACCGGTGTGGCGGCCGGTCTTGTTGCTGTCTCTCTTCACCAAATTACTTACGCACTAACAGATTGGATCGGAACTAATAAATCATTTGATCTTCGAGCTCTATGCCTTGGTGGCGGAGCTCTTCTCGTTTCAAGTTGGTTTACCTTTAGACATTTCCCCTCAACGTCAGGCTCTGGTATTCCTGGAGTTAAAGTGGCGCTTGCCGTTTTTCATGGCAAAATCGAACTTAAAAATACGATCGCTAAATATGTGACAACAATTTTTTCTCTCTCTTCAGGCTTATCTATTGGAAGAGAAGGCCCGACTGTTGCTGTTACTTCCGGGATTGGCTCCTGGCTGGGCTCTATTTTCTCGTTACCCAAAGCACGTATCAAAGCCTTGGTTGCGATTGGATCTGCCGGTGGTATTGCTGCCGCCTTCCACACACCTATTGCTGCCGTCATCTTTACCCTTGAAGAAGTTGTTGGTGATCTTAATGCCACCAAAGTTTTAGGTCCTGTTATTATTTCTGCTGTCGCCGCTTCAATTACGGCCCAGGTTCTTCTTGGCGGTGAGCCGCATGCCTTTGATCAACTTCATTATTCTCTTTCGAGCTCAAGAGAGTTGATTGTTTATTTATTGCTTGGAATTATCTGCGCTGTACTTGGAACTGCATGGGTGAAATCAGTATTAAAGATGCGCGAAATTAACCTTAAGATTTTCAAACATCATCGCCTGACGCCAACGATGATTGTCTTTTTTGTTATTGCGGCCATCAGTCTTATTTACCCAAGAGTTTTAGGTAGTGGTCACGACACAATCGCCGAAGCCCTTAACTCTCTCTTGCTTGACTGGAAACTTTTGGCGGCTCTTTTTGTTTTAAAATTTATCGCTACGACTTTAAGTTATTCCACTGGTGTATCAGGTGGTCTTTTCATGCCGACTCTATTGATGGGAGCTACTCTTGGAGCTTTTGTCGCTTCAATGGCAGCGCAAGTTTTTCCTGAAGTAGCTAATAATCCTGGTGCTTACGCTCTTGTTGGAATGGGCGCTTATTTTGTCGCCGTAATTCGAACGCCATTTACTTCCATTATTATGGTTTTTGAAATGACCAGAAATTATAATCTTATTTTACCTTTAATGGTTGCGAACAGTATTTCCTACGTTCTTTCAAACCATCTTCTACATGGAAGTGTTTATGAAAACCTTTCTGAACAAGACGGAATTCACTTACCTACGAGAGATGATAATGAGGTTCTAGAAAGCCTTGTGGTTGAAGATGCTATGGTAACCGAACCAGTAACACTTAACTCTCACTTAACGGCTCAAGAAGCTTGGGAAGGGACTAGACACGGTGAATACTCAGGCTATCCTGTTGTTAGAAATGGACTGCTTGATGGTATGGTTTCTACCAACCAACTTAAAGCGATGGTTGCAAGAGGTGATGGGGCCAAGAAGATTTCAGACATTGCTGAACAAAAAGTTATTACGATTCACCCTGATCAGTCGCTTCTCGTTGCCTTTCATAAACTCAAGCGTTTTCAAGTCTCAAGACTTCCTGTTGTTTCAAGGCTCAACGATAAAAAATTGATTGGTATCATTACAGCTGAAAATATTGTTTCTCAATTCGGCTATCATATTGCTGAAGAAGAAAAGCTGGAACAACTTGAAAAAGAAACAGAAGAAATAATTGAAGATATTGTTGAAGATATTATTGAAGATAAAAAGGAAGACAAACCAATTAAGGTTTGATCTTCCTATCATTTAATTAATCTAAAAGATTTTCGACGTTTTTATTAAGTTCAAGACTCCACATCAATTTAACGTATTCAGCATGTGACCAAGCCAGAGGTGTTGCTCCGCCAGTGCCTTCGCCTGAACCTTCAAAAACCTGCTCTGGAATCATTTGACCGTCGTTAGCAAAGAAAACATAGCTATCTAAGATATGATTGGCTTCTCTTCTTGCTGCTTCATAAGTCAGGCCGCCTGTGCGAGCTCTTTCAAGAGCAAAACGAGCATGCTCACCAGAAAGAAGAGGCCAAAGGCGTCCCTTCTTGTTTTCACCGTAAGCATCGTAAGAGTAACGGTACCAGCCGTAATACTCTCCAACTTTTTGTCTAATATGAGCGTTAACTTCTTTTTGTGAAACGAGAAGTCTTGAGTCATTGGCATCAACTAGACCCATAAGAGCTAGTTTTAAAAAGCCTTGATCAAGCATTGCAGTCATATCAACTTGTTGGCCGGAGTTTGCGACAGTACAAGTTGATCCATCATTTGGATTCCAATTAGCTGAATAATTAGCGCAACCACCAACACGAACATAATACTTACCGCCTCCGTTCACACCATTTGTAGTGAAGGTCCAAGAGTGAATATTATCGTATGGCTTCGTTAGCCAATCATTCGCGATTCTTGCGTATCTTGGTTCACCTAGAAGCTTAGCGCCTTCAAGTAATGCTGCCGTTGCAACAGAGAAAGTTGAAGGTGAAATACCAAAATTTTCTTCCCAACGCTCTTGAGCAGACCAAGGGCCGTAATTGACGATGAAGTCCAAACCTAAACGAACCATTGGGCCAAACTCAGCCACTAAAGCTGGTCTTTGATCAGCAGGAAGATTTCTATAAAGATGAGCAAAAAGCTGAACAGGATAACCGACTTGGTCTAATTGTAAGCCGCTCCAATAAGCATTGCCATCAGTCCAAACGTTTTGTGGGAAAGCACCTTTTTTAGCGATGATACGATCACCATAGCGCCATTCACCAGATTGATACTGAACTGATTTTAAAAAACGTAGAGCGCGAAGTGGAGTTTCAAGATCCCCTGCAGATACAAGAGCAAGTCCTACGTGAAACAAGTCACGTGGCCAAACAAGGTGATATCCACCAGTAAATACACCTGGATATTCGAATGTTTCATCGCCCCATGGTTTAGATAATGAAGCAATCATCGCTCCACGAACTTCTTTATCTTCGTGAACACGTAGAGTGAAGATTGAGCGTTTATAAAGTTCTTTGTGAGCTTGGTTTTTTAGTTTTGGAAGTTTATAGCCATCAATGAGTTTATTCCAACCATCATTATAAGCATTCATACCTGAAGCTAAATAAGACTCATTAAACTGGTTATCGCCTGCAAAATTATAGGTCACATAAAACTCATATGTTCCTTTTTGAGCAGGTACTGACAATTTTGCCATACCAGCAACGTTTCCGTTGATGGCCTGAGAATTACTCCAATTCATTTCAAAGTTGTCGTTTAGATCTTGCCAACCATCAGATACGCCAACAAAACCTACTGATGTTTTTTCAAAGCCTGAAGTTGAACGAACGACTAAACGTGTAGCGTTCTCTTTAAATTCTAGTTTATCTTGGTGAGCATAGCCTTGATCATTATAACCTGTGTTCTCTAGTGCTGGATTCACAAGCAAATGAAAACTTAGGCCATCTTGATAGGCTTCAACTTTAACCTTATCAACTAAAACCTGAGTTCCAGGAATCGTGTAATAAGTATGTTCGATTTGAAAGCGAAAACCTGTATCGATATTTGTCATCTTAACTAGTGACGGTGACAAGACTTCTACTTTTTGAATGGTTGAAATTCTTTCTTCGACCATAAAAGATGATTCATCACTAACCAAAATTTGAGAGTCTTTGATCTGTGCATTATCAATGTTCGGATAATAAGTTTCAGTCAACATTCCCTGAGCATTAGTGAACCAAACTTTAGATTCAAGATCAGCTGAAGTTGCTGCTTGAACCTTTTTTGCTGATGACCAGTTCGGAACGATGCCAGGAGCGCCGGGAGCGTTAGCAAAAGTCGCTGTACTCGCCAAAAATAGCGCAGTGCTCAAAAGTTTATTCATTACTCTCTCCAGTAATCTTATTTCTTTGTTAACAAAATTTGATTGAATCACTATAGTAACTTGTTCCAATCCTGACTAGTTCACAATGAGGCGCCCCGTGTCAATTACACTTGAATCGATCGACTACATTATAATTGCTACATACTTCGTTATTGTCTTTGGCATAGCCTGGGCAGTTAAAACTCCGAAATCAGATAATGGCGGTCAATCAGAAGATTATTTCTTGGCCGGAAGAAACCTTGGATGGTTTGCCATTGGCGCTTCTTTATTTGCTTCAAATATTGGCTCAGAACATCTTATTGGCCTTGCCGGTGCAGGTGCCTCAAGTGGATTACCCGTAGCTCAGTTTGAAATTTTGGCCGGATTTATTCTTTTAATTCTTGGTTGGGTCTTCGTTCCCTTTTATTTACAAAGTGGTGTGACAACGATGCCCGAATTTTTAGAAATGCGTTACTCACGTGCCGCTAGAAATTATTTATCTTTTATTTCGGTAGTAGCTTACGTCATTACAAAAATTTCAGCTACGATTTTTGCTGGCGCCGTCGTCTTTGAAGCGATGGGAATGGATTTTTGGATTGGCGCTTTAGTTGTCGTTTTATCTACGGGCATCTACACAGCAATGGGTGGACTACGCGCTGTTATTTATACCGATACGATGCAAGTTTTTGTCATGATCGGTGGTGCTATCCTTGTCACTTATTTTGGTATCGAAGCCATTGGTGGTTTTCACGCCGCTCGCGAACAACTCTCACCAGAGTTTTATAATTTATGGAAAGCGGCTGATCACCCAGAATTTCCATGGACTGGTATTCTGTTTGGCGCGCCTATTCTAGGTATTTGGTATTGGTGTACGGATCAATTTATTGTTCAACGTGTTTTATCTGCAAAGAATCTATCACAGGCAAGAAAAGGAACACTATTTGCTGGCTATTTAAAAATGCTTCCGATGTTTCTTTTTGTTGTTCCCGGTATGGTTGCTCTTGTCTTGGCACAAAACAATCAACTAACTCTTGAGCGTCCTGACCATGCCCTTCCAGCTCTTATCGGATCAGTTCTTCCTATGGGTGTACGTGGTCTTGTGATGGCAGGCCTTCTTGCTGCCCTTATGAGTTCTCTCTCATCTGTTTTCAATTCATGTTCAACGCTGATTACTTATGATTTTTATAAAGTAAGAAAGCCCAATGCTACTGACAAAGAACTTTTTAAAGTTGGTCAAATTGCAACTGTGGTCCTAGTTGGTCTTGGAGTTCTTTGGATTCCATTGATGAAATATATTTCAGGTGGATTATTTACATACGTTCAAAGTATTCAAGCTTATATTTCGCCTCCAATTGCAGCGGTCTTCCTTTTAGGCCTTTTATTTAAAAGATTAAACACTCAAGGAGCTCTAGCTTCTCTTGGAACCGGCTTTGTTTTAGGTGTTGGTCGTCTTATTTTAGAAATCAATAAAGAAAGTCTTTCTGGCTTTTTCTATAATCTAGCGACGATGAACTTCTTAAACTTTGCCTTCTTCTTATTTGTTATTTGTAGCGCAGTCTTGATTGCTGTGAGTCTAATGACAGCTGCCCCTGATGCCGCTAAAATTGAAAAAGTTTGCTTCAATGCAGACACACCAAAAGTTCCAACAAATATGACTGAGATCGGGCTTTCACTTCTTCTCATCGTTATTATTGCAATTACTTGGATTGTCTTTTCTCCTCTTGGTATTGGAGCATGAATTCAATGCGAGTTGCTCTAGGTATTGATATTGGTGGCACCAACACTAAAATGGCGATCGTTAACGATCAAGGCCAACCACTAAAGCAATCAACTTTTCCAACAAGATCAACTATTCCATTTAGTGATTATGCTGATGAAGTCTTTTCAGAAGCAATGAAGCTAAGTGCAGGCTATGAACTTTACGGCGTAGGCGTTGGCGCCCCAAATGCCAATTCGGCAACCGGTGAAATTGTTCAACCAGTAAATCTTGGTTGGAAACTCGCACCACTTGTTAAAGATTTTACTGATCGATTTAAAACAGATGTCTTTTTAGAAAATGATGCCAATGTCGCCGCCCTTGGTGAAAAAGTTTGGGGCCTTGGTAAAGAGAGCGATCATTTTATTGTCGTTACTCTTGGGACAGGAATCGGCACAGGGATCATCTCTCATGGGCAATTGATATCTGGTCCAACAGGTATGGCCGGCGAAGGTGGACATATCACCATCTATCCAGGTGGAAGACCTTGTAACTGCGGTGGTTTTGGTCACCTTGAATGCTACGCCTCTGTTCGTGGATTAAAGCTTCATGTGCAAGAACAAACCAATAAAGATTTAAAATTTTCAGAAATTTCGACTGAGTTTAAAAAGGGAAATCCAGACATCTTAAGAGCCGTGCAGTTAGCTGCACACGATCTTGGAATGGGTCTTGCTCAAATGCAAACACTTTTTAACCCAGATCTTTTCGTTCTAGCGGGTGGAGTTTCCACGTTAGGTGCAAATTTTAGAGCGATGGTTGAAGCTGGTTTAAATGAGTCTTCTTATGGACCATTTAAAAATAGTTCCAAAGTCTTACTTTCTCCAATCTCGACAGAACACGGCGCCGTTACCGGAGCCGCTTCATTAGTCTTTTGGAAAAAGCCTCTACTTTAAATCAAACCAATTTTTAGCAATACCAACATCTACTCGAAGTGGAATCGATAGCTGAACCACATTTTCCATACATTCTTTGATTAAAGCTGCTAGTTCATCTGCTTGATTTTCAGGCACATCAAAAATAAGTTCATCGTGAACCTGAAGCAGCATCAATGCGTCTAACTTAGAATTTTCTAAACGCTTTTCAATTTCAATCATCGCAAGCTTTAAAATATCCGCTGCTGTTCCTTGAATAGGGCTATTGATGGCCATACGTTCAGCATTTGCCTTAATTGTTCTATTGCTTGAATTAATATCGGGGAGATATCTTCTTCTACCATGCAGGGTGATAGCATAACCAGTCTTCTCAGCTTCTTCTTTTAGTCCATCGAGATAACTTTTAATCTGCGAGAATTTTTCAAAATATTTGGTAATATAGTCTTTAGCTTCAGACCTTGAAATTCTCAGAGCTTTAGCTAAACCAAAAGAAGATTGACCATACATTAAGCCAAAGTTAACGGCTTTGGCGTTTGATCTATCACTTGAAGTCACATCTTTAAGTGGAATTCCCATCACCTCTGAAGCTGTTTGGGCGTGAATATCTTGATCATTCTTAAACGCATGAATCATAGTTTTGTCTTGAGAGAAATGAGCGAGCAAACGAAGCTCAACTTGAGAGTAGTCCGCTCCAACTAACACATGTCCAGGACTTGCGATAAAGCCACGTCTTACTTTTTTACCGAGATCAGACCTTACTGGAATATTTTGAAGATTAGGCTCAGTTGAAGACAATCTTCCTGTGGCCGCTACATTTTGATTGAAGTGCGTATGAATTTTGTGACTCTTAGGATTCGCGAGTAATGGAATGGCTTTCACATATGTTGAAAAGAGTTTTCCAATTTCTCTGTATTGCAATAAGAGATCTGGAAGTGGGTGAAGGTTTCTAGAAGCTAATTCTTCTAGCACTTCTGCATCGGTTGATGGACCCGTTTTATTCTTTTTAAGAATAGGAAGTTCAAGATCTGTATAGAGTATCTCTCCTAATTGCTTTGGTGAATTTAAATTAAACTCTTTTCCAACGCTATCCCATGCCTGATTTTGAAGATCAGCAAGTGTCAATTCAAGCTCACCTTCAAAGTTTTTGAAATAGTCAGCATCAATAGAGATACCTTGATTTTCCATCTTTGCCAGAATGGAAAATAATTTATCGTCCATTTCATAATAAATTTTTTCTAATTCTTTTTTCTTTAAATCTTGCTTTAAAAGCCCGGCAATTTCATAAATAGCAGCAGCACGCTCACCAAACGCTTTAGAGCTAAAATCAATATCTGCTAAAAGCGGCGCTTCCTTTTTCAAACTAAAAGGTACAAGCGCTAGACTTAAATATTCTTTGGCCATCGATTCAACTGTATGTGATCGATCAGCACTTAAATTATAATGGGCCTGTGAGATATCAAAAGTTGGAGCTTTAAGGTGTATTCCTTCCTTGAGAGCAAAAGAATGATCCGTTTTGACATGATCACTTAACCACTCAATTTTATCGTTATTCCAAAACTGAGATAGCAACGCCTTAAAGCATTTTGCACTTAAAGCATCTTCACCAACAAAGGCTAACCAATAACTTTTCTTACCGTCACCGCTAAGACCTATTCCAGCTAACTTTCTTGCGAGTGGGTCTTCAGAGTCATAAACAGAATAGCTACCAACAGCACTCCAAGACTGACTCTCTTTAAGAAATTGCTCAAAACTTTCTTCACTCACAATTTCAAGATCGATCTGTGCTGCGTGGGTTTCACTTGAGAGATTAACCAACATCGGCTCGTGAGAGTCATCTGTATTGGATTTTTTCGTTTGGGCAAAAGCCGTGCGCTCTTCAATTTGTCTTAAATCTAAAAATTGATTCATGACTTGTTTAAGCGCGAGCTTTTTCATGAAATCAATAAAATCATCATTTGGACTAAAATGATAAGCTGTATCTTCTGCTTTTACTGGTAATTCCATATCAGTGACGATTTCAATGAGTTTTTTTGACAATAGTCCTGCTTCTAGGTGATCACTAAAAGCTTCAACCAGTTTTTTGCCTTTAAAGGTGTCTTTAGCTGCAATACATCCATCAAGGGTTTCATGCTCCGCTAAAAGTTTTGCTGCACCTTTAGCGCCGATCCCTCTCATACCAGGAATATTATCCGAAGCATCGCCAACCATTGAAAGATAATCGACAATTTGATCAGGTCTTACGCCCATTTTTTCAAAGACATCGTTTGGTTCGTAAATTTTATTTTTCATGGTATCGAGCATTTTGATATTACCACCGACAAATTGCATAAGGTCTTTGTCACCAGACGCAATAAGGATTTCATCAAAATAATCTCTCCACTGAACTGCTGCACTTCCAATAATATCATCGGCTTCATAACGATCATTTGAGATGGACGGCATTCTTAATTTTTCAAGGGCCTGATCAATCAAACCAAATTGTGGCTTAAGCTCATCAGGTGGTTCAGTACGATTGGCTTTATATTCATCGTACATTTCATTTCTAAAACTTCCACCGGCTGTATCTCTGGCCAACAATAAATGTGTTGGTTGATAATCAGCTAATAATTTTTTCATCATCATCAAAACACCATGAACAGCATTAGTTGGCGTTCCATCTGGTGCATTCATTCCACGAACGGCGAAAAAAGCGCGAAAAATAAAATTTGAGACATCAACAATGATGAGACGTTTTGACATGAAAAGCTCCTAACTTTAGAGCTCATTTTTTAACATTTTGAAGATTAACTTGGTAGGACAGGTGCGTTTTACCTGGCGATAGTTCCGGTCTCGCTAAACCAGCTGGTTTTGCGCTTTTTAATCGCTTCTGCAGTGCCATCATTGGCCATCACAGAAGTATCTGCCATGACGTCTCCAAGCCTATGCCCAGAGTCTAATTTATAAAGCAGATAGACCTCCATTAGTATTAAGGGAAGGCCCAGTACAAGGGAGAAGATCCATCCCCAAAAAGGAATGATGGCGAGAACAAGTGGAATAATAATAGGAAGATTTCTAATAAAAGACTGCTTCATGGTGCAGGGTTTTCCATCTTCCAATGAGATGACGGCAAAGCCCATAAACTTCTTTCCAACACTTTGACCGTTTTGAAGAGAATCTGCCACACCGATATAGGTGACACTCAATAAAATCCCAAGAGGGTAAAAGAAAAAAGATAATAATAAGACAATGAACAAGTCGATAGACTTGGCCAAGATACGAGTGAGCCTTGCGACCTTTAAAGGGCGCTTGAGAATGTATTTTCTCATCATAAATCGATCTTATCTTATTGATTTCTTTAATGATATAAGGCAAAAAAGTATCACGACGTAATAAATGCACTGCATCAGGTCACATACAATAGAAGCTGGACGTAACACTCTAGAATGGGTAAATATTGTAATTACCTTTAAGTGAAAAAAGTGGAGGACCGCATGGCCACAGTTGGAAAAGCTGACATTGCAAATTTTGATCAAACTGTTTTGAAATCAGACAAACCAGTATTAGTAGACTTCTGGGCTGAGTGGTGTGGACCATGTCGTACTCTAGGTCCAGTACTAGATGAAGTGGCCAATGAGCTTGGTGAAAAAGCACAAATCGTTAAAGTAAATGTTGATGAAAATGGTGAGCTTGCTCAGCAATACGGAATTCGCGGAATTCCAACAATGATTTTCTTTAAAGGCGGACAGGCCGCAAAAACTCTTGTTGGTGTACAACCAAAAGAAGAAATCAAGAAAACTCTTGAAGAGCTTGCTTGAGATTTAGCAAAATTCGCTTAACAATAAAGGGGATCACTGATCCCCTTTTTTTTTGGATATTATTATGGATAAGCAAGTCATCTCATCAAACTTTACAGAAGCAAGTCGCGTTTTAAATAGTTTTATCTCTAATGATAAAAATATTGAGACTATGCAAAAAGCGATTGAAGCCATGGTTCATGCCTACAAGAATGAAGGTAAGGTTCTTAGCTGTGGAAACGGTGGTTCGATGTGTGATGCCATGCACTTTGCTGAAGAATTAACTGGGCGCTTTAGAAAAGATCGTCCGGCCTTAGCCGCTCTCGCCATTTCAGATCCAAGTCATCTTACTTGTGTTGCAAACGATTTTGGTTATGACAAAGTTTTTTCTAGAGCAGTAGAAGGTTGGGGAAAGAAGGATGATGTTCTTCTTGCCATTTCAACAAGTGGAAATTCTCCCAACATTATTGAAGCCGTTAAAGCTGCAAAACTTCATGGAATGAAAGTGATTGGTCTTCTAGGAAAAGGTGGCGGCAAGCTTGCCAGTGAAGTTGATTTTCCTTTTGTCATCGATAGCGATGTCAGCGATAGAATTCAAGAAATGCATATTAAGTTGATTCATATGTTCATTGAAGGAATTGAAAGATCTCTTTTTCCTACCAATTACTAGACTCTTTCAGACGGGAAAGAGTTTCCTTCCTATGTATTTTCACCCCTTTAATCCCATTTTGCGGTTATCATAGTCTTATAATTAGTTGAAATAATAACAGGAGCAAATGGCATGGAAGCCGCACCAGTACCAAGCCTACTAAACACTATCGCCATGTTTTTCCAACAGGGCGGAATCTTCATGTGGATCATCGTCTTTATCTGGGCGATCGGAATTGCAATTTCTATTGAAAGGTTCATGAGACTTTCTTTCAAACTTGATGTGGATGGAGCTTCATTTATGAATGAACTTCAGCGCTATGTTTTATCAAATGATATTCAAGGTGCTATCCGAGTTTGTTCAGGCTCAGTCGCCGCTCTTCCAAAGGTTCTAAAGTCTGGACTTAAAAGAGCCAACACGAATGCTAATCAAATTCAAAATGCTATCGATGCCACAGCTTTAGAAGTGATTCCAAAAGTTGAGTTAAGACTTAACTACCTTCAGTTGATTGCCAACATTTCAACTCTGTTTGGTCTTCTTGGAACGATCCAAGGTTTGATTCAATCATTTGCAGCCGTTGCCGCTGCTGATCCGGCACAGAAAGCGGAGCTTCTAGCCTCAGGTATTGCGACAGCGATGAACACAACCTTCCTAGGTCTGTGTGCTGCGATTTCAATCATGATGGTTCATACGTTCTTAAGTACAAAATCAGAAAAGATTATCAACGAGATTGATGAATTTTCAGTAAAGCTTATGGATATGCTGACCACCAAGAAGGAAATGGGCGAGTAAGGAGTCGAATGTGTATAGAGCTCCTAGTCGCAGAAAGACAAAAAAAGAATTTGTAAAACCGAATCTAATTCCTATATTAGACGCGGTTTTTATTTTCATCTTCTTCCTTTTGATGTCAGCGAACTTTGTAAAAATTTATGAAATTCCCTCTGATGTTCCAATCATTAGTGACGCGGAACCACCAAAGAATCAAAAGCCACTGGCACTGACCCTTAGAATTACTTCAAGTTATATTGAAGTTTTAACTGGAGTGCCTGCCTCCACGATGACTCGAGTTGGTAAAAATAGTGATGGTTTTTATGACTTGGAAAAACTTCATGAAGTTTTACTAAGTTTGAAGGGACGTCATCTTAAAGAAGAAACCGTTATCTTTGAGCCCATCGTTGATCTGACGTACGAAGATATTGTTAAGATTATGGATGCAACAAGAGAACTTAGAAATACCGACCCTGCTCTATTTGCGAAAGATAAAGATGGAGTCGAGATGAGGCTTAAGGCTTTGTTTCCTAAGATCATTTTTGGAAATATTCAGAGTTAAAGAGGATATATGAGAAGCTCTCGTTCAATAAGAAATAGAGGTAGAAAGCGCAAGTCTCAGGTCTTTGACCTAGATATTACTTCCCTACTCGATATCCTCGTTATTATGCTTGTGTTCTTGCTACAAAGCACTAACTCGACAGGCATTATTATGACTGTTCCTAAAGACGTAGAGCTGCCTGTATCAAGCTCTGCAACACCAAGCAACGAAGGTGTTATTGTTCAAGTCTCACCTACAACCATTTGGGTTGAAGATAAAGAAGTTCTTAACATTGAGACGAACCTAAGAACTAGTACCGATCAAGGTGGAAGACGACTTATCCCTTTATTTAATGAACTGGTTAAACGTAAAGAATTGATTCAGCTTTCTGCCAAAAGCTCACCTGAAGCCAATAAGTTTGGTGGTGTCGTGAATTTAATTGTGGATAAAACAGTTAAGTATAGTTTCGTTAAAAAGCTACTCTACACATGCGCTGAGGCTGGATTTAAAGAATATAAATTCGTCGTTATGGGTATAGAGCAATAATTAAAGTACTAAAACCAACGAACAAATAAGAAAGTAAACTCCAATATTTGAAAATAAAAGTCTTTTGAGTTTTCTGGTTTTCTTAAATTCTTTAAGATTAGTCACAATAAACCATAGCGACCAAAGTACAAAACCAAAAGTTACAATCCCTTCTTGCACACTCTCATTAAACTTTAAAAGATTCATAATTGCTGGTGTTAAGATAATACCCATAAAGATTAAATTTAAGTTGTAGCGTTTTCTAGCTTCATCAGTTGATGTATCAAAAAAGCTTAGAGTCCACTGTTTAAAACTAAAATGATTCCAATCGAGCTTCACTTGTTTTAAAAACTCTGAAAAAGTTAATCTCTTGGCGCTCATAATTTGATTTCTTTTTGAATACAAATCATTCAAGTACAAACCAATAACTAAAGTTTCAACCATGAGTGCGATTTGATCGCCGTGAACTAAGTCTCCCCAGGCTAAAAAAGTGAAGGCCACGACGAGTGCAACCTTAAATGGTGAAAAAATGGCTAGTCCTTGATCAGACATACCGACTCCAATTTCAAGTTGAAGTCAGTATACAATAGAATATGTTTTTTTATATAATCAGGTACTTACAAAGCTCATCAAGCCCAATATCTGTGGCTTTTTATTGGCTTACTGGACCTTAGGATAGAAATTGAATGGCTGGTTCACTTCTACAACACCGCCACCAAGTGGTTCCGGGAACTTAATCCCCTTAAGAACATTAACCACACAATTTCGAACCTTTGGAGTCAAATTCGAGTAAGAATCAACACCTGCTCTCGTGACATGTCCCGAAGCACCGATCACAAAATTAAGTCGAACGACACCATCAAACGCCGATTGAGATCGATCAAGTGCACTTTGATAACATTGTCTAAACAGAGGAACGTTATCCATTAAAATTTGGCGAATTGTATTTGGATCCATTCCACCTAAAATAACTGTTTTATAAGGAAGACCTGCCGTATAGATATTTTTCTTATCTGATAAACCTTGAGTACCCTTGGTTGAGTCAAGCTTTCCAGAAGCTGAGCCAGATAAACTTCCAACATTAGTACTAACGTTCGCCTTTTGCATGGTCGCACCATCACTTGCGCCTGATATAGATGGGCCATCTAGACTAACATCAGCATTGCTTACTTCAGATGCAGACTTAAGACTTCCACCTTTTGCTAAGATCGAACTCATACTGCCTTTAAAATCAAAAGATTTGTAAGCATCAACTGGGCCCTTATTATTAGGATTTGCAGCTTTTTTTGAGTTATTAGATTTAGCTGGAGCTGAATTATTTGCTTTAGAAGTATTTTTAGGCGCGACTTTATCCTGAGGTTTATCTGGTCCTTTATTTGGTGAAGCCTTTTTCACTAAACCAGTTTTAGTTGCAGCTTTATCACCAGGATTATCAGCTTTTTTCTCAACAGCTTTAGCTTCTTGTGGCTTAACTTCCTTCTTCTCTACAGGTGTAGTCTTTGGAGCTTTTTGAGCTTCTTCTTTTGGTTTATCAGGTGTGTTATCAATTGTTTTTTTAGGCGTAACTGCCAATTTCTTTCTATAAAGAATTGATGCAAGACGCTCTGGCGCTTTTTCTTTTTCTAGTTCTTCGTCAACTTCAAAAGAATTAATACCAACAAGAAAAGCACTAACAAGTAAAAGCATTAAAAATAAATATCTTTTAAAACCTGGGTCGCGACGTAAAATAGGAGCAGATTTAACTCGTGGAGGAGCGTCTGTTCCTCGAACAAAAATTTGTAAGTCACCTTGTGTAAATCCAAGAATATGATCGTGGCCTAAACCAACAACAGCGCCTGAAGGATTACCTTCAGCACCAATATGTTTCATTTTATATCCATTAAGCGGATAGATAGAAACATCACTTCCTTTGATCTCTACAAACGGAACTTTCTCTTTCAAGCCGAGATAGGCAAACTCAACTTCTTTCGCTGCCACTGCACGACCAGCAAGTGAGTACGTGGCATCTTTTTGAGGTAGATAATCAACTGAAACAATACGTCCGCAGTGAAGAATAATAACTTCTACTGCAAAGTTTTTTGAAACGGAGTAATCAAAAATTGGATAAAGAGTTTCTACATCTTCAAAAATATATTCACTAAATTCAGCTTTAGGGTCAGCTGCTAGTGGGTACTCGACACGAGGTATGAAAACTTCTCCATCAGAATTAGTGACGGCTTTTTGTGGAGGTGCAGAGGGTAATGTTTTTGTCTCAGGCTTATCCGATGGTGCCTTTGGTAATTCAACTCTGTCAGTAAGCATCCCAAGTGGTGGTGGTAAAACATCAGACTTTTTAAATGGGTTGAGCTTAAACTCAACATCACCAATAGTTACAATATCTCCAAAATCAACTGACTCAGCGATGACCTTTTGCCCATTAACTTTTGAACCAGTTGCAGTATCCATGTCATAAAGACGTCCAAATCCTTTATTCAATTCTAAGACTGCATGAATATCTGCAACACTTGGATGATCGATGACGATATCACACGTCTGTGAGCGACCAATTAGAACTCTTCGCTTTAATAGTGCACGTGCCTTTGAACCGTCCGTTGGGGATAACTCAAAAGAAGGTGTGTAAGGCGCGGCCCTGTTATCAGTTTCCACGAAAACTCCTCATTATCTAACACGCTCAACGGCACGAGCTATTTCAGGGTTGAAGTTTACTCTGTACGGTAGTTTATTTTTAAATTTACGCTGATATCTTGATGCAATAGAAAGATCTCCAGGATTACCAGTGTCACCTTCGATGGCAATATCTTCAAAATCAAATTTTTGATATTTCTTGTATTGATATTTAACTCTTTCATTGGAACTTGAGCTTTGTGCACTCGCTTGAGTGGCAAAAAACATAAGACCCGCAAAAAGTAATGCAGTAAACTTCATCATTAGTTTCCACCTTGATAAACAAAAGCTTTAACTTTGTTGTAATAGTCAATTAACTCACGACTTGGAGTCGAACTTACTTTGGAAAGTATTTCTCGCGCCTTATCTTCTTTACCGTTAAGTTTTAATGCAAGAGCATAATTAGTTCCGTATGAAGGATGAGAAAGTGCATCACTTGGCAAACGATCGTAGACACGTATAGCCTGTTCAGTATCTCCACGAATAAATAATGCGGTAGCAAATCCAGCTAAAGCATCAGCATCATCATCATTCTTTTTGACTAAAGCTTGAAAAGCGATAATAGCATTATCGACTTGACCACCTTGAAGTTGAAGCTGCGCGAGATTAAACAACGGAGTCAGTGAAAGAGGATTAAGCTTAGAAGCTTCTTTATAGGCTAAATAGGCTTTAGCTTTGCTACCACGAATTTGATAAATCACCCCAAGATTATTCAAGGGAGGTGAATACTTTGAATCAATTTCACGTGATTTATTATAAAAAAGAATGGCTGAGCGATAGTCTTTTTTACCAAGATAACAGGTACCAACTTGGTTCCAAAACCCAGGATGTTTTTTAAATTTACGAAATTGTTTTTTTACCAGCAAGAACGCATCATTAAAGCGATTAGCGTGACATAAACCAGCAAGCTTCGTTGTTACATCGCTAGAATCAATAGCATCTTCAATTTTAGGAGCAGGTAATCTCGCAATTGATTCTTGAGAAAGAGAGTCTTGGCTTGATAAACTTCCCTCAAACTTATCTTCAGTGGCAATATATGGCTCGGGAGCGACTTCGGCGAAGTCAGCATTCTCAATCCAATTAAATTCCTGTTGAATTTCTGGACTAATAGCTTCGTTTTGAGCAGCTTGTTCAGGAGTTATTTTTTTTGAATCACTTGAGCAACTCGAAAATAATATAATCGCACAAAGGTTTATTAGAAAGTATTTCACTGAACCCCTCCTCTATCCATAACAACGCCCTGGCGAGTCGGATGGTATTCAACTCCAAAGGAAATTCGATCCATGGTTTGAAGATAATTGAAATCTGGAGAGAGGATATCTTCACCTTTTGACTTAGCTATAGCTTCTTCACGAAGCTCACCGGCCTTAGACTTCAATGGAATAACAACTTGAGACATACTAGCTTTAAATGATTGGATATATTCTGGACTCTTACCAACAGGACTAAAGTCCTCTACTGATTTAGCCACGTGAGTATAAGAATCGACTAGGATACGATACGCTTTAGCTATTCCGAGGCCTGATCCAACCGTCATCACAGCTTTGGATCTTTCAGTTATCTGATCAAGCATTGCGAGCTTGGTCTGTAGACCTTTATTAAAGCTATTTTCTGGAAACTTAAGCTCTATAGACTCAAGTCTTTTTTGTAATATCTCTAGATCGCCTGACTTTATTGAAGCAACAGAATCTAGTGCGCCTACCGGAATTGGATAACCGCGTTTTTTGGCAGAATAATAATAATCTAAAATACGTTTATCAGTAGCTCTTGTATCTCTACCGGCCGAACTCAAAGCTTGACGATATATTTCAAGGTAAGGAATAAGCTCACCTTGAAGCTTAGCAACATTATCAACCTTATTCACTTCGGTCATCATGTCATTAAGTTGATTCTCATCGGCGAAATTTCTTATCAAATCCATCTGGGCTGTTTCAAGATCCCCGGCTGGTATCTTACATTTATAGCCTGTATTTATTATTGATTTAGCTGCAGCAATATCTCCTTTCGCTAATGCAACGATATGTGCATTTCTAAAAAAGGTTTTTTCGCTTTTGGATTTGCCTGAACATAGTTTTTCGAAGGCGCTACTGTAAACCATCTGGGCGGCATCAAATTCTTGACCGTTTAGAAAGTCATTAGCCACTAATAAAAAAGTTTGACTAAATTTTTCCATATCAGAACTATTAAAAAGTTCTAGTGTATTTTGCGCCCAAGCTTTAGTCATCTGTGTGTGACCAAGTTCATGGAAGAGAATCATTATATTATAAGCTGCGTTTTTTCTAGATTCGATAGGACTTAATTTATTTCTATAAATCTCAACATAGCCCTGTAGCGCTTTTTTCTTATCACCTTTTGAAGAATATTTTTCAACTGAGTCAAATTGGAGTGTGAGTACAATAAGTTTTAATTTATCTGCATAATCCTTACTAACTACAAACTCACCACTATTGATTCGACCAACCCATTGGAAGACTGAGTTTTTATCGTTGATTGAGCGATAATAGTCTATAACTTTACCTAGCATCGCCTCTTGAACACCAATTGATTTTGGAAATTCTCTACGAAATGCAAGAAGTGCTTGTTCCGCTTTCGAGTATTCTTTATTGTCTGAATATAAAGTAAAAAGTCGTTGATAAAGTGTATACCTCTTCTTAGGACTCTTCTCTTGTTTAATAGAAGCAACGTAGGCAAATTCTAAATATTTCTCTTTTGTTTGCGGTGAAACACCATTTTGACCAAGAGTAGATACTAGACCATCCATCGACATATCTTCGTATTTTGTATCTCCAGCTTTTCGAGCCAGGTTTAAAGCTTGAACATAAGCTTGAGCTGCAAGATCATAGTCATTATTGGCATACATTGTTTCAGCAGCATGGAATTGATGACGAGCGGCTTTATTTGGCTCAATATCTGCACTTAAAGAGAAGTAAGCGACAGCTGCTTTAGCCTTTTCATCCTGTGTCTTTTTTTGTCTAGAATAATTACCAGATGCAACCTGTTTTTGTAAAACAGCTGCCATTCGTTTGACGTGATAAACGAGTTTATCATTATCTTCTTTGGAAAGTTTTTTCTCTTTAGCGTAAGCATTAAGAACCTGACATGAATTTAAATGTTTATTAATATTGCCGAATTTTTCATATACGCTTAATAATTCAACATGTATTTGAACTTTCTGAGAATCATCTTTGGCGTTTTCAAGAGCTTCTTCAAGAGTTGCCTGAGCAATTGTAAATTTTCCTTGGTTTTTGAGTTGCATACCAACTTTTAAAAGATTTGCTGCAACGTCGCCGCCTTTGCTTTTATAAAAACTAACTGCTTCTTTAGTTCTACCAGCTTCGGTATAGAAGAATGCTAGATCTCTTTCGACTTCATTAGACATATCAACATAATCTTTCGATGAAGATAATCGACCTACCTCACGAATCAGTCCAATTGCTTTGTCGTAATTTTTTTGTCTAAAGTAACTCCACGCCAAATTGAAAGCATCTTTAGTCCACCAACGCGTATCTTTTTGTCTTAAAGCAGATTCATATAGAGGCACTGCTTTTGAATATTTTTGTTGATTATAATAAGTTTCCGCCAATGCAAGCTGTGATCTTCTATAGGCCGGAGTTCCTGATTTGGTTTTCTTTAACGAAACTGCAAAATATCTTTCAGCTTTTTTCTCATCCCCGAATTCTTTGTAGTTAAAAGCCATAATATAATAAACATCACCAAGACCTGAATACCTTGGGAATTTTTTTGCGATTAATTGGCACGCTCTTTGTGCTTGAATAAAATATTTATTACTTTCAGAAAATGCTTTTTTCATATTCGTTCGGCGACGTTGCTCAGCCGACATATTAATGATAATTTTTGTTTCTTTATCTTTAAGAAGTCTGGCTTTTTCTAAAAGAAGTTCTGCCATTCTTAACAAGAGTTCAGGTTTTGTATTATTAGTCGTTCTGTTAAGACGTGTAATTTCTTTAAGTTCTAAATCGATAATCTTTACGAGTTCGACACGCCTTGTCTCAGTATCTTGGGAATAGACAATGCCAGCACATAGAAGCTGGCATAAAACTAAGCTTTTTATGATTTTTTTCATAAACTTCATTGGCGACACTCCGACCTTAAGGCAAAGACGTAATCACCTAATTCATCAGCCCAAAACTCACCGTTAAATGTCCAGAAATACTGTTTATCATTTCGTTTAAGGTAAGAAATATCGCCGCGTGCTCTTTGAGAAGTATCAGTGCTCGTACTATAAAGTTCATCTTTTTTTCGTGAAAGTATCTCTAACCTTACATAACTCATACCTTCAAACGCTTTTTTTATAGCTCTTAATTTGTTAAAGAGATTCGTTCTTACATACGCACCAATTAGATTTCTTTGAGCAGACATTGAATCTTTAAGATTATCGATTAGAATAACTTTTTGTCTTTGATTTTCAAGGCGATTGACGGCTTCAAGTTCAGTACGCCCATCTTGAAATGAATCATAAAGCTCTCTATACGCTGGATCTCTAGATAAGCCAGATAGTATTTTATCTAAAAGCTTGTTTCCGCTTGTTTTATTTTCAAGTGAAGCTTTGGCCAGCATATAAAATTTCTTATAATCACTTCTATAATTTTTAAGTTGTCTAACGATCGAAGCAGTATCTGCTTCATATGCCGAGTAAAATTCCTCAACTGTAGTATTGGCATCATTCCAAAGACATAACTCCATATAAGTTAATGTTTTCAAAATTTCATTTTCAGGATTGAAGGCAAAACTTAAAATTGGTGCTCTGTAGGTTACAAGTTTACCTAATGTTCTATTGTAATCGCCCATATAAAAACTATTCCAGGCTTCTTCAAACAGAATTTCAGGCCAAACGTGTGAACGTTTATCAAGATCGAGGTATGCAAGGTTTGCGGCTTCAAATTTTTTATCAGCAAACAACGCTCTTGCAACTCCCACAATACAATTATCTTTATTAATTTCTAACTGTCTAAGACGGTTGACTTCTTTCGTTCTACCAGCTTGGGCGTTTGATATATTTACACATTCTTTATAGCTCTCTACCGCTTTACCATTTTGACCTGTTAAGGCGTAACTAGCGGCTTCAATATGAAGAGCATAAGGTTTTACTGGATGAGTATCGTTAATTTTTGAACTCAATGAACTTAAAACTTCTTTATACTGTCCTTTTCTAAATGCTTTTTTAGCGACAATATATCTTAAGGTTGGTGCGTTTGATTTTTTCAAAAAGTTTGAAGGCATGATTTCAAACTGACGAACACCTACTCGGGTGACAACTTCATCAATAACATCATCAATTTTATTATCTTGAATAGTATTTTGAGTTGCTAAATATTCTTTAATATAAGGAATTGAAGCGAAGTATAAACCACTGTTGACCATTTCCTGGACAATATAAGGATAGGACTTTGTATTACCTCTGGCCTTAACTAGAGTATCCCAAGCAGATTGCATATCTCCTTTTGCTTCAAAAGCAAAAGAGGCAATCAACAATAGGCAGGCTGTCTTAAAACTCATCGCCAACTCCTAAAAACTATAACCAAGAGAAACTGCTAAATCGTAGTTTGTGTTCCAAGCCTCTTCAGTTGAGTTAACCGCAGCTTTTTGTGCTTTATAATGAACGGTTGCAAGGTTAAGTCGAATATCAAAACTTTCATTTATATAAAATTTCATAGCTGCTTGCCACATAAGACCACCGTGAGTCTCCTGAGTAGGAACAGCACTCGTAGCACCATTAATGAATTCATCTCTATTATTTGTTTCAGTCAGGCTTGCGTACCCAAGTCCGAATAGCCAATCAACATAGATAACTGAATTGAATGTATTAATTTTCGAATAGAACGGTGACCACATAAACATGGCTCCGTAATAATTATCAACGATTCTTCTAAAGGGAACAGAACCGCTGCTACCTTCGTTTCTAACAGATTTAGCAGTTTCGTTTTCTGTTCCCGAATTGGCAGAGTATAAAAACTCAACTCCATACTCTTCTTTAAAGAAGTAACCTATGCGGCCTTGAATATTTTTTGAGCTTACAAAAGCACCACTTGTAGTTAAGCCTGCACCAATATTGGCATATATTTTTTCGCTTTTTCTAAATTTACGATTCTGAAGAACATAAACTTCTTTGTCTGGATCTAACCAAGAGAAGTTATATGTATCTCCTTCTGATGCTTTTATTAACGTTGGCGTTAAAGCAAATAGAGTAATAAAAAATAAGAGCTCAAAATTTAAAATAAATTTGGCCATGACACGCATCCTGCTTAGTCGATGGAAGGAACGTCCACGGGCGTCATGCCCGCAACAAAACCTTATATATCACACACTTAATTTTAACACGCGACTAAATTGGTGCAACAGCAGTGCTGTTTGGGTGGCAGATTTTTCCAAATGAACACTTGCTGCAGTGTTCAGTATTAACAGTTGATGGACTTGAAAGTTTTGACCAAGACAGATCAAGAAATTGATTTATTTCTTTTAGAGTAAAACTCTCTGATTTAACTTCTTTATCATCAACAAACCAAAGCTCTAATCTAACCTTCGAAAAGGCTGATTGAGACTGAGTACTATTGATCGCGTGAGCGTAAGCTTTAAGTTGGAACCAGTAGGGAACTTCTTTAGTCGGATTAGAACGACCAGTTTTAAAATCAACTATGACAAATTCATCTTGTTTATTTTTTGGAATTAAAACAAGATCTGGAGTTCCACTTATCATTTGACCAAAAAAATCAAATTTTATGAGTTTTTCTGAAACCCAATCAAAATGTTCATATTCTGATTGAACTTTCTTGATCGCCCACTCAACAGCTTCGCTTGATCTTTTATCCAACTGTTTTTGCAAGTTTAATGAAACCAGTCCCTTGTGATCAATTCCATAAGCAATCGACTCATGCACAAGCGTTCCTCTTTCTGCCGAAGAACTAAGTGGAGTTACTTTTAACTCATCACTATCTTCTTCAACTTGTTCTATATAATCTTTGTAATCAACTTCAATATCCTCTTCGATTTTACAAATATGTTTTAAGTAAAACTTTCTTGTACATTGAGAAATCGTTGCAAGTTTAGTGACTGAAAGTTCAGGAAACGTCACTAATGTTTGGCTCAGTTCTTGTTGGTAAGCACTAATTCCAAGGGGATCTAAGTGAAAAGTAGGTAAAGCAGTTTCAGTAAAAATTGAATCATCTAATGATGAATGTACCTGATAAATTTTATTATTAGCTTTGAGATGCTCAAATAAATCAATATTTTTAGTGATATTATTATGATTGTTTTCAAAAGTTCTTAGACCATGGATCCAACTATTTTTACTATAAGAACAGTCTTTGCCATTACTATCTTTAATATCAATCCAGCTTATTTTTGACTCTGCTCTAGTACAGGCAACGTAAAAAAGACGTTTAGATTCTGAAAAATCCTTAAGGATGTTAATCTTTTCTTCTATTAGCATCTGCGGGGATCTAAATTTCTTTTTTTGGTCTACAGAGGAACGCCACCTTAAACTGCCTGGAAGCTTACCCACCAGGTCGGAATCACTAATTCTACGGCCATTATTATGAATACCTCCCAAAATAACGTGCGAAAACTGAAGGCCTTTTGAGGCATGCGCCGTCATTATAACGACTTTACCAGTACCGCTTGACTGAAACTCGATTGAATACTTTTTACTCTTAAGATCGTTTAAATAAATTAGGATTTTTTCGTAGTCGTTATAACCAAGACTACAAATACGCTCGATCTCTGCCATATTTCCAGGGTGATTGGAGTTCGCTAAGCCAAGTTCATATAAAAAAGTGCCAAAAGATGGTATAAGCCCAAGGCTAAGAGAGTTTTCATAGAAATGAACTAAATGCGAGTCAAAAACTTCTAATCTACCATGCAAATACTGAACGATGTGGCTTATAAAAAACTTCGTTGGTGTATCTGTTATTGGCACATTAGCTTGCTTGGCAAGTAGACAACCTTCAACTAGAGCTGCAAATAAAGCAACCATTGGATCTTCCGGGTAAGGAATTTTAACTTGGGCCCTAAGACCAAAGCCTTTTGAAATAATTCCCGTCATTAAACCGACTGAAGGTTTTAATCCTTTATAAAGGACACAAATCTCTTCAGTTTCATTTTGTTCTATAGATGCGCTGATTAGGTTTAAGATTTCTGTTGTTTCTTGCTCAACGAATGAAGACTCATTTACCTTTTGTTTTTCTTCAACTTGAATTTCGGCGGAAATTTTTTGTATTTGGCCTTTTTTTATTTTTTCTTCTAAAGGACAGTTCTGTAACTCAAAATCTACAGGAAAAGGATCATGTCCTTCATACTCCTCACCCAAGCCAAACAAGTCTTTAAATAATGCGTTATTAAAGTCAATGACATACCCAAGAGAACGGTAGTTATTTGAGAGACTCAACTTCAAAGGCATGGCGTTTTTACAGTCTTGAAAAACCTTTAACTCTCCACCTCTAAATCCGTAGATCGCTTGCTTTTCGTCACCTACGCAAAAAAGTCTTGTAAAATCTTTTGAAATAATTTTTTCAATAATCTCATATTGGATTCTAGAGGTATCTTGAAATTCGTCGACAATAAGATATCGATATCTGTTTGTTATATTTTCTTGTGCTTCTTTATTAATTAAACCTTGAGCCACATAGTATTCAAGGTCTGAAAAAGTAAACCCTGGAAGCTGTGAATATCTATCTTCTATCCAATCAAAGATCTCGAGCATTCTCTTAATTTGAGGCCTTAAAATCTCTTTACCTTCAATTTCAAAAGCCTCAAGCTCAGGACCTATTTTATCTAAAATATCCTTAACGTTCTTTGCCAAAGAAAAATACTGTTTAATCTCATCATCTGATCTAGGGCCAGTTGTTACTCCCTTGTTTGTCTTAAAGAACTTATCGACTTCAATGATTGACTTCATGTCCCATGAATTTAGAGTTTGAAAAAAAGATGTCATTAAGTTTAGTTTTTCAACCCAAGCTCCTTTTGCTTTCGCTGGAGCAGAAGGTACATTTTGACTTAACTTAACGGGTTGATCTTCACCGAAAATGATTTCCACAAAATCATTCCAATCAAACCCCAACATTTTCTCAACTGTCATCGACTTCCAAAGAACCCTAAGTTCAGGTGTCGAAAATATCTTCACAAACGATTGTATAAATTCTTTTTTATGGTTGATAAAAAAAGAGTCGACCTCATTAACTGCATCTAAGTTTGAACCAAAAGTTTCAATCATCCACTCATCAAAAATTGTCTTTACCTTAACTTGTGACTCAAGTTCAGAAATAATTGAAATATCCTGTGGTAAACCAGGAAAAAAGCCCTGAGAGATTAGCTTGTAACAAAACCCGTCAATAGTGCCAACAGTCATTGAATCTAAGCAAGGTATGGCTATATCCCAAAGCCACTTCGACGAAGCATCAGTTGCAGATTCTGATAGAGCTACCATTTTCTTTTTTAGTCTAATGGCTAGCTCACCGGCAGCTTTTTTAGTGAATGTCATTAGTACTATTTGCGACAGATAGATTTTCAACTCTTTTTCGAAGTTTTCATTATCTAAATCTGTATTTTTTTGTCTAAAGTTAAAAATTAGAAAGGCTATATGCTCTACAAGAACAAATGTTTTACCAGAGCCGGCTCCAGCACTTAAAAGCACGCCGCCTTCGTGGAAAATAGCCTTTTTTTGCTCGTCATTGGCACTTGTTTGAAAGTTAGTACTCATTAGAACAATCCCCTTGTGCATAGATTAGAAATATCACAAAAGGTGCATACTTTTTTATTTAAAGGTTGTGCTAACCATAAAGAATCTTTTTTTAGTTTTTCGAAAGAGTTAGTTTCTTTTGAACTAAACTCTATTTGATCCAGTTTAAATTTTTCCTCATCAATCTCATGGATTTTTATATTTATTTCTTGCTCTTCAAATCGAAGAGTTGAAACTTCATTCCAAGCTGAATAGAGAAGACTTTCCGAAAGGTCTCTCAAACATAAATAACCCCAAAACAGATATCCTTTATCTGATCTCTCAATATGACGAAGATAGTTCCATAACTGAATTTTTTCAAAGCTTTCGTGCTCGCCTTTTGCAGGGATGCTTGCTCCAGATCTTTTAAAGTCGAGCACTCCTATCCCAAGTGACGTCTCAATAATAAGGTCCACACGACCAGCATACTCACCATCAATATATTTATCTTCAAATTTAAAAATTGGATCTGGAAGCATTTCTTTTAATGCTAAAAGAAACTGTATTCCATTTTTAGAAAATATTCTCACTTCTTGTAGTGCACTCAAATAATCTGAACGCTCTAGTGTAATCTTATGTTTTTTAAGCATTGCTTGGAGTTCACTAACACAAAGTGCTTGGTGCTTTTGAATATTCCAAGAGTCTTCTTTATTTAGAAATTTTTCAACAACAGCGTGTTCAATTTCACCTAAGAACCTTGGTTCTAAAATTGTTTGCTTAATCGCTTTCTCATTAACTTTCTCAACAAACTGGTAATAATACTTTCTTGGACAATCTATATAGTTTTGAAGTCGACTTGGAGATATTGGTAGTTTTACCACTACCTTCTTTTTAGGTGATAAACTTATTAGGTCTTTTCGCTCTTTTATCTGCTCATTTTTTTGAGATATGATGTTAAAATTTATTCCTTTCAACATCTCGGCCCAACCAAGGTCGTGTTCAACCAAGCCCTCTTCTATAAGCAGTGTTGCTTTCGTTTTCTTCAGTACCTCTCTAAATTCCTCACGAGCTTTTAAAAAATCTAATTCAGCTCGTCTTCTTGGGCCTAGCGCCGAAAGTAAAGTAGCAACTTCTTGAGAATATTCTGATGATGCTAGTTTAAACGCCGAGTGAGAACTATTAATACAAACTAGCACTTTGCGATCATTTTCAATATCTACAACATCTGTAAAGCTATAGATTTTCCCTTTTCTAGGTTTTAAACCCAGATGCGGAGCCTGATAAATTCTTGGTGAATTTAAATGTGTACAGTTTCTAATGACTTCCCAATCGAAAATTGAAATTTGTTGGTTAGTAGTCGCTAACTCTAGCCATTCTTTAATTGTTTCTTTTAATAAACCAAGAGCTTTAATGCCTCGAAAATCATTATCTTCTAGACATTTATTTTGATACTCAGAAATCGAAACAAGTATAGTTTCTGTTTCAATAATCTGATCTTTATTTTCACCAAATAAGATACGTATCTTAGATTCAAACTTTGTAAATAAATCACTTAATAGATCTAATGGCGTTTTAAAAAATAGACCACCAATTGGTATTTCGAGGTAGTCCCTTAGAGTTGGTCTTGAGGTACCTAGCAAAATATCAATATCTTCAGCATCAAGTTTGGTTAATGTTTCCGCCATTCTATTTTTGGGAAAGCGTACTGTATTAAAGTTATGCTCAAATTCACCTTCAGTTTCGTTATCTAGTTCATCAGTAAGAATCCAACTAATCCAATCTGTTTGGTATCTTTTTTGATATAAAGATTTACGATAAGGAATTATGACTTCCTGCCTAATCGCTAGAGACTTAAGTAAATCAATTTGCACACCTGACAGATGTCCAAAGCCGTAAAAGACTATTTTTTCTTTGCTTAAATGTTCAAAAGGTGAAGGAGTAGACCGGTATGCACTTGCTAATAAGGAGTAACTTGAATGCTCATCATACATTCCTGCATTATCCATTGAGCTCCATAGAACTTTTACCCCATTTTTTACTTCAGGATGATAGTGCTCCAGTATCTCTTCCACTGTTTCAAGTTCAAGAGTTGTTCCTCTTAGCTCTGTTAGTAAGGTAAAGGACTGAATAAATCGTTGGTAATTATAATCGGGAAAAACCGTTTTCCAAAAAATTGAAAGATAAAGTAATAGCTCTGATTTTCTAGATATTTTAGGAGGTTCTTCTAATACATTAAATTGGTTTGAAATAAATTTTGAAATGGTGATGACATCGATTGAAGAGAATCTCTCATCTTTGAATAAATGTGCTCGAACCCTATCAGCCTCTGATGGGCTGGGACAAACAACAATGGTCTGACTATTTTCTGATGCCCAGAAGCTATCAGCAAAGAGGTCGTCGCTTTCATTGTACAGTTTTACACTTAGCGACATTATTAAACCTCAAAAAATATTAGGGACACGATCGGGTCTGTGTGTTAAACGATTAGTATCGTAACTCTTATCACTGGGTTCGTCATGCTAGAGCAAAGTCGACTTACTGGATTTATAGATCAAAAAGCTGGTTTCACCCTGCATTTTTTTGATGGGCAAAGTGTCATCAGGGATTTAGCGCTTATTCACGATATTAAAGGTGATGGCTTTAGTTTTTTTCGCGACGCCGTCCTAACTTTTTTACCGCTAATTTCTTATCTTAAAAGTGGTGAACAATTTGGATTTTACATAGATTCAAATGAACCTTGGTTTCGATTCAAACTTGAAGCTAGTTCTCTTGGATATATGAGAACACTTTTGTTTCCTGAAAGTTTTAATGATTTTCCCAAAAAGATTAACGGCAATTGTAGATTAACCAAAATTTCACCAGGTCAACGTGAACCTTACAATACTTTGTTGGCATTAGAAGGTTTATCTATCGCAGAGGTTTCAAATCTGATCCTTACTGAATCCTATCAAGTAAAGTCACGAATTTATCTTTCGGATACATCCGATCAATCTTTTATTATTCAAAGATTACCAGATCAGCAAGTTGATCAGGTCGATGCAGAAGATAGACCAAGCCTTGATGAGTATTACAACTCTACACTTTCGACGCTTTCAAGTTTTATCGACAGTGGTCAAGCGACTTACGATGATATTATCGAACATTTTAAGAAAGAAGATATGGAACTTCTAACTTCCACTGAAATTTCGTTTAAGTGTGGCTGTTCACGAGATCGCATGCTTCAAGGAGTTGCATCATTAGTTCGAAGTGAAGGAATTGATGGAATCTTTGAAGATAAAGACGAGATTGAAACAAAATGTGATTACTGCAAGACCTTCTATCTCATAACCAAGGATGAAGTTAGAACTTCATTAACTCAGTAATTTTATCAATTGAAAAAACTTTACTATCGTCGCGCCAGAAGTGACGACTTAGAATTTTAGATTCTTCATAAACACCACAAAAATTTTCAGCCGAAGGTCCTTTTGCTAAAACAGGGGAATTAAGTCTTGATCGCTCAAGTTTTACATTCTTACCTAATTTTTCAAAAGCTTCCCATTCTTTTCCCTGTGTTGGTAGACGAAGTGATTGTGTTTCCCCACCGGTAACTAAAATTAATGTTTGAGCTGCATTGGGTTGAGATTTGAAAAAACTAATGACTTTATTTATCTCGCTTAGAATTTCTCTTGCATTTTTTATATCTCCATTTTTTAAATAATTTAAATATCTAAAATCTCTTATATAAAAAAATGAACTTTTCGTTTGATCTATATTTTCTGACCACATGGACTGAATATTATTTGATAGTGTCGCAAAACATCCAGATTTAGAGTTCTGGCAAGTTTGATCAAAGTATAAAGCCTCTTTATCTATCTTTTTCTGGGATTGGTAATGAAAAAAACTTGGATCTTTATCTTTTGTAGAAGCTGATCTCATTTGAAGTAAAGTAAGCCCCTCAAGAAATGTTTTTTTATTACAACTTTCATGTTGAATCAAAGAATTGCCATCGCTTGTACCGGCTTCGATCGCGTAGGTTTGGTAGCCCAAGGATTTATAATATTGCCATACTGGGTATCGATTTTCTGAGGGACAAGAATTTCGAATGTCTGCGCTACCCGTTATTTGGGATAAGGCCGAGTCACTAGCATCAGTTCTTAATTGATAAAAGTTGTAGGACCAGGCAGAGCCAACACAATCAACATCTTCCATTGATGAGAGCTGTCTAGAGTCATTAAGACCAAATCGCAACAAAGCTGCATGCTCTAATTCAAAGCCTGGGAGCTGTATCCAGATAACATTTTTCGGATTTTCTCCAAAAGTTCGGGTGTGCAAATTAATTGTTGGTGAGCGCGAACAACTAGAAAGCAGATAAATAAAACTTAAAAATAGAATTTTGGTCATAAAGTTAGATTACACGACTTTTGAAAAGGTTCGAGAGGAAGCTTTTTTCTCCTATAAAGGTAATGAATTAGATACTATTATAAAAGGGTATTATTTTAATTGTTATTATACCGGAACTTTCTGGTCAAGGAAGGAGCATCGTCCGTGCAAGATCTAGAACTCGCTACTCGTGAAGTCATGTGGAATATTCCATTTTCATTCAAAGTTGCAATGTATGTTTTGTTAGTAGCTTCATTTGCAGTTTTTGCTAAGGGTATGTGGGGAAAAGTCCTTTTCCTAACTCGTGGCCAAGGCGTATCGAAACTTAAAGAACTTCTTCCACATAAATTAAATTGGAAAAATTTCTTCGAGACCATTTTCTTTACTGGCAAAGTGACTAGAAAAGCTAATGTCGGAATTTTTCACTCATTGATCTACTACGGGTTTGTTATTCTTTGGATTGCAACAGACTTAGTTGCGATTCATGCCGATACACCTTTTCAAATTTATAAGGGATGGACTTATATCATCGTCTCCTTTCTCGCTGATATCGCAGGTATCGCTATTCTTGCGGGACTTGCCCTAGCATTTTATCGCCGTTACGTAAAAACACCAGCTTCACTTTCAGCAACACAACCTAAGCGCGAATACTTCATGTATGGCATGCTAGCGGCGCTTGTTATCATCGGCTATCTGCTAGAAGGTCTTCGTATTCTAGGTACAGGTATGCCAATAGATGAAGCTCGCTGGTCACCAGTGGGTTGGATGGTTGCTAACTTCTTTCAAACTTTTGGTTGGTCAAACGATACTCTTGCTACAGTTTATAGAAGCCTGTGGCTTGGACACATGGCCAATACAATGGCTTTTGTAGCAAGTATTCCTTATTCAAAGTTTTCTCATATTATCTTTTTACCCTTGGCTTCACTTCTAACTCCTGCTCGTCGTGGCGCTGTTTTAAACCCGATGAACTTTGAAGATGAAAATGCAGAAACATTTGGTCTTGGTAAAGCCAGTGAGCTTACACTTAAAAATAGACTCGACCTTTTGACCTGTGTTGAGTGTGGCCGTTGTACAGATGTTTGCCCGGCCCTTAACGCTGGTAAAAATCTTAATCCTAAAACAATTGTTACTAAAGCTCGTGATCTTGTTGAAGCCGCATGGAATAAAGGCGAAGCGGATGTAGAGCTTTGGGGCGAAAATCCAATTTATGAAGCAAACGAACTTGATGCTTGTACAACCTGTGGTGCTTGCATGGAAGAATGCCCTGCTAATATTGAGCACGTCAG
>PCUW01000046.1:0-547 GCA_002787775.1 Bdellovibrionales bacterium CG12_big_fil_rev_8_21_14_0_65_38_15
GTAACTATAACGGTCCTAAGGTAGCGAAATTCCTAGTCGGGTAAGTTCCGACCTGCACGAATGGCGTAACGACTTCCCCACTGTCTCAACTGGAGACCCAGCGAAACTGGAGTGCCCGTGAAGATACGGGCTACCCGCGGTAGGACGAAAAGACCCCGTGAACCTTTACTGTAGCTTGGCATTGGATTTCGGATAGTAATGCGTAGGATAGGTGGGAGTTTTTGATCCGTGCGTTCCGGCGTACGGGGAGACATCCTTGAAATACCACCCTTTGCTATCTGGAATTCTAACCTACGATCATGATCTGGTCGGGGGACAATGTCTGGTGGGCAGTTTGACTGGGGCGGTCGCCTCCTAAAGAGTAACGGAGGCGCACAAAGGTACCCTCAGGCCGAATGGAAACCGGCCGCAGAGTGTAAACGCATAAGGGTGCTTGACTGTAAGACAAACAAGTCGAACAGGTGCGAAAGCAGGTGTTAGTGATCCGGTGGTTCCGTGTGGAAGGGCCATCGCTCAACGGATAAAAGGTACTCCGGGGATAACAGGC
>PCUW01000046.1:568-1048 GCA_002787775.1 Bdellovibrionales bacterium CG12_big_fil_rev_8_21_14_0_65_38_15
TATCCACCGTGGGCGTAAGAAATTTGAGTGAATCTGACTTTAGTACGAGAGGACCGAGTTGGACGAACCTATGGTGTACCGGTTGTGGCGCCAGCTGCATCGCCGGGTAGCTAAGTTCGGAAGGGATAACCGCTGAAAGCATCTAAGTGGGAAACCCATCACAAGATAAGATTTCTTTTAAGGCACCTTGAAGACTACGAGGTTGATAGGTCGGAGGTGTAAGTTCAGCAATGGATTGAGCTGACCGATACTAAATTGCCGTCTGCTTTTTTCTCGTGTCATACGGATTCTGTTTTTTTTCTTGGCCTGTTTTGTGAGTGTTAAAGTTCATGAAACGGTCTTTGAAAATTTTACTAGTGTGAGCTAGCTAAAGTTGAATGATTGGTTTCATTTGTGTAGAACAGGTGGAATTAATAATTCAGTTTTGGCGTGTCGATAGCGCTGGGGAAACACCCGATCCCATCTCGAACTCGGAAGTTA
>PCUW01000046.1:1070-16173 GCA_002787775.1 Bdellovibrionales bacterium CG12_big_fil_rev_8_21_14_0_65_38_15
GGGCTTTTTTTTTGCTTTTTTTTCAGCGAAACTTATTTAATGAAAATTGATTATAGACAAATAAATGCATCAGATTTTGATGAAATACGTCAGTTCTTTATTCTTAACGAATATTGTTGGCGCGATAGCGATCCAGAAGGATTTATCGAGCGCTCAGAAGAAAAAAGAGACAGCGTAGCAGCTGAGTTTCTTGAAAAATTAAAAAATATTAATGAAGAGAAGTACCATTGTTTAGCGGCTTTTAATGGCGAAGAAATGATCGCCTCGCATTTTCTTGATATTTATATGATTGAAGCAAAGCTTGCGTGCCATATTCACGCTCTATGGGTGAATCCCAGCTATAGAGGATATGGCATAGCTCGAAAGCTAAAAGAAATGGGAGAGGTTTGGGCCAGAAAAATGAACTGCGTTTTTATGGACTCAAATACAAAAGTCACTAACACCGGGATGATTGCCTTAAATAAAGACCTAGGGTACTCCATCGCTCGTTATAACTTTAGAAAAACTCTGTGATTTGTTAGCGTCGATTGCTGTTAAATTGGATTTCTTGCAGCTATATTATCGACCATATGAAAACTTGGAAAAATGAACCCATCGTCGAATTAGGATCTTGCACTCAACCTCACGGTATTAAAGGTGCATTTTCATTCAAACTTATTAACGAAAAAGATAGCTCTCTTGATATGGACTCAAAGGTCATCCTTTTTCCTTTATCAGCGAAAAGCAATATTCCAGCTGCTGGAAAAGCATTTGAGCTAGAGAAAATTTCTTTTGGCCACAAAGTCATGGCTTACTTTAAAGGCATCACTGATCGAAGTGTGGTTGAAGCAATGTTACCGTTTTCAATCTTTATCTTAAAAAGTGATTTACCTGAACTTGATGAAGATGAAGTTTATTTAGATGATCTGATTGGTTGTAAGGCCATTCACCGTGAAACAAAAAAAGAACTCGGCAAAATTATTGGACTTGAGGATAACGGTGTTCAAGCTATTTTAGTTATTCGAGGACAAGAAGCTTTTGATATTCCTTTTGTTGATGCCTTCGTTGGGGAAATAGATTTGGAAGCCGGAACAGTTGAAATCGATCCTCCGGAGTATATATGAGTGAGCAGGTAAGGGTCTTGCTTGATCGATATTCTAAGACTACAGATGAACAGTGGAATGAAATCGAGAAGTCCTTTCGCTCAGAAACAATAAAAAAAGGTGAAAAGTTTTTATCAGTCGATGAAGTCTCAAATCGATTTGCAGTAGTAGAAGAAGGACTATTTAAAATCTTCTATGTTGATAGCGATGGAAAAGAGGCTATAAAAACATTTAGAGCTAAAGGTGGAGTTATTGGAGCCTATGCTGAGTTTCTACGCAATATTCCAAGCCGATTATCCGTTCAAGCTTTAAGAGATAGCAAAATTACAGTTATCCAGGGCAGTGAAATGGTAAAGCTTTTTAAAAGTTCTGCTCATTGGGAAAAAATAGGAAGAAGAATTACGGAAAGTCTTTACTTGGAAAAAGAAGAAAGAGAATACCAATTTCTTTGTTTAGATGCTGTTTCTAGATATCAATCATTTCTTAAAGAATTTAAGAATGAAGTCAATAAAATTCCTGATTATATGGTCGCTAGTTACTTAGGTATTACGCCAGTTTATTTATCAAAACTAAAAAGGAACAGCTAAGCCGTATAAGCTTTTTGTTGAAAGTAATCCTTACTTCTCCAGGCAGTAATTAATAAAAATGCAGAAATATTATGCCATATCGTCCACCATCCTATAAGTAGGATCAATTGAGACATGTCTGAATAAAAGGCGAGTGCAACTCCTAGAGCTAGAGAAGTATTTTGGTAACCAACTTCAATTGTAAGAGATCTACTTTCTTTATAATCTAATTTCGTTAAAATCGACATTATATATCCGATACTTAAAGCAATTGATTGATGAATTAAAACTAAAATAAAGATTGATTTAAAGTTTGAACCAAAAGATCCACGGTTTAGGTAGAGAGCATAAGAGAATATGCTGATCATAAAAATTACTGAAAGCTTCTTTAGGATACTCTTCAAAAAATTGACTCTAGTCTTAAAATAACCGCTCGTAAGAATTCCTAAAATTAAAGGAATGATAAGAAGTATAAGCAGACTGATAAATAAGTTTATTCGGTTGATTTCAAGGTTTGACACAAGTTGAGTTGAATCTAAAAGTGTTGGCCAAAAACTCATGTGAAACGGAGTCGATATAATCGCAATAATCGACGAGAAAAAGGTTAAAGACATCGAATAAGCGACTGATCCACCTGCTAAATAAGAAATGAAATTTGATGAACTTCCTCCGGGGCATGCAGCAATAAAGATTATTGCCATCGCGTACTCAAAACTTAAATCTGCTAAGTATATAAAGAGAAACGAAAATGCGGGAAGCAGTACAGTCTGAGCAACTATACCGAAAATTATTTTTCTTGGTTTTTTTATAATATCAATAAAACTGTCAACTGATAAGTCTAGGGCCAGACTGAATGTCATTAGAAATAGAGCTATACCTACGAATACTTTTGCTTCAAAAGGAAGCTGCATTACTTGCTCTCATCATCAAATATAACATCATCGAAATCTTCCTCAAGAAATGGAAGAGTAAGGCAATTTGATCGATTATATTCTTTGTCATAAATATTAAATCTTTTTTGAAAACGAGTCGGATAATAATTCATTTCTGATAGAACTTCTGCACCAAGTATGTCTTCATTAGAAATCTGAGCGAAACGATTTAATGTTGAGGCTGTTTTACATGCAAGAATAGCCTTGTTTAGGTTGGCTTTGTCATAGCTACTTTCTTGAAAGTGAGAATTATCTAATAACGATTGATGAAAGGGTGTGGGAAAGTCATTGATCCATAAACTTTTTCCATTAGGTAACAAAAATGGATCAACTGGTTCTCCGTTAAGCCACGTATTAAAATGTATATGGGGAATTCCAAATGGGAATGTAATTAAGCCATCAATGCCGCTATAACCAGAAAGGGCAATTGCTGAGCCATGCTCTACAATTTCTCCAAGTTTAACGAGTGTTCTTGAAAGGTGAGCAAAGGTTGTCATTAATCCGGCGCCGTGATCAATAAAGATTTTTAATCCACCACGATTAAACTCTCTTGAAATTTTTACGATCTTTCCCTTCGCGGGAGCCACGACAAGAGTTCCAACAGGGATACTAAAGTCCGTTCCATTATGGCTGTCGTAGGTAAGCTCTTTACCTCTAAAATCTTGCATTTGTGTTTTTTTAACAGACCAGCCTTTATGAAGAGGTGTTGGTCTATGATTAAAGAGATTTGTAATGATTACTTTTCTTTCAAAGTGGAATTTTCCACGCCAAAGTTTTATTGATTTTAAATGCAATTGTTTGAGGCTCGATAATCCGTATCGAGTAGGAGGGACATCTTCCTCCCCAAAAATATTCTTCAAAATTTGCATTAGCGCTGTTGAAGGGGGATTTAGACCAAGCACTTCTTTATAAAAACTTAATTTTTTATGTTTAACCATTTATTAATCTTCAGGAGTTACAAAGCATTTGTCATTAAACTAGTTTAATTATGAATTTCTAAAAGGATTGAAATTAAACAAGTTTAAGAATCCAAATAAATTTTAAAGGCAATATACGACTGAAAGAAAATCTGAATTATTTATTTCTTTATATTAATAAACCAGTTTAACGACAAAGAGATAGATTAATTTTATGATTAAATTATGCTGAGGAGCGTAACGTGGTGGCGCATCCTCTATCGATATTAATACCTTTAGAACTTTGGACATTATAAGGCGTATGGAACAGCAATTATTTAATTTTCTTAAAGATCTTATCTCGTCAGATGATAATTTTATAAGAAGTCTTAAACCCTTTTTTTTAACGAAAAGTTTTAAGACTGGAGAGCTTTTTTTAGATAAAGCTGAAAAAGCAAACCTGTTTGGGATAGTTGAAAATGGTATGTTTAAAATTTGTTATTTAAAACATGACGGATCAGAGGCGATTAAAACTTTTCGTAATCAAGGTGAACTGATCGGTAGTTACTCAGATTTTTTAAAGAATCAAGAAAGCCAAGTTACAGTAGAAGCGATGAAGCCTAGTCGTGTTAGTTATATTCCTCGTGAATGTTTGAATGATTTTTTTAATTTTTCTCCAAACGTGGAAGTTATTCGAAGGAAAATTGCAGAGCGTCTTTATTGTGAGAAAGAGAATCGAGAGTATCAATTTCTGTGTCTTAATGCATATCAAAGATTAGAACTTTTTATGAAACATTTTTCACCCAAAATATTCGCTCTTATAGATAATCAGATATCCAAATACTTAGGTGTTACTCCTGTATATTTATCTAAGCTTAGAAAGAATTACAGTTTTAACGAATAGTTTGATACATATTTAGTCTTTACTGATTTTATTTGTTCTTCCTTCTGAATAGTATGAAATAGCTCTAGCACTTCGTAATTTATGAATTTAATTTGAGTTTGATTATTTTGATTAATAATTTGGACAATGAACTTGCTCTTCAACTTCAGGCTCGTTTTCATCTTTGCATAAGTTATTTGTATGCCTGACGACATCATATAAATTATGAGTTACGCGGTTGCCTGTAATTTTATTCTCAGAAATCACTTGATCCCTTTTAAGTTTTAACTCAGCAGAGGCTCTCGTGTTTTCAATTTCTGGATATTCGTTATTAATTGAGTTTTTAAGTGTTTGGTATTCATCTCTTGTTATTATGATTCTTCTACCACCTCTTAATGTATAGCTGTATTCATTTCGATTGTCACTAGCAATAGAACTCTCGATATTAGTAGCATTAATACTTTTTATATAATTCCCATTATATAAAAATTTTGGAAAACTCATATCTTCGATCAAACTGTTTTCACTTTCGAATTTACTTATATGAAAATTTCCTTTCGAATTCGTAAACATAATCGCATTTTGATCCAGCTTTTTTGGTAAGGGTTATGCTATACAGTTGTTGAGGGTTGAGCTACCCGTCATCGTACCTGGGCATATTGATTCTAGTGATGCATTAATTTCTCGACTTAAATCATCAATCATCTGTAATGTATTAGCAGAGTCTGAAATATCTAGCTCTGATTTTGTAAGAAAAAGTGCGGTGTGATCTTGAGACGTAATCCCAGTTTCTTGTCTTTCAGCTTTTTGGGCTGGAGCAGATCGTATTTGAGCGGTTGTTCTTCTTAACGTTGAATTAATTTCCCTTTGCCTTTCGTCAGAAAATTTTGCATAACTCGTTTCATCAATAAATGCTGAATCATTTCCATTTGTATTCGTATTACAAACAAAAGTAATATCTTCGCTCTTCATTTGATCTTCAATAGATTTACAAATTGTCTTTGCTCTGACCATGCCTAAAGCCTTAAAGTATGCTTTCTTGAAACTTTCAAGAAGAACTAGCTGTTCAGGCGTTAACTCATTAAGTTTTATCGACTTTTGTAAAAAGTTTAATTTTGCATTATTAATTAACTCTTTTGATAGCAAATCAGGAAATGAGAACTGTTCGATGGCATTCCATACCTTGCCTTCGCTTGTTAGATCATTGAGAAATGATTCATTTGACCAATGCCCTGTATGACCTACTAGGTTTAGCTCGAGCGGATGTGCTTTTTGTTCCTCAGGAAGATTTTCATGAAAGCTCTTAATCTCTTTTTTAATATCTTGTAGCGTACTGAGGGAACCTTCTACTAATTGATCAAGTCCAGCAAAATTAAGCTCTTTTAGCTTTTCCTCGATTGGACTTAGTTCTACAGTTCTAAGACATGTTTCTTAGAAGTTGTTAGAAAAACTTTCCATTGAAAGGTTGGTAATCTTGATTTCTTTTTTTTGTGAGTTTTTAAGTTCATTAAATGCCATTATTTTATTTTGTATGTTGGCAGGTAACTTAGAGCATTCATTTGTAAAGTCATTAGTATCTTTGTTTGATTTACGACATTCGATACTGTTTGCATCCAATATCATAAAAAAAAGAATTGAGAAAATTTAATAGATCGATTAATCATAATTTCTTGCTTTTAGTTTCTCTGTCTCATTACTTGATTTCTCTTCGGACTTTCTTGTCGAGCCTATTAGGATTAAAACATCAATCTAAAGACCTTTTTGTTTTAATATGAATATTATTTTGATTATATGTTTAATTCTCTTTTAGTCATCGCTTCTAGGTAAATTTATTTTTTTTAAAAGATAACTGTCTAATGTTGTTGTATTTTTTATTCAAATTTAAAGCCGAATAGGATTTGATGATGCCAACAATTACTTGCATAAGATTCTGAAATTAAACTATGTTAAGATTTAAGCCCCTAATATTACTTCTCTGAAAAATCACCTCATTTCCCGATAAACTATCGATGTTCACTATTTCTAATCATCTACGTTGTGGAGCTTTTTATATTTCCTTAGTAATACATAATTTTTGTAATAATTTTATACCGTAAGAGACTTCAGATGACTCTTGCGGCCGCTTGATTAGGATATTAAAAGGTTATAATTCTAATTCTTTAAAATGATGTTCCAAGAGATAATGCAAGTTGATTTTGAATCGTTTTAGTCGTTCCCTTTAATTGAACATGTTGGAAGTAAGATTTTAACCATGTTTTTTTCCAAATATAGTATTTAAACTCTAAAGTCGCTTTAATTGCACTAAGACTCTCTTCAAATGAATTATCTTCCAGCACCCTTTTGGCATAGGCACTTTTGGCGAGCTTAAGGTGAAAGTAGGCTCCCTTTTTGAAAATTGTAAATCTATATGTCGGGCCAGCTGTTGCCCAAGCTATGGTATTTTTGTTAACTTTTAAGTTTTGAAGAATGATAAATCTATTTTCAAATCGATCAACATCATAACTTGGTAGCGTAACACGTTCAAAATTTACACTTGCCCATAGACCCCACCTTGTTCGATTTGGTCGATACATATATCCATAGTCGATATTGTAATCAATTGGAAATTTCAGGACGCCATCAGATTCATCAATTATAAAATCCTTCTTTTGCAAAAGCTTGATGTTAAGAAATGAAAGGTGATTTAGAGCATGTGTAAATGTAGTTGTGAATTCAACAGATAGACCTGATTGCGGTGATTCAATTTGTTGAGTGGAATTGATTTTCTCATTGGAACTGAAGGTTTCAAACCCGAAAGAAATGTCATAAATGGGATTTTGCCGATAGACATTAATTGGAGTAAATGAGCCAATTCTAGTCCAGTCTTTAATTTGTGGATTCCATATTTTGAGTTTTCGAATAAAGGATTTTCTGGTCTCGGGATTTTCTCGACTAATAATGGGGATATAGTTATCAATGATGTTATTAAAAACATCTAACTCATTTTGACCGTAATCAGAAAACACCTTAACAACTTCATTTGCTGAAGATCGATAGCTAATCAAAGTGATTGCAATAACTATTAATTTTACATAAAAAATCATTTTGCAATTTTAGTATGGAAAATGCTGTTTTGGTATTTTTAATTGCTGAAGAATAACTTAATCTCCGACATGACTTCCGCATGAGCCTGATCTTCGATAAAAAAATTCTTTCGCATTCTTCATCATTTCAATCCGAGATTATTCAAAATTGACTTCGCTGTGTGATGTCTTGTTTGAGTTTACTTTTGGCCTAGATTTGCCAAAAATGAGTGGCATAACTCTCTGAAATTAAACTATGTTAACTTTTTAACCTCCCGATATTACTTTTCTAAATAACTAATCTCATTCTTCCGATAAACTACTAGTGTTCTGAATTATCTGAACGCCTATGTTTTGGAGTTTTTTTGAGAGTGAAGCTCGAGAATTTAATTTTCCTTTTGATGTGCTCACTTTTGCTGAGTGGTTGTTTTGCACAAAATGGCCAAAATAGGAAAGTCGATCTTAAAGGCTTCTCGGGTGGTAGAACTTCCCTTGCTCGTGTTTATACTTTCAGTCTCGTCGATGGTGATTTTATCATTCAAGGCAAGGAGCTTTCTGGCGTAAGTTCAATAAGATTAGTACAAGACGCTAGCTCAGGTACAGACACTTCTCTTACGATTAAAAGTCGTACTGACTCAAAAATCATTGCTGAAGCATCTTCTCTTTTAAATTTAAACTTAACCTTAAGTGATATATTTAGCCTGGTCATTTCAGATGCCTATGGTGCCAGTACCTTTCCTGTCAACTTCGTCGTGCAGGATGGCTCAATAACCGCAGCAAAACTAGCTACCATGGGTGCTAGTGATGGTGACGTGTTAGTTTACAATCAAGGTCTTGGTGCCTGGGAAACTCGATCTCTTGGTGGAAATAAATTAGTTGGAACTTGGAATGCAAATACCAATTCACCTAATCTCGCAGATGGTGGCGCGAACACAGCTCCTGTCAATGGTGACTATTATATTGTTAGTACAGCAGGAACGGTGTCCTTAGATGGGATTAGTACTTGGAGCCCAGGTGACTGGGTCATCTTCGATCAAACCTCAGTAACATGGAAGCGAGTTGCAAACTCATCAGATGTAACAAGTTTTAATGGTAGGCAGGGAGCTATTTCACCACTTACAAATGACTATTCATGGTCTCAAATTGATAAGACAGTTTCACCGATTGGAGATCTTTCCAATGTCGATACAAGCGGTGCCATCAGTGGAAGTGTTTTAAAATTTGATGGAGTTAATTGGATTGTCGGCACCGATACGACAGGTCTATCTTCTGGGGCCGTTGATTCTACTATCATTTTGGATGGAAGTATTGCTGATGCGGATGTGGCACCTGCAGCCAATATTGCTCAGAGTAAGATTAGTAATCTAACAACAGATTTAGCAGCTCGACTAAGAGTTGATGGAACCACAGCCATGACTGGTGCGTTGGATATGGGAGCGCAAAATATCACAAATGTCGGCACTGTCGATGGTGTCGATGTTTCAGCTATGAATGCTCAGGTCGCAACGAACGTGACAGCAATCACTAGCAACACTTCAGCGATTTCGAGTAACGCTACAGCGATTTCGGGAAAAGAGGGATCGATAACAGCAGGAGCAGCGACAGATTATTATCGCGGAGATAAAACCTGGCAGACATTAGATAAGGCGGCAGTAGGTCTTTCAAATGTCGATAACGTACAGCAGTTACCACTTGCCAACAGAGATAATGGTGCGCTTTCAACGAGTACAGTAAATGTGCCCACTTCAAATGCAGTGAAGAGTTATGTTGATAGCGCTGTAAGTGGATTTGGAAGTGGTGACTTTAAAAAAGATGGAACCGTTGCCATGACTGGATCATTGGACTTTGGAAATAACAAAGCATTATTTAAATCCAATAATACAAATTATGTAGAGTTGATGGCACCTAATAGTTTAGCTGCAACCTACACCCTCACATTGCCACCAAATGATGGTGATGCAAGTCAAATACTTCAAACCAATGGTGCTGGAGTTCTGTCTTGGGTTGCACCAACAGCAGGAACAGGTGATATTACAGCAGTCACAGCGGGCACGGGCTTAACTGGTGGAGCAACAACAGGGGCAGCGACCTTGAATGTTGATGTAGGAACAACCGCGAGTAAAATAGTTCAGCTTGATGGTTCAGGATATTTGCCAGCAGTAGATGGAAGAAACTTAACAAATCTTCCGAATCCAACAACGTCGACAGTGCTGTCGGGGTTTACGGTTGGAGCTGATGCAACCGTGGCCAATACGGATACAGTGGAAGTGGCAATTGAAAAACTTCAGGGTCAAGTTAACGGAAACAATACAGACATAGCAACGAACGTGACAGCACTTTCGTCGAAAGTGAATACTTCGACGACCGTGAATGGAAATGCGCTTTCATCGAATATCACATTAGACACAGGTGATATTAGTGAAAATGGAAATTTATATTTTACACCTGCAAGAGCCATTGCTTCGGCATTAACAGGTTATAGTTCAGGAGCTGGTACGGTGGCAGCAGCAGATTCGATTGTGACAGCGATAGGAAAACTTAATGGAAATATCGCAGCGAATTCAAGTTCTATAAGTGGGTTAACCTCAAGTCAGTGGACAACGAATGGATCAAATATAAGCTACTCTGCTGGGAATGTCGGAATTGGAACAACAGCCCCTGCAAGACTTTTTACAATTGATGGTCAGGGTGCGAGCTCTAGAACACTTTTACAAAATACTAATAGCGGAAGTTCAATTGCGGATGGATTTGAAATGGCACTTGATACTTCAGGGAATTCTGATCTATGGCTCTATGAGAGTGGTTATATGCGATTTGCAACTGCAAATACTGAAAGAATGAGAATTGATAATGCAGGAAATGTGGGGATTGGGACAACAATTCCAGAGGCTAAACTAAATGTAAATGGCAGTATTCGCGTAGGGATGGACGCGGGGAACCGATTGGACCTCAGTTCAAGTGGGCACATAAGCCATCATTGGACTACAGATGCAGCTAATGTAAACCGTTATTTCCTTTCATCAAATGTGGGAAATTCCTTTGGGATTGCAGGAACGGATAGCGGAGGGCTGCAAGTTTCAACTTCTGGTGGTAATACTGCGACCCTCTACAGAACTGCTGGAGGATTTAATATTCGTACAGGATCAACTGACCATTTAAACATCCTCGACTCAGGAAACGTTGGGGTAGGGACAACAACTCCTGGATCTAAGCTTGATGTTCAGGGTGGGAACATTAATACTTCGGGCAGTGTTAGTAGCCAGGGTTTATATAATTATGGCACATTATACATGCCGTATAGGTACACAGCTTCACAGACTCAACAGTCTGCACCTGTTAGCTGGAGTGACACTGTTACATTTACTGACTCATCAGCAGGTGCCGCACAAACAGTCGCTACATCTACCTCAAACTATTTTGTCTACCAAAGAATTACTCAGGTATATGTATCTTGCTACTTTGTTGGTAACAGTATCTACAATTCTCTATATAGGTTGGACTTTCATAATCTCTACCAATTTGCATCTGTTTCTGTAATATCTGCAAGTAGTTCATTGCTTTCTGTCGATAGTATTACTTTTGGAGTTACAGGCAGTTATAATTCAAGACAGCTAACAATAACGGTCGATGCTAATTCATCATATGCACCAAATAATCATCAGTGTTACGTCGAAGCTAAACCGTTCTAGAAAATTTTTAATCACTTCTAGAGTATAAGGAAAATATCTAAATGCCTTCATTATCGGTTCAAGTCATTGGTAATGATTCAATAAGTAACGTCTTGCAAGTCTATGCTTCTGATGCTCATACTACTTGCTATTCAAGGTATACAAGAATTTACTGATTCACATTTTTTCTGTTGAAGATAAGACTATAAAGATCTCAGAATTCATCGAATTAATTCAAATGCTAATTTTGATAAAATTCACTAACTTTTTTTGAGTTTTTTGTTATATACCTTTTTCATGAAAAGAATTTGGATCGTGACATTATTCCCTGATTATTTTGATTCCTTTTTAAGTGAAGGAATTGCGGGACAAGCTTTTAGTGGAAAGCGTGGAGAATACTTTGATGTTCAAGTCATTAATCCACGAGACTTCGCTCTTGATAATCATCAAAGTGTTGATGCCTACCCCTATGGTGGTGGTGCTGGCATGGTGATGCGTCCAGATATTCTTGAGACGGCGCTGCTTGAGGGTGTCGTTGCTCAGGGCGCTTATGATCAAGAACAAATTAAAGAACAATTAACCATCGTTTGTCCTGGCCCTAGAGGGACTCCCTGGAAAAATAAGGTCGCTAAAGACTTTGCTGTTAATCACCTTGCGGGTGAAAAAGATCTTGTTTTTATTTGTGGACGCTATGAAGGAATCGATGAACGCTTTTTAGAAAAGTACGTCGATCAGCATTTTTCCATTGGGGATTTTATCTTAACTGGCGGCGAGCTTGCTGTGATGGTGATGCTTGATAGTGCCGTTCGCTTTGTTCCTGGCATTTTAGGAAACAAAGAAAGTGCCCAGACTGAATCCTTTCAACAAAATCTTTTAGAAGAGCCGATGTACACAAGACCGGCCCTTTTTGGTGAAACGCCAGTACCAGCGATTCTTACCAGTGGGAATCACGCAAAAGTAGATGAATATAGAAAACAAGAAAGACTGCGAATGACATCGAAGTATCGTCCTGATCTTTTGGAGAAAAAATCATGAGACTTTATACCGCTCTAGTTCACCATCCTATTCAAAATAAAAATGGTGAGATGGTCACGACGGCCATCACTAATATGGATATTTCAGATATTTCAAGAAGCTGCCGCACCTTCGGAGTGAAAAAGTACTTCTTAGTTTCACCGGCCAAAGCACAACATGCCATGGTGCAGCGAATTTTAGGTCATTGGGAGTCAGATGCGGGTTCGATGTATAATCCGGATCGCACTGATGCGCTGCGTGTAGCCCAGCTAGTTGATTCATTGGAACTTGCCGCTGAGGAAGTCTTTAAAATTGAAGGCGTTCGTCCGCAGATTGTCGTTACAGGAGCGCAATTTAAAGATGAAGACCTTAAGGTTAAAGAGCTTAATGCAGCACTTAAGATTGACAAGACACCGGTATTATTGGTATTTGGTACAGGCTGGGGTTTACACGCTTCTATAGTCGAGGCAGCTGATGCGCGCTTGGAGCCTATCTTTTCTAAAGCAGAAGATGGTTACAATCATTTATCAGTTCGATCGGCGGTTGCAATCTATCTTGATAGATTAACAACAGAAGCCTCTTAGACTCAAAACGACTCAAGCGAAAGAACGCAATTGCGGTCCTCTGGTTTGGTCAAATGTTCACAGGAGAACATTATGAATTTGATCGATATCGTTAATCAAGATCACCTTTCACCACGAGTAGCTGAATTTCCAAAATTTAGAACTGGTGACACGATCGCTGTTCACTCTCGTATTAAAGAAGGTGACAAAAGCCGTATCCAAATCTTTGAAGGCGTATGTATCGCTCTTAAAGAAGCAGGAACTCTTAATGGACATTTCCGTGTTCGTAAGATGTCTTCTGGTATGGGTGTTGAGCGTGTATTCCCATTTCATTCACCAAATGTTGAAAAAATTGAAGTTGTTCAACGTGGTAAGGCCCGTAAAGCAAAACTTTACTACCTACGTGAACGTTCTGGTAAATCAGCTCGTATTGCTATCGATTACGATCGTGGCGATAAAGCTTAATTTAATTAAGACGACTCAAAAGCCTCACTTCGGTGAGGCTTTTTTTTTCTTAAAAAAGGATCGAGTTGGAAGATATCAATTATTTATCAAAAGATTTTTTAGCCGGAGTTGATGAAGTAGGACGAGGCCCATTAGCAGGGCCAGTTGTTGCTGCGTGCGCTTATCTTAGCGGAGGAAGTCTTGAAGAAAAAAAACAGACACTGGATAAATTAAATAGTTTTGGAGTAACTGATTCAAAAAAGTTAACCGAAAAGAAAAGACAAAAAATTATTCAACAATTTGATCTTGAAGTAGATCAATTAAACTGTGATCAAGTTTTTACAATTTCCAAAATCAATAATTGCCAACTCAATCTTGTCATCAAAGAAATTTCACCAGCTTTGATTGATTCAATGAATATCCTTGCTGCATCACTTGAAGCTATGGCCTTGGGCTTTGAAGCGTTAAATAGTGAAGGTGAGGGATGGGTTCTTGTCGATGGAAATCACAAGCTTCGAAAAAATTGGAGCGGTGTCATTCAAGAGCCTCTAGTCAAGGGGGATTCCAGATCAGTGATCATCGGGATCGCCTCGATCTTTGCCAAAGAATACCGCGATCATCTGATGAAAAAGCTGGGAGCTATTTATCCAGGTTACGGACTAGAGAGTCACGCGGGTTATCCAACGCCAAGCCACAAGCAAGCGATAGCAACTCTTGGAGTGACTCCAATTCACAGAAAGAGCTTTCGAGGGGTCAAAGAGCATCTTTAAAAGGTATGCACTGGGAAGCTCATCTCAATGCTCACTTTCATCAACGAGGTATTCCTGTTTTAGTTAGCGCTAGTTTTTTAAGGCGTTATGGATGCGGACAAATGGATCTTGCAGTCATTATTAAACGTAACAAGGAGCATTATTTGAAAGTTGTTGAAGCCAAGTCTTCGATGACGGCCAGCCGAGCTCAAGTTCGCCGTCTCTACCTTAGTGTTGAGATGATTTCAAAGTATCTCAATATTCCCGGAGGTTTAGAACAGTTTTGTGCCTCTGATTATTTGCCAAATCCGGGGGGAGTGCTTAAGCTTTAAGTGTAACTAATGTTGGAGATCTTAATGCTTGTACGCTTAAAACACAGCTTCTTCTGTTTTTTTGCCATTGTTGCGCTGACTTCAATAGTTTTTTCTAGACCTGCCCAAGCTCAAATGGATTCACGTGTTAAAGCTTTAGGTACCATGGCCCTTTATGGAACAGTTGGTGGCGCACTACTTGGCACGGCTAGCCTGGCTTTTGGTACAGGTGGAAGATCTCCGGCCGTTGGTGCATCTGTTGGACTTTATGCTGGAATTTTATTTGGAACTTACGTTGTAGCTTCTCATTATTACAAAAGAAATTATAAGCCTGCTCCACAAGAAAACTATTATCCAGAATCTAATAGTCCTTACGAAGATAACCAAGGTGGAGTCTATCAATATGCAGACCCATCATTTGGACTTGAGTCTCCAAACGTAAAAAAGCCGAACCCGCAGGCTCGGCAAGATGATTCACCAGTTTGGTATATGAATCTTCTACATCTTCAGTTCTGATACGTTTTGGCCCTGGCCGCAAACTTTTGACTTAGATCATCTGTATCATCATTATCAAACTCCATAATGAGTGCTGTCATGGCATCATAGTCATAAAGTTTGAAAACTTTTAGAAACTCAGTTTTAACATTCATTAAACGAATTTGATCTTTACGATCATTGAGTGCTTTGATGGTATCAACAAACATTCCAATGCCTGATGAGCCTACAAAATCCAAATTATGCATATCAATGGTGATGGTTGAAGAAGGGTTTGTTTTACAAAGTTCTTCTAATTCATTTTTAAGTGGCGCACTTGAATCGTAGTTCAAACCACCTTCCATATGAATCGTAATATTACCACTAGCATCAGTTCTAACTTGTGCCTTCATTGACATTGAATTCTCCAGGGTCTTGGCGAGGACATCCTTGCACAAT
>PCUW01000056.1:0-5768 GCA_002787775.1 Bdellovibrionales bacterium CG12_big_fil_rev_8_21_14_0_65_38_15
CTCAGCTTTGGCATTAGAAACAGCACGATCGGTAAGTTCTCTTACTAAGTCGGAGAGTTTATCCATCACACCTGCTGATGTATTTATGTCGTAGCGATCTTTCACATAGCTTTTTAGTTTTGAAGCTACGATTAAAATTTCTTTTGGATAATCATTATTAGAGCTTTGTGGCTTAGAGCTTGTTACAAGAATTCTTTTAGGCTCACGAGATTGTTCAGCTAAAGCTGCATCTTTACTTGGAGCTCTTTCTTCCTCGGCCCATGCACTTTTATGATTCATAATAGGGTTGTGAACATCCCAACAGGTGACAGAACAATAAATATTTTTTCTACATGTTGAAACTGAGCATTTTTGATAAATAGAATTAAATCCAATTTCTTTTTTGCAAGTACTACATTTACGCCAGTAGTTATTTTCCATTACTAAATCCTTATTCGGTTTTTATAGATTATATGCATATTTTAAGTGAAAATGTTGAAATGAACTATTATGAACAACTTGATTTTTATTGTGAGAGGCTAATGCCTGGTTTTTGGGCAGAACCTATCAATGCCCTCTCAAATATAGGATTTATCTTCGCGGGATTATTTGGTTTTTATTGCTGGAAGTCATCGAAATCCACATGGATGTTTTTCTTGTCATTCTTGGCCTTATTAGTCGGTATTGGGAGTTTTCTTTTTCATACCTATGCTACTCGCTGGGCGCACCTCGCAGATCTTTTACCAATAGCTCTTTTTATGAGTAGTTTTTTAGTTTTTGTTCAAAAACGTCTACTTCATTTTTCAAACGTAAGAACTCTTATCGTGATGATTGTTTTTATCACTTGTGCAATATTGATTGAGATTTATCAACCAAGACATCTTTTAGGAGGATCTCTTGGTTATACCCATGCCGTTATTGCTTTAAGTGTAGTGACTTATCATTTTAGAAAAAAAAGACATCCTTACACGAAGTATTTTAGTGCAGGCTTACAGGTCTTTCTTTTAAGTTTAATTTTTCGAACTCTTGATGGATATCTCTGTGAGCTTAACCCTTTTGGTTCTCATTTTATTTGGCACCTTATGAACGCAGCTTTGATATTCATATTACTGATACCTGTTGATCTAACAACGAGACTAAATCATGAACCGTAAGCTTTTTTTAAATATTCATCTTTATTTAGCAGCATTTTTCTTACCTTTTCTTTTATTAATGCCTATTACTGGTGTGAGTTATCTTCTTGGAGAAAAAGGTGCAAAAATTTCTCGAGTAGAATTTAGTACGAATGAAGTTCCTCCCCAAGATAAAACTCAACAGAAGGAATGGATTAAGAATCAGTTTGAAAATAATAATATAGATTTTGATTGGGAGTATATTAAGCCAAATGGAAATGACTTAATTTTAAGACCAAGTTCGAAGGATCATTATATTGTCAGTGTTCAAGCTGATAAAACTGACTTTATTAAAATTGAGCCTAATTTACTTTTAAAATTGATTGAGCTTCATAAAGGGCATGGGCCAGCACTATTTAAATCGTTAGAAATTAGTGCGGGGATTGGTCTGATTCTATTAACCATATCAGGAATATTTCTAAGCTTTTACAGTAGATCACTAAGAAAGAAGTTTCTACTTCCTCTGATCATTGGTTCAATTGTTACAGTTCTGGCTATTTTAATATAAAAAAAAGGGCGCCTAAAGCGCCCTTTGTCATTAGATCGTTTTGATTTTCTTAGCGACAGTCAGCGCCACCAAAATAAGTCTGCTTCACAAAGTTAAAGAACATACATCCTTTCTTGCTATAAAGCTGGCGGAACATTCCTGGAGCCACTGAGTTCATTTCTTTCTTTAGCTTAATTGCTTCTGACCAGCTAAGCGCAACTGCGTTTTCAGGATTTGCAGCATGCAAGCGAACATAGCTGTCATCATAAACAGTTTTGAAGTAATCAACCGCATCTTTCTTAGGCTTATCATCAGAGTTTCTATTTAGGTTCCAAAGATTTTCATGTTGTTTTGCATAGTCATTATAAAGTCCAGCGAACTGAGCGCCTTTATACTCTACAAGATTATCAAATTGATTAAACTCAGCATTGGCAGAAAGGTTAAAGCTTCCAGCTAAAAGAACTGCTTTCGCTGGATTTTCATTATCAATAATAACAAATTTATGGTGATTTAAAATCCAAGAAGAAAAATGTGGAGCATGGCTATAGAAATGAACTCTTACAGGTGCTTCTTTTTTGTCATTTCCAGGGATTTTTTTGTAATCACGTACAAATCTTGGTGTCATCTCAATTGATGGTCTAGAAGCTGTGTCACGGATATTAGTTTTAAACTCTTGGTTATCAACTGAAAGTCTCACATCAACGCCACGTTTAACTGCGCGTATTAAAGCTTCACTCACACTATAAAGGTTGAAGTGGTTTAGAGCTAACCATACGCTTTTTTCAGCATTATCAATGGCCTTAATTAAAGCAGTTGAAACGATATAAGGCTGTTCTCCGTTATCAAGAAAACGATCGCTTAAATCAATGATTCTGCCTTTTTTATAGTCAGCAGAATTTACTGAGTTTTCTGAAATTGTAGAATTCATTGAACTTGCAATTAAAGTCATCGCAGTAGTGTTCACAGGTAAGTTTGCTGCTACAGTATCAAGTGGTAAAATATCAGCTTTTTGAGTTTCATCTTTTGTTACGATGTCATCTGAGCTATTCCACATGACGGCAAATTCTTTTTCAAATTGCTTAATGATGGCTTTGTTTTCTGCTTCGCCTTCTTCTTCGATGAAAGTAAAGTCTTCAGAGTATCTATTTTTTGCGCCACCTGACATATTGGCACTTGAGTTTGAAAGATTTTTTGAATCTACTAGAACAAATTTTTCGTGCATATTTTGCTTCGCACGTTTGAACATCGCACCCATTGCTTCCAATTTTGCAACTTTAGAAAGGATGCTACTTTTTGACCCAAGTGGACGGTGAAGTACAACTCTTAGTTTTACACCAGGATTCTTTGTTAAAAGATCTTCCATCGCATCAGTAATACCACCATCAGACCAACTATAAATGGTGATATGGGTCGTCTTCTTGGCACCCTTAACGTAGTCATACATTTTCTCAAAAGCTTCATCACCTTGATGTGGAGAAAATAATGCGTAAGGAGGGGCAGCTAAAAGAGTCGCAGGTAGAAGAGCGAGTAATGCAATTTTTAGTCTTTTCATTTTAAGAACCTCAAAAGTTTAGTGCGCTCTTAGTACCAAAGCATTTGAGTTTAGGCATCACCCCCTGTTTTAATTACAGACCCATTTTGTCTGTAATTACGAGGGTTTACTATCTTCTGATTTTGATATGATTAGGATAACAATAAGTAAGCTCACAAGTGCAGGCACGGCGGCGCTGGCTGAATAGCCCCATATTGGCGCAAATTTACCCACAAAAACCGTTGCGCTTGATTCAGAGAAATTCGTCATGGCCATAAAAAGACTAAATGCAAAGGCTGGGAAGTCTTTGTTTGAATGACTCATCAGATAGGCGTAAAGACTCGATGTTAAAAGACCAATAGAGAAGTAAAAGATCACCATGGCACTTGAGAGGACCAAGTAATCTGATTTTGTATCTAAAAGTGCAGCTGTGGCAACGGCGCAAAATGCACAAATCTTTGTGGCGTGTGAAAGAAGTTTTCCTTTATTAAAACTATCTGAAAGTTTACCGCCAAATAAAGCTCCAACTAACATCGCCAAGGGAACACCAATAGCATAGAGGGGTCCTCTTATGTTTGCAGGTACGCCAACCTTGACGAGCGCGGCGCTGGCAATACCAGCTAGACCTTCAAATGAAAGACTTGCGATAAAAGCAGTGGCCACCAAAAGCCATGTTTTTCGTTCAAGCAGTAAGAGTTTTAGTCCGATAAAATACTGTTTAACATCAAACTGGTGAGGCTCTTTGGGTTCTGCTCTTGTGAATAAACTTAAACTACTAATAATAATCGCACCTGCAAGTGCCGCACAGGTAAACTCCAATCCAAGCTTATGAATAAGTATGAGACTAGCACCGCCAAAAAGGGATCGGCCGACAAGCATACCAGCTTGCATAGCACCGTTTACTCGTCCCATTTCTTCATCAGGAACAGACTTTACAGCTAAAGCGTCAATACAAACGTCTTGAATGGCAGCAAAAGTTGAATGAAGCATGAGAATTAAAGTTAGGTAATTAAGGTTGCCTGCTTCAATTGTTGGGAAAAAACTAAATGCCGTAATGGCCATGATTATTTGAGCAATTAAAAGGGGAGGCTTAAGCCCAAATTTTCGTGAAAGTAAGTCGACAGCGGGAGCGGCAAAAAACTTAAGGCTCCAAGGCAGAGCTGCTAAGGCAGTAAGTTTAGAAACTTCAGTCAGTTCAAAGCCGCGTTCGGCTAATATCGCAGGAAGTGCCCACCAGATAAATCCAATAGGTGCACCTTCTGCGAAATATAAAAGAGCAAAGTATAGGCGTTTATTCATTTACCTATACTAAAGTTTGAAACGAATGTTGTCTAATCGATCCAAGTAGGAGTTTTCTTAACCTTGGAAGCATCATAGCCAAGACTTTCAGATTTCGCCTTAAGATCATTATAAAGAGTTTCATCAAGCACAGCAGTTCTTGAAAGAATCCAGAAATACTCTCTGTTAGCATCACCAACCATAACCCATTCATAGTCAGCACCAAGCTCTAGGATTCTATAGTCACCGGCAAAAAGACCGAAGCGATTAAAGAATGGAACAAAAGATACTCCTAGAACTGAATTTGTTTCTTTATCTTTTATGCTAGCAATTGCTTTACCGCCCTGAGTTTTCTCAGGATTGTCTAATAGCTTACAAGTATTAAGAACATTTACTTTTCCATCATCTCTTAAAGAGTATTGAGCTGTTGTTTGACCACATTTTTTTTGAAATGGATTAGCATAACGACCAATTTCATACCAAAGACCCATATACTTTTCGATATCAACAATTTCTCTGGTTGATGGATCAGCTGGAATTCCATTTGGAGTTAGAACTGAATTTAAGACGTGGATAACACCGTTAGATGCTTTAACATCAGTTTCCTCAAGAGAAAGATCTTTAACTAGAAGAAACTCGTTAGAAAGAGTTTTTAAGCCTACTTTCTTAACAACTTTCTTTGCTTTAATTTTTCCTTCAACGACGTGAAAAAGAAGAATAGCTTTAAGTTGCTCTGGTTTTGATAGAAGGTCATTAAGTGTGCCAGCAGGAAGATTAGCAAAAGCAGCATCTGTCGGTGCAAACACAGTATACTTATCGTGTTCTAGAGCTTCATCAAGAGCTGTAACTTCTAAAGCTTTAGTAAGCACAGTGAAGCGGCCATCTTCTTTTAATGTTTTTGTTATGTTGCTAGAAAATGTTGCGCAAGCAGTAGCTGGGATAATGGCTATTGCTAAAAGAACAGAAAAAAATGTTTTCATTTCTAATCTCCTGATTAAAATTTACCTTGTTATGATTCTTTGCATTGTTTCTGTAAAGGGAGAAATAAAAGTTATAGCTTAGACAAGACCTTTACATGGCAGAGATCAGTAAAACCATCACACCGAATAAAAACAATGTAGAAGAGATGGCTAAAGCAATCAGATCGAGCCTATTGGCCTTGGCCAATACAGCAGGGTCTTCTTCGTGCAGCTCAAGCATCCAAGTGGTTCTAACAACAAGGGATAAACCAGCCACGACATAGATATAAGCACCAAGATAGATCTTATCGATTAAAACCAGATAATCAACTTCAGGAAGATTGTCTCCAAGAGTTAACTGT
>PCUW01000056.1:5813-17568 GCA_002787775.1 Bdellovibrionales bacterium CG12_big_fil_rev_8_21_14_0_65_38_15
GCATAGGCTCCACGGGGACGATGGATTGGAAGCTCTATGCGAACTCTTGAATATCTTGATTTGCCATCAATTCTTGGATCACCAAAATTTGATGAATATTTTTGCTCTAAAATTGAAAGAGACGGATTTCCAAAAATAAAGCCAGGCAACTGAAGTTTATCATTTACTGAAACAGCATCAGTGTCTGCAACGTATTTAATCGCTCCGGCTTCAGCTGAATTATCTTCAAACTCGACTGTCAGTCTTTGAACATCAAAGGGATAATTACTTAGATCAAACTTTGTTCCAAAACGGCCATGAACACGAACAACTTGATAAAGCTCTCCACTTTCAAGCTTGTCAGGTTTTTCATAGGCTTTCGTTTGGGTGTGGCCCCATAGGTCTTGTGGATTAACATACTCAAAGGTTTCAGATGGATCAATGTTTGGGTCTCGCCATTTAAACCAAATATAAACATCGGCATTATAACTATGAGTTTTTAAATCAAGGCTTTGAATATTATTAACAAATGCTCCAACCGTAACCTCGCTTGGAGCTGCCAATATTGAATGACTTAAAAATAAGCCAATAAGTAAAAAGAGTGTTTTCACCTTAGGCTGATCTCAATTTGTTTGAAGCGACCATCACCGATGGAGCTTGTTTTTATTTTAGGATCTTCACTTAAATGTTGATGAACAATTCGTCTTTCCGCTGGAGATAAAGCCTTCATCAATACAGGAGCATTTTTTGTATAAAGCTCTTGTTTAAGTTTTTCGGCTAAGGCGATAAGAGATTTTTCATCGACGCGAGGTTTTCTATCTCTAAAGTCAGAGCGTGGTCCGCCGTGAGCACGTGGTCCAGGACCATTATTACTTTCAAACCTTTTAGGAATATCATTTTGAGCGCGAACAGAAAGTTTTAAACCTTTATGAGGTTGAACTCTAGGGACTAAAAATTCTTTAATCAAATGTTCAAATGAAAGAAGTAAGTTTCCATTGTCAGCGCCGAGCATCTTTTCATCGTCGCCACTAAAAGTAACTTTTAGAAGTGGCTCTTTAAAAGAAACTCTGACTTGTAAATCAAGACCAGCTCTAAGAATAATATCTTCAATAAATGGAGTTAGAATTTTTTTATAAATTGGCTTGATAAAAAACTTGTACTTGTTTTTTCTTGGTCCAAAGAAAATAAATTTCTTTCTTCCTTGCTCAACGATTTCGTGTCCTAGAAGTTCTTCATCATTGAGGCGCCAGTAATGAAGGGCTTCACCTGAGGCTGCTTTCAATGATTCGGCATCGATAACAAAAGATCTCTTGTCATTCATTGGCTTAAGATCAAGTGAAACTGCTGTGTTTCTAAATTCTTTTTGCTGTGTCGGAGCGTTTTGCTTTGGCGATTCTTTTGAACTTTCTCTTGGTTTTCTGTCTTTGTTATTTCTACCTGGGCGAGTGTCTTCTTCTAATTGAAGAGAGTCTCTATTGATGAATGGCTTCTTACATAGATCGGTTGCAAACATTTCGTCTTTAAGTTCCATCTTTGGAATTGGATTACCAATCATTCTTGTAATGGGATCTAAGTATTCACAGTCTTCGAAGGCACAAAAGCTAACGGCTAATCCTTCTTCTCCAGCTCTACCAGTACGCCCAATTCTGTGAACATAACTTGCAGCTTCTTGTGGAAGATCATAGTTTACAACAAGGTTAACTTTCTTGATATCCAGACCACGAGCTGCAACGTCGGTACACACTAGGATAGTTGTTTTCTTCTCTCTGAAGTCTTCCATTAAGCGAGTACGCTTATTTTGAGCTAGGCGACCTGAGATAGGTTTAGCTTTAAAGCCCATGGCGATAAGCCATTCTGCAACTGAGTGAGTTTGAAATTGTGTATTACAAAAAACGATAGCGTAGGCATCTTCTTGCTTTCTGAGAAGACCAACTAGAAGAGCGAACTTTTCTTCCCGACTAACCATGGCCAATTGATGATCAATTTTATCAACGAGTAAGCCGTCACTTTCAACTTTAAGTTCAACTGGTTGAGAGTGGAATTTATAAGCAGTTTGTAGAACATCAAGATTCGTCGTGGCCGAAACCATGATCATCTGACGAGACTTAGGAACTTTTCCTAAAATGAATTCGATTTCTTTTTTAAAGCCCATATCAAAAAGACGATCGGCTTCATCAAAAACCACGCCTTGAACTTTACTGAGTTTCACTTCGCCCTGTTTAATAAGATCTGCAAGACGACCTGGTGTTGCTACTAAAATATGAGCACCATTTTTAATAAGATCAATTTGCTTTTCAATACTTTCACCACCGATCACGCAAGCAGTAGTTAAACCAATTGGAGTAGCGATCTTAGTAAAGACTGAATCTGTTTGTTGAGCCAGCTCTCTTGTAGGGCTGATAACAAGCCAAATTGGAGAATTAGCTTCAGCGGCAGGTGAGCTATCTTTTAGAAAAAGCTCGATCATTGGAATAGCGAAAGATCCGGTCTTTCCGCTTCCTGTTTCAGCTTGGGCGAAGATGTCTTTACCTTCAAGGATTGGCTCAATGGTAAGCTCTTGAATTGGTGAAGCATTTAGCCAGCCGGCAGTATCAAGTGCTTTGAGTAAAACTGGATTTAATCCGAAATCAGAGAAAGGAGTAGTAGTATTAATGGTTGCCTCTTTTGGGTGCAGTAAATGATCATAAAAATATGCTCATTCTTATCAAATTTAGTATTTTATGACCCTTGGCGCTGAGTCAAATGATGCCTGTCTAAAAACTGTCAGAAGCCTTTAAACTGGCCTTAAATTATAGTTTTTTTATGGATATTAAAAATGCATTAATTGTTGGGGCTGGTCACGGTATTGGATTAGGTCTAGTTCAAAGCCTTCTGGAGCAATTTCCAAATTCACAAATCTTTGCAACGTACAGAGATGAAAAGCGTGCTAGTGAATTATTAAAGACTTCTGCTCACTCAAAGTACATAGACCCTAGTGTCGAAGAAGACTTGCTTGAATATTTTAAGACTCTTCCTGAGCTTGATTTAGTGATTTGCACAATAGGTGCTCTGCAAAAACCGGAAAAATCTTTGAGAGATATATCCATTGAACAATTGAGCGAAGCCTTCAAAGTTAATGCGGCGATTCCTATGTTGATTTGTAAACACGCCAAGCCTCGCCTTAATAAGACTAGTGAGAATTATTTAATTTTCTTATCGGCTATGGTTGGAAGTATTGGTGATAACCAAGTTGGAGGTTGGTATGGATATCGCGCAGCAAAGTCAGCCTTAAATCAATTGATCAAAACAGCGTCTATTGAATATTCTCGTGCTGGTTATAAAACGAAATTAGGCGTTATTCACCCTGGTACCACAGAAACCGAACTATCAAAGGCATTCCTGGGCAACGTTAAACATAGAGTATGGACTCCAATTGAAAGTGCTCAAAATATTTTAAAGGTTATCGGGGATCTAAAATCCACCGGTGAGTTTAAGAATTGGGACGGAACGACAATACCTTGGTAGGATACTGACTCAAATTTAACGTTGGGTCACTCATGAGTTTAAGCTTTTCAAACGTCACAAAAATCCAAACCGGTCAGGCCTTATTTACTGGGGCGACTTTTCAAATCAATCCTGGTGAAAAAGTAGGACTTGTAGGCCCAAACGGCGCAGGCAAAACATCATTGTTTAGACTCATTACGGGCGAAGATCGCCCTGATGAAGGGCAAGTTTCAACCTCAGAAGGATTACGTATATCGTACTTCTCTCAAAATGTTGGAGAGATGGCCGGCCGATCAGCGCTCCAAGAAGTTATTGAAGGAGACGCCAAGGTTTCAGTCTTAAAAAAGAAACTCACAGAGTATGAAGATAAGTTATCAGATCCAAACTTAGACCCAGACGAAATGAATGCGATCTTAGAAAAGATGGGTGATGTTCAAACTGAATATGAAAAAATTGGTGGCTATGATTTAGATTCTAGAGCAGAAGAAGTTCTAACAGGTCTAGGTATTGCTCCAAAAGATCATCACCGCGCAGTGGAGAGTTTTTCTGGCGGTTGGAAAATGCGTATCGCCCTTGCCAAAGTTTTGGTGACAGTTCCCGATCTTATCGTCATGGACGAGCCGACGAACTACCTCGATCTAGAAACAATCCTTTGGCTTGAGAAATGGCTACAGCTCTTTAAAGGCGCTGTCTTTATGACGACCCACGATCGTGACTTCATGAATAACGTCGCTAAAAAAATTATTGAAATTGCTCATAGGAAAATTACTGTTTACTCCGGTGACTATAATTTTTATGAAAAAGAGCGTGATATTCGTCGAACTCAACTTGAAGCTGAACACTCTCGACAAAGAGACATGCTGGCAAAGGAAGAAGAGTTCATTGCTAAGTTTAAAGCTCGAGCCTCCCATGCTGCTCAAGTTCAATCTCGAGTTAAAAAACTAGAAAAAATTGATAGAGTTGAGCTTCCACCTGAAGAGCAAACCATTAGTTTTGATTTTCCAGTTCCTCCTCGTGGATCAGACGATGTCGTCGTCATGGAAAACCTCGCAAAAACCTGGAAGACTGATGAAGGGGATTTAAAAGTTTTTGAAGGTCTAAGTGCCATGGTGGCAAGACAAGAAAAAATTGCAGTCGTTGGTGTCAACGGTGCCGGTAAGTCGACACTTCTTAAAGTGATTTGTGGTCAAACCGAGCCAACAGCAGGACAAGTTTCAATTGGTCCAAGTATCAAAGTTGGATATTTTAGTCAGTACTCATTAGAAGTCTTAGACCCTGAAGCAACAGTATCCGATGAAGTTCGCTCTCGTCTTCCTAATGTCAGTGATGGATACCTTAGAAACCTTTTAGCTGCATTCTTATTTCGTGGTGATGACGTTAAAAAGAAAGTTAGACATTTATCTGGTGGAGAGAAAAGTCGTTTAGTTTTAGCGTATCTTTTTTCTCAAGGAAATAATCTCTTAGTTCTGGATGAGCCTACCAACCATCTTGACATTATTTCACGTGGGATTTTGATGGATGCACTTAAGGCATACGAAGGAACATTATTATTTGTTAGTCACGATCGTTATTTTCTTCATGCTCTTGGAAGCAAGGTCATGGAAGTTGATAAGGGGGGAGTGACTTTGTGGCCTGGAAATTATTCTTGGTATTTAGAAAAGAAAGGTCTGGCTTAAGCGCGAGATCTTTCTTTGATAAGAGTCTGAACTTTAGTTAAAAGTTCTTTGCATTCACCTTCTTCTAAACCAAAAAGAACGTGACTTGCTTGTAAATCTTTTGGTTTTTCACCAAGGCTGAAAGAAGAAAGTCTGTTGTTAAGATTATTTCTAAGAGTGCGAAGACGTTTTGGTGACCATTCGTGAATTTTTTCTAAATCTTTTTTCATAAACCCAATTTTAAATAAAAAAAAAGCTGGCCCCTAAAGGCCAGCTCGTTTGTAACTTTTTAGATTACCAACGTGATCCGCCGCCACGATTGTTGTTCGTGCGTGGTTCCATTGGCTTAGCAACGTTAACAGTCATACGACGACCATCAACGTCTTTACCGTTAAGAGCTTCGATTGCAGCTTCAGCTTCATCAGATGATGCCATTTCTACAAATCCGAAACCTTTTGAACGGCCAGTGTCACGATCAGTGATGATCTTTGCACTTTGTACTGTTCCAAAAGCTGAGAAGTTTTCAGTAAGTGATTGTTCTGTTGCAGAAAAAACCAGATTACCAACATAAAGTTTGTTACCCATAAATCCTCCTAAAGGCGTGGGGTCGTTTGGAGGAGACGGACGATATGTCGAAAACCCAAAACAGACGTTAACAGAAACACTTAATAACACGAGGCGAAGCCCAAAGATAGACTTTGAGAAGATTTATTGTAAATGTCTTTAAAAACAGTAATTTAGAGCTAGTAACCATTACCGTTTCCGTTGCCTCTTGGACCACGGCTACCGGTATTTGGACGTTTTTTATGGTTCGTGCGCTTATGGTTAACATTTCCATAAGCTGCGTTTGTCTTTGGTCTAACTTTTTGTTTGATGATTGTATCGAGTTGATTAAGTTGCTCTTCAACTGATGGTTGAAAAAAGATTTGCGAATCTTCGTCTTCATCATAGGCAGCTGGCATTGCATTGCCATTAACTTCACCGGATTGAGTTTGTACATTCTGTTGGCGAGGTTTATGTTTTGCTTGAGGTCTAGCTTGTTTCTTTTTTGGCTTAGGTCTCTGTGGGAGTTCGCCGTTTTCTCTAGCGATAGCTTTTTGTTTTTGTATTTCGGCCACACGTTCAGCGGCAGCAACAGCAATAACTTTTTGAAGTGCTATCCATTGCTCACTTGTTTCAGGATTGACCCACGCAAGGACATCATCTTTGTTTGAAACTAGTTCAAGATACTCTCTTGGAAATTCTTGAACATCAAAATTTACTAAATGGGTGATGGACTCTAATTCAACTGAGCCAATAGCTATATCAGTAGCAACAAGAACTCTAAACTGGCCTTCACCTAAAGCTTTAATGGTATTATTTTTTTGATTTTGTGAACGATCACTATGGATACAATCAGTTGGATGGCCTGCTTTAAAAAGACGTTGAGCCAACCTTCTTGCTCTAAACTTAGTACGACAAAAAACTATTGTCGTTCCAGTATGTGCTTCAAGTCCTTTTAATAATGCATCAAAACGACCTGGTTCCTCTTTCTCTGTTGTAGCGACGACTTCTGGAATAGGTTGATTTCCAGCTTCAATCGTTTTTGCATCAATCGTTAACTTTTTTGAAATATCATTTACGTCATTTTCTAAGTTCGAAGTAAAAATCATTGTTTGTCTCTCAGTAGGTAAGGCTTGTACGATCGAATCAATTGAGTCCGATAGTCCAAGATCATAAATGCGATCAGTATCTTCCATGACTAAAAACTTAACGTTCTCAAGCTTGGCTATTCCACTATTGATATGGGCTTCTAGTCTTTTGGGTGTTGCCACAATAATACGCGGTCTTTTTCTTAAGTTAGATTCCTGTAGGCCAATATCCGCCATTTCACTATCAATGGCCAAAACAGGTTTCCATCTACCAGTCATTTTAGATGTTAGTTTCTTGATGACATTGTGAACCTGTGTTGCTGTTTCCTCACAAGGAGCAATGATAAGTCCGCTTTTATCTTTGTTTTCATTTTTATCTAAAAGAGAAATAAGCGAAAGACTATAACCAAGAGTTTTACCTGTTCCAGAACTAGCTAAGCCTATTAAGTCGCTGCCTGCTAATGAATGATCAAGTGTGAGTTGCTGAATTTGAGTTGGAGTTACAATTCCTTGTTTAGAAAGTGAATCTCTAACCGGACTTGGTATAGACCAAGTCTCAAAAGTTGTTACAGCGTCCATGGATCTCCTTGTAGCAAGATTGAGGCGGGCGCATAAATTGTTTTGGATAAGAATAAGGACACTGTCCTTTATAAGTAAGTCATTGTTAACATGCCAATCTATCTATGGGCAAGGAAGTCGTGCTTCGCAATGCAATAATTACTCTGTCAGAAGTAGTGAGAATTATAGGATAGGTAAAGTTTGAGTAAAAAAGTATCTTAAATTAAATCAATTTGGAGCTTTTATGAAGACCTTTTTAACACTTTGTCTTGTCGCCATTTCTTGTAGCCTGATGGCCGCGCCTATTCATCTTGATCTAGAATCGAGTTCATCTCTATACAGAGATCATCTTTTAAAAAATAAAAAATTTTTTAAAGAGAATAATCCATCGATTGAAAAAGCATTAATGTGGGGAAATCGATTGGCTCAGTGGCTCGAGCTTGAAAACTCTAGAAGAGCAGCTGATCGTCAGCTTCGCTTAACGTCTCAAGGAACTAGAAGAGGAATTCCGATTGATTCACCTTCTATTTATTCTGATAAAACTGTAGCTAAAGAACTTCAAAATCTAACAGAGCAATTACCTGGACCTATGATTGATGTTTTAAACGGAGAGAATTTTCCAGCTCAACTTCCTATTGGTGATGCTGACTTTGTCGTTTTCGCTCGAAAAGTTGATCGTAACTACCAAAGCGCCGCTAGATATAAATCTCTTTTGCCTTATATGAGCTATTACAAACAAGCCAAATCAAAAGATATTAGGGCTTATCACTACTTTAAAGAAAATAAATGGACGCCTGAAAAATTTAAGGAATTCGATACCTTTACTGAAGAAATTAAAACGGAGCTTAAGTTTCTTTTGACTCAATTATGTTTGAACTCAGGCGAAACACAACTTGGTTGTCAGCGCTCGGTTCAAAAAGCTGAAACTCAAAAAAAATTACCCAAGTTTTTTGAAGATTTTTTTGAGATTGGTGAACAGACTTGGAATGACTTTTTCGTTATACCCGAAGATGCTGCGAGAAAAGATATTACATGGAGAACTCCCGATAGAGCAGAGATTCCATTTAATACCCCTGAAGCAGAGCGCTTCATTCCTTATTTAAGAGATAATATTCAAGATGAGTTTAAATTTAATGATTGGAGCCTAACTCTTAGGTTTGGAACTTTTGCTAACGGACCTAGACTAAAGTTTGAAACTGGTACTGTTCCTCACGTTGATAGACTTGGTGGAAACAATATCGTTATGGATTCAAATCAATCTATTGAAGAATATGAAAGTCAGTGGGTGATAAGACATGAATTTGGTCATGTTCTAGGCCTTCCTGATTGCTACCACGAGTTCTATGATACAAATCTTAATGCTTTTGTGAATTACCAGCTTGATACAACTGATCTTATGTGTTCAAGAGCTGGCAATATGAATGAACGTATATATATTGAGCTTGAAAAGAATTACTTTAATCCTTAAATTGATCTGATATTTTTTCAATCAACAAGTCAAAGCCTGCGAGATCACAAATAATGTGGTCAGCATGCTCCATACTAGGCTGCACAAACTGATCGTGCATAGGCTTAACTTGCTTTTCAAACTGAGCCTTAACTCCTTCAGGAGTTCTGCCTCGTTCTTCTACATCTCTTTTTAGACGACGCTCAAATCTAAGCTGTTCAGTTGTGTCGACAAAAATAGAAATATCAAAATGTTTTCTGACGTGGGGCTGAGAAAGCAGAAGGATGCCATCGACTAAAATAACTTTCTGTGGTTTTTGTTTGATGGTTTTTGCTTGTCTGGTATGTGTCACAAAATCGTAAACAGGAATCTCTATAACATTGCCATTTTTAAGATTGTCGAGATGTACTGCAAGAAGGTCAAAATCAAGACTGTCTGGGTGATCAAAGTTGACTGAGCCTCCATCATGATCAAAGCGAGCTGATTGGTCGATATAGTAATTATCTTGGTAGATAATCGCACTGATTTTATCGCCAAGTTTTTGATGGAGTGCTCTAGCTAGATAAGTCTTACCTGAGCCAGAACCACCTGCTACACCAATAATTGTACAGCTCACAAGAGACTCCTATTTGGTTTGAAAGAGACGATCTCCAGCATCGCCTAGTCCTGGAATCAAATAACCTTTATCAGTTAATCCTTCTTCTTTTTGAAGAGCATAAACTTCAATATCAGGATGAAAATGGAAAAGTTTTTCAAGACCTTCAGGACTAACCAACAAAGATAGAACCTTAATTTTTCCAACTTTGTAATTCTTTAGGCGATCAATCGCAGCAATCATGGTATCGGCCGTGGCAATTAGTGGATCGCAAAGTAGAATCTCTTTACCTTCAGAATGATCAGGAAGTTTAAAGTAATATTCTACTGTGTTGCTGATGAATTTATCGCGGTAGATCCCAATATGACCTGCACTGGCAAATGGAAGCATAGAAAGAACAGCTTCAAGAACGGGATTGCCTGCTCTCATGATCGCAACGGCGATGGGAGGGTTCTTGATTCTCGTTGCCGCAGCTTTAGCGATTGGAGTTTCGATAGAGATCGTTTCAGTATCTTTCCAATCTCTCATTGCTTCATAAGCAAGGATTCTAGAAATCTCTTTAGTGATTTCTCTAAAATCATGACCAGTAGTATTTTTGTCTCTTAAGTATGAAAGCTTATGTTGAAGTAAAGGGTGATCAATTTGAATATATTTTCCGCTCATTGGTAGCTCCTAAAAAACTGTTCCGTCACTAATAATTTTAATTGGTGGTACGCCACCAGCTCTTTTCTTCGCCGCAATTTTACGACCGGCCCACCAGGTTCCACCCTCAAGCACTTTTGCTAGGGGGAAGTCTTGTGGTGTTTTTCCAAGTTCTTTTTGAATTTTTTCTGCCAGTTGATCCAACAATGTTACAGTTGATGCTCTCCATTCAATAACAAAGAGATCTTCTGCGCTCACACCACGTGTGAGATCTTTTGGGTTTACTGCTTGAAGTAGGCCCAAATCTAAAAAGAGTCCACCATTTCGGTACTCAGGTAGTCCTGTGAGTTTTTCAACGCCGATGACTTCAAAACCACATGTCTCCATGGCATCCAATATGGAGTAGGAGAGCCACTGAGAAAGTTTATGAAATGGTACAAGGGATTCAAATGTTCCCGATTCACCAAGCGCAGGGTGAGACCATGTATCACCTAGAGGAGTATTATCAAGCGTTAATCTTGAAGGCCAAATAGGACCAAGCCTTTTAAGAACTGATTTAAGAACATCAAGCGCGTCGACTCTTCCATTAAGTAAGAAGTCATCAACGAGATCACTTGGACGGCCGTTAACACCCAGAACTTTTCCAAGACCTGCTAATAAGTTAAGTCTACCATCAACTCCAAGCAGTGGATTTGATTTTGTCACTTGGAAGGCTTTTTCAAGCTGTGCTTTCGTTAATGACATTAATGCTTTGCCATCAGTTTTAAGTTCATCGTTTGAACTAAAATCTCCGGCTAGAAACATATGAAAGCTTGCGACTCCAAGTCCTTCAGATCGATTGAAAGTTTGAACCGTACGTTCTTCAAAATACTTCCAATCATCTCCAGCGCCTGCATCAAGCAAGACAGAAGGAATGATGAGGTCAACTAAAGCTTTTGCCCGTTTAGTGGCATCAGCACCTTCAAGAAATTCTTCAAGCCAATGGACTCTATCAACATTGCCGGGACGAAAATGTCCAAGACGAGAGTGAAATGGAATTTCCAGAGACGGATACTTTTCCTTAATCGTTTCAAGCGTAAAAGCTACAACTTCAGGCCATTTAGTTTCATCTACGCGAAGTAAGCCTTTACCATCGAGGTTTCTTTGATGAAGGGCTAGGCAGCGCTCTCTGATCGCTTCAGGAGTGAGTAGCCACTGAGTTCTTTCACTCATTTTTTTTCCTCATCAATTTCGCGTCCTTTAATGTTCTTAAGAGCTTCACCGGACTTAACTTCACCCTTAGTGAAGTAACCTGCTGCTTTCTTCGCTTCCATCTCAACTTGAGCATCTGGTGGAATGAGGTCATCTGGAATTGAGATACGATTAACAATTTCGATTCCACTTTTAACGATGGCATCAAACTTCATATTCGACATAGAGTGGATATTGTGGATTTTTTTAATACCAAACCACTGTAAGATATCAGGCATTAATTCTTGAAAGCGTGCATCTTCAACACCAGCAACACATTCAGTTCTGTGAAAATAAGTTGCAGCTGAGTCACCGCCGACTTGGCGTTTGCGAGCATTATAGACTAAGAACTTTGTTACTTCCCCAAGCGCTCTACCTTCTTTTCTGTAGTAGGCGATTAGACCAACCCCGCCACGTTGAGCGGTACGAGCAGCATCTTCAATTCCGTACATTAAATAGGGACGACAAGTACAAATATCAGAACCAAAAACGTCTGAGCCATTACACTCATCGTGCACACGACAAGTTAATTCAA
>PCUW01000056.1:17580-52682 GCA_002787775.1 Bdellovibrionales bacterium CG12_big_fil_rev_8_21_14_0_65_38_15
CTTAGCAAGGTCCGCTGGATTTCCAAAGATATAAGCAGTTGTAGATCCAATTGGAGGTAACATGACTTTTAAATCAGGACGTGTAACGAGTTCTGGGAACATGCCACCAGTTTCACTAAAGAGAATCTTTCTAAGTTCTCCTTCGTTGATGCCAAGTCTTTTTGCGATTCCAGGTAGGTACCATACTGGTTCAAATGCAACTTTCGTGACTTTGATATCGCCTTTTTCATTAATCAGTTTTCCATCAGGCTTAAGTCGACCAGCTTTAATGGCTTCATAAATTTCTGGGAGTTGAAGTCGTGCCTGAGTTACGGCAATAGTTGGTCTAACGTCATATCCTTTTTCCATATACTCTTTGAAATGGATATTAACGTCAGCTCCCCAAGGATCGATCGATACAAATTTATCCGCATCAGTCCAAGATTCATATGGCCCGATTGTCGTTGTACTCTCTGTATTTTTTAAATCAGGAATGTGCATCTTAGGAAACTGTCCAGAAGCGATTGAAAGCGCTCTGTAAACAGTATAGCTTCCTGAGTGACTACCAATCGCATTTCTATGAAGTACATTCGAAATAGAAGCGACTACAGGTCCACGTTCTTTAGGTGATTTTGCGCCCCAATGAATTGGTAGAGCATCTTTATAAACTTCTGAGTTATGAGAAGTTAGAATGACGTGTGATGATTTTTCCATAATTATTTTCCTTAAGACATCCAGTTTTGGTCGCTTTGTGGCTCCCATTTGGTTGTAATTTTTTTTGTATTTGTCCAAAAATCAAGTGAGTGAACACCTGTAATATCACCATGTCCAAACTTAGATGCATTAATGCCACCAAAGCTAAATGGCTCTCTTGGAACGGGAACACCGACATTGATACCAACCATACCAGCTTTGGCAGATTGAATGACTCTTTCAGCATGAACTCCTGATGAAGTGAAAACTGAACAAGCATTACCGTACTCAACTTCATTCTCTATTTTCATCGCTTCACCAATGGTTTGGCAGCGAATGATCGAAACGATTGGCCCAAAGAGTTCGAAAGATGCAGCTTCACTGCCAGGCTTAACATTGTCTAGAACTGTTGGTCCCAACCAGTAGCCTTCTTCCATTCCTTTGGGAGCAGGTGTATTTCTTCCATCTAGTAAAATCTTCGCACCATTTTTTTCAGCGCGAGCGATCGCATCTTTTAAAAATGTAACTTGCTCTTTTGTAATGATGGCACCCATATCGGTTCCAAGAACTTGAGACTTTGCACGCTCAACAACTTTTTCAATATGCTTATCGACATTACCAACGGCGAGTATCACCGAAGCGGCCATACATCTTTGACCGGCACAACCAGTAAATGAGTCAGAGATACCAGCACCACAAAGATCAAGGTTGGCATCTGGTAAAAGAACGATATGATTTTTAGCACCACCAAGAGCAAGGGCTCTTTTTCCAAGTGATGTTGAACGCTCATAAACTGCTTTAGCAATTTTTGTTGAACCAACAAAGCCCACAGCTTTCACTTGTGGATGATCTATAATTGCTTCAACTGTATCTTTACCACCTTGAACCACTTGAAAAAGACCACTGGGTAAACCAGCTTCTTTTAAAGCACTCGCAAGGTATTGGGACGCCATTGGAGTTTTCTCTGAAGGTTTCCAGATATAGGCGTTACCTAAAGTGAGCGCAATTGGAATTGTCCACATAGGAACCATTACTGGAAAATTAAATGGCGTTATGTTGGCGATAACACCTAAGGCTTCACGGCGGTATTCACAATGAACACCACGAGAAACTTCCATCTTGCCACCAAGGTCCAGATTTTGAAGAGAAATAGCATATTCTAAAACTTCAACACCTTTCATGACACCAGCTCTGGCTTCAATCGGTGTCTTGCCATTTTCAGCAGCAACTATTTGAGAAAGCTTATCTAGGTCTCTTAAGAGAATATCTCTAAAGTTAAACATAACTTTTGTGCGCTCTTTTATGGGAGTTTGACCCCAAGCTATTTGAGCTGCACTTGCTGCACTGACGGCAGCGTCGACGTCGCCTTTCGTTGAAAATCTAGATTCGCCAATTTTTTTCCCACTCCAAGGAGAGTCGATAGGAAAAAGTTCACCTGCGGCAGAAACGAAGGCGTTATTAATAAAATTTAAACAATTGTGGGTCTCAGTGGGTAACTGAATTTGCATAATAAAATCCTCTTTAAACCAAGGGTAAATCTTAGTGAGTCTAGTAAGGGGCTGTTAAGCCTTGGGGCGTTAAATGTAGCAAAAACCTGATAAGGCGAGATGTGTCATTACAAATACCTAACTATTGTTACGAAATAACGAACTCGAGCTTATATGAAGCATTAGTTATAGCTCTGAATTTAGCAGAATAATTGCTAATAATTTATTACAAAATACAATAGAATAATAGCAAATGTATAATATTCAACTTGTAAACATTACGAGCTTTGCTTTTATTCCGCTAGCTCTTCACTACCTCAAGGTTGTGATTGAGGACGACTCTGATCTTTCAGATCAGTGCATGGTCAATATCTTTGAACCAGTTGACCCAGATAATATTGAGCAAATTGCAACTGATCTATTTAAGAAGAATCCTGAACTTATAGGCTTTTCTATGTATGTATGGAGCAGTCATAAAGGAATCGCTCTTGCACGTGAATTAAAACGTCTAAAGCCTGAAGTTAAAATAGTCGTCGGTGGTCCTGATGTTACTCCGGTTGCCAGAGAATTCATGTGTCAACATCAAGACTGCATAGACTTTCTTGTTTTAGGTGAAGGGGAATTCACATTTAAAGAGCTAGTGAGTGTTCTCTCAAAAGGTGATCTCAATGATCATAGACTGAGTCAAATTCTAGGATTGTGTTTTTTTAGTGTTGATGGTTTTTTTGTCGAAAATCAGAGAAGACATATTATTGAAAATCTCGATGAAATACCCTCTCCTTACCTAACAAATTCTATTGATCTTAAAAAAGAAAAGAGAACTGTTTTACTCGAAACATACAGAGGCTGTCCATTTATATGTAGCTATTGTTACTATCCAAAAGATTTTGGTAAACTCATTCACAGCTTTTCATTAGAAAGAATTGATAATGAGCTTGAAGAGATATTTAAGCACGATAATGCTTCAATTTTGTTAATGGACCCAACGTTTAATGTACCGCCAGAGCGTGCAAAAAAAATTCTACGCTTAATTGCAAAATATAATCAAAGTTCGGAAACAATTATTTATACTGAATTAAGAGTTGATTTATTAGATGAAGAGATTATTCATCTATTGAAAAAAGCTAAATTTAAACTAGTCGAAATCGGTCTTCAAAGCTCAGATAGAGATGTTCTAAAAGGTGTTGCTAGAACGCAAAATATTGAAAGAATTGTTAAAAATGCCAAAACGGTTAGAAGCTTAGGGATTAAGATTTTAACTCAGGTTATTGCTGGTCTTCCAGGCGATACTCCTGAAAAGTTTTTAAAGTCTATTGATTTTGCACTCACTGTTGATTCCTATAAAATAGATGTTTATCAATTACAGCTTTTGCCTGGAACTCCACTTCTTTCAAAAGCAAGTGAGTTAGGTTTGGTCTTTGATGATCGTCCTCCAAGACTTATTAAAGCAACACGGGAAATGACCGAGAAGGAAATTGACCGATGTATGCGACTTTCAAGTCTCATTTCATATTTTTATAATAATAAGGTTTTGCATTTTCTCTATATTGCTGCTTGCAAAAAACTAGATATTAATTTTTCTGAATTACTCGATCAGCATCTGAGCTGGATTGAAAAACATGGTTGGGAGGAATTTTTATCTATATTAAAGCAGTTAAACCTTAAAAGAGAAGGTTTTCACTTAGGCAGATTAGAAGGATGGCTCAATGATAGTCGAAAGTTCGTTTATGATTTTTTTGTTCATTTGTTCTCTGACCTTGACAATAAAGAATCAGTTATTAAAGAGCTAATTAAACTTAACTTTTATCTGTCGCTTGATTTTAGTAGTTCAATATTAAAAATGAAAAAACTCTTTCCTAATAAAGATGGTTTTCATATTAATATGGTCGTTAAAAATCAAATTGATTATGATCTAGCTTCTTTGATTGGTTTTAGTTTTGTTAAAACCGATGTAAACGAGATTATATTTTTCCCAGATTTAGAAAATAATTTTTTAACATCGTTTAATGGTTACTTTAAAAAAGTTTTAGTCTACAGCTCTGTTAAAAAAGACAGCTTTCTTTCTAATCAAAACTTTGTCGATGTAAGTCTTGTTAATACGATTAAAGAGCAGAGTCTTTTTCGAGATCATTTCATAATTGTTTAGCAGTACCTTTTGAGAAAACCACACAAAGTTATGATAAAGACTAGACTTATACTTAAAAGCGAAAGCGAGTTAGTTAACGAAATTCCTAGATCAAGCATCATGGCCAAAACAGGGGGGCCCGCGGCTGTTCCAATCACCCCAAATGACGAAAGCCAACTTCTGATTTTAGCTAAATATTTCAGGTCATAGATCTCAGCCCACAGAGCAGTTTTAATTGGAGCTCCAAGACCAATAGAAACACCTGATAATGCTAGATAACTTGGAGCTGCGAATTTGTTTTCCCAAAGTGCTAAGACAGCTATACCTGTTGCAAGAGGGATTAAATGCCATGGATATAATTTTTTTGCAGTAAGCTTATCAACAAGAGGTCCGCCAATAATTGAAAAAATAAAACGACAAACAGCAAAGGCGATAAATGATGTTGCCATCCATTCCAAACTCCAGCCACGAAGTTCAGCAATAACCGCATTGTAAAGAAATAGCGATGTTAATAAAAAAGGCGGCATCAAGGTTGCGCTTGCCCATACCCAAAATGATATACTTTTTAATCCCTGAAATTCTTTTAACTCTACATTTTTTTCAAACTGTACTTCTTGTTCAACTTCGCCAGGGGAATTGGCAAGAAAGTTGATGAAAGGAATAAACGAAGTGATAAGAATCGCGACACAAAGCCAAGTCACTTTTAGACCATAAGAGCTTAATATTAAAACGGCTAAACTAGGAAGAATGGCTTCACTGACAGGGTATCCAAGTCCAACTATACTTAAAGCTTTTCCTCTATTGGCTCCAAACTTTTTAGCAGTAATTGTATCGCTGGTATGACCAAAAAGTCCTTGGCCAAAAAATCGAAGCAAGAAAATAGCAAGACTTAAGGAATAGACGCTTTGTGAAAATGCTGTCACTACACAAGCTAGAACCAGACCAGTAAACACAACCTTAGAATATCGAGCAACACTGACATGATCTAATTGTCTTCCCGCCCAAGGAAGTGAAAAACCACTAATTAATGTTGCAAGGGCGTATAAGGTTCCAAAAGTAGTATTAGAAATATTTGAGGTCTCTAAAAATGTTGGAATAAAAAGAGAAATGAAAAAACTTTGTCCAAATCCTGATAGAAAGGTCAGTGAAAATGAAAATAGTAAGATATGACGAAAGCGCCAAAGAGGATGTTTCAGTAAAATCTCCAATCGATTTTGTCAGTGAGTATAGATTTGCCTTGATATAATGCATACCAAAAATAAAAGGCGACGGGAACACTCTAGCGTTCACTTATTCTCCCTATTATGCCTTTGCACTAGATGCATGATATGGATATATTAAATAAGAGGTTTTTATGAAATTCGTTTTACTTCTATGTATGATGAGCAGCTTTAGTGTGATGGCCAATGATTCTCTTGAAAGAGAATATATCGGTGCTACTAGTAATGGCGACATTTGTAGAATTAATATTAGAGATTCAAGAGGTAGTGCAAGTTTTCATTACCGCGAAGATGGTAAAAGTAAATCTTGCGCCTTTTCCTATGATCTTTATTCTCTTACAACTGATAGAGATGATGGCAGACTTTATTCAACCATCAGCTCAAAGTCAGGATTTAAGACGTGTAGAATGCAAGTCTATTTTGAAAATCGCGAAAAAGTCTCTCGTATTAAAATGGGTATTAAATCTATTTTTAGTGCAACTAAATATGAAGAATGCCATCTTTCTTTAGACCCTCTCTAGTATAGCCGCAATACCCATTCCACCTGCGGTACATATTGAAATTAATCCGCGCTGCTTGCCTGAAGTTTTAATCATTTGAGCTAGTGAAGCGACAATACGACCACCTGTTGCTGCAAATGGATGTCCGATCGCTAAAGAACTTCCATTAATATTCAATTTGGTTAAATCAATTTCGCCCAAAGGTGCTTGGCCTAAAAGTCTTTTGCACCATGCTTCATCATTCCAAGCTTTAAGTGTACATAAAACTTGTCCAGCAAAAGCTTCGTGAATTTCATAGAAGTCAAAGTCTTGAAGTTTTAATCCTTGTCGACTTAGTAGTTTAGCCACGGCGATCGTTGGTGCCATTAAAAGACCATCACCGCCGACGTAATCAAGTGCTGCAACTTCACAGTCGACAAACTTTGCTTGGAGATCCCAGCCGTGTTCTTTTGCGGACTGTTCACTTGCAAGTAAGACACAAGAGGCACCATCAGTTAATGGAGATGAATTACCTGCTGTTAATGTACCAACTCCAGTAAAGTCAAAAGCTGGTTTAAGTTTTGCTAGTTTTTCTAAAGTTGTATCGCCACGAACGATAGTGTCTTTGTCTAAACCATGAAAACTTGAAACCAAGTCAGAGTGAAAACCATCGGCCCAAGCTTTGGCCGCACGTTGATGACTGGCTAAGGCAAGTTCATCTTGTGATTTTCTATCAATCTTCCAGTGTTGAACCATTTTTTCAGTGTGCTGACCCATCGACATACCTGTTCTTGGTTCACTAACAGCTGGAAATGATGGAGCAAGGTCTTTAGGACGAAGTGTGGCTAAGATTTTTAATTTATCACCAATAGATCTAGCGGCATTCATATTGATAAGTGCCTTTTTAAGATTAAGTGAAACGGTAATAGGAAGGTCAGAGTTTGTATCAACTCCACCTGAAATACCCTCATTAATGTGACCAAGCGCGATTTTATTAGCAATTTGCCATGAGGTTTCTAGTCCCGTTCCACATGCTCGTTGAACGTTGTATCCAGGTGTATGAGCGTGGAGCCCAGAGCCTTGGACACATTCTCGAGTTAGGTTCCAGTCTTTTGGATTTTGCATAATCGCACCTAAGGCGACATCTCCAACTGTTTTGCCTTTAAGGTTGGTTTTATCAACTAAGGCCTTAAGCGCCGCTGTCATTAAATCTTGAGTACTAAGTCCAAGGTATTTAGTCATAGATTTAGCAAAGGGAATACGATTACCAGCAACGACATAGACAGGACGAATAGTAGACATGAGGACTCCATTGAAATTTTACTTCTTATCGGGAATTAACAAATAAATAAAAGCATTAATTCACCGATAAGCTAAAAAAATTAAGGAGATAGTAATGGATGTTAAAGCGCTCAATGCACGCTTAGAATCTGAAATGGAAAATTTATCGAGAAGCCCTAATCTTGAAAAAGTATTAGAGCCTGGCTTTGTTGATAAGAGATTATATGCCATGTATTTATGCGAAACCTATCACTACACCTTACACAATGCTAGAAATCAAGCTTTAGTTGCCACTCGTCGGGATACGACAAGTATTCAGTATATGAAATACTGCCTTAATCATGCTCTTGAAGAAGCGGGACATGAAATGATGGCCCTACATGATTTAAAGTCACTTGGTTTTGATGTTACTGTCGATACTTTACCAAAGCCTTTAGTCTCAACGGAGACCTTGATCGCTTATCTGTATCATATCTCAGAACACTTTTCTCCAGTAGCAAGACTTGGTTATAGTTATTGGGCCGAGCGAAGTTATGAATTTATTCAACCACTCCTTTCAATGTTGAGTGATGGGTTAGGTGTTCCTAAAAAAGCCATGACTTTCTTTAATGAGCATTCTGAAATCGATGCAAAACATGCTGAAGAAGTAGAAGAAGCCATTAAAAGATTCGTTAAAACGCCCGAAGATTGGGATGCCGTCACTGAAGTTATGGTCGGATCTTTAATCTTAACGACACGAATGATGGATCAAGTTTTTGATGAGTTTTGTAAGCTTAAAGAAGGCAAACCTACAAGATATCCTTTCATCAAATAAGAGAATTTAATGTCTAAGACGAAAAGCATTCCTAAAATTATAGAAAAGCTTAGTAAGTTTTATACCTTAGCGTTCATTGTCGAAATTATTCTTCTTTCGTATTATATTCATCCTCTTCTTGGTGTTGTGTTGTTGTATCTTCAACCACCAATAATTTGGAGAGTTGTTAAAGCAATATGGGGACAGCCGGAAGGAATTAGTTATCTTGGTACTAAAACTAAAGATGGCAACCCATGGTTTGTGGCATTTCACCTGCAACAACTTTTTAATTCATTTCATTTTTTTGAGCAGATCTTAATTTTATTGCCTGGTGCTTATAGTGCTTGGTTAAGACTTTGGGGTAGTGAGATTGGAAATAAAGTTAATTGGACTCCTGAGTGCCGTGTTGTCGATCGCACCCATTTGAAAATGGGAAGTCGAGTTTTAATCGGAAATCATTCATATATCGCCGCTCATGCCATTAAAAAACGAGGAGACAAATACCTTCTCTACGTTAAAGGTGTAGAAATAGGAGATGATGTCGTTTTGGCTTACAGAGTTACGATTGCTCCAGGAGCGAAGGTCAGTGCCGGAAGCTTTATCGAAGCTGGTAAGGCAGTTTATCCAAACCAAACAAGTGATAATGGCGATGAATAAAATAAAAGAGCTCTCAAAGATTTTGGATCCCAAAGAAATTCTTGAACCAAAGAGAAAAGCTAAAGGATCTTTAAGTACTCTTCTTGATAAAAGACTTGATGAATTAACCGTTTCTAAAAAAGGGATGAGTGTTCCAAAAGTTTTATGGGGAGCAGAGCGCTACGGACTGCAAAACACAAAGGCGTTCAATGCTCTTAGTGAATCTAAAAAACTGGCTTATCTAGAAAGAATGACGGAGTTAAACTTAGCACTGTCAGCTTTTATTGAAACCTCAGGCCATAATTATGGTGCTAAGATGATTCTTCTTTCTGAAACATTAGAAGAGAAATCGACTTATGCTCTTTTTGCTAGTGACGAAGCCGTTCATCTACGTGAATTTCAAAACTTTATGAATTTTGATTATAATTTACAAAGCCATTTTCATCCTATGCTAAAACCTTTGGCCGAAGTTATTCGTGATGGTTCTAAAATATCATTAGTATTTGTTATTCAAGTTCTCTTAGAGGGATTTGGAATGGGTCATTATAATGGTTTGAAAGAAACCTGCTTATTTGATCCGCTTAAAGCAACTTATGACCAAATTCTTAAAGATGAAGCTAGACATCACGGAACTGGAATCATTTTAGCAAAAGAGGAGACTCCTTCAAGAGAAGATGAAGAACAAATCTTTGAATACACGCGAGATTTTATCAATGCCATGCAATCAGCTCACTGGCTTTCACAGGTCTTTAGTGATGTGGGAGAGGAGCTATCAAAAACCGAGCAATCACAATTATGGAGTGATTTAAATTTTGAAAAGATGCTGCAGCAAAGAATTTTAAAACTAAAGGATATGCTGTCAAAGGTTGATTCTTTCAACTTGATTGATAGACTTGAAAAAAACAATGTTTTTAAAGTGCAGATCGATTAAAACTAAAAGCGTCTTGAATCATTTTTGTTAATGTTTCAAACTGTACTGTCACAAAAGCTTTAAACGTCACCAATGTAATTTCGGAAAAATCAGCCCTAATCAAATGATAGGTTTGATCTTCACGTTCTTGAATTTTAAAACTTGTTTTTGGAATTAATCCAAAACGCTTAAACATTGGAAGGCGTTGACACTTACAGATCGCAGTGAACCCTTTATATTGAGTTCTCACGATGGACCAAATCCCGGCCCTAATAAGTAGTCTTCGGCCAAGACCTTTTTGTCTTACAGAACAAACGAGTCGTGATATTTCAAGGTACTCATCTAGACCTTTTTTATGTTCATCAGAAAAGTTGAGTTTTTCCATTTCAAAGGGACGCTTGAGAAGCCTTAGGCTTCCAATTATATTTCCATCACTATCTTTGGCATAGATATGAAATGAGTTAAGATCAAAAGCTTTTTCAGAATCAAGTTCTTCTTGAGTGGAAGGTATAAGGTAAGGACTATCTTTTTCGTAGCAAGAAAGTCTATAAGCGTGAAGTGCATCAAGCTCACTTGCTGGCAATTCACTTCCAAGTTTAATTCTTTGAAAGTTCCAGCTTCTATTTGATTTAATATACTTATCAAGCAAAAAAAAGAATGGCTTAAAAATGATCTTATAAAGTTTCATTTATTCAATCTCATTTAAGATATTGTCGATAGCTTTAGGAGATAGCATTAAGACTTGATCTTCTTTTGTATCTTTGACTTTACCAATGAAGACGATCTTATTATCAAAGGCACCTGAAGCAGGGTGCTTCGCCTTTGTGATTTTTAAATCATTAAGTTTTAACTTTAATTTGTACGTTTTTGAACTTGGCTTAAGCTCTCTAACAAATAGGTCTTTCTTGTCGCCAGCTTCTTCTTCACCGTGAAAAAAGACAAAGTCAGTCCCAGCTAACATGGCCGGATGTTTTTGATAACGAAAGCCAACCTTTTCAATATCATCAAGCATAATTCTCTTTGAAGACTTAATATCACCGTTATCATTAAGCTCTAAATCAAAGTATCCAAGATAAGCTTGTTCTGGATTAGTTTCAGTTGCATCAATTTGAAAATGAAAAAGAATTTTATCGCCTTCAGGTGACCATGTCGGGTGCTTGTCATAAACAGCACTCAATTGATGAGTCTTACCAGTCGCTAAGTGATGAAGATAAACACCTTCAAGTTTTTTTCCGTGTTTGAGATAGTAAGTAAGCCATTTACCATCTGGAGAAAATCTAGGATGTTTTAAAAAAATACGATCGCTTTTCAAGTCTAAGCTTTTAGGCATAATAGCTGATAAGACTTTTTGATTTTCATTCATCGTTGTAATTGAAGAAGCGTATCCGATTGGATCAAATTCACCTTTTAAAAGTCCCATAATAATAGTTCTTGATAAGGCCAATGGACGCCAATGTAGTTTGCTTGTGACTAAGTTGTTGTCTTGATCGAATGAGCATTTTGTAAATGCGTTTAGAAAGCCATGCTTATCAAGACGATGAACTTTCTTATCTCCAAGATCGCGGTAGAAAACATCGCTTGGAATGACAATTTTTGAATCTTTTGATTTAGCGATCCAACAAATTTTTTCACCATCATCAGAGATAGCGACTGACTCAGCAGAAAATGAGGTGTTATTGAGAACTTCAATTCCATCATTAACTGATATCGATTTAAAACCTTTTGCAAAACTAGGTGCAATAGAGAGAAGGTTAAAAACCAGACCTAAAGTCATGAGCTTGTTCATAGTAATCCCGTGAAGACGTTTGCAGCATTTTAAATGATGCGAAGCGCATTTAGTAGGGGATGTGTACTTTTTACAAAACTCAGTTTTATTGATTTCAAGTGTTTAAGAAGGTCTAGTCATCTCTAGAAAGATAGAAGGTAGTGGGCAGGTGAAGTCATAACGTTGCTTATTTACAGGCCAAGTAAATCCTAATTGTGAAGCATGCAACATCAGTCTTGGTGATGATTTTGGACCTTTATAGATAGGATCCGATAAAACTGGAAATCCTAAAAAAGCTAAGTGACAACGAATCTGATGAAAACGACCAGTTTTAGGGTAAACGCGAAGAAGACTGAAGTCCGAACCAGATTGTTCAATGCTGATTCTGGTGTAAGCCTCGTTTCCTTTTTCGAAATCAACCCTTGATTTAGTCTTGATACCGTACAATGGCAGGGTGATTTCAAGCCAATCCTTACCAGAGGCTTTCATGGCCTTTAATTTTTCAAAGACTTGAGGGTCTTGCTTCCACTGCATAGGCCAATTTTCTATTTGAGCTAGGTTCGGCCAATCATTAAGAGTAACGGCTCGGTACTCTTTTTGAACTTTTCTTCTTTTGAAGAGGTCTTGAGCGACTTTTAGGGAACGGTCATCTTTAGCAAAGAGAACTAGGCCAGAGGTATCTTTATCTAGTCGGTGACAGGCAAAGAGCTTGGCCGGCATCTTACTTTGGTTTTTATTCTTTGATTGTAAGTAGTTAAGAGCACGAGCGAAAAGGGAGTCTTCACCTGTTGAGCCCATGGTGACTAGACCAGATGGCTTATTAAGTACCATAAGATAATTGTCTTCAAAAATTATCCAATTACGGTCGAAACTTAGATTTTTTTGATGTATCACCATGAAATGCATTTTTCCATACAGGACGTAAAAAAGCGAATACCAGATATTGCCTTAGAGCAATTTGAGGCTCAATTGAGTCCAGCCAGATTGCGTCTATGCTTAGAAGGCATTCGCCAAAAAAGAGTTTCTAGCTTTAGATTAAACTTATTGCAAGCAGATCGTTCTTATGTGGTTAATCAATTACGTAAAGAAGGCATTAAGTTTCGTGATGTTCCTGGAATTGAACATGCGTTCTTACTCGACTCAAGTGAAAAAGAGCTTCAAAAAACATCTCCTTATAAAGACGGGATGATTTATCTTCAAGGTCTTTCAGGAATGTTGGCGCCACTGATGTTAAATCCTAAGCCAGGTGAGCATGTTTTAGATATGGCCGCAGCGCCAGGTAGTAAAACGACAATGCTTGCTGGTCTTATGAATAATCAAGGTCATATTGATGCCATCGAACCCGATTATATTAGGCTCGAGCGATTGAAGTTTAACTGCAATATCATGGGTGTTAAAAACACTGATTTTATCCAGGGCCAGGCAGAAAAGTTTAAGAAAGAAGAATCTGAACTTTATGATGCTGTTTTAGCAGATGTCCCTTGCTCAGGTGAGGGGAGATTTAATCTTCATGATAAACCGAGTTATATTTTTTGGAAGCATAATACTGTTCCTAAATTTGCCAGGCTTCAGTACAAAATTCTAAAAGCCGCCGTTCGTTTAACAAAGCCTGGTGGAAGAATTTTGTATTCGACATGTACGATGAATGATCAAGAAAATGAGCTTGTGGTTAAACAAGTTTTGCTTGAGCATCCGGAGCTGAGTTGTACAGCGTTTGAAACACCATTACATAATATTGAAGAGTATCTACCAATTAAAAAAGATCGAATTGAAGCCTTAAGAATTACTCCATCCCCAAGGTTTGAAGGCTTTTTTCTGTGCTTGCTAAACAAACATTAGAGAGAGCTTGCCACGAGCTTTAGTCGGACTTATTGTCCCATAAATGACTGATTTAAAAATCGAAAATAAATTTGTATTCCTTCTCGCAGCTGTTCAGTTTGCTCATATTGTAGACTTTGTAGTTCTTATGCCATTAGGTCCAACTTTGATGCTGGATTTTAATATTTCACCGGCTCAATTTGGTTCCTTAGTTTCATCTTATAATTTTAGCGCGGCTATTACGGGTTTGGTTTTTAGTACTATCGCCGATCGCTTTGATCGGAAAAAACTTCTTGATTTAAGTATGCTGGGTTTTATTATTGGAACAGTACTTTGTGGCCTTGCTCCTAGTTTTTCACTTCTTCTTCTTGGTCGAATTTTGACAGGCGTATTTGGTGGCATTCTTAATATCTTAGTTTTTGCCCTTGTTACTGACCTTGTTCCTTTTGAAAGGCGTGGTAATGCCATGGGAGTTGTCATGGCTTCCTTTTCTGTTGCCAGCGTTATCGGCATTCCAATTGGCTTAGCCATTTCAGATTATATATCTTGGCATTGGACTTTTTTCTTTATTGCCTTTTTCTCTTCATTTATTGCTTTTGCAGGATGGAAGATTCTTCCAAATCGTCCCGTCGAAAAAGACTTCACTCCGGCCAAAGAAGTGGCTATTCGATTTATAACTTTACTTAAAAGAGTAGATTATTTGCGCGCCTATGGACTTATTCTAATGAGTGCCATGTCGATGTTTTTTATTATTCCTTTTTTAAGCCCATACGCTGTCCATAATATTGGAATTGAAACTGGGCAGCTAAAATATATGTATTTTGTGGCGGGTATCTGTACGATATTTACGGCCAGAGCATTTGGTAAAATGACTGATCGACATGGAAGTTTTACCATTTTTAGTTTGATCGCGATTTTATCAATACTTCCAATTTGGATTTATACTCACACAGGACCTCTAAGTTTTGGTCTTTACCTTGTATTGAGTGCTATTTTTATGTCGATGGTTTCAGGTCGAATGATTCCTGTCATGACGATGGTTTCTCAAGTTCCAGATTCAGCTGATCGTGGGACTTTTATGGGACTGCTCAATTCTTTAAGATCTTTTGGAACGGCAAGTGCAACCTTATTGGCCGGTCTTATTATTTCTGAAGATGCTGCTGGAAATATAGTTGGCTTTGAAAAAGTTGGATATATTACGATTTCGTTAACACTGCTTTCAATTTTTGTTGCAAGAGGTGTTTTTTATCGATCAAAAAATATTACGAAGATGCCAACGCTCTAGTCATTTCTTTAAAGGCTTTAATTTCATCATCGCTAGTCATCCAGCTCGTTACAAAACGGTAGATGTCATCTTGCCAATGATAAAAAAGGCAACCCTGCTTTTCTAAAACATGCTTTGTCTTTTCATTCATTTGAACAAAGAGCTGATTTGTTTTGGCTGAATTAACAATTTTAAAAGAATGATGATCTTTCAAACATTCTTTGAGTTGTGATGCTTTTTCATTGGCATGAATAGCTAAATCTAGCCAAAGATCTTTTTCTAAAAGTGCTAGGATTTGCGCAGAGATAAATCTTGTCTTAGACATCAGCTGTGCTGCTTGTTTATGAATATAAAAGAAGTCATTTTTAAAGTCTTGATTAAAAAGTATGACCATCTCTGCTTGAAGCGCTCCATTTTTAGTAAGCCCAAAACTTAGTGCATCGGGTTTTAAAATGGCGACGAATTCTTTAGCCGAGAATTGATTAGCCACAAGGCCATTGGCAAATCTAGCGCCATCGACATGCAAGAAGAGTTTATTATGATCACAAAAACTTCTTAGATCTCTAAGTTCTTGAACAGAGTACAGATCTCCCCATTCAGTAGCATAAGTGATACTGACGCAGCTTGGTTTAGCTGCATGAGGGGACATTTTTGTGGCCTTATCAACCCAGTGTTGAGCAGCAACTAAATCAAACTTTTTATCTGAGGTCGAAAAAGTTCGAAGTTTTCCTCCGGATAAAAACAATTCTGGTGCTTGGCCTTCGTCGTTGTTTAAATGAGACTCATCTGAAGTTAGAACTGTGCCATAACTTGGACAAAGTGTTCTAAGTGCAACACAATTTGCGGCCGTTCCTGTGGAGACGAGGGCATAGAGCAGATCACTACCAAAAAGATCGGATAATTTATTCTTGAGTTTTTTGCTTTCTTCATCGCTGCCATAAGATGCTGAATTTGCGGTATTAATACCAGCCATTCGACTTATGAGATTGGGATGAACAGCCGCTGTGTTATCGCTTCTAAAATCCATATGGCATTTTAGTCTTATCGCCCTAAAGGATTCAATCATTTCTTTATTTATGCCGAAAAAAGAGCATGAAAAAACTAATTATTATTGTCCTAGTTATTACTTCAGCTTGCCAACCTACAAGAAAGCCTGCGTCTGAAAGCTCAGACTTAAAGGGTTTGATTGAACAGTTTAGTCGAAGAGTTCAAACACCCTTAACAAGCGTTAAGGAATGTCTTGAAGTCGTTCCATACTATTATCAAAAACTGTTCTCACTTGATTGGGAAGAGGTCGATCTTGAAAGTTTTCATGAACGTGATCTTGAAAGGATTGTCGGATTATCTTTTGAAATTCGATTGGCCATGAAAGAGCAGGCGACGACTATCGGCCAAGCTCAAGGCGATGCTTACGAATGTTTTAAAGAGACTCGTAATGTTTATAGAGGCCTTCGATATCTTGAAGACTACTTAGTTGAACATCTTGAAGGACGCACAAATGAAAAGCTAGATAGCGCTGGTTATGTGACTTTCGAAGGTAAAGCTCCGTACTTTATTACAAACCCTAAGTTTACGTTTAGAGATTGGAAAGACCTTAAGTCAGGCGATGTCATCATTTCTAGAGGAAATGCTTACACCTCCGCGGCGATTGCTAGAATTGGTGATATTGATGCGCAGTTTAGCCACCTGACTATGGTCTATAAAGATGACCAAGGTGAACTTCATACAACTGAAGCCCATATTGAAATCGGCTCAGTCTCTAAAGAATTTCAAGCTCATCTAGATGAAAGAAATGCTAGAAGTGTTCTTCTTCGATTTAATGGTGATGAGGATTTAGCTCATAGAGCAGCTAAGCATATCTTTGAGCGAGTTAAAAATCATTCAACCAATCGCAGAAAGAATATTCAATATGATTTTGGAATGAACTATAAAGACCATGAGGATTTATTTTGTTCTGAAGTTGTTTACGAAGGTTATGAAGTCGCCAGTGGAGGAACACTCGATATCCCACTTAATAAAACGAAGTTTAATCCAGGCTTACTTAAATTTTTAGAACAAATTGGCATCGACGTGGATAAAGATAATATCGATACCTTTTTGACTTTTGGCCCAGGTGATACTGAGTTTGATCCAAATTTTGAAATTGTGGCAGAATGGAGAAATCCAGCCAAAATGACAGACACACGTCAAAAAGATGCTGTCTTGACCAAAATGATGGAATGGATGGAAAGTGATGGTTATTACTTCAAGCCAAGCTTTGGAATGAGCGCTCAAGCTATTATGGGTTTTGCAATGCGAAGAGTACCAATCTTAAGTCGTACTGTGCGTGAGAAGTTTCCTTTAAATATGAAACCTAAACAACTCAAGCTATTCGTGGTTTTAGAAGAAGTTGCTGAAGTGCTGCAGCAAGAGCTGATTGATCAAGAACTTTCTCTTGGTCGACCTATGACTTTTAAAGAGATGTTTAGAGCACTTGAAGAGTTTAAAAAGAGAGATATGGTTGTCTATGAAACAAAGAAAAAAGACGCGAAGTTTCATAGACTTTTTAGACCGATTGATTGACGTCATAGAAAAATAAGTCATGATTGTTGGGTTCACTAAAAATGGAGTCAACAATGAAATTACTATTACTTATTACTTTATTTCTTTCAGTTTCATGCGCTAGTTCATCTAAAAGCATAAATTACAAAATTGATGGCAAAGATTATCAAGGCTATCTTGCTACACCTAAAAATAGTGATGGCAAAAAGCCTGCGGTTATCGTTATCCATGAATGGTGGGGACAAAACGATTACGCCAAGATGAGAGCTGATATGCTAGCGAAAGAAGGCTATATCGCTTTTGCTCTTGATATGTACGGTGAAGGTCAAACAACAGAAAATCCAGAGAAGGCCGGCGAGCTTGCTGGTAATGTTTATGGAAATATGAAAACTGCTGAAAATCGTTTCAAAGCCGCTTTAAATTACGTGAAATCTCTTCCAAATGTTGATCAAAATAAAATTGCTGCTATCGGATACTGCTTCGGTGGAGGCTTAGTCCTTCATATGGCAAGAGCTGGTTTTGATCTTGATGGCGTGATTAGCTATCACGGAACTCTTAAGCCTTTTGGAAAAGACGTAAAAAGAGGTCAAATCAAAGGCGAGGTTCTAGCTTTTAATGGTGCAGCTGATCCAATGGTTCCAAAAGCTCAGGTCGTTGGTTTTAACAAAGAAATGAAAGCGGCTAAAGTGAAATATCAGTCAATCGATTACCCTGGTGCTCTTCATGCATTTACAAACCCTGGCGCGACTGAAGTTGGAAAGAAATGGAATCTTCCTGTTGCCTATGATGAACAAGCAGATAAAGACTCTTGGTCTAAATCATTGGCTTTCTTAAATAAAGTTCTTAAATAATTAGAAAAATTTATTTGGCGAAATATCGTCAAAAAGACTTTGAAAGACTTTCCTAATTGCATCTTGATTAGGAGAGTCTTTTTGAAAAAGATAATCTTTAGATGTTAATTGTAACTTCTTTGTGGCCTTCGTTTTTTGAACGGCGACATTTCCATCGGTTATACCAACGTTTTTCAGATTAAATGTCGCATTGATATGAATGGTTAAATCTTCATCCTCAGACATATTTAAAATTAATGTATCTAACTGCTTAAACTCCTTGGCATCAGGAGCAATAAACTTGAACTCAATACTTTTCTTGTTAAACTTCTTCTCTTTAAGTTTAAATCTAAAAAAAATATCAAGCACATCAAGAAGTGGTTTAAAGGTTAAAGAGGAATCAACGTTAAGTTGAAGATGTCCTTCTTTGGCCGCAAGATCTCCATAAACCAAGTAGTAACTTTGAGTTTTGTCAGAGATTGGACCGTTGATTGGGAGCTTAAAATTAAAATCGACTTGATCACTACTTGATAAAGAAACTGTTTCAACAATCTCAAAAGCATCACTGCTTTTAGCTTTAACTTTTTTGTTCTTTCCGATGGCAAGAGCAATTCCAAGATTTTCTGGAAATTGATCGTTAGAAGGCGCATGGTTAGTCACTCTTAAGGTTCCCTTAAGCTCTTGACCTTGAAACCACTGTTCACCAGGTACATCTAAATTGAATTCAAATGGTTTTTGAAAAAATGTACCTTTCATAGTAATTCTCGGATGAAATTTTGCTTAAATAAAAGCGTTCAAGATAGCCGTCTAAGAGTCTTTTGTCTATAATCCTCAAATGGCTAAACCTTATCTCTCTCCAGTCTATTTCAGTACTTATAAGGATTTCATTCCTGACTTTGATCAATTTATGCAAGTTCAGGCCTCACTTGCTCCAGTATTCGTGAAAAGAAACTCTCTTAAATGTAGTGAGGCAGAGTTTAATCAATTTCTTGATAGGCATCTAAAAGATGGTGCTTTTGAAAGCGTTAAAAAAGTCAATTGGGTTGAGGACTGTTTTGAGATTAATGCTCCAAGGGCAATTGTTGGTGGTCTTTGGGAACATCATATTGGTCTTTATTATATGCTTGGAGCGAGTAGCTTTATTCCGGTGAAGGCGCTTGATCCAAAACCTAATGAAGTTATTCTTGATATGTGTGCCGCCCCTGGAGGCAAAAGCTTTCTTATTGCAGAAAAAATGAATGACACCGGTGTTTTGATTGCTAACGAGCCAAGTAATGCACGAAGAAGAATTTTAAAATCATCATTAGATCGTATGGGTGTGACTAATACTCAATGTACTAACTTCTATGGCGAAAAAATTCCAGATATAGGTTTATTTGATAAGATTCTTCTTGATGGACCTTGCTCAGGTGAGGGGAGTTTAAGAGGAACCTGGTCTAGAGCATTTGATTATAATCGTAATGACGAATACAGAAATACGCTGCAGCGATCGCAACGAAAACTGCTTGATCGCAGTACTGATCTTTTAAAGCCAGGTGGTCGTTTGGTTTATTCGACATGTACGTATGATCCAGAAGAAAATGAAATGCAAGTTGATGGCTTTTTGAAAAGACATTCTTCTATGAGTTTAATCGAGATGAACATTGATGGACCTTGGGAAGATGGGATTCATCAATTTAAAGAGACGACTTTTAATCCAACAATAAAATTAACAAAGAGGATTTATCCTCATCGTTTTAATTCATGGGGGTTTTTCTTTGCGACATTTGTTAAGCAATGATGAACTAGATGGGTTAGTTCAATATATGGAAACGCGCTTTGGATTAGAACCAGCGTTTTTGCATCAGTTCTCATGGGAGAAAAGCGCTCGAGATTTTTGGATGATGCCAAAGGATCTTTTGCAGTTTAGCCCACAAGATTCATTTATTGAAAAACGAGGTCTTAGGGCCTTTAACGGCGATAAAAATCCGCCAAAACCAACAACCGTGTTTATACAACGTTTTGGTCGAATGCTTAATAAGAACGTTATTGATTTAACAACGCAGCAGTTTCAACTGATTTTAGATAAAAAACTCATCCCTAACTTGGGACGAGAACATGATAAAGGTTTTGTTATACTTAAGCGCCATGGCTTTGCTTTAGGATGCGGTTTCGTCAGAGGCGAAGATATAGAATCACAAATACCGGTTCGAATGCTTCACACAATTAGCCCAAAATTTTTATAGCCCATTTTATCAGTAGTTGAATGGCTGAAATCACGAGAATTGTTTTAAATATTAATTTAAAGATATTATCGGGAATATTCTTAAGTAGGCTCACTCCATAGTTCGTTCCAATGATACTTGCAAGCATCATCAGTCCAAGTGGAAATAACCAAGGCACATAATTAAAACCTAACCATAAAAATCCTAAAATCTTTAGAAGATGATTTAAGGTTTGCATCGAACCTTGAGTGGCTAAAATTTCTTCCTTGTTGAGATCATCTCGAACAAAGGCCATACCTAAAATAAGACCGGTAGCTCCAATAAACATTCCTAAAAATCCTATAAATAAACCAATGGCAAAAAAACCTTTTCCTTTTGGTGTGAAAGTTGGAAGTTTTGCTGGTTTAAAGACTGAATATAAAATCATAAGAGCAATGAAAATTGTTCCATGTGCTAGATCAAGCGTGTCTTTTATCAGTATGGCAGCAAAGATATTTCCAAATACCGAGGCTACTGCGAAGGGTGTAAAAAACTTCCACTTAATATGATCTCTTAGTAACCAGCAGCGAGAAAAATTTGAGATGAGCTGATTACCGGCATGCAAGGGGATAACGACAGAAGGCTGTAAAAACAAAAGCATGATGGACAATAAAACTGTTCCACCTGCCATTCCAACCGTGGCCGAAATAATAGAAGTAAAAAATGAACTGCCAACAAGTAAAACTGTGTGAAGACTATCCATTGTATTTATAATCTTGAACTTCTTTAACTGCATCCAAGTTTAAGGGACCGTAAAGGTGAGGAAAACTCATTCCATCTGCTTCTTCGTATTTTAACTCAGCTTTTAGTTTTGATTCATCGATAACAAGAAGGTACATATCTTTATTGATATAAAATCTTTGGTAGGTCCCATCGACTTGATCTTCAGTTGAAAAATGAATAAATCCCTCATTGTCTAAGCTTTCAGGACGATATTCATTTTCCACTTTCTTCCAAATATTTTTTTCGATGAGATGATAAATCATTGCACACCTTTAAGATTGAATCTCATTAATGTATCGATTGAAACAATAGCGAGAGTTTCTTCATTGGTGGCCTCTAAATCAACGTAGGGAGCGACCCCCGCCATATAAGCTTCAACCCATCTTCCTGCACATAAGCACCATTTATCGCCCGGTCTTACTCCCGGAAAATTAAACTCAGGTCTTGGTGTTGAAAGATCATTTCCTCTCGATTTTGAATATTCAAGAAATTCTTCAGTGGCTTGAACACAAACAGTATGGACCCCAGTATCTTCATGTCCTGTGTGGCAAAATCCGTCGCGATAAAAACCAGTTAAGGGATCATGACAGCAAGGTTTGATAGGTTTGCCGAAAACGTTTAATTGCTCTTCCATTAATAAAATCCTGATTCAAAATTTAATTTAATCTACCATTAGAAAAGTTTTAGCAATACGGTGCCATGCGTGAAAATTATATTTTTTTTCTTTATATAAATTCAATGCGTTATCATTGATGGTTGTGCGCCGTCCCATTCAAGTTCTTCATCCGACTTTTATAGTTTCGTGTTTGTTAATTGAGGAGTTTGTCAGATGAAGTTTTTCATTCTTATTGCCTGTTTATTTTCACTCTCTGCCTTTGGCCAAGAAATAGGTTTGGAAAGACCAGCTGGTGCCGTTGATTGTAATCAGTCAGTTAAAAGATGTACTTATATTGTTCAAAACGGAACTGCAGCGAAGTTGATTCAAAGGATTGAGCGAATTTTATTTCCTGGAACAATTCTAACTCCAAGCGAAGGTTATATTGAAGCTGAAAGCTTAAAAGAAATTGGGTTTTGGCTGGAGTCTGACGAGCTGCTTGAAAGATTTAAAGGACTCATTCCATCGTTAGATACTTTTGAAAGCTTTGATCCAACTAGCCTCGTTCAAATTTCAATTGATGTTTATGGGATGACCGAAACAGGTTTAACAAATTTAACAGCTTCACTTCAAAGTGTTGGCCCAGCAAACGATGACAGTGGGGACTTTTCTATCTCAACTGGTAATGCGGCTTTAGATTTAACTCTTAAACTTGGTACAAACCTTTTAGCATCAGCACTTGGATCTAAAAATGTTAAAAAGTATACAAAGAAGCTCACCACAGTAACTCGCTATATTCCAAATCGTGCAGAAATTAATTTTTCACATACTTCAAATATTTATATTTCTCCAACAGCTGGATCCGTGAAGGAAGAAAAAGTTGGTTTGAATATTGACGGTGAAGTTTCAATTGAGCGCATAAGAAACGATCTTATTAAAATTCAAGATTTCAGCTTTAGATATGGGGTTTTAATTCCTGGAGTTGATCCCGCAAGTAATCGCGTCAATGTACTCGAAGTGACTAATCCAGAAGTTTATCTTCTAAGCGGAATCTCAAACCTCATTGTCTCAACTACAACTGATGAAGTCACACGTACTCGCGGATGGGGCTTATTGTCTGTAGAAAGAGGTAAGGACGAGAACTTATCTAAACTTATGGTTGTTGTTAGAGCAGAGCCTTTATCATTTGAAAGTGTCATCGATCGTATGCGCGACATGAGAGTTAGAGACCTTCATGGAACCTTTACTGCTACTGATAGAACGGCGATGAACCCAACTGGTCCCGATCTTAAGCAAATCCTCGATACGGGTATTGATGCCTATGCTAGGTTTACGGCTTCAGGCGATCGTATCCTGGGCTTTAATCTTGATAAAAAAATGGCGAGCTTGGCGACAATTGATAAAAACATCGAAATTGAAATCAAAACGCGTGGAATGAAACAAAAAGCCATCCGTACAGTTGAGAATCTTATGATTAGTGGTATTCGCTTTGATGAATTGCCAAGAGCTGCCATTGATAAAGAGCTCGTTAAGTTTACTTTAAAATTTAAAACCTTTCGTGGTCCAACTCTATTAAGAAAAAACCTTTGGTATAACCCCCAAACAAATGCCTTTATTTCGGAATAATGTGAAAGCGCTAGTCTTCATTTTTACTTTCGTCATTTCGAGCATGGCTTTTGCTCAAAAGCCTAATTTCCTTGTAACTGAAAGTGCAATCATTGAGGAGTATAGAGGCGCTTTGCGCTCTAAACTGGATGAGTTATCACAAAACTATATTGCCTCAAGAACAAATCAAGCGATCATCTGGTTTTCTACTAATGACATTGAATGCAACGGAAAAAATTATCCAGCCAAAAGTCCCTTAGCAACACTCTCTTTTTCGACTGGTATCAAGTCTTATCAAGTTGAATTAAGAGGTTGTGATAAAGAGACCGTCTTAGTTGAGCAGTTTTTAACTCAAGAGCAGGTTCCATATAGTATCAGTGATTATTTAGAAGGTATGATTCCGGCCAAGTTATCTAGCTATCTTTTTAAAGATGGTCATGGCGTTAATATTTTTGAGTGGAGACAACTTGAACATATAAGTTCTTTTAAGTTCATAAACCAATCAATCCTTGATTTGTATAAAGAAGATAACCGATGGCAATATCTTGTTAAAGGTTATAACGCCCAATATTCACATGATGGTTTTAGCTTTAATGTGACAATGGGATTTCCCGACTTTAGAACGACTGTTGAGTGGGATGATACGAGCTATCGTATCTTTGATAGTGAATATCGTCGTATTGGGATTAATGCCTTTTTGACTGGATACTCTCACGCTATTCAAACATCAACTTTAAGCTTTGTTGGGAATATTTTAAAACGCTTATTAGATGAGTTACCTTCAACTGAATTTGTCTCAAGTGGAGGCCAAAACTCTAGATTCTTAGATGAGATGAGGCGTACTCTTACAAGGCTGTTGAATAATCTTGAACTTAATCTTGTCAGACAATTTGTCCAAGATGTCATCAAAGCGTTAGAAACGGGCTTACTCAAAGTGACAGATAATAGACCGGAAGATAAATGAAGAAGTTACTCTTTGCTTTATTTTTCTTATTACCTTTTCTTTCTTTTGCCAACTCTCTAGAGGAGCTCCTTCCTTCGAATCATCCTTCAAGAAAACTTACGTTGAGTTTAGTTTTTTCAAAACTACAACAATCATCACGCGATTGGATGAGAAATGGTTTTTATGAAGAAAGAGGAGAGTGTCTACATTGGTTGCATAATGAGGAGCAACTGACGACAACGTGTCTTAAAAAAAATGAACGAACGTACATTTTGTCAATGAAGAGTGATTCTCTTAAAGAAGTCTTTGAATTTGAATTTTCTAGGGACGTGTCTTTTACAATTTTCGACATCATGAGCTTTGATGCAAATCTATTTCAAAGTATCTTGGTTAAGTTTAAGGCACAAAATAAAGGCTTCTTGTATGAAGTTAATCAAGATGTTGTGCATTTTAAGACTATCTCTTTTGGTATTTATGAATTCTTTTCAGTTCTAACTCCTTGGGGCGATGGTGGAGTTAGACAAGAAGTCTTTGGTCGATGCTTAACTTGTAGTGGAAAGCATTATCGTGCCTTTATTGATTCGAGCGGAGATATTGAGTATAGGGCTTCTCATTTAGCGGGAAGGTTAATGCCAGGTTCCTGGAATGAATTTCTTGGTTTTAGTTATTTCTTTGTTCTTGAAAAAATCGCCTCAACAATAAATATCTTCAATTAATTTCATCTATTCAATAGCTTAGCCTATGAAAGAAAGTCATTATTTCTAAGCATTTATTGTTTGTCCTGCTCATCCTGCTAATATGCTTATCATGGGGAACTACACTTTAATATTTGCAACATTGTTGAGCTTATCTTTTGCATCCTTTGCTGATTCAAAATACATCAACATTGTTCATACCAATGATCTTCATTCCTATCTGACTGGCCATGCTGATGGTCGTGGTGGTTACGCTAAAGTTAAAACGATAATTGACCAACTTAAAAGCGAGGCTTTGAAACGAACTGATCTTCAAGTTGGCGGTGTTGAAAGTCTTGTTTTAGATGGTGGTGACTTTGGTGAAGGAACCTCATTTTTTCTTGTGGATGAAGGTGTAACTTCCTTTAAATCTTTAAATGAGCTAGGAATTGATGCCGCCGTTATTGGCAATCATGACCATATGCTTGGTATTGATACTCTTCAAACACAAATTAAAAAATCTCGTGAAGGCTATTCAAAACAGGCTAAAATTTTATCTGCTAATATGGTTATCTTTCGCGACACGCGCATGAAGGGTCTAGTTGATTCAACTGCTATTTTTAATATTGGTGGCGTCAGCGTCAGTGTGATTGGTCTTTCTACTCCTGAACCTCACTTTCAGTATCCAATTCTTCCAAGCTTCATACTTCCAGCAATTCCTGTTGCTAAAGAAATTTCTAAGCTTGCGAGACAAAACGGCGCCGAGCTTGTCATTGCTCTTACACATTTAGGGACTAAGACGGATGAAAAACTCGTTGATAAAACTGAGTTTATTGATGTTGTTGTTGGCGGGCATTCTCATGATCGCTATGAACAGCCTCTGATGATTAAAAACAGTGATAAAAGAGTTATTCCTGTTGTTCAAACTGGAGCTCATGGCCTAGCTGTCGGAAGTATGCTTTTAAAGGTCAACGGTCCTGGAGATGTTGAGCTTGTTGAATATAAATTAGTTGATGTGAAAAAAGAGACAAGCGAAGACTCGACGGTTGCGACATTTGTAAGTGATGCCACGGCTAAGCGTAATGAGTATTTTGATGGAAAATGGGACGAGGTTGTTGGAACAAGTGAAATTAAATTAACTGGTTATGAAAATGGTAATGCAGTTATTGAAAACTCATGTTGGGGAAAACATCAATCTCGAATGGCTAAAGAAGCGATGGAGACTGACATTGGTATCCATATGGCAAACTTTCAAGGTGTAGTTAAAGAAGCTGGGCCAGTCACTTATGGCGACTTAGTCGATAATTATCCTCATTTTAGAACTTATGGTGATCAAGGTTGGAATCTTGCCAGTTTTGAAGCTGATGGAAAGTTTATTAAAGCTTTCGTCCGCGCTCTTGTGAATTTGCCGGGACAAGTTGGTATTGATATTGATGGGATCACATGGAAAGAATTAAAACTTCCAGGCTTCATTCCTTATCTTGGTGGTCGTATTTATGCCTATGGTTTTAAAGTAAAAGGGGAAAAAGTCGAAAAAGATAAACGCTATTCATTAGCTTTTCCCTCTGAAATTGGTCACGTCTTAGAACTTCTTGTGAAAGACAAGGTTCGTTATGTTTTTCCGGAATTTAATGAAGATAAGTCAAAGCCTTATTGGTCAGTTATGGAAGAATACGTGAAAAAGAATTCACCGATTAAGTGTCTGGCTGACTAACACCAAGTTTAATTTGATCTACACGCTCCTCATCACTTGGGGAGTATGAATTAAACATACGATCCCAAAGAGAAATTCCATTGCAATAATTAGAGTTCATTTCTTCATGAGCAGTTGAGTGATGAACATAATGATAATTGGGTGTGACGATATAGCGTTTCAAAAAAATATCAAGCTTCATTGGAATTCGAAGATTAGCGTGGGTGAATAAACTCATACTACTAAGCCAAATTTCACAAAACAAAACAGTCCATGGTCCTAAGCCAAAGCAAATGATAAAGATAAGCTTAAGCCCATAGGATAAAAGAAACTCAATTGGATGAAATCTAATACCTGAACTTATATCTAGAAATTCATCCTGATGATGAAGTTTATGAAACTGCCAAAAGAAATCCATTTCATGAAAGAGTCGGTGTTGCCAATACAGAAGAAGATCAAAAAGAATAAAACCCAAGGGAAGACTTAGGGGAGCCAGTGCAAGCCAGTTGAGGAGTCCTATATGACGATCTTGGGTCAAAAAAGCGGCATGCATAAGGCTGAGAGGAGCCAAAATTCTTATGACTAATATGCCTACAATCCCAAGGCTCAAGTTAAGCCCAAGACGCTTTAGGTCCTTATTTCTTGGTCTTCTCGAAATGACGTATTCTAGGCCAATTAAAGCCAGAACACTTAAGACGAAGATGATAATTCTTGGAGTTGTTGAAAATTCCATAACTTAGTCTATCTTATTAATTTTATTAAGAAAATAAGCCCATGAAACTGTTCTTTTTTGCTCAAGTATATCCGTTGATTTTCCGAAAAGAAAAGATATGAAAGAGTTCAAGCAACAATCTAGCGAAAAAATGTATGCCTCAGGTGAAGATGCCGAAGCTAGAGGATATGAAACTCTCACTAAATTTTTAGGCAGAGGTGTTAGAGGCCTTTTTGTTTTTAAAACGAGAAAGGGCGAAATTGTTGCGGCGTCTTCAACATTCTTTACCTTGATGAGCTTTCTTCCCCTAATGCTTCTATCAATTGGAGTCTATGGATGGTTTGTAGGCGATGTTGAACTAGCTCACGGTCACGTAATGAGTCTTGTTAGAGATAACGTTCCTGGTCTAGCTCCATGGATTTTAACGTCTCTTGATAATATTGTTGTCAATCATCTGGCTCAAGCTAAAGGTGTTAGTTTTGCGAGTATTGCTGTTCTTTGCTACGCCATGATGGGTTACTCATCTTCTTTGCTGTTTGGTATGAATACACTGGCGGCGCAGCCCTCTAGAGGCGGAAAACTTTTTGAGGATATGAGAGCATTCTTTGGAGCTATTGCGATTGCTGTCTTTATGTGCGGCTTTACTCTTTTAAATACTGATCTTGGTTTTTGGTCTTCTCAAAGTGCTGGTGCATGGTGGGGAAGTACGATGATCTTTTTATTAAGATACAATATTTTGCAAACTAGTCTCGCTTTAACTTTCTTTTCATTATTCTATAAAAGCTTTATCCCAGGAAAAATTAGAAATTTTGATGCGATTTTAGGGGCAGTGAGTTTTGTCGCTTTATTTCTTTTAGGTAAATCATTTTATTGGGTCTATCTTCATCATATGAAAGCTGAGTTTTCAGCCACATTTGGAAATTTTGAAACTATCGTAATGGCAGTCACTTGGATTTATTTTATTCAATGCTCATTCTTTTTTGGGGCATCGGTTGCTTGTGCTCCAATGAGCTTAAGAACGAAGAAACAAACCGTGGAAGATATTCCGGCTCCGCCTATGGATCTTGACCAAGCATCTTAAGCTGAAGCTTAACGCATGAGTAAGAGAATAACGATCGTAAGTAATCCAATAAAATCAAAACTTAATCCATAATGAATCATCGTTTTTAATTTGATTTGCCCTGTGCCGTAAATAATTGCATTGGGTGGAGTTGATACAGGCAACATGAAGCCGCATGAAGCACCAAGGGCAACAGCAACAGCTAGGACTGTTCCAATATTAGCAGGCATGAGCTGTGTTTGCGCCAGAACAATTGGTACCAATATAGACGCTGAAGCCGTGTTTGAGCTGAATTCTGAGAGCAGTATCCCTAGTGAAACGACAATCACGAGGAGAACAAATGGCGAGTGTGCTCCACCAAAAAAGATATACTCGCTTAAAATTTTTGCTAAAGAAGAGACATCGAGAACTTTTCCAAGACAAAGTCCTCCTCCAAAAAGAAGGATCACACCCCAGTTAATATAACTAGAATCTTCCCAACTTAATATCGGATTTGAATTTTCGTCATTAAAAATGAAAAGCAGCATAGAAGCAAATAGAGCAACAACACCAATATTGAGCTTAGAAATCATTACTTTGGAATAAGAATCGAAAAAGCTAATTTTAGAAATAATATCCGGAGCAACCCAACCAATAACGGCAACTGAAAAGCAAAGCATGATCAAGAATTCACTTCGTTTGAGTCTTCCCAGTTCTTTCAGTTGAACTTTAAAGGAATTTGATACTTTCGACATATCCATATCTTTTATGGGGAGGCGATAATGCATCATTGCAAGAAGAGCTAAAAGCATCACAACTGAAATTGGAATTCCATAACTCATCCATTGGAAAAAACTAACATGGATATTGGCATTTTTAAGTAATGAGATAGCAATGAGATTAGGAGGAGATCCTACAGGAGTTGCCATCCCTCCAATTGAAGAAGCAAAGGCAGTGATAAGTAAAAGCCTTGATGATAAATGCTCAACTTCCTTACTATCTTTGAGTTGAGTTTTAAGAGTTTGTATAATCCCTAAAACCATAGGAGTCATGATGGCACAGGTCGCCGTATTCGATATCCACATACTTAATGTCCAACATATTAAGGCGATGACGAAGGACAAGTGAGCAACAGACTTAGAAGTAAACTTCTTTGATAAGAGAAAGAAGGCCATTCGTTTATCAAGACCATGCTTTTCCATCGCGCCGGCCAATAAGAAACCGCCAATAAAGAGAAAAAGTATTGGATCTCCAAATGCCGAAAATGCTAGTTTTGTGTCTAAAATTCCAGAGAAGATCGCCAAAAGAGGAACAAGTAGCGCCGATACAGCTAGCGGGATAATTTCACTAAACCATAAGATTGTAATACTAAAGAAAATAGCCATGGCACTAGGTGCGGGAAGTGAAAAACCATGAGTAATTAGCTGCGGCAATATAAGAATTAAGGGGACTAAAAAAGTCTGAGATTTATAATTATATTTCATTTAATTATTTGATCACTTAACACAGGAAATTGAAACCGTTTTCCCCTTAAGGGCAGAACATGTTTATAATAGCTTATTGTTCAATTAGAGAGGAATTTATGCGTTTCATTTTAATCTTAGCCTTAACCTTTTCAGTAAATATTTTTGCCAAATCAATGACTGCAAAAGTCGCCTTAAACCCTATGGGTTCGTTCGAAGTTAAAACCAAAAGGATTCGTGGCAACGTTGCTAAAAAAGGCGATGCACTTCAAGCTGCAAATATTGAAATCTCCGTAAAAAGTTTTGATACAGACAATGAAACTCGAGATGAGCATTTAAAAGATAAGCTTGAAGTTAAAAAATATCCTAATATCGTTGTTGAAAAAGCGGTGGGAAAAGGTGGCAAAGGACAAGCCATTATTAAAATGAGAAATATATCAAAAAAGGTTCCGTTCTCTTATTCTGAAAAGGGAAGTGAAGTTGAGGTTAACTTTAGTATTAGTCTTAAAGACTTTGGCATCACAGGAATTAATTATATGGGTGTAGGGGTTCAAGACGAAGTTAAAATCTCAGCGAGTTTACCAGTTAAATGAAATATATCGTCGTCCTAATGTTTCTTACTGGTTGTGGTCAGAGTTTTAATTCGAACTCAGGGGATGAGGCGTATACTGCCGTGAATGGAATTGATACAAGTACTCCTGCAGGACAGCGCTTAGATGCCGCTTATACAGTTCTTAAAAGCGAATGTATGAGCTGTCACACTGGATACCATAATTCTTGGAATGCATATAAAACTGATATTGCTTGGCAAAATGCGGGTTTGATATCCGCCGGAAGTACAGCGACTTCTTCAGTCTATATGAGATTAAAAAATGTGGGTGGAGACATGCCATTGTTAAATCCGCAAATCAGCGAAACTAAAAGACAAACATTAGAGACTTGGATTACTAATCTTTAAAAATGATAAAGTAGACCGAGAGATACGAAGGAAGAAGGCATACCTAAGAGCTTTCCAATCTTAGTTTGAAATTCAACTGGATCAATTCGCCATTTCGCCGATAATAATGCCCCAAGAGTTATTTTGCTTTTTCCTTCAATTTCACTATTTGGAGGGGCTTCATAGTCGCCTGTTCTAAATGCCAACATGCCCTCAAAACCAAAGGCGATAGAATCAGAGTTAGGACGCCAATGCCAGTCAGCACTAGTCGTCAAAATACTAGTGGATACTCCACTTTGAAAATAAAGATTAGGATCATCGTTTCCGACAGTTGCGTCTGCAAGAGCATAGCCGCCTGATAAACTCCATTCATGAAAAGCATTCGCCCATCGCTTTCCACCATTAACCATGAGTCCAGAATTTGTCGTTCTAATTTGCAATTCAGTGCCTGCTGCATTCTTGAGTGTGATTTCATCGCGCCAAGTGAGATAGCCAAAGCCTATAAACCAGTTTTCTTTGACGAGATTATCTTTGTAGTCTTGCTCAATTTGAACAAGTGTAGCTAAAAGTGCATCAGCAAAATCTTCTTTATATCCAACTTCAAGCGCTACCTCGACCGCCATTCTAATCATTCGAGTAAGATTTGTTCTTTGTCTTTCTCCAAGTGATTCATAGCGAGTTTTCAAAATATCAACGTAGATAAGACCTTTTTGCAAATATAAAAGGATAAGCCCTTTAGAAACGTCTGTAAGGTTCGTTGCACTACTGTCTTTGGCATAAGTCGAAAGGGTTTTCTTGTGTTCACTTAAATATTTTTTCTTAATGAGAAAATTTAATGTTGAAAGTGCTTTTCCTGAATTACCGCTTTTGTGATAAATCGCTGCGGCCAAAAACATAATATCATTGGAAACGTCAGAGCGATTAAGATTCATATTTGTTTTTAAGATTTCAAGTGCTTTATCAAGCTGACCTGTTTCGTAATACTCAACCATTTGTTTGTAGTGAATTCTATTAATATCTGCTCTTTGCTGAGCAAAGATCGGAAAAGAAAACAATAATAGAATGAATATTTTTAAAACCACAGGTGCAACTGCCCCGTGAGATCCCATGTATCCTCAGACACTAAGCTATCACTAAAAATTCTTGTGTTATAAATATCGGCGCGAAGTTCAATTCGTGGAACAGGAAAATATTGAATACCTGGTCCAAAGCGCATGACATAACTTTGATTGTCTATATTTTGGTTAAAGTATTCGACATTCATAATGCCATAAGTTCCACGTCTAACTTGAAAATAGCCCTGAGTTAGGGTGTAGCGGCTCTTTATCTCCTGAGCTCCAGCGACCTGAGTTTTAGTGGCTTCGCCAAGCTCAATGAGAAGGGCCGAGCCTTTGCCAACACCAACTTTTGCATGAAAAGCATTAAGATAAGTTTCAAGAAAATCACTTTTTGAAGAGAGGACGGAAGCACCAACTCTAACCTTGCTGGCCACGTCATACTCAAACTTAGCACTGGCTCCAACTTGTCTTAACTGGGCATCTTGAGCAAGATTCCCCATGAAGCCGTTGATTCCAAGTTCCCACTTCTCACCACCAGTATGCACCAGAAAGCCATGACTTTGATCATTCATGGCAAGACCGTTAGTGGATCTAGAAAAGGCGATGTGATCTGGGATTCTGATACCAAAAACTTTATCCATTAGACCGACATAAACACCAAGTTTAGGAGTGAAGCGGTAACCAATATAATGTTCTCTTGTTCTGTAGCTAGGCTCGTCTTCAAGACCAGTTCGACCACGCGGCTGAGGTGCGTAACCAAAATTAAAAACTGTGACAAGTTTGTCATTTTCTAAAAACTTACCAACCAATGTAATGTTGGCATCCATATGAATAATTTCAGCCTCAGAAGTTTCACTATCAATATCGCGCTTATACCAAAGGCCGCGGTAATCGATATTTGGTCTAAACCAAGTTGACTCTGCTTTTTTGAAAAAGAATCCTGAACGCTCTCCCAATTCTTCGTCAGTAACTGAATCAGGAATAAACGCACGATCAGTCGCCATCGTAGCAGCAAGAGCACGGCCATAATCGGTTAATGGTCCGTTACCATAGGGGTTATAATGGCAGGTGAGGCATGAGGTATAGCCATGACCAATAAATTGAGGGTAAGCAAAAGCGTTTTGACTTATCCCCGAGATAAATAACAAGAAAGTAAGAATGCGTAGCATAGAGTCATTTTATCGATGGGAATAACAATATGACCAGAACTTTCTACTTTTTGAAATGTTCTTGAAGTCGTATCGCAATTTTTTCAAGCTGTTTAAAATGATCTTTATCTCTGAGCTGGAAATCGCGAATCTTGCCTTGAGTTAAATCGTCAACGAATAGTGAGAAAGCGTGAATAGGACCTGCGCTTCGATGTGACACATAGAGCCCAAAGACAAAGACAATGCCACAAAATAAAGCAACAATACTAATATACGCGATAGTAAAATTAGTTAGAATCGCAGCGTTATTAGAGACACTGGACTCAAGTAAGACAACTCTTAAAAAAGCAAAACTAAAAATCCCAACAATTCCAGAAGTGGCAAGTGTAATAGCGAGAAGCTTCATGCAAAACTGCATCTGTTCTTTGGGTAGAATCAAATATTGTCCACGTTGATTATCAGGACGCCAGATCTCTGAGCCGCGTTTCCAGATATTCCATAATATAAAGAAGGCGCCTAGCCATTGGCTAAAATCAGCAACGTTAAAAACAATACTGGTAAACGGCATGGGAATAAAGTCAATGGTGCGACCATCGATCATGCGATCGATAACATTTCCAAGAACACCACCAATCAAAAGAGAGAGCCCTATTTTTAGACTTAAAATATTTTTAGGAACAAAAAATAATAAAATAAAATAAATAGCTAATAGAAAACCACCAAAACTACATAGTGTGATAATTCTTACAGTAGAAGAAACTTCAGAATATAGTCCGAAAACAATCCCATAATTCCAATGAATGTCTTGAGGGGAAACACCATATCTCTTACTTACTTGGTCTAAAACCAGTACTAGTACCAAGCAAGTTAGAGATAGAATTACGTTTTTCACAAATTTAAGGTGTGTACTCTAGAATCTCAAAGCTAAAGGAGAACTTATCAAAGGCTTCACCTTGATCCTTGAGAATGATCATAGAAGATCCAGACAAAGAACCGTCATTTGGAGTTACATTTTTATCTACAATTGTATAAGTTGAATGTTGAGGATTGAAATTACCATTAACTAGTGGCTTAAGATTTTTAACTTTTAGCATTCCACTCGGTAACATAATTCTTGGGTTCGATAAACGATAGCTATACATATCATAAACTGAAACATCAACTTTAAACTGAGCGTTTGATCCAGCCGCTAGAGCATTCAAGTTAAATGTCATGGTTGCTTGTGGCCCACCACCAATTTGATCCGCTGTCATTTGAAGGTCATCAGTAAAAAGAAGTTTAGAAAGCTTTGTGCCATCTTCTCTTTCTCTAATTTCAATTTGGTGATTTGTTGCTGTCAGGTTATAAGTTAGACGAGCTTTACCTGCACCATTAGTCACTTCAACCCATTTATAGCCGTTAGTATTTCCGCCGACATGCCATTCCGTATAATTATTATTTCCAACTTTAATATGGAATGAATCATCGCTATCACCATAGCCACGAACGAGGCCAAAAAGTCGATATTGTGTATTGATTGGAATTTGTGCTGTTATAAACGATCGGCCAGCGATAGCATTATTGTTCGCAAGTACAGCAGCATGAGTTCCATTAGGTACCCAGATATACTCAACTCCACCTTCACTAGCTTTTACCATTGGAGCTTGAGTCATGGAAGCTTCCATATTAAGCATAATGTCGCCATTATTTGCCGTACTATTTGGATCTAAAACCATCGCAATAGTGTTGCTTTCTGTGGTGACATAATCATCTCCACCAGTGTTTGTAGTTGTGGTTGTATCTTGCATCAAGTAGATCCAATCATTAACAGAATCTAGCATTTCTTGAGCGTTCATATTACAGTCGCCCCAGCAGTTATGCCCTTCAGTAAGTTTAAGCACGAGTCTTGATTGTGCAGGATTGGCAAAGTTGACTTTAGAGGAGTTCACAATAGCGTCGTGAGCCTGTTGAGCATCGGCCACTGCATGAAGAGGCTGTTGAAAGCTTCCGTGACAATTAATACATCTTGCACGAGTAATAGCGTGTGTCGTTTGAGCAAAGGCTTGAACAGAACTAAGTCCTGCTGTTGTGGTTGTCGTTGATCCACTTCCTGAGCCAGAGCCTGATCCAGAACCTGAGTTCCCACTAGGATTTGTCGTTGAAGCGGAATCGCTATTATATTTTAATTTTGATTTATTCTTTCCCTGTGAAGGAACACATTGAGTGTAGGTTCCAAGAACTGCAGCGAGCAGAACAACTATACCTAATTTTGCTTGCCAAGGTTTCATGACCTACTCCTAACGAATCTTATTAAAAAATAAAAACTGATCTAAATTTGCGCCGAATGGATTATCTCCAACAACGTCTGCTAAGTTGCCTTCTTGACCATGGAGGGCCATATAGTTTGCAACAAAAGCTTTATTGAGATTGATCACAGAGTTTGATGTCGTAGCAGCGAAGTTATCAACC
>PCUW01000056.1:52699-175778 GCA_002787775.1 Bdellovibrionales bacterium CG12_big_fil_rev_8_21_14_0_65_38_15
TCCACCAATTTGACGTTTACCAGTTCTAAGAGTGGCACGACCTGAGTTTTTATATAAAAGAGTCATGGCTGAAGATCGTTGTGAACTGTCGCCGCCCCAAATATACTTTCCACGGCCAGCAGCTGTATTATCGACAGTATCTCTAGCAGAAACACCACCATCAGTGAAAACATAAATAAGAACATCTTTTTGCTTTAACTTAGCAAGTTGAATGACTTGACCAATAAGTTCTCCGGCTTCAAAGTCTCTTGTTTCACCACGACTTCTGTCACCAGTGTGGTAGTCATATCCACCTTTTTCAATGGTTCCTGCTCCAATATGTCCATCAAGAACCATCTTTGCAATTGTAGCCGTCTTTCTTTTATCACCATTATCAAGAGCTCCAAAAGCTTGCATAACAAGTGGGTCTTGAGCCGGATCAATTTCAGCTGAAGAGTAACGTCCAATTAAGTCTTGAGTTTGAATATATCCACACTCAACAAGGGTTTTAATTTGATCTGGTAGAGTCAGATTATCAAAACGTTGAAGATGGTTTTCGCTCATTCGCTCAACTGCTTTTAATACTTTTTGTACATTAGCATCAGAGGTGACTTGTGAAAGTCTTCCAGCACTGACAAGAGCTAAGGCATCGGTAGGAGAGTTAAGGCTTACCGGCTGCTTGGCAGGATTGATTGAAGCTCTTGGAGAATCAGATCGCCCACCAGACTGAGAATTTCTTGTACCGGCCAGATGACCTAAGTCACCTGTTGCACCTGCTTTGGCCAACCAATACATTGGGTTGTGCGGATTGTTTCCGGTATCATCAGCCGAAGATGTACAAAATATACCGCCTTCAACTCTAGATCTAGCGACGTTGTCAGTTTTTGAAACAATGCCTCTTAAAAAGCCTGAGTCGCTATGAAACTTAAGTCCAAGTTGTGAGTCAATTTGATTCGGTTTATCAGGAGTCATGTCAGGAGGAAGACCCAGAGACATATAATCGCTTGGCGCTAAAAAATCCATCTGACCATTACTATTACCAACGATAACGTTTGAGCCTGCGATATTACATCCACCTGAAAGATCAAAAATAATAACTGGTATATTTGTATTTAAAGCAGGAAGACCACCGCAGGCGAGTGGAGTCTGTGCCATGGCAAGACTACTTGGAGATCTACCAAGCAAAAGATCTAACATGCTTGGCGCTAATGCCCAGGCCGTTCCGGCTATAAAACCCTTGGCAAGAAAATCGCGACGTGAAGTCGGAGCATGATTTTCAATCTTGATTGGGCCTTCTAGTTCTTCTTTAGATTTTTTCTTAATACTCATAGTCGGCCTCTTATAACATGGTGACGTGAGCGCTTGATAAAGCAGCTGTACACGCACCTTTGATAACATTTCTAGTAGTTGTAGAATTACTTGCTAAACCAATTTTTAATTCTTCAATCAACATCGATAATTCAGCTCTTTCCATATTATATTCAACGAGCTGAGCACTTTGAAGATTCCAAAACCTCATTATCATGTCATCGATGATTTTATCTTTCTTTGCACCAGCTAATGCTGTTGCCGAAGCTTCTCCAAAATTAGTTGTAGGCCAAACCATTGTTCTCATTGTTCCACTTTCAACAAGTTGATGACAGTACTCTGCTGCAAGTTTAATAATTGAGACTTGATTAACAGCTAAAAATGATTTGATATCGTTTTCACTAGGAAGCTGAACTGAAATATCTGCATAAACATTATCTACGTTTCCAGAATCAAAGGGAACACCAGTTAATGCACTCATTGTCATATAAATTTCTTCGAAATTCTTTACACCGACGTAAACCTCTTGGGCCACAATTTCTTCCTCGGGCTCAGTTGTGTCTCCTCCACCTTCAACGGCTTGATCATTATTTGGAACTCCATTTGAAGCATTAGTCATACTTAGTTTTTTATTGACTTTAACTTTAGTCAAACTATCTAGACCACAATGATTAAAGCTTACGAGGACAACGGCCAACATAAAGGTTGTAATAGATAGGGAGAGTGTTCGCTTGTTTAATTTCACGATTATTCTCCCATACAATTAACAGCCACTTTGGCTATTAGTGTTTTCATATTGTAATTATCAGTTGACATAAATTCTTGTCCAAGAGTTGTAATTAAATTTCTTTCTTCATCAGTCATTGGAGATCTTGTACAGGCCATTTCAAATGATCTTTGTGCCATACATTTACCAAAAGCTTGGGTTTGAGTTAACATTTGTCCGAAACTTTTCGCACCATTGCCTGATGTTGTTGGACCCCAACCAAGAGTACTATTTTGTCCCATAGTCCATAAGTTGACCCATGAATCATCTGTAACTTGGTGACCTTCTGGAAAATAATTGTTGGCGTTTATTTTACTTCTTACGTTTCCTGCTTGATAGACAACTCTATTTCCAGTGAAATCATAATAGGCCCAAGCTCCGCCAAGTGCGTCTTGTCCAGCGTGACAGCCAACACAAGTATTTTTATAAGTTCTTGAGTCTCCACCTGGATCGCGCTCAACATCTCTTCTGACATAAATATCAGGTACGGTAATATCGTGGAGCGCTTCAAAATCATGACATAAGAAATTAATAAATAAAAATCGTGTCATTCTTCTATTTGTTCCAGCACTAAAAAAGGCTTCACCTGAAGCTCTTGTTGTAATAACACCAGCCGTGGCAGCAATATTATTCATAGCGGATTGTGTTGTTGGAACAAGATCTGCTTTTAAATCAACTCTTAATCGCTCTAAGTCTTCGTAGTGATCATTGTTATTGTCTTCGTAGGCATCAACATTAGCGAGTCCTGCTCTACCTATATATAGAATATCTTCAGTAAGGATTTCATTAAATGGTCGATCATCTCTAATCATGCCCAGCACTGTGGCGACGTAGTCATTTAATGGAGCACGATTTGTTCTCGCTTCATTGGTCCAAGTCTTAATCCAATTCTTAGCTTTAATATTATAAAACTCTGGTCTCTCTAGGGCGACTTTTGCAGCGGCGACTTCATCTTGAGCATTGATCAAATTGATCATTTGATTCAACGTAGCCGTTGTTGGAGGAACGCCAGTAAGTCGATTGTGAAGCTTGATCGCTTGTTCTCTGGGTCCTGACCAAGCATTCATGCTCATACAAGCAAGTGAAAGAACTAATAATTTTCGCATCATAACTGCCCTCAAACTAAATAAATCTCACTGGCGTATCGGGTAGCAGAGGGATAAATTTAGTGAAACAAGTGAAATAATCTATAAATAACTGATATCACAAAGCTGAAATGATTTAGTCGGCTTAGAAACGGCAAAAAAAGACGATTATTAGTGTCGTTTAATCATAAACTTAGTCACAATATTTAAGTCTAAAGCGTAGTTATATTGATGAGGTTCTTTTGGTTGACCAAGATTTGAGTGATGAGGAATTGATGGATCTAATCAAGGCAAACCATATTGGTGCTTTTGAGGAACTCTACGATCGCTACTTTAGTAAGATCTTCAATTACTTAAAAGCCAAAAGTTCTACTGAGGTTGCTGAAGACTTAACTCAGAATTGTTTTATTAAGGTCTATGAAAAATCATCGACCTACAAAAATGATTTTCCGGTGAGTGCTTGGATCTATACGATTGCAAAAAACTTATTGATGGATGAATTTAGAAAATCGTCAACAAAAAATAAGTACTTTGAGCGTTTTAAAGAAATGTTTAGCAAAGCGGATATCATTGAAGCTAAAAATCTTTGGAATGAGCTGATGTTTGATATGCGAGATTTAGATGAAAAGAGTAGAGAAATCTTAATACTTAGATTTAATGATGGAATGGATTTTGAAGAAATTGCCCAGAGACTTAATACTAATCCTGTTAATGCGAGAAAATTAGTGAGTCGGGCTTTAAAGACTTTTAAATCTTTTTTAGAAGTAGGGGATTCCTTATGAAGGAACAGATCAATGAATATAAAAAATTTCTGGCAGATGATACTCAAGCAAGTCTGCAAACTAGACTAAGAGTTAAAAAAAATGTTTTAAAATATTTGCAACCGCCTTTAAAAAAGCTTTTACCTAAATTTTTATTTTCTTTATCTGCGGGAGGACTTACAACTTTAGCTATATGTCCTCAGTTTGGCGTTGGGCCTTTAATTCAAGGTCACGGAATTGGTCACGTTTTTATGCAGTTTGGTGAAACCGCTTGTGCTGCATTTTGTGGAGCCTTTTATATCTCAATTTCAACGATAGTGGCGCTATTGATCTTAAAGCCCCATGAAAGAATGGTTATTTTTGATTATCACTATCGTTTATTGTCGGGTTTTTCTGTGGCAACATTTTTATTATTTATGGTTTTGAATAAATCACTCGAATTACCATCGCTGTATAATTCACCATCTGCTTTTGTTGCATGGCTATTATCGGGTTTGGCAGCTTCAGCGATCATTTCAAGAGTAAGTTTAAGCCTTACCAAGTCTTAATAATAAAACGAGACATATAAACTGTAGTAGTGGCACTAGCCCCATTGCATATTCAATACCTAATAGATCACTTACATAACCAAAGCCTAGGTGCATGAACACTAGGCTTAAACTCACAATTGTAAGAACTGAAGCACTCATAAAGTCGAAACCAGTAGGAAACTTTTTAGATAACCAGTCCATGGCGACAGGATAAAAGAATGACATCGTTAGACCTAAGAGCGCTAAGAGATATGGGCTGATGACTAAGGAGCAAATGTAGATCACGATTGAGCTTACACAAGAAAATACAAGCCATCTCTGGCTTGCTCCTTTAATGGGTAGAATAGTAAATAGCAGTCGACCTAATAAAAGTAGCAAAAAGAAAAAAGATAAAGTCGTTCTTGCGGTATCTAGTGAAATGGCATGTGAAGTATTGAGATAGAGTACCAATCGCGTTGAAACAACGATCTCCGAAGCAACATAAAATCCAAACACACTTCCAAATGATAAGCGATTGATAAAGGGAGTTGGAGCAATAAGCTTAACCTTTGGCTTACTCTTATCAATAGACTCATGCTCGTACTTAGTACTAAAAATAATTGAGCTCACAAGCATGAATAAAGGTATAAAGGCGAGATACTTAAAGAAGCTTGTCCAAGAGTTTTGAGTAGCTAAAAAAATATTGAGTATGATAGGAGCTGACAACGAGCCTATGCCGTAAACCGAGTGTAGCCCCGAAAAAAACTGACGTCTAAATTCCTCTTTTGTACCTCGGGCGATGAGAATATTCATCGTTACATTCGACATTCCCATCCCAAAACCCATAAGTAGAGAAGAAAGGTCTAAAAGAAATAGTCCATTCCCTAAAGAGTATCCAAAAAGATAAGAGGAGAGACTCATGAGAAAAAGTGCAATATGGGTAGCATGAATGGCTTCAATGGCTGGGAGCCACCACTTTGCAGTTAAGTTAGCCAGTAAACCTGAAAAAGAAGCTAAAGCGAAAATCCAAGAACCACGAGCGGCATCTATATTAAAGTCAGCTAATATTTCAGGATAAATAGGACCACGAGAATTATCAAGAACAGATTGAAATAATAAAAGTGAGTAGGCAAGGATGATAAAAGCCCACTTCACTTCAATATTTATAACTTTTTTAATCAAAAAGAATTACGTCTGAAACTTGGTCTCTTACAAGATAACCAGAAATTTGAGTTATTTTTTGGCAATTTTCTTCTTGTGTTTGAATCAAAAATCCTTCTGATAAAACTTCTTCTTCATCTAAAGGGCAAATGATTGAAGGAGTAAAATGAGAAAACTCAATTACTTTTACTAAACAGCTTGTTCCATTAAATGTCGTTTCAACTTGAGGTGCTATGAACTGAGCTTCTTGTTTACAGGCAAAAGAATTGAATGATGCTAAAATGAGTACTGAAAATAATACTTTTTTCATATTGGCTCCAACGCATGAGAATCATTGCAAAGTTGGCTTTTAGTACCATAAAAACAAGATGATGGAAGGAAAAAGGGAGATAATTAAAAAAGTTAATGAAATCCTAATAATGGGACTGTAATTATTTCACAAATTTATAGATGACTTTGATCCCGTCCTTTGAAGACTCCTCTAAAATGCCTAATTTTGACCATTCTTTAAGTAGTAAGCTGGCATTTGTTTTCTTCGTTCCTAGGATGTCCTCCAGCTCTTGTCTGGTGAAGGATTTTGTATGGGCGCTCACAAAATGGTAATGACCTTGAAAGTCTAATGCCATCGGTAAAATTATTGGAAAGATATCTAATTCAAAAATATCAATTTGATGGATTTGATTATTTACAGTTAATGGAATTCCTTTTTTGCGAAGATATTGAACTAGTTTCTTGAGTCGTTCTTTGCCACTTTGCCAGTCCCAAAAGTCCTGTCGATAAATAAAGTCAATGAGTGCGAATTCATGAATGCCAATTGGGCCAGAACCAACAGCAGCAATAATCGCTCTTATTTGAATTTCTGTGAATGTTTCTCTTTCTTGACCTTTCTTTTCAACGCCAGAATACAAATCAAGGACATTGTCTAATGCATTCATATCAAGATCGGTATACGCCATTGGAATGACATCGTCTTTTGTGATGTACCAACAGTCATGACTTTCAACATACTGTGCACTTTTTTCTATTCTTGCATGGAGTGGGTAAGGTGATTTGTTAATAGGCTTACCTAAAAGATATGAAAAACTATGAATACAAGAATGGGCGCGAATGGCAATTCTTGAGGGCATCTCAATTTCAAGTTGATTTTTCTCCATCCAATACAAAACAGTGAGTTGAGATTGAGGTTGAGATAGCGGATGATGAAGAACGTCCCAAGCAATATTTAGTAATCGCTTTGATTCCTCTTTTTCTCCCATTTGGCCTTTAATCACTGCTTGCCATAAGAAAACATAGGCTTGATCTTTGTTTCTTTTTTCTGTCCCAAATATTTGTATTGCTTCTTCTATAAATTTTTGTCCATTTTCATAATCTCCGCTAATGATATGAATCCTTGCAAGATTTTGAAAATACATAGCCTTAAGAGTGTCATTTTCTGGACTTAAAAGGGCGATATTTTTATGTGCAAGTAGCTTCGCTTTTTCGATATGACCACAAGCTTCAAGACAGGCGACAAGATGCAACTCAAGATAAATCTTTGTTGCTGGCTCCTTACTATTAGCTACAATTTTTTCAAAAAGAGGAAGTGCTTCATAGTACCTGGCGCTCTCATAAAAAATGAAAGCTTTGTAGGTTTCTAGCGAGAAGTGGTAGCCTGCGAGATCGATTTTTTGATGATCTAGGTGTTCAATGGTTTTTTCTAAAAGGCGCCTGGCTACGTATGTTGCTCCTAAAAAATTGAGCATATAAATAGCTCGAATTTGGAGGCAGAATTCCTCGGGCGAAAGCAAATGAAAGTCAGCCGGTGCAGCAATCTTTCCTAAAACTTTCATGGCCTGTACAGGCATTCCTAGCCATTGAAGTTCATGAGATAGCTTTAATTTTTGTTGGATTGATAATCCTTTTTTATTAATTAAAGTCGAGACGACCTCTTGGGCCAACTTAAAGTCCCCTCGCAAGATAGCTTGCTGGGCCTGTATTAAAATATCCTGTGGGGTTTGCTCTTGAGTCGCCAGTTTTCCATCTCTTTGAAATTAAAGAATTCTTATAAATTTTCCGATACCTACTTAACGGTAGAGATGAATGATCAATAAAGCCTTGTTTATATTATTTTTTTTAATATCACCCGCTTTTGCTAGCGACGGATTAGGTATGGGTGGAGGTCCACCTGCGGATATTATTAATCCTATTTTGAGACCAGTTGTCCCAACAGATTCACTCAATATTCCTGGTATCAACAGATTGATAATTCCAAATCATGCCGTTATTTCAACTGAAGGTATCGTTTGCCATGAAAGTGAAACGCTTTACCAATCTTCAATTCAAACTAGTGAAGTCTTAAGACGTTGGCCTTTAAGTGAAGAAGCAGATTGTATGGAGCCACTTAAAGATTTTAGTCAAAAGCTATCACTTGCTAGAGCGCCATTGGCTTTGTCTTTTGCAACATTTATTGATGGATTAGAAAAACATCTTAGTGGTAATGCCTTAAGATGGAAAAATTGTGGCTCAAATTGCAGCGCTTCAGTGACTAGTAGTGCAAGCTGTAATAATCCTGAGGTTTTAATTAAGAAAACGACTAACTTAATTTCACATTCCGATTCATACGAACTTAATAAGTCATTATGGGATAAATTATCTAAAAAACAGCCAAGAGTTTGTGCGGCGACAGTTGTTGATCTTTGGCTTACTTCTCATGTCGCGGACAAATCAAAGCGCTCTGAGATTGTGAATGATTTCTTTTCGGCAAGATTCCACGCTAATAGTGAAACATCACTACGTTGTTTTGATCCTACAGCAGCTACAGTTCCATTTGATTCTTTAGATGGGCAAATTCAAAATATTTTACTTCAAATTAGATAAACAAAGGAATGACCATCATTTCTTAGGTTTGGGGAACCATGAGAAGAAGAGAGGGTTGATGGCCATTCCTCTGGGTTAACTGGTTACCCTGCCAACCTTTTTTCTTGTGTGCGATATGTACCTCTGTTGGTCTAAAAAATAGGGGAGAAATATAGGTCGACCTATTACATCTCTTTAAATTTTAATAAGTTAGATTAATTATTGATTTATTCGGTGAAAATTTTTCAATGTTTGCTCTTCAAGGAAATTCATCGAAATCCCCATCACCGAGCAAGCTTGCTGATAGACATCTTGTATATTTCTTTTTGAATCGTCTGTTTCAAAAAAGTAGTGCTTAATCCATTTAGAATGAATTGTTTGTTGCGCCTTAGAATTGTCTTTAAACAAGTTATTTCCAAAACTTAGAAAATGTCCCATGTTGATAATGAGTTCCGTTTCAATAGTATTGAAGTTCGCGTCGTGGAAGATGACTTGACCTGAGTACTGACTTTCTTTTAATAGCTTTAAGATTTCATTTAGAGATTTCACGCAATGAATAAGAATTATTTTTATTTGACTCTCTTTTGCTAGTTTAAGTTGTTGTAAAAAAATAGTTTTTTGCATCTCTAAATTTTCTTTCTTGATTAAATCGATACCAATTTCGCCAAGAGTGAAAAAATTTTTATGACTAAAAATGGAAGAGAAAAGCTCATCCAAGTTTGTATCTTGATAAAGGTGAGCATCCCAAGGATGAATACCAGCACTGAAATGGTATTGATCATTTATTAATGGTTGTCGACTATATTGAATACAAATGTGATTTGATGATGGTGAGTGAGTGTGAATATCAACGAGCATTTTTAAGAATTGTTTGTATGGCCAAAGCAGAAGCAGTAAAGGCAAAACTGCCTGTTAACCAGCTCACTGTTCCAATACCTGTGGCGCAGTTGATACCGCGATTTGTAAGGTCTGGAACATACTCAAGCTGTCCGTTTTCATTTAGATATCGTGCACGCTCAATAGAGTAAACGGCTTGAACATTCCACAGCGTTTTATTGTCTCTTGGATAATTCCATTCCATTTTGAGGGTTCTTCGTACACGTTTTAGTAATGTGTCATTTGATGAATAACTTAGATCACTTGATCGAATCAAAGTTGGATCAATTTTTCCACCTGCCCCGCCAATGGTAATAATTGGAATGCTATTACTTCGGGCCATATCAATCAGGAGGCATTTGTTATCAATCGAATCAATACAATCTATGATCATATCAAAATTTTGAAATAAAATGTCTTCTGCTGTCTCTTTTGTAAAAAAGTCTAATATCGCATTGACGTCTATTTCTGGAGCGATATCAAAGATTCGCTCCTTCATCACTTGAACTTTAGGTTTACCAATTGTTGAGTTCAATGCAAGGAGCTGTCTGTTTGTATTAGTAATACAAACATCATCAAGATCGACTAGTGTAATATGCCCTACACCAGTTCTGGCTAATGATTCCGCAACCCAAGATCCAACTCCGCCTATTCCAACAATAAGAACTCTCGACTTTGCTATAACATCGAGATTTTTTGGGGACATCAGCCTGGCTATCCCGCCAAAGCGCATATCATGAGTTTGTGGTTGAGTGTCATTGACGAATTGCATGCTCGAACTATACTTCGAACTTTTTTATGAGTAAAATCGAAGCATGAAAAATCGTTGTTCTTGGGCAAATCCAGCTAATCAAATCTATGTTGAGTACCATGATAAAGAGTGGGGGCGTCCTGTATTCGATGATTTACGACTGTTTGAAATGTTATGTCTTGAAGGAGCACAGGCAGGGCTTTCGTGGGAGACAATACTCAATAAACGTGAGCATTACCGAAAAGTCTTTGATGGGTTTGATCCTTATAAAATGGCTAAGTATAAAACCTCTAAAATTGAAAAGCTTCTTCTTGACCCAGGCATTGTTCGTAACCGACTTAAGGTAAATGCCTTTATTGAAAATGCGAAAATTTTTGTGGAAATAGACAAAGCAGGATTGTCCTTTAGTGACTACTTGTGGAGTTTTGTTGATGGAAAGCCCATTGCCAATAATTTTAAAACATCCAAGCAGCTGCCTGCCCAGACTGAGCTTTCCAATGTAATGAGTAAGACCCTTAAAAAACGGGGTTTTCGATTTGTTGGTCCAACGATTTGTTATGCTTTTATGCAAGCCGTTGGTATGGTCAATGATCATACTAAAGAATGTTACCTTTATGGAAAGAGAATTAAATGAAATATACACTTATTGGTTCAACAACCTCGCCGTACGTTCGAAGATTCAGAATATACTTAAAAACTCTTGGTTGTGATTTTCAGGGAACATCAGTATTTGATCCAAAAGATAGGGCCGTTTTAAAAGAAATTTCACCTATTTTAAAGATTCCAATTTTAAAAATTCATCATACTAACTCCACTCAATATCTCTACGAATCGAGAGTTATTTTTAATTATATTAATAAGACTCATTTTAAGCAGGAAGTTACTCTACAGGACGAGAATTTCTTGTCTGTCATTGATGGAGTTAATGATTCTTTAATAACACTCTACTTAATGAAACTTTCTCAGATGACAATTGAGGAAGACAAAAGATTCGTCATGGCCCAGCATGAGAGAGTTCAGGCTGGACTAACATTTCTTAATGAAGAAATATTAAAGAGCAATAAACCTGTTTGTGATTATATCGTTGTGTCACTTTATTGTTTAATTGATTGGATTAAGTTTAGAGAACTTGCTGATTTAAGTTCATATGGTGAGCTTGAAAAGCTTTATCAAGAACTACGTTCCCAAGAAGATTACAAGCTCACGGATCCAAGAAACTAACTAGCTTCTTGGTTAATGTGTCCACTACCTCTCTCAAGCTCGTTGATAAGTTGTGTTTCTAGCTGAGACGGCTTGTACGCCTTACCGTTTACTGGCAAAGCAATTTCAATGATACCCTCTAGAAGCTTTTCATATTGAAGCAGACCCTTTTTCGCTAAATCTAAAAGCTTAGGTGGGTTTTCTTTAATAAAGTCTTTATTGTGTAATGCTAGTCTTGTCATGAACTGTGAAAAATCCTTCATAGATCCTCCTATTTTATCCTCAATGGTTGTTATTGAATCGAACGTTCGTGCTTTTAGCTGTGTGGAGTAAATTTTAGTTAAAGTGTTCATTCATTCCTCGCTAGTGTTTTAGTGTGAAGCTCTAGAAATAAGCTGATCAAGTGTATATTGATATTTTTGTTTTGCCGTTCTGTCGCGCAAGAGGCGAGTAAAGACATGAAAAGCCATCATGTTTGCATAAAACTCATAGGCGAATTGTTCTGTATCAAGTCCCTCTTTAAATTCACCCTCTTCAATTGCAATTTTTGCAGCTTTTGAAAACGTATTCATCATCTCGCCTTGAAGAAGCTGTAGATAGTCTCTGATCTTTCCAGGACGATCATCGTATTCAACAGTTGCAGCAATGATAGGACAGCCACCAGCAAGCTTAGAACTCGCCCATTTTTGCCAATGAGTTGATAGGGCTAATATTCTTTCTTTACCCCTTGGAGCTTTTAGTGCGGGTCTTACAACAGAGCGAATAAAACTTTGAGCTGCGTACTCCAAGACTTTCATCTGTAGAGTTTCTTTTGAATTAAAGTGGCCAAATAAACCTGACTTTGACATCCCAACAAGCTTGGCCAGTTCTCCTATAGAAAGAGACTCCAATCCAAAGCGACTCGTGAAATCGAAAGCTGCTTGAATAATATTTTCTTTGGTAGTTATACCTTTACTCATAAAAGCAATAATAGCACGATCGTTCGGATTTAGTCAAGGCAGGTAAAATCGGACATCCCTTTAGCTTTTAGCGTTTCTAGAAGCTCTGTTCTTAAAGGGCATGTAAAAGACATTTGTTTACCTGTCACAGGATGATTCAGTGTTAATTTCCAAGCATGCAGGAATATTCGGTGTAGGTTATAGTCCTGGCGGTAGCGCTCATTAAGGATGCCTTTACCGTAAGCTGTATCTCCGACGAGACATTGCATACGCCTAGAAAAATGCCTTCTAATTTGATGCTTTCTACCAGTTTCAATAGAGACTTGAACCAAGGTTGTATCGTCAAAATTATAGAGGGGACGATAATTTGTTATGGCGACCTGCCTGACCTTTTTATCGTTTCCAAGTTCAAAATCAAAACAGCCAGGCTCGGTAATTTGTCCTCGTGCTAAAGCTATATATTGTTTTTGAGTGAGGGTTTTATCTCCCCAATGTTCTTTAATTTTGGAGACGACTTCACCAGAAAAACCAAAAATCACGATGCCTGAAACAGGACGGTCGATACGATGGACAGGATAGACCCACTGACCTAATCGATCGCGCATCAAGGCCATAAGATTATCCCTCTCATTGGAGGCTTCCTTAAACGGATGAACCAATAATCCACTAGGTTTATCAACAACCAAGATAAATTCGTCTTGATAAAGAATAGAAGTTTGTTCATTCCAATCGGTCATGCCTTAGTTTTCATGTATTTAGCTCATTAGTCCAGATGAAATTTTTTAAAAATAAGCTTTAGTATTGGTCTTTAACTTACCGAAAAGAGGGTATGCTTAAGCATCAATGTCTATTAGCACTAATTCTCCTTACTCTGTTTTCAGGGTGTACATCTACTCAATTTAGTCATCGCGAACCGTCTTCATTTGAAGCGGCACTTAGTTGTAAACATGTTCTGAATCAAGTTAGGCGTTTAACAAAACTCAATAACGATAAAGCGATGAACACACAGCTTCGATCTCAACTTTGGGATTGGCTGAGTGAGAATAGCTCTAAAGATTCAGTTGATCATTATATCGATCTTGTTAAGTTAAATTTTTCAAGTGAAGAAATACTAACTATTACAAAACCGTTAAGTTCTAGTGAACTGACAACTGACCGAATGAATTATCTTATTTGGGCCGGAGGTCAACTTCCTAAAAAAAGAAAAAGAGCTCTTAGTGAACTTGCCAGCTGGGATTCGCCAGAGGGAACGAAGGAGCTGAAGAAGTTCTTGAAAGCCAGAAAGAAATTTGATCAATGGGAAGAAAAGAGATTTAAAGATCTCGTTTCTGAAGCTGGTGACACTAGCGATACACAAGCCATGAGGGCACAAGCAAGAACTCAACGACAAACCTATGAAAGACTTAAATATGCTTGTTCAGCGAAAGTACCAAATAGTGATAATGCAGCAGCTGGTAAAAACTTCAGAAGATTTATTTTAACAGTTGGTCCCATGAGTGTATTGGCAGGTTATACAGTGGCGAATTGGAGTGATCTACAGTCATCTTGGGCGCAGATGCAAGAAGGAGAGGGTGCACCTCTTAAAGCTTGGTTTAAACAATTAGGTTATGATTTGTCGATTGGAATTGTTCTCAATTATACGATTGGACGAATATTTTCTGAGCCAACCGGAACATATCTTCAAAAAGTAATTAGAGGATATGGCGCGGACCTAGTCATCGGAACTGCAGATATGTTCGCCTATAATATTATTTTTCCACAAGATGATAGTGAGCTAACAAAGAGATTCGAAGATTTAAAAACGAACCCAGAATTTCAAGAAAAAATGAAATTGTTAAAGTCTCAATTAGATCATATTGGCTTTGTAGCTAAGTTTAAAAAAGTATTGATATCAAAAATGAAAGAGATCGTTCAAAGTGGTAATCCAATTGGTTTAAGTAGTATTGATTTATTGAATTTGAAACCAGAAGACTTAGATAAGCCAGAAATTCAAAAACTAGTGATGAGTGCTTTGTCGGCAGAAATGTATTTTGAAGGTCGCTATGGTGCTGAACCACCAGAATGGAGTGAAACGCTTATTCAAACAGGCGAAGGTGGAAGTGATCGTCTATTTTTCTACGCTAGTGTTGGTCCACTTTATCACACGGTAAATATCGCTATTGGCACTAGAATCTATCAAACGATTTGTATGGGTAAGGAAAATATAGGAAAGGCTTTCGCTAAAGCAGCTGTCATGCATACGATATGGGCTTTTAGTTATAATCTTTTTGAATTCCCAATGAGATCTAGGTTGATTAACCAATAAACTAGACGTATTGCTCAAATGCCGTTGGGTCAAGAATAAGCTCACCCGCTTTTTCTTTTTTTAAAATAAATTTACAAATTTCTTCTTGAGCCTTTTGAACTGCTGAGGCGGGCTTTTGCTCGTTAAGCTTATATAAAAACTCTTCTCTCATTCTATCACTTACATCTATGAGTAGATCGTAGATAAGCTCTTTTGAAGATAGTCTTAAAGCGGCCGCTAATAGGTCCTTGTTAACATCGAGAAGGAATTGTTGTTTCATACTTGTGGTTAAGTATCTTAGTCGATCAAGTTGCTCAATACTGTCTCGTATTTTATTAGAAAGAATGAAATTATCTTCTGCAATTTTTCTAAGTGCTCTTTCTTGATCTTCATAATCAAGACCATTAAAGCCTTCCACATCTAAGCCTTTTATGCGCGTTTGCTTCTTCGTCACTAATGAGATGATTGACTTATAACTTATAGACTCGAGAGGTTCTAAGAATTTTGCGCCAATCTTGATCATTCCAGAACTATTATATTCCTGGCCTTTCTTGTTAACTCTATAAGGAGAAATATACAAAATCTTAGCTAGATGTGCATTGGGTAAAATCTGGTCTGTCAGTCTTGTTATATATAAATCGGTTCCGATCGGCAAAGTACGCAGTTCTCTATCAGAAAGTACAAAACTAATCCCCTCAATAGAAATATCAATCAAGATACTCGACATTTTAATATTAGGTTGAGAGGGATCTGTTGGGTGAGGCGTATTAAAAGCTACGACTTTTGAATCTTGATATCTATAAGGGTATCTTAAAATTTTTCTTTTTTCTTTCATTCGAATTTCTAATGGAAATTTAAAAGAAATAAGTCGACCGTTCTTTTTAAAATGATCTCTTTTAAATATCGTATCATTGAATGAACTGTGAATATAAAGTGGATCCGTAGCGCTAAAAAGTGTTGATTCACCTGGTGCAAGTTCTATTGTAATTTCAGTTTTATCAACTTGGTACAAATGAGCTTTAAGTTTTTCACGATCTTTACCACCACTGCTTTGCCAAATAGTGAGTTCACCCTTTTGATCTAGAATGTCATCTAAATGAGATCGAATATAATCAATGTCAAAACAGGTCCACATTTGCATGGGAATTTCTCCAACCATAATTGTACCAGAAAATTGAATATTGAAAATAATTAGGGGGAGTGGGGCTTGCTTTTTCAGGGCACTCCTATTTATAAGAAAAAGACGAGTATTAGGAGAAATGCTTGCCCATATTAAGAGAATACAGAGTATTAGCCGCGAAAATTCGTCAAGAATACGTCGAAATGGCTCAGGTTTTTAGCGAATACCAACAAGCGACAGGGCTTCATTGTCCTAAGTCGTGCGCAAGGTGCTGTTCTAATCCAGATATTGAGGCGACGCCACTTGAGATGCTTCCAATGGTGATGGATTTATTAGATTCAAATAAGCTAACGTCAGAATTCATCGAGGCAATTGATCAATCACCTTTATGCTTTGCCTATTCAATGGATCAAAATAATCCTTTAATGGGTCAGTGTCTTCAATATAAAAATAGACCATCAATTTGTAGAATGTTTGGAGTTGCTGGCTATAAATTAAAAGATGGGAGTCCTTCAGTTTCAGTGTGTAAAACTTTAAAAGAAAATTATCCAGAAGAATATTTGAAGCTTAAAAATGAAGCTAATAATGCTCCACTAATGGTTAAGTGGAGCACGAAAATAAGAGTCTTGGATCCTGATTTGGGGTTTAAATATTATCAGATAAACCAAGCGTTTAAATTGATGGCGCAAAAAGTGATGCTCCTCAATGAATATGAACAGACTTAGTTAAAAAGCTCTGGTGCTCCTGTTTGGACATTCCATAAATTGTAATAAAGCCCCTGTGAATGAATGAGTTCTTGGTGAGTTCCCGACTCAGAGATGCTTCCATTTTCAAGCACAACAATTCGATCACAATGGATAACAGTTGAAAGTCTGTGAGCGATTATAATTGTCGTTTTATCTTTTAAAAGTGCGTCCAGGTTCTTTTGAAGCTTTGCCTCTGTCACATTATCTACAGCGGATGTTGCTTCATCTAGGATAATAACGGGAGCATTGGCAATTAATGCTCTCGCAATTGAAATCCTTTGTTTTTGCCCACCTGAAAGTTTTTGTCCTCGCTCCCCAACAATCGTGTCATATCCTTTTGGGAAAGCCGTAATAAAATCATCAACACATGACTGAACACAGGCTAAACGAATTTCTTCATCCGTTGCACTTGGGCAAGCAAAACGAATATTGTCTTTGATTGTTCCGTGGAAAAGGTACACATCTTGAGAAACCACGGCGATGGAACTTCTAAGAATAGAAAGGTTATATTCAGCAATATTTTTTCCGTCTAAAGTAATCATGCCTTGTGAAGGATCATAAAAGCGCTGAATTAACTTAATGAGAGTTGTTTTACCTGAACCTGTTCCACCAACAAGACCTAAACTTTCACCAGGTGCAATTTCTAACTGAACATTATTTAAAACTTTAGATCCATCGTTATATGAAAAATGAATGTCATCAAAATGAAGACGCCCATTAATCCTTGATATTTCCGGTTTATAAGAGCCGTCAGTAATTGTAGCTGGTGTTTCTAAAAGCTCAAATGCACGTGCTGCCGAGGCTGATGCTCTTTGATAAAGATCTAGAGTTTGACCGAGACGAGTTAAAGGCCATAGTAAACGTTGGATAAGAAATACAAGAACTGAGTAAGTACCAACTTCAATTTGTCCATCAAGCGCGAGTTTTCCACCAATAAGCATCGTCATCAAAAAGCCAATCATGACAAGCATTCTAATAAGCGGAGTAAATAGGGCACTTACCACAATGGCATTTTCATTGGCCGAAACATAGGCTTTAGAAAGAGTAGAGATCTTATCGTAGTCCTCGTTCTCTCTCGCAAAACTCTTAATCGTTGCCATACCTTGAAGATTATTACTGAGTTCTCCGCTTAAAAGACCTACTTTATCTCTAACGAAACGGTAACGAGGAGAAAGGAAGTTTTGAAACCAAACTGATCCCCAAATAATAAGTGGCATTGTTGCAAAACTTAAAACAGCTAAAAGCGGATCTTTTATAAAATAGATAGAACCAATGATAAGAACTGTTGTGATGATTTGAAGTATTTCATTAATACCACCATCAAGAAATCTTTCGAGTTGGTTAATGTCATCATTTAGAACAGAAATAAGATTTCCGCTCGATTGATCTTCAAAATACGCAATATCTAAATGTTGGACTTTACGATAGCAGTCCATACGTAAACTATGTTGAATATCTTGAGCGAGTTTTCTCCATTCAATGGAAAACATATATTCAAATAATGATTCACTCATCCAGATTGCAACAGTGGCCACAGCGACGACAATAAGTTGTTCGAACTTGTCAGTGAGATGAAAGTAATTACCAACCCACGAGTCTTCACCCTTAACAACAACATCAACAGCTAAGCCGATCAGAAGTGGTGGCGCTAAATCAAATATTTTATTTAGGACTGAATAAATTGATGCTTTATAAATTCTTAATCGATAAGAACGGGCATAAGTAAAAAGCTTAAACATCTGATTTTTATTTTTCATTCGGTAGACCTGAATTAAAAAAAGCCCGCAAACGCGGGCTTTTGGCATATGTATTTCAAAAATCTTAGTGGTGGTGTCCACCTTCTCCGTGAGCGTGGCCATGAGCAAGCTCATTAGCTTCAGCTGCTCTTACGTTTAAAATCTCAATATCAAAATTTAACGTTTGACCTGCCATTGGGTGATTTGCATCAAGAGTAACATTTTGATCATCAAGACTAATGACTCGTGCAATAAATGTTTGCTCGTCGTTTCCAACTTCAAACATCATTCCAACTTCTAAAGTGTCACCTTCTCCAAATTGAGAACGTTCTACTTTTTGAATAAGATTAGGATCCGCTTCACCGTAACCATCAACTGGAGAAATAGTGCAATTGAACTTGTCACCTTTTTCTTTGCCTTCCATTTTTGCTTCAAGGCCAGTGATGATATTACCGATACCTTGAATAAAACTTAGTGGTCCATTTTCACTTGATGAGTCAATAACAGTACCCTTGTCGTCCTTGAGAGTATAATTCATCGTTACGACAACATTTTTAGCAATCTTCATAAAAATTTCCTTTGGTCCTACAAAGTTCAGTCTTTTATAGACGAGTAAAAATGCATCATAGCAATCTGGGCAGGTGAAGACCAGAATGAATGAGTTAGAAATTTAACTTTATGTTTAATTTTTTAATAAGAATTGTGCGCCGCAAATGAGCTGTAAGAATGCGCCTCGTGATTTATAATGTCAAAAGCTAAGGAGCTAAAATGACTGAGAATAAAATTTCTAGCGAGCTGCAACATTTAGTTTATTGGGCCGTCGATATTCTAGGTAAAGCTATATTAGAAGAATATGGCAAAGATATTTATACTCAAGTTGAAACTCTTAGAAAGAAAATGAAGCTCAACAGAGGAAGAGATTCCGAATCTGTTCATCAAAGTCTAAGAAAAAGTAGCTCTCTTCTTTCAAGACTAAGTAAGAAAAAACTTTATCAAATCGCTCATAGCTACGGAGTCATGCTCGAACTTATTAATAGATGTGAATCGGCATATCGTGTCACAAGACTCGAGCAAAAAGAACAGAGCGAAATTAACTCAAGACCTCATGCCATCATCTTTGTTTTTACGGCTCATCCTACTGAAGCACGAGGAGAGGCGGCATTAGAATTATTTTTAGCAATTCAACATTGTCTTGAGATGAAAATTAAGGAAAAGAGTGATCGCTCTCTTGAAATAAACCATCTTTTGAAGCTTATATTAAAAGTACCAATGGGAAAAAATGTAAAACCCACTGTTGAAGATGAAGCAAAACATATTTTTGGTACTGTATTAAAAAAAGAAATTATTCAAGAACAAATTAATCTTAAAAAACGCGATCTTGTTGTTCATTTTAGATCTTGGGTTGGTGGGGATAAAGATGGACACCCAGGAGTTAATGAAAAAACAATGGTTCGCTCGCTTCAAATTTCAAGAAAAGCGATTTTAGATTTTATTAAAGACAAAATTAAAGTATCGAAGAAACACTTGAAACTCATTAGTGCCGAACCTACAATCTTCACAGATTTTGATCAAAAGTTAAAAAAAGTTGAAAGAATTAAAGACAAGGATGGTCTAAGAGTTGTTTCGTTGACGAAAGAAATTAAGAATCTTGCAAAAATTTATAAAAAGAAAGTAGGCGTAGATTCTCCTGAGCTTTCGGAGATATTAGATTTAGTATGGCTATATCCGGCTTTAGTACTGCCACTTGAAATACGTGAAGATAGTGAACTTGTACATGCCGCCTTGGAAAACACTCAAGCTCCAATTGCTAAGATGTTGACAACATTAAGAACCATTTCATCTGGCCATGATCCCAAATGGTATATAAGAGGCTTTGTTCTTTCGATGGTGGAAAGTTCTGAAGATTTAAGCGCTGGCTTCAAACTTTGTACAAAAATGCTTACTAAATATGCAATTCCTGTCGTACCACTTTTTGAAAATGCGAAAGCCTTAACTCAGGCTACATCGATATTAAATGAATATTTTAAAAAGCATCCTAAAGTTATTGAACACCATCAAAAAATGTGGAGTTCAAGGTTTGAAACAATGGTTGGCTATTCGGATTCTTCAAAAGAATCGGGCGTTTTTCCAAGTCGTTGGATGATTAGAAGAGCATTGGTTGCTATTGATCAAAATCTTAAAAAGCATTCTCTCGTTCCTGTCTTCTTTCATGGTTCTGGCGGTAGTGTTGAACGTGGTGGAGGATCAATCAAAGAGCAGACACAGTGGTGGCCTAAAAGTGCTGTTGATATTTTTAAGGCGACAACTCAAGGAGAAATGGTTTCAAGAAATTTCTCTAGTCCTACCATTATGCGAAGCCAAGTTGAAAAAATTGCCATGCAAGCAGCAGGCTCTACTATTAAAAATGAAACGGTTAAAGAAGTTGCGCTATTAGATAAATTTTCAAATTTAGTCGCAAAAAGATATCAGCAAACTGTTGCCTCGGACGACTTCTTTGAAGTGATTGAGAAAGCGACTCCTTATAACTATCTTAATGTTTTAAAAATTGGATCAAGACCTAGCAAAAGACAAACTGGTCAGAACAAACGAAAATTAAGAGCGATACCTTGGGTTCTTTGCTGGACACAAACTCGTGTCTTGTTTCCTACTTGGTGGGGAATTGGTCATGCCTGGAAGCGCTTAGATAAAAGTGAAAAAGCGGCGATGAGAAAACTTTATCAAAATAATGAATTACTTTCATCGTTTTGCAAGTCGCTTGGATTTACTCTGGCTAAAGTAGAGCTTGGTGTATGGCGTACTTATTTAGACTATTCAGGTCTTGATCAAAAGACAAAAAAAGCAGTCTACCTTGCTTTTGAGCATGAATATCAGGCGGCAAGAGAGTTTCTTAGAAGTCTTACGAGTGAAATGGATCTTTTATGGCATAGGCCTTGGCTTGGAGAGAGTATCTTCTTTCGCTCGGCGATGATTCATCCTCTAAACTTAATACAACTTGAAGCTCTTAGAAGACATGACGAAATGTTAGTTCGTGAAACCGTTACAGGTATTTCATGTGGAATGTTGACTACCGGTTGATAGAATTTCAGTCTGCTCAAAGAGATCACCTATTTGCTCACTCCAGTATTCATCACTGCCGAAGTGTGGAAAGGTGATCTTAAATGACGGATCATCAAATCTTTTACTAATCCATGCAGTAAAATGAATATAACGAAGTGTTCTTAAAGCTTCGATTAATTGAAGTTCATGATAAGGAAACTCTCTCATTTCCTCATATCCATCAAGCAGCCAACCTCTAATTTGCTTGGCATTTTCATCTCTACCAGGAGTTAACAGCCAGATATCCTGAACGGCCGGGCCATTGAGAAAGTCATCGAAGTCTAATAGTAAAGGTCCTTCCATTTCGCGGTATAAAATATTCCCAAAATGCAGATCGCCATGAACTCTAATATTCTTTATGCCATCAAACATAGGCGTGATGTATTGCATGGCATTTTTAGCGGCTTGATACCAAACCTCGCGGTACTTATCCGTGAGGTAAGGACTTTGTAGAATAGCATTGATATTCGAATCACCATAGGTGGCAGGATTTAGTGTTAGTCTATTTTTAGCAGGCTTTGTTTCTCCGATTAAATGCATTCTTGCAAGTAATCGACCAAGCTTTTCCCATTCTTCTTTTGGTAGATCGTATGGAGTTCGGCCAGCTCTTTTTTCAAAAACAGAAAAGAAAAGGTCATTGGTAGGGTTTGGCCAAACAGTTTGTGATTGATAGATAAGTGGAGCGATGACATTAAGATCATTATCTTTTAGTTCATGTAAAAAAGTATGCTCATCTTGTATCTGCTCTTTACTCCATCTTCCTGGACGATAAAATTTTGCTACAAGAAGCTTTGGATGGGCTGGAGAATTTTCTGGGTCAGGCCACATCGATTCTGGAAGTCCATTTTCGATTTCAATCTCATAAACTCTATTTTCCATCGAGTTTAATTGCAGCATACGTCCAGTACAGCGAACACCTAGTGTTTCAACTGCATCCATAACTTGGTCTGGATTAAGATCGATAAAAGATTTCATCGCTTGGTCACCCCAAGCATTTGTTGCATTGCTCACAAATATCTCCCTTAGATTAGGCATCTTAAACGATTTAACACAAAAAGCGTATGCTTAAGAAAGCTTGTTAGTTAGGGCATTGACGCAGTAGAATGTTTTTAGGAGTTTTTATGAAAATTGCCTTTTTAAGCTGTAATGACCTTGATGGATTTGTTGTTGATGATCATTATCTTCAAACTGCATTTGAAGCCAGAGGTGATAGTGTCGAAGTTGTTTCGTGGAATGATGATCGTCAGTGGAATCTCTATGACGTCGTTCTCATTCGTACAACTTGGGACTACAGTTCTAACTTGCATACATTTTTAGAAACACTTAAAAGAATATCTAATTCCGGTGCAAGACTTCTCAATTCGTTCGATCTCGTTGAATGGAATGCTCGAAAAAGCTATTTAAAAGAACTGCAAGAAAAAGAGATCCCTACCATTCCAACACTTTTTCATAAAGGTGTAACTAAAGGATTTTTGTCTGATGCCTTTGAGGTCTTTCAAAGTGAGACATTAGTTGTAAAACCCTTAATTGGTGCTGGAAGTGCTAGAACTTTTGTTGTGACAAAGAACTTTGAAACGAATGAACTTACAACAATACAAGATGAAATTGGTGGCGATGACGTAATGGTGCAGCCGTTTATAACTGACATTACGACACAAGGAGAAGTTTCATTACATTTCTTTAATGGTGAGCTTTCTCATACAATTCGAAAAACTCCAAAAGAAGGTGATTTTAGAGTTCAGGAAGAATTTGGTGGATTAATTGAATTGATCGAGCCTCCTGCAACGACTGTAGATCTAGCAAAAAAGACTTTAGAATGCCTAAGTGAAGTTCCACTTTACGCAAGAGTCGATTTGGTAACTTCAAATAATGAATGGATGCTTATTGAATTAGAGCTTATCGAGCCAGCATTGTATTTTAGAATGGATCAAGATTCGCCAAAGAGATTTCTAAAAGCGTTTGATCAGTACCTTAAAGCTTAATCTCATCTGAACTTAGCCACGATCTTTTGACGTCGCCTGTATCAACTTCCCAAGTTGCCCAAGCTTTTGAACTCGAACTCATTTGAAGTTCGAGATTCTTAATTAAAGTATTGATCTCTGTTAAACTCCAAAAATCACTTTTATGATCTGAATCAGTATCAATCAAATGAGTGTTTAGAGAATAAACAAGTCCACTTAAAGGCGGAATAATTAAGCCAAAAGTATTGAGGACACCTTGAAGGCGGCTCAGAACAGATTTTCCTCCTACCGAGTGCATTGTCACGATCACACTTGCAGGTTTTCCCAACCATCTTGAACTTACTTCCCAATCAGTCGTCTTTTCTAGAAAGGACTGAAGAGGAGAGCCCCAAGAATCCCAGTAAGTGCCAGTTAAAAAAATGAATCCATCGGCCCAAGAAACGAGTTCATCCCAGTCTTTTGAATTATGATTCAGATTAAGAGTTAACTCTTTGAAATCGACATTCTTAAATGACTCCAAAATTTTTTTTGAAATGGCACCTGATTGACCTAGTTCGCCGTTTACCGAACCGTTAATGATGAGTACTTTATGCTTATTCATTATTAACTCGCTTTCCGTATAACAAGACTTCTCTGTGGTGTGAGGGAAGTTGTAAATACTGAACTTTGAAACCCAGTTTTCTCATAGCTCTTTTATGGTTTTCTAATTGAGGTATAAGTTTTGGAATTGGTAGTTTTATCGTAAGGAAAATTTCCTTAAGTGATTTTGGATAAAAAGCAGCAATTCTTAGACTTTCTTTGACTGATTGAGTAGCCGATAAGTTTGTATCTACGGCTAATAAATCAATATCCTTTGGAAGTTCACTTTTAATAATATCTTGAACTGGCTTTTTGATATGTTTAAAATTAGTGTTTGCTAATAAAGTCGAAGACATTTCACCTGGATCAATACCTGTAAGTTGATAGTTTTGCCCAGTGAGAAAATACGAAGCTCCACCTGGGGAACTTCCAATTTCAATGGCATGTTTATAGTTACTTCTATCTAAGTTTAGAGCTTTAAAAGCTTGGGCAATTTTAAGCCATGCTCTTGACGGCGCTTCCTCTGGTAATTGGAGTTGAATGAGTTCAATAAGTTTTTCGAAGTGAAAGCAATCTGCTTGCCATAAATTGTCTTTCTTATCTTTGAAAATAAAGTGCGGATTCCCCGAAACTTTTAACACATCATGCTCAATCCATATCGTAGGAGCTTGATCTTGAATTCGTTTTGCATCCCTGCCCATTGCTAATGATAAAAGAGGAGGGTTTTTAAGAATATCATCGAGAACAGATTCATCACATAAACAGGTGATAAAGCCGGGTACATTAAAGCTAATTTTAATTTTATCTTTAAAACTAGCAAGCTCAGCTTTTAAAAGGTCAGTATTAGTTGGAATACAGAGAAAAAATATTGGCGTCATTATTTAACTGCATCTTGATATTTTTTATAAAGTACTCCAACTTCTTCTTTTGGAAGGGCCGGGCATAATCTATCTGATATTCCGATCATATCTTCAGCACCAAATAAGCTGTTTAAGATAGCTTCTTCTGTTGCTTCGATCGTTGCTTTGTAGATAGGGTTAAGACCTTTATCGTAAAGAACATCCATCTTATAGAGGCGTTTCTTCTCATGACGATCAAGTCTGTTTGCCGTTGAAAATGCTAAGACAATTTCACCAGAGCCGTGGGCCGCGTAACTTCCTACACGACCGATACCTAGAGCAGCTCGTTTCGCCAGTCTGTTGAGTTGATTGCCAAGCATTGGAGCATCTGTAGCTACAACCACGATGATACTACCGTAGGTATGTCTTCTCTTTTTTATATGTTCGTATTTATCAGCTAACAGTCTACCTATTGGTGTACCGTCTACTTTCAAGTCTTCAATTTCGCCAAAGTTACTCATGACTAGAACACCAACTGTGTAGCCACCATCTTCGACAGGCAATTTTCTAGAGCTTGTGCCGATCCCACCTTTGAAGTCACAACAAGTCATACCAGTTCCACCACCAACAGAGCCTTCTTCAACAGGACCTGTTTTGGCAGCATCAAGTGCTTCAAATACGTGTTCAACTTGAACGTGCTGACCGGCAATATCGTTTAACCAGGAATCATCGCACTCGCCAACGAGTGGAATGACGACATCATGGATGCGACCAATTTGTGGATGCTTTTGAGTTAAATATTGAACACATCCATCAGAGACAGTTCCCACAGAAAGTGTGTTTGTCAGAAGAATTGGAGTCTCAATCATTCCCCATTCTTGTACTTGAATCATGCCTGACATTTCTCCGGCACCATTTAAAATAAAAGAACCACCGCAGATGCGCTCGTCGTAAATATTATGGTGAAAAGGCCATATAGCAGTGACTCCAGTTCTGACTGGGCCATCGCCATTTTTGTGAACATGGCCTTCACCTTCGATTATTGTACTATGTCCAACTAAAACACCTTTAACGTCAGTGATACTATTCCAACGACCAGGTTTATATTGTCCAATGTTTATGCCGTAATCTCTGGCGCGCTTTTTTGTCTGTTTTTTTGTACTTGGCACAAAGTTCCTTAGGTGTTGAGCAGTTTTGATTTTAGTTTATAGCGTTTGATCGCAGGAGCAAGGATTCTGCCAACAAGTTGTTGATAGTTTACGCCAGCACCATTGGCGATAATACATAAATCCGACCATTCTGGAGTTAATCCTGGAAGGGGATTACATTCGATAAAGTTGACTCTGCCAAAGCTATCTAGTCTGAAGTCCATTCGCGCAACGTCTCTACAGCCCAATGCTTTAAAACATTTCTTTGCGGCAGTTTCTAGTTCACGTCTTAATTTTTCATCAACTTCCGCTGGGGCAACATAAGTGACTTCATCGTTGGTGTCTTGTTTGTGGGCGAAAGTATAAATTGGGGTAGGGTTTGATTTATCATTAAAAACAATTTCCATTGGGGGAAGCACTTCTGGCTTTGTCTCTCCCAATAAACCAATCGTAAATTCTCTACCGGTTAGAAACTCTTCAACTAGAGCACCTTGCTTGTAGCGACTTGTAATTGAAGTTACGACTTCCTTTAGCTCTTCTGCATTTTTTACCACAGAGTTTGGAAGTACTCCTTTTGAACTTCCTTCAGCAACTGGTTTAACCATCATTGGGTAAGTCATATCCGCTGGTATTTTATCTTTTGAAGAAGTGAGCGTTGCAAATTTGGGGGTTTTTACACCGGCTTCAGTCACAATTCTTTTTGCCATCGCCTTATCAAGTGTAATGGCTAAAGTTGACGGGTCACTACCTGTGTAAGGGATGTCCATTAGATCAAGTGTTGCGGGAACTTGGCTTTCTCTAAAGCGTCCTCTAACACCTTCTGAAATATTAAAGACAACATCAACTTGGGCTTCAATCAATTTTTGAGCAAAATTTGGAGTTGCTTCAAGGTCAATCACATCATGACCAAAAGAGGTTATAGCTCCACGAATAGCATTTAGTGTATCGATACCATCAAATTCAGCTTCGTTATCAGTTTCAGGATTGCTGGCATCTGGCTTGATTCTCTTTTGATTAAAAGCAAAGCCAATTCTAAGTTTAGATGAGTTTCTTTTTTTCTTGTTTCCTATTTTTAAATTGAATCGTTTCTCAGCGCTCTTAATAACAGCATCGATAACTTCAATTTCACTTTTTAAACCGCTTCGTTTGGCGGCTTCATAAAGCCCAGCACCTTGCTCAAGGGAAGGAAGTGCATTGATTTCAATAAAGTAAGGTGTACCGTCATCAGTCACTCTGAAATCTATTCTTGCGAGATCTTTAATCCCAAGCTTCTCAATGATTTTCTTACCGTAATCTTGAATTAATTTTTTTGTTGTTTCAGAAATATCAGCAGGACATTTGATATTGACTTGATCAGCCAGATCATTTTTTAGTGAATAATCATAGATTTGATATTTTCGCTTTTTTACCACGTCACCATCAAAAAGATATTCGATTGGTTCAAGAATTCCATTGTTAGATTGACCACTAATAAAAGGTACAGTGACGTCCTTGCCAATAATAAATTCTTCGACAAGCATTCCTTCCGGATATTTTTTTAATAAATCTGGAAGTCGTGTTGTAAGTTGTTTTTCATCTTCAACCACAGAGTCAACTGTAATGCCTTTTGAACTTCCCTCTGCATTTGGTTTAAGCATTAAAGGAAATTTTAATTGGTGGTTTTTAATTTCATTAATATTTTGAATGAGTATTGATTTTGGAGTTGGTACATTGACCTGAGATATTGCAAGTTTGGTCAAATTCTTATCCAATGTCATGGCACAGGTAAAAGGGTCACTCCCAGTATATGGAATTTCCAATTGTGTAAGAATAGAAGGGTAAAGTGATTCTCTAAATCTTCCTTTTTCACCTTCTGCTGTATTGAAAACTAAATCTGGTGTAAAGGCTTCCAGTGCATGAACAACTTTAGTGATGGATCCAGTGACATCAACCGGTAATACTTCATGACCAAGTTCGCGCATAAGAGTCGTTAAAAACTCAACAGTTTCAAGCGTATCAAACTCAGCATGTTCTTCTGAATCGTTCTGTTTTAAGTTGTGAATAAAGGCAATCTTCAAAGTAAACCCCAGTTAAAATGAGGTCATACAATACGCCTTTTTCTCTGTGGTCTCTACGAGATTTTGAAGAATTCGCTTATTCCTTAGGTCCGTGCCAAACAACCGAATAAAGGTCGTGGCGACGATTTTTAAGGTTTTGCACTGTTCCAGAATTTCTTGCTTCGACCAAGTTATCAAGTCTTAAGTCTGCAAACGCGACGGTTTCCACGTTTGGTGTCGTATCTGCAGCGATCCCATCTCTAGCGAATGGAAAATCGCAAGGCGTTAGAATACAAGACTGTGAATAGTGAATATCAATGTTTTGAACATTTGGAAGGTTTCCAACTGAACCAGACATGACTGCGTAAATTTGGTTTTCAATTGTTCTGGCATGTGTGCAGTAGCGAACTCTGAAATAGCCTTGACGCTCATCTGTTAAGAATGGAACAAATAAAATTTTGATGCCTTGATTGACTAAATGTCTGGTTAGCTCTGGAAATTCTGAGTCATAACAAATCAAGACGCCAATGGTGCCACAGTCGGTCTCAATCGCTGAAAGCTTATCGCCACCTTCAATATTCCACCAATACTTCTCATTAGGAGTTGGATGAATTTTAGGTTGTCCGTGTATCGAGCCATCTCTTAAAAAGACATAAGCGATATTTTGGATTTTGCCTTCACTGCGAGTTGGGTGTGAGCCAGCAATAATATTGACGTTATATTTAAGCGCCATGTCTCTGAAAAAAGTTTTTAACGGCTCGGTATATTCAGTCATTCGCTCGATGGCAATATGTGGTGGAACTGGCTCGTTATCAATTGATAACAACTGCAAAGTGAACAGCTCTGGGAACAAAACAAAGTCAGATTTATAATCGGAAACAATATCAATATAATATTCAACGATCTTTTTAAAATGATCGAAGCTATCAATCCTGCGCTGACCATACTGAACCGTTGCCACGCGAACACTTGTGACGTGACCGTCCGTACTTCTTTGTTTTTGACCTTTAACTTTGCGCCCTACAATTTCTTCTTCATTATGAAATTCAGGATTGTTCCATGTCATATGAGCTGCATAGCCCATTGAAGCTTCATCAAGAGGTAAATAATCTTTAATGAGACCTATCACTTCAAAACCGTTACGAAGTTGAAAACCAAGGACAGGATCCTTAATTTTTTTATTTTTAACTAACTCAATATAGTTTTCTGGTGTGCCAACTTCTTTAATTTTTTTCTTGAGATTAGGAAGGCGACCAGCAAAAACGATACCTCTAAGTCTTAAGTACTTGGCTAATTTTTTTCTAGCGTCATAAAAACGCTGACCAATCCTATAGCCGCTAATGTCTTTATCTACACAAACTTCATAACCGTAGAGCCAATCTCCATCGGCTTCGTGAGTTGTACCGTAGCCACCGCCCGTGATTTCTTTCCAGTTATGGGGTTTAAGAGCTTTGGCCCCAGGGACTCGAATTGCTGCACTATAACCAACGATCTTATCACCAAGCTCAGCGACAAAATGGCCTTGCGGGTAGTGGTTGATTTGTCCTCTGATCATATCTAATGGGTAGGGAGGCATGCCCGAATAAACTCTTTCTGTTAGGTCGAGGATTGCTTTAACATCTGCTGGAGTGGCATTTCTGATTTGGAGTTTTTCATTTTTCATGAAGCGATGCTAGCACACGAGATTCATGTGTGAAAATACATTTGCGCTCACGTAATGCGATGATATGATGCGCGTTATGAGTCAAAGCGAAGGTCAATTAAAAAGAGTTCTTGGTGTTAAAGATGCAGTCGTCATGGGACTTGGTTCCATTATGGGAACGGGTGCTTTCGTGTCACTTGGTATTGCCGCTGGGGTCTCTGGTCAGTATTTTTTTCTATCGCTTTTTTTAGCGGCACTGCTTGCAGGTCTTAACGGTTTATCTACTGCTCAGTTGGCATCGAAGTATCCGGTCAGTGGCGGAGCTTATGAATATGCTAGAGGTGAAGTTTCAAATTTCGTTGGCTTTTTAGCAGGATGGCTTTTTCTTGTTGCTAAATCTGCCTCAGCTTCAACAGCTGCACTAGGGGCTGTCGCCGCCATTTCTTCAATCTTCTCACTAGGTCTAGACCGATTACAAATGGGCCTTTACGCAGCGATAACCGTTATGGTTATTGGTCTGTTTGTGTGTCTAGGTTTAAAGCGATCTCAAATTGTTAATCGTCTTCTAGTTTCAATTGTTCTGTTAGCCTTGATTGTATTTGGTATTGTTTGTTTAAGCAGTACTCCTCAACCATATGTTAGTTTGTCGCCTCCTTTAGCGCCTGGCCTTAAAGAAGTCTTTTATGGTGCAGCTCTTTTATTTGTTTCGTTCACTGGCTATGGTCGAGTTGCAACTCTTGGCGAAGAGGTTATTAACCCTAAAAGAACAATTCCAATTGCTGTTGTTATGAGTTTAGTTGTTGTTTTTGGGATTTATTTTTGGATTTCAATTTGCTCAATTCATGTCGTTGGAGAGATTGGTTTTGGTGAGCTTGCCATGAAAAATTATGCTCCTTTGCAAAGTATTGCTCGCCTCTTGGGGTACGACTGGCTTCGAATCCTTCTTGTTTTTGCAGCACTTGCAGCGATGCTTGGAGTTTTATTAAATCTGATTTTGGGTCTTTCCAGAGTGGCGCTTGCCATGTCTAGACATAAAGATCTTCCTAGCATTTTTGACTTCGTCTCAAGTAAAGGTGAACCAGTAAAAGCGACGATGCTTATCACTTTTGTCATCATGGCCTTTTGTTTAACAGAAAAACTTGAAAAGTCTTGGGAATTATCGGCTTTAACAGTTCTGCTTTATTATTCTATTACCAATATTTCTGCGCTTAAATTGAAAACAAAAGAGAGATTTCTTTCAAGTCATTATTCAGCTTTAGGATTAATCGGATGCTTGTCTTTAGCCTTTTTTGTCGATAGCGATAGCTTACTAAAAGGTCTTGCCGTCATTATTATTGGTAGTGGTTACTATTATATTAGACAAAAATATTTTAAGAAAAGTTAGAAAGTTTATTCCAGGTCTGTAGCACGATTTCAGAATATTTATTTAGAGCTTCTTTCGGTTCACTCTGATTAAGATGATATGGAAGATGAATAAAAATAATCTTAGTCTGTGGGAAACGTTGCAGACTTTTAAAGTATAATGAATTACAGACGTACGTGCCTGCAGAATAAGACCATTCCCAATCACCTGTAAGGCAATTTAGATCATTAAATGGGATATTTGTTTCAAGGCAAAGTGCTGCCCCCTCGACAACTTCTTTATTGAAAGGAGTTACTCCCAGATTATCAGACTGTTTAGGGGAGTGAGCTAGATTGTGAGCATATCGTTCGATGGTTACGATATTTCTTGAGGCAGCTACACCAAGTTGAATGATAAAGTCATAGTCTTCACTAATCAATTTATCGCAATCACTAAAGCTTACTGGTAATACCTTAAACGGAAGGTTTAATTTTTCAGCGACAATTCGTGAAGTATTTTCTTTTATTGAAGAGAAATCTTCAAAGCAAGTAATTAGTCCTTTCATCTTGATCTCATCCAGCCTGTTAAACTATAGCGTTCTACAGTTGTTGTTTGAACCTCGTGGGGAAAGTCTGAAGAGATAAAACAAACAAATCTTCCCCAATGAGGGTTTAATGTTACAACATGATTTTTGTGAAGGTCTTCTACAATTAAAGCTCCGCCTTGTTTGTCTTCATAGTTCTTATTTAAATACAATGTTGTCGTAATAAGGCGGTGAGGATTATTTTTATGTCTATCAAGATGTTTTTTATAAAATGTGTTTTTAGGATAGATGGCGAAATGAGCTTCGAACTCACTGGCGGCCATGAGTAACTCTCTATTGAGAACGAGTCTAAACTCATTCATGACTTCGAGATAAATTTTTGTTGAAGGGTAGTCACCAGCTTCTGATAGCCATTTAATCCAATCGCCCCTAATTTCAGCTACCCTTTTTTGTTTGATCCCTTTGCCAACTTTTGCTGGGCGAAATAATTCATTCTCATTTAAATGAAGAAGAGTGCCTCGTAGATCTTCAAGAAGTGGATTTGGAAAAAAATCGAGAGAACTATGCCAGCCATAGTTAATTAAATCTTCAGCGACTTTAGTAAAGTCAAAGTTCAATTAAACCTCAAGCGAGATATCTTTCGCTTCAATACCAAGGTGTAAAACTCTAGTTCCAGCTTCACACACTGGATTTACATTTCGACCGATTACATAGCCTGCTTCTGGGGCAATAATTTTGTCTGTAATAGTCCCATGCATGTCGTAGACAGCTCCGATAACTTCATCTTTTTCGACATGATCAGTTAGCTGCGGATAGACTTGAATCACTCCGCCATTATAGGCGTAGACCCAATAGCTTTTCTCGCAAACTGTGACCGAATTTTTTTCGATATGAAACTTTCCCGGAAGCATTTTTAAATACTTCATCAAATTTCTAATGCCGTCATATGTTTGGTCAATAAGTTCAGGTTGAAAAGCATGGGGATTTCCAATCTCAATGGTAATACAGTGAATGCCCATACCATTGGCCCAAGCTCTTAGGGTTCCTTGCTCATCGTATTTATTGACAATAATTTGAGAGTTTTGAAGTAGGGCCATCTTTCTAGTGACATGGTTGTCCAGATCGGCTCTCACATAAAGAGAGTTAATGCGACCAAAGCTAGCAGTATGTAAGTCACAAAGATAATCAAACTTGTTAATGATTCGATTGACTAAATTATAGCAATACATTTCAGAGGCAGTTCCATACTCTTTGCCTGGAAACAATCGATTAAGATCTTTTTTGTCGGTGAACTCACGTTGCTTGGCAAGAAAGCCTGGAACGTTAACGACAGGAATGGCAACCAATGTTCCTTTAAGTTTCGTCACATCAATGGTGTTAAAGAGTTTAAAAATTGTCGGTAATCCGTTGAGCTCATTGCCGTGAAGGGCGGCGGTGATACCTAAGACAGGTCCATCTTCGACGCCTCTGGCCACAAGAACAGGGACACGCCAATTGACTCCTAAGGGACTCTTCTGGATGTCGATATTGATTCGGTGAATCTCACCTTTGCGTAAGCGCTTGATATTGAGAGATTCAAAGTCTTTTAGATGAATTTTTTGCGCCAGTTTTGTATTGTCGACCGGAATAGTCGTTTCTTTATGACGAGTCGACTTTTTAACGGTCTTTTTTTTAGTTACCTTAGTCTTAGCCATCGTCCTTACCTCGCATTATGATATTTACAATATTACCCTAGATGGAATGGTTTGAAACGTGAAAGTCGCAATTTTAACAATCCTGCCAGATACCTACTCTGTTAAAAGCCTTAGTGAAGAAGGTGCCAAGAGAGGTCATGAAATAAAAGTCATCAACTACTTAAAATGTTCGATGCAGGTCCGCGCTGACCAATCAACCCTTTCTTATGAAGGAGAGGAACTTAAAGACATCGACGCCGTTATCGCTAGAATAAGTTCTGGCTATACCTTCATTGGTTGCTCGGTCGTAAGGCAATTCGAAGCGATGGGAGTTTATTGTGTTAATGGATCTCTTGGAATCGCTCGCTCTAAAGACAAACTAAGAAGTTTGCAAATTATGGCAAGAAAAGGAATGAGAATTCCACCAACGGCTTTTTCACATTCAACTCCTGACATCAATGGATTAATTAATAGTGTTGGCGGAGCGCCAGTTATTGTGAAGCTAATCGAAGGCACACAAGGTATCGGCGTCGTCAAAGCTGATACAAAACAAGCCGCCGAATCTGTGCTTGAAGCCTTTAGAGGTCTAAATGCCAACATGATTGTCCAAGAATATATTGGCGAAAGTGAAGGCGCGGATATTAGAGCTTTTGTCGTGGGAGAAAAAGTGATCGCCTCAATGATTCGAAAGGCTGCCGAAGGTGAATTTAGGGCCAATTTACACCGGGGTGGATCTGCTGAAAAAATAAAAATTACATCTGAAGAACGAGCACTGGCGATTCAGGCAGCTAAAGAAATGAAGTTATCAGTTGCCGGAGTCGATATCATTCGCTCAAAATCAGGACCTATGATATTAGAGGTTAATTCTTCGCCAGGACTTGAGGGAATCTCAGGTTCAACCGGAGTGAATGTTGCGGGAGCAATCTTTGATTTCATCGAAAAAGATCTTGTCAAAGTCGGTAGTAAAACGGCAAAAGTGACGATCTAAACTTTAAGGAAAAAATATGGGAAACCTTTCTACATTTATGCGCGAACACTACCGTCACTTTAATGCAGCAGCGATGATGGATGCTGCCGAAGATTATAAAAAACACCTTGCTGGCGGAGGCAAGATGATGATCACTTTAGCTGGCGCCATGTCGACTGCAGAACTCGGTAGATCTTTAGCAGAAATGATTCGCCAAGGTAAAGTCGACGCCATTACTTGTACTGGTGCCAATCTTGAAGAAGATATCTTTAATTTAGTTGCTCATAATGAATATAAAAGAGTTCCTCACTGGAGAAACTTAACTCCTCAAGATGAGGCTGACCTTTTGGCGGGTGGATTCAATCGTGTGACTGACACTTGTATTCCAGAAGAACAGGCCATGAGAAAAATTGAAACGGCAATTACAAGACAGTGGCAAGCTGCTGATGAGAAGAACGAAACAATGGCTCCTTACCAGTTCTTCTGGAAACTTCTTGATGACCCTGAAATTAAAGCTTCATTTCAAATTCCAGAGAAAAATTCATGGATGATTGCAGCTAAAGAAAAAAATATTCCAATTTTCACTCCAGGTTGGGAAGATTCAACTCTTGGTAATATGTACGCTGCTGCCAATATAGAAGGACGTATCAAAAACGTCTCAACTGTTGAGCACGGTATTCAGACCATGATGAGACTTGCGAATTGGTATACAGAAGTTACTCGCTCTTCAAAAAAGAGTGTTGGCTTTTTTCAAATCGGTGGCGGTATTGCAGGGGATTTTCCTATTTGTGTCGTACCCATGATTCATCAAGACCTTCAGCGCGAAGACGTTCCTTTATGGGGTTACTTTTGCCAAATTTCAGATTCAACGACGAGTTATGGCTCATATTCAGGAGCAACACCCAGTGAAAAGATCACCTGGGGTAAACTAGGGGTTGATACACCAATGCACGTAGTAGAAAGTGATGCCACGATTGTTGCACCATTAATGTTTGGTTACATTTTAGATTGGTAAACTAATCTCGATTGATATGAACAACTTTAGGAAGAGATATTTCCACGTTGTTATTTTTAAAGGCCGTAATCATGCGGCCATAAAATTCGTTTTTGGTTTTTAAAAAGTTATCTCTGTGAATCCAAAATGAAAACTGAGCATCTAGTCTGGATTCTCTTATTCCTTGAACAATAAAAATCGGCTTAGGTTCATCTAGGCATTGTCCTGAATCTTCTGCGAGGTCCCTTAGTATTCTTTCTACTTGGACTAAGTCCGCTTCGAAAGAAAGAGGGATTTGGAGATCGGCTCTTCGAATCGGAAAGTGAGTGACGTTGGTAATCTCACTCTTCATTAAAGTTTCATTAGGTACTCGAACGAGTAGATTATCTAAAGTTCTAAGTCTGGTGGAGAAAAGATTTATCGCCATGACGACACCAGTTTTATCCCCGATGGTAATAACATCACCTTTTTTAAAAGGCTTTTCGCCTATTAAAAAAAGGCCACTGATTAAATTTGATGCTGATGTTTGCGAGGCAAAACCTATGGCGACTGTAAAGACACCGGCAGCGCCAAGAAGTAGCTTAAGTTGGACTCCAGCAAAATCTAAAACGAGTAGTAGAATAATTGTATTGAGAAGATAAGTAGAAAGCTTATTAAAAATAAAAAGTTTATTTTCATCAAGGGCTTTTGCTAAAAGAATGCAAGTTGCTCTAACCGCAATTCTAACGGCGATAAACCCGATGAGCCCTAGCATGGCCGCTTCAAGCCAAAGTTTTATATTTTCTGGGTTTAGTATTTTATACATCTCAAATTATCCAATCAGCGTATTAAAAGCTTTTAGAAAAATATTTTTTTGAATTGGCTCGCGAGGCATCGCAATCTTTATTGGTGAACCAAATTCTATTTCATTTGGAGAGTTAATTTTCATCTTCATTTCAGAAGTATCGTCTTCTTTTACAATGGTGATTGTTTCAGTCAAAAGACCTGCATCTTCCGACTTATAAAGAGAGAGGTTATTTACCGGAACTTTGATTCTTTCAAGAAATAATTGTTTTGTATGATTATTCTTCAATACAATTTTCGTAACGGCACGATACTGAATCAGTTTTAAGTCTTCAAATCGAAGTTTTGCTTTTGTTTTGGCGGCATAACAAAGTTCACCTTCTGTCGGATCTGGTCCAAACCAAGAATCAGAAAGCCTTAGTATTGGCAATGAGAGGAGTTTTCTAGATCTGGGTTCAACCGTAATATTGATCCACATTGGAGTTGAAACAAAAATGGTAACTTCTTCACCAGCAGGTAGATAAAAAGGCATCTCAGGTCTAATCACAACAGGACGATCAGCTAGCGATGGAGTAAAGCGTATGGTGGCTTCAGTTTCTTTTCCACCAAAGCGGTTAGAATTTAAATTTTCAGGCATAACTCCCAAATAGGGAGATTCAATTTCTACTTGTCGATCTTCAGGATCATGGCTTGATGTATTAGCTATACGCCATTCGTTTTTAAAACGAGTAATCCACAAATGCAAAGGGCCAATTTTCCAATGGCCCGATGCTTGAGAATCAATTTCAAATTCATTCCAAATCTTCATTTCCATACTTTATAGTATAGAACCTAAAGTGGAATATTAGTAGTCGGAACCTTCGTCATAAACAGGCATTTCTTCTTCGCCTGCAGCGTCTTCTTTAACCATTGGCGTTGCTTCAGCTGGAACAGAAGATTCTTCACTCCAACCTTCATCGCTCATATCATCTTGAGCGTGAACAAGGTTAAATTGAGTTAATAGAGAAAGGGCGAATAAAATTTTCAACAGTTTCATAATAATCTCCTAGGATTAATGAGTTGGATCGAAAATAAAATGGGATGAGTAGATAGAGATCTAGATACAAAAACAGAGAATAGTTTTTTGATGCCGGTGGTGATCATGACAACGTTAACTAGTGCTTCTGTTCCTTTGCAGTCTTGTTGATTTTCTGCCTCTTAAGAATATTCCTGTCTTAGTTTGACTGCAAGCACAATTTTAATCTTTTTTTAGGGGGCTATAAACTAAATCCAGTACTTATCCAAAGCTAACAATTTTAGTCTTTTTTTTAAGTCGATTAACAGGGATAATTCCAATGATCATTTAGCCTATAAGGACCATTCCATGAGCCGCTCAGTAAGACTTGTAAAGCCTGGTTGTTTTGAACCTGAAGAACATTTCTATCCAAAAGCGCTAAACGCTCAGATCCATCCTATGGTGGCTCACTTTTTCAACCTTGATCACGACCGAATTGTTCAACGATATGCTTATCTCAATCCTAAGGTTGATGGTAAGTCCCTAAGCCAGTTACTGAATCGCTCAACCAAGTTCTTTCATTGGGGCGGAGCCGACTTGTTTTATGTCACTACCGAACAAGGCAATCGTCAGATGGTGGTACTAGAGACAAACTCTTGTCCCTCAGGTCAAAAGTCTATGCCACCCAAGTCTGATGGTGATGAGCATAGAGGCTATAGAAGTCTGATCGAGGATAGTTTTCTAACTTTGATTAAAGGTAAGCGTTTACCAAAAGGTGTCTTGGCCGTTATTTATGATAAAAATCCAATGGAAGTTACTGGTTATGCCGCGACCTTGGCCGATCTAAGTAGGGAAGATGTTTGGTTAGTTCCCTGTTTTGATCAAGAGAAAAATCCTATTGTTTATAGAGACGGAGTTCTTCACTTAATAAATGAAGAGAATGAAGAGATCCCAATAAGGGCCTGTCTTAGATATGTGACTCAAAAACCTTGGAATAGACTACCTGTCGTAACTAAGACCTTTGTCTATAATTCAACTCTTGTTTGTTTAGCGGGGGGAAGAAATAAACTTGTCGCGAGCAAAGCCTACGATCTTTTTAATGCATCGACTAGAAAACTAGGCTTAAAAATTAATACGCCTGAAACAGTTGAAGGTGTTGGAAAACTAGAAATTCCAATGTGGGTCGATCGTTTTGGTGGATTTGCCGTTATTAAAAACCCTTATTCCAATGCAGGTCAGGGAGTTTATACTATCACTAATAGTGATGAGCTCGAAGAGTTCATGAAAGGTGAGTATGACTACGACCAATTCATCGTTCAGTCTTTAATTGGACATGCCAAGTGGAGTTCCCAAACGGAACAAGGAAAGTATTATCATATTGGAACTGTCCCTAATAAAAAGGGCGAAATCTTTGTCGCCGACCTTCGAATGATGGTCTACGCGACGCCAACAGGTTTTAGACCTGCAGCTCTCTACGCCAGAAAAAGTCGCTCTCCTCTTAAAGAAGCATTGGATCCAGGGCAATCTTCTTGGGATGTTCTTGGAACTAATCTTTCCATCAAAAAGGGAAAAGACCAGTGGGACTCTGATACTCATCGTCTCATGCTCATGGATAGAAAAGATTTTAATAATCTAGGGCTTGGGTTGGATGATTTGATCGAAGCTTATATCCAGGCGGTGCTTTCGGTTACAGCGATTGATGAAATGGCTGAAAAACTTATTTCTGCTAAGGGTGGATTTAGAATGAAGCTTTTTAAATCACTGAATCACGATCAAACATTATGTAATGAAGTTCTAACCAAGTAATTTAGCGTTGGAAAAAAAGAAAACTAGTATCATCAAAAAGCTCTTCATGACGCTTATTTGATTTTAAAGCTGTTTGTTCAAGCATGGCACTAAGTGTTTCCTCAAAATTGCCGTTTGGAAGCACAAACTCATAAGTGAAGTTTTTAGAAAACATTCCATCAGATGCAATCATAACGACATCACCCTTGGAAATTTTTAAAGATGGGCTGACTTCTACAAAATAATCATCAAGGCCAACAACGTTTGAAACGAAATGGTCTTGCTCTTTTTGCATAATCGTTTTTTCTGCAAACAGACCACTTTTAAGAGCAAAGTCTTTTGGCGAGTGAAGATTACTTTGATACAGCACTTCTCCAGTTGAAGAAAGCAAAAGTGCAGGCGAATCCCCGATTGAATAAAATCGAACTGTTTTCTCACCAACTTCGGCCACTGATAAAGTCGTACCAGCATCATCCCAGTTACGCTGAATTTTTTTATGAACGGCATCGATCGCTTCAATGATGGAGGCGATTGGTCCTACTTCTTTTGCACTTTTTAATTCATTCAATATACCTTGAATAACAGCTTTTGAGGCTTTTTCACCTTCACTATGTCCACCCATTCCATCTGCTAATAAAAGAATGGTTGTTTGATTATCCGGATCGTGAAAATAGCCAATGCTGTCTTGATTAATCTCTGCATAGGGGGTGGTGAAATAGGCAACCTTGTTTTTATCAAGTTCCAGTAGCTGTACTTCATCATGATGAGTATTGAAGAATTGATCGCTCTTAATAAGATTTGGCATTTAGAGAACTTCCAAGTGCATATGTTCAAGATAAACTCTTAAATGCCCTGCAGTTTTGAATTTCTTTCTAATCATATTCTTTTTCAGACCACAAACGATATCTTTTACTTCTTGGGGTTGTGAAGAATAGGTTTTTGCTCCACCTAAAGCATCATAGAAAATGCGAATCATATCGATAACATCATCTTGGATAGAACCTTTAGTCGCTCTTCCCCACTGAAAGACATCAATAAGCTTGACTGAAAACTCTAGACCAAATTTAGTCACAATCACGTTATCTGTATGTAAATCACCATGATATTCCTTAAGGTGGTGAATCTCTTCAACACCTTTGGCGATAGCATGTAGAAGGTGTAATCCTTGAAACGACGTTAGTTTTTTTCTTGGTCTAGAGTTTAGAAATGATGATAACGTCTTTCCATCTACAAACTCAGAGATCAGGTACGTGATCTCTTCATCTTCATGAATGATAATTTCCTGAGAAAGATATTTTATCAAGGCATGACAGCTGTGCAGTTTATGTAATTTCTTTGCATAAAAATTAACTGTCTTATTTTTTAAATTTCTTTGTGGATAAAAAAACTTAGCAGCTCTAAGAATGTCTGTGCCAGCTTCTTGAACAAGGTAGACTTCACCCTCCCAGCCGCCGCCAAGACGTGAGACAATTTCATACTTACGAGAAAGTTTCATTCCTTCAGGAAAATCGAATGCATCTATTTTTGATAAAGCCATAAGTTATTCTATGTCCAAGTCTCGGGCAATAAAAGCCAATAATACCAAATGTTTGGCTATTTATATAATCAAAATCTATATAGATTGTTAATATAAAATAATATTATTTTATACTCATTCGGACGAAGATGGATTTAGGAGGATTTTATGCAGCAATCAATAGTACTACACCCAAGTCACGAAAGAGGTCACGTTAAAATGGATTGGCTTGAGAGTCATCATAGTTTTAGCTTTGCAAGCTTCTACGACCCTAGAAAAATGGGTTTTGGTGCACTTAGAGTTATTAATGATGACATCATTGAAGCTCATCAAGGCTTTGGTACTCATCCTCATCAAGACATGGAAATTATCACTATTCCACTTCAAGGAAGCGTGCTTCACCAAGATAGTCTTGGGACAAAGGGAACTGTTAGTGTTGGTGAAGTTCAGTTAATGGCCGCAGGAACTGGAATAAGACATTCTGAACATAATCCAGAGGCGATTGATTTAAAGCTTTTTCAAATTTGGATTATGCCAAATAAAAATGGACTCAAACCTAACTACCAACAAATGAGCTATACAGTTTCAGCTGGTAAAGTCACCTGGTTAGTCTCTCCAAGCGAAACTTATCAAGGAGATAAGACTCTTGTTATTAATCAAGATGCTTATATTGGAATCGTTGAATTTGATGGATCTGAACTAGAGATTGATTCGCCAAGCGAAGATCTAGGAACGTATCTTCTTGTCGTTGATGGGCAAATTGATGTTAATGGGACAAAGCTAGATGCAAGAGATGCAATCGGGCATTGGGATAAAACGACTCGATTTAAAGGGTCGAAAGGATCAAAGGTCATCATCTTTCATGTGCCAAGATAAAATGGCGTGAAAAACCACCTAAGTTATCGATATTTATATAGACCAATTTCACAGGTATACTCAATTTAACTGAATAGCGAGGTACCTGTGGAAATCAAAACTTGGTTTAAAACTTTCTTGGTCATCTGTCTGATGGTGACAAATGTCGCCATTGAAAAGCAGTTTGAGCAAATGGATAATGGAAACGTTAAAGTGAGTTGGGATTTTTCAGTTAGTTATAACGATTCTTATGCGTTAGTCGATGCCAACGCTAATTTTTAGATAGAATATTTTGATTGTAACAACAAGGATGTTGTCGTTGAGCTATGTGAACGTCGTTATTATTTTCATGATCCTCTTTTTGAGTTCTTGTTCAAATAACACCGATAGTGTTGTTGTCGATAATTTAAAGACAAATCCTGTTGTTAACGAAAGTTTGAATTTGAGCTGTATTGGTAAAACAAAGTTCAAGCAAGTGCAACATGAAGTTCAGTACATTTTGCTTGAATCTGCAGCTCCAAAAAAAGAAGATGGTTCAGTCAATGAAAGCTTCTTGTATCAAATTGCCTACTATGGAAATATGTTTATTCCATTTAGCTTTGACTTCGTAAATGTCGCTAATCATGCAAAATTTATGTCTATGGATCCAGATTCAGTCAAAACAGAGATCATTTCACGAGAAGAGACGATATATCCCTATGATGTGAAAACTGTAAAAATTAAAGATGAAGAGCTTAAGTTTCTTTCCCCTGAACTTATGCAATATGCGATTAAGCTCAAAGCAAGTGGCGCAAAAAAAGGGGATAAAGCGATCTTAGTCAAAGTCAAAACTAACTTCAATGCATACTATTGTCTTGGTTATAATGCACCAGCATTAGATTCTGAGAATTTTAATTATTATGTACCTATGGATCCAATGACAGCATTTGAGGTCGTTCCCGAAAGTGAGTATCGACCAATTCAAAGTTCTATCACTAAGGACGTGAGTGTAAATAATCCATGCATTGACCCAATATCTATTAGAGTGACTGAAACTTATAAATCTCTACAAAATAATGAATTCTTTTATTTCTGGAATCCTGTACTTCAGGCAAATGATGCAAACGGAGTCAGTTTTAATTGTGGTAAATGGTATAAATTAAACAACTCTTATCAAAAAGTTAAACCTCGTTTTTTTGATATTCCATCAATAGAAAATAAAAGACTCCCTTTTGAAGAGATTATTAAGAAAAATAAAACGGTACACATAGGTTTGGCCATGGGCTTTACCATTAATCCACATCAAAAATTAGAAGCCGATATACTTTATAAAAAATTTGAACAAGCCTTTCAGATAAAAGACAAAGCTGGGTTTGATAAAATTCTTCCAAGTTTTAACGAAGGTTCAAATGTCGATGTTAGTGTTGATCGAATGCTTATTTTCTTATGGCGTTTAAATAAATACTTTAATGTTTCAAAAAAAGATGTATTTATTGATGAAAATAAAGTGGTGATTGATTTAAAGGGAGTTCTTAAGCAGAGTCAACTCTCTATCGACTTAAAGCTTTATCTAGGCTCTACCAAAGTAAAGACTTCCAATTTTGAAATCACAAAGAAATTTATTGGAAATGGAATGCTTGAAAGTGATATTTTTATTTACGAAGGCCATTCAAATTTCGGTGATGCAATCAATCCATCGACGTTAGATTTAGAGACTACGATCAAAGAATTCAAAGGTACTGCTCCTGAAAACCAAATCTTCGCTCTTTTTTCATGTCAGTCGTATTTTAATTACGCTCCAAGGCTTTTTAGTTCTATTCCTATTAAAGGTAAAAGGGGGTGGATTCATTCTCTTGGAAATTACAGAGAAGTGACCTCAAACGGTAGTCTTGGAGTTATCGCCTATCTTGATCATATTGCCAGCAATAAAAAACCTATTCCTTTTGAAAAATGGGCAGATATGTTTGCTAATGATAACTTTTTGATGAGAACGGTACAAGAAAAAAGTCAATAATCTTGACTTTCCCATGGCCAAAAGGCATTGCTCTTTTATGATTACACAAGAACAGATTGATACGATTACATTACAACTTGGGCGAAAGCCTGTTGGTGCTTTAGAAGTCATGGCCTTTGATCGTGATCAGCAGCCTGCCGTTTTGAAGGTTGATCCGCTTGCTGAAGGAAAGCCTTTTCCTTCAATGTACTGGTTAACAAGTCCATTAATTCATAAAGCCATTTCCAATATCGAGAGAACAGCCTGGATTAAAGACTTAGAAAATAATATTTTGCCTAACGATGAAACTTTAACGGCTAAATTAAAAGCTGATAATGAAAATTATAAAAAGCTTCGTTGGGATCTTTTTACCTCTCTTCATGACCAAAATGGTATTGATGATAGCTTTCTTAAAGTTATTAAAGATACAGGCATTGGTGGAATTCAGGACTTCACTCGTGTGAGGTGCCTGCATATGCATTATGCCTATCATATTGTTCATGGTGGATTTGTTGGAGAACTTCTAGACAAGCAGTTCCAACTCAACGAATTAGTTTATAGTGGATCTAAGGAGAAACTATGAAACGATTAGCATTATTATTTATTGTCCCTGCCATTTGTTTTGCCAATCCATTTTTTGAAAATGAAAAGTTGGATGCACCAAGAGGCAAATCGGTTGATTTTGGCAAAGGGCCAGTTCTCGTTGTTAATATTGCAACTCAATGTGGTTATACTCCTCAACTTGAAGCTTTAGAAAAATTGAATCAACAATATAAAGACAAAGGTCTCACCATTGTAGGTGTACCAAGCAACGACTTTGGAGGACAGACTCCTGAATCTGATGAGGAAGTCGCAAAATTCTGTAAACTTAATTACGGAGCGACATTTCAAATATCAAAGAAAAAGACAGTGATTGGTGGAGATAAAAATCAACTTATAGCAAAACTTATTAAAGCATCTAAAAATGAGAAAGAAATTAAGTGGAACTTTGAGAAATTTTTAATTTCAAAAGATGGAACGGTTGTGCAGCGTTTCTCGTCTAGCGTAGCTCCTGATTCCAAAGACTTTATCAATAAAATTGATGCATCTCTAAAATAATTTAGTGCATTTAACCATGACGCTTCGCCATTTAAACGCTAGTCTTTTGGCGTCTTAAATTAAACGGAGAACTCATGGAACAATCAATTCCTGAATTGATGAAACTCAACGATATTTTACCTCAGCTTCAAGAGCAAGCTATTGCCTATGCTCCTAAGATACTTCTTGCTCTAATAACTTTATTTGTAGGTCTTCGTTTCATTAAGATCTTAGATAAAGCATTTAATAAAATAATGGTTCTTAAGAACTATGACGCCTCTTTGAGATCATTTTTAATTTCACTGTTTGATTTAGTTTCAAAAGTTGCTTTAGTTATTTCTGTCGTCAGTGTGATAGGTGTTGAAACGAGCTCTTTCTTAGCCATTTTAGGCTCAGCTGGTTTAGCCGTTGGCCTTGCTCTTCAAGGATCTTTGTCAAATTTTGCTGGTGGAGTCATGTTATTAATTTTTCAACCTTTTCGTGAAGGTGATTATATTCAAGCACAAGGCTTTGAAGGCTCAGTGAAGGAATTAACAGTCTTTCATACTATCATTCATACTGTTGATAACAAGAGAGTGATTCTTCCAAATGGCGCAGTAGCAAACGGACCGATTACAAACTTTACTATTACAGGCACTAGAAGATGCGACATGATGTTTGGAATTGGTTATGGAGATGACCTTAAAAAAGCAAAAGAAATTCTTACAGGGATGATTAAGGCTGATAAGCGTGTTCTTAGTGATCCAGCTCCTCAAGTCCATGTTCATTCTCTTGGCGACAGCTCTGTTAATCTTCAAATACGAGTATGGACGACAACTGAAGACTACTGGTCCTTTTATTTTGAGACACAAGAGAATGTGAAGCTAACCTTTGATGAAAAAGGCATAAGTATTCCATTTCCTCAAAGAGATTTGCATATTAAGCAGATGCCGGTTCAAGCCTAATGGAAGGTATTTCCGAGCTCTTTGATAATTTTAATTCGAACTTTGACGGATTAGATGAAAGTCGAAGAGCTCAAGTGCTTCTTTATTCTCAAGCGATTAAACTTTCAAAGTTTAATGAGTTTAAGCTTAAAGATAAAAAAGCCTTTGATATGGTTAAAAATCTTTTTATTCTTCCAGGTAAATTTAACAAAGAACAACTAGAACTCTTTAGCGCTTCTTTTATTCAAAACACTCAATCATGCATGGCTGAACTTGAAAAAGGTGGGACAGTACCTCAAGTTCGCGATATGGAAAATAAATTATTTGCCAGTCTCTTGTGGGCCTTAACTTTTGGTAGTTGCAGTGACGGAACTCATAAAGAAGATCTCGAGCGTATCTGGAATGATCTTCTCAAGTGCCATAAGGATCTTTCGAAAGCATTTATTGATTGCACCAAAGGACTTAATTTAGATCCTGAAAAGTTGAAAATAATGGAAAAGGCTTCAAAGCAAAGTATCGATGAAATGCAACCGGTTCTTTCTTAGTCTGTATAAATAGTGCTACTAGCAAAAGCGAGTGAAACCATCTTCTCAATGAGATCATCATACTTGATGCCCTTATGCATGGCACTTTCTGCAAACTCATCATCTCTGCCAATATTGGGATTTGGATTCGCTTCGATAACATAAATGTCATTTTCAGGAGTGACTCTTAAATCAATCCTGGCATATCCAGATAAATGAAGGGCACGATAAGTTCTTTTACATATATCGATGACTTTTTTTTGTAGGGCAGGAGTCAGCTTGGCAGGGCCTGATTTGATACCTTTTCTCGCTCGATAATCAGGATTCCATTTTGCCATTCGCGTATAAATTTCTTTTGAAGGCTCATCCACTTTATCAAAGTGAACTTCCCAAACAGGCAGGGTGCTTAAGCGCTGATGGCCATAGACTCCAACATAAAGCTCGCGTCCTTCGATAAATTCTTCGGCAATCGCATGGTAACCAAGCTTTTCATGAATCCACTTAACCCGATCGATGAGCTTTTCTTTTGATCTCACAATGCTCGATCTTGCAATTCCAAGGGAGGCTTCTTCCATTTGGCATTTTACAATACATGGGTAAGGTAATTCTTTTGGAACTTTAACACCCGTCCAAACAGGAAACTCTGCAAACCTTGGCGTTTTTATTCGATGATAAGTTAAGACTTTCTTTGTCAGTGCTTTATCTCTGGCAAGAATAAGTCCTCTCGGATTTGAGCCTGTATAGGGTTGTTTTAGCAGTTCAAGATAACTAACTACATTTTGGTCGAATAAAGCTTCGCCATCAAATTCTTCAAGTAAATTAAAAGTAGCATGAGGCTTAAACTCTTCAATAGCATCACGAATCGGTTTTAAGTCGCCATAGATACCTAGTGGTAAAACTTCATGCCCGCGCTTTTTTAGAGCTGTAATGACATCTAGTTCTGTAATCCAAGGGCATTTATCAGGATCGATATCACTTCTTTTGATCCCATTTTTAGGAACCAAATCTTTGTGCATTAGCACCATCAGGCGACTTTTTTTCACATTAAAATCCCAATATTCTCATTAATGAGCATTTGCTTTGCTTGAATAAGAATATCAGGAGTTAGTTTTTTTGGGGATATTTTTTGAATTTTAACGACTTTAGTAATTGTTCTTAACTGTCGCTTTTTTGAACTTTCGATAAAATCAGCGATTGTTCCTTTAGAATCAGTTATAGGGTCAACAACAAACTTCTCGCTATTGATAGGCTTTGTGCCCGCAATTTCTTGCATGATCGAATCACAATACTCCAGCTTCGAGAGAGCCAATGTCTTTTTATATTTATTTGTCCAAGTCTTCTTTGGAGTTGAGAGCCATACGGCAAATGTCTCTGCCCAGTCTTCGTCTGGATGGGCTTGAGAATAATGGCCTTCAAGATGATGGACATAATCAGTAGATTCTAAATTGGGTTTATAAATATTAGGATAAGGAGTTGTTGAACTTCCAAACAGTTTTTGCCTTTGTCTTTTTCTACGAAGGCGCCAGGCATTCTCAATAGCATGGCCGATTTCATGACGAATCAGCATCAATGCCTGTTTCTTATTGATGCCTTCGACATTAAGGCCTGATTTTTTTAATAACTTTATAAATGTTGGATGAAATAGATAAAAAGGAATTGCTATACCGGGACATCCATCAGGACAAAACCATTCATCCGAAACCCAAGTATGAAAAAATGGTTTAATATTTTTTTCGCGCAGCTCTTCTTTTACTATATTTAAGCAATCCCAAACCCAATGTTTTTTTAAATCAAACCTAATCAGATTTAATGGCATCGCTAGCCATTGCTCTTGATTTAAATACGATAGATCAATTGGAGAGAGTTTTTTCATTATTCAGGGATATAACCCACCGCGACTTATTTGTCTTTGATTTTGTAATGATTTCTTAGATTTAGATAATATTTTTCTTAATAGCTCTTAGTGATTTCGGTAGTTTTTCGATGCATTATCTGTAAATTCGTAAAAACCTACTGGCCCTTAGGATTAACCTTTAGGAGAATAACTTATTCAATTTTTAAGGAGACATGGATGCGCCTTTTAGTCATTTTGTGCACTTTGATGCTTACTTCAAGTGCTTTTGGATCTTGGGGAGAGCCTGAAACAGATCTTTCTGGTAGCAGTGAGAAAAGAATTTTATTTAGTTCGAATTTTGTCATGCCCGATCAGGTTGAAAGTTCTGTCTCAAGAGACGGAAAAACTTCAGCATCGATGGTCTTAGTTAAAGGCGATGAAAAAATTATTTTGGCCATGCCAGACTTTAATTTAGAATCAAAATGTAAAAATGGAGAAGAAAGTTTTCGCGTTTATGCCAAAGCACAAACTTCAAGATTTTCAATTCAAGATAGAGATATTTATGAATTTGGTTTTGAAGGAAAATGTGGTCATGACCATAGACTCATTTATGATGAAAAAACTCCTGCTGGTGAATTAGCAGGTGTATGGAACACGGCTAAAACAGCTGAAGAAAAAATGACTGATGCTGGTATTATAAGCCTTTGGAAACGTAACGTTTCAATCATCTTTCCTGCCAACGGCGATTATTACAGTGGTGATAGAGTACGTGTGACTAAAGGATATCAATGGGATGTTGTAGGTCATGAGTTAGGACATGCTATATATGATCAAGCAAAAATGGGCTCATTCGGAGGAGGATCTCACCGTATTGATGAATGCTACTCCGAGGCTTTGGCCCTATCAGAAGGGTGGGCATCTTATTTTTCTGCTTGGTTGAAAATCGATCGCACTGATGCAGATGCTAAGTTCGAATATATGGTTCCAAGACGAGCACCTCTTCGAATTGAAACAATTCCGGCAGATGTTTGTCAGGGGCCAAAAAATGAGTGGAGAGTGACTGGCTTTCTTTGGGATGTCCTCGATTTGAATGATGATGATGAACAAGTTGATCAAACGTTTGCAGCAATTTGGCTAGCAACTGCAGAAAAAAGAAGTAGAAATATTAATCAAATGAAAGATTACCTAATCTCTTCAGGCATGAGTGCTGAAAAGATTAATGCCCTTTGGGAGAAGAATTTTTTCGATAGATAAAAACTATCGATACATAAATAGTTAACATTGGAGCTTATTACTGATCTACCGTAAAATAGTAATAAGTAAACTTAAGAAAGGAGATGACAGATGTCGAATAACGAAACAATTAACAAGTTAAATAATATTCTTGCTGATGCAAACGTGATGTACACGAAACTTCATAACTACCATTGGAATGTAAAAGGAATGCAGTTTTATGGTCTTCACGCTAAAACTGAAGAGTTCTATCTTGCTTTTGGTACTATTTATGATGATGTCGCTGAGAGGATTTTACAACTTGGTGGTAAGCCTTTAGTTACACTAAAGCAGATTCTTGCTTCATCGCGCATTAAAGAAGAGGAAAAAACAGACTTTAACGGCAACGATGTTGTTAAGGCTTTATTAGAAGATTTTAAGTTTTTCCATGGTGAGTTTAAATCTCTTTCTGAGACCTCAGATGCCATTACAACGGCATATGCGGACGATAAGGTTGGAATGCTTGAAAAAGAAATTTGGATGCTACGTTCTATGCTCGGTGAGTAAAAACCGACTTTAAAGAGCGGCCTTCGGGTCGCTTTTTTTTTAACCTTTTGCATGGTCGCAAATGCTCAATAAAGTGTTATTATGCTAAAGCTAAAAAGAGAACTGATAAGGAGGTTCGTCTCATGGGTGCCCATCAAACTATTGTCGCTACTACTCGTAGCCTCAACCAAGCGCAGAGCTTGAAACAAATTAGAAAAGGACTTCAAGTTCCTGGTGTTCTTTTCGCTCGTGGATTAAATCCATCGACACCAATTTTTATTCAAAGAAAAGAAGCAAACGTCATTCTCGCTACAGGCGAGCGAGTGCTAGATATGGTGATTGACGGCAAAAAAGAAATGGTTAACTTGACTGAAGTTCAAAGAGAACCATCTTCAGGTAAGCTTGTTCATATGTCATTTCACCTTCTAAAAGCTGGTGAAAAGACTCACGCTTCAATCCCTGTACATATTCTTGGAAAAGCAATCGGTGAAAAAACTGGTGGCTTAGTCCAACTTGTACTTAAAGAAATTGATATTAAGGCCCTTCCAAAAGATCTTCCAGAATTTATCGAAATTGATGTTTCAGGCTTAGATATTGGTGATCACCTTGCGATTAAAGATATTAAACTTCCAACTGGTGTAGAGCTTTATAATATGAAGCCTGAGACTAACGTCGTTGCTTGTAAGCCACCTGCAAAAGAGGAAGCGGTTTCTGAAGTTGCGGCTGATGCAAACGCAGAACCTGAAGTCATTGGTAAAGAAAAAGCTAAAGAAGAATAAGAATTTGATAGAGAAAGGGCTTCCGAGGAAGCCCTTTTTTTTAGCCTACGAGGTCGACTTCTTTTAAACCTGAAATAATTTCTAAAACTAATCCCTCCATTTTAGGCGCATCAATTTCAGCAATAGTTCCAATTTTATTTGCGATTGTTTTAACTTCGGTCTGTCCATCGAGCATATTCCAAACCATATGAGCTGTGTGACTAATTTGAAATTGATGACCTTCTGGGTTTATTAGGATGATATTTTCATTTTGAGTATTTGATTTAAGTTGGCTTCCGTGTTTTTCGAGCATGTTTCCTCCAGTATGTTTCTTATTATGGCAAAACACTGAATTTACATAAAGAATTAGATCATCATATTAGGTCATCCCTAATACATGTTTAAGGTCATTGCTGCTATGATAGTTAAAATTCGAGGTAGAAATGATAAAAACAAATGATCTGATCGTCACTGTTGGTGATGTTGTAGAGAAGATTGCTGGGGCCACCATTCAGCACGGTGAATTCAATGATCGTATTTATTTGATGAAAATGAATGATGATATCTCTGCCAAGCAAGTTATTGTTTCGATAGAAGAGCTAGCCTTAGAAAATAATTACGGAAAGATTTTCATTAAAACTCCACAATCAAGATATCTTTCATTTTTAGAAAATGGTTATGAAATCGAGGCTACAATTCCAGGATTTTATAAAGGCGTTGAGCAAGCCATTTTTATGGTTAAGTATATAGATCAAGAAAGAAGAGAACTTGAAAAACCAGCACTTGTTCAAGAAGTGATTGAGGTCTCTCAAGATAAAGATACCATTAGGGCGCAAGGTCTGCCTTCCAATTATATGATGAGAGAGCTTACTCTTGAAGATACAGAAGAAATGGCAGCCATTTATTCTGAAATTTTTCCTACATACCCATTTCCTATCCATCAATCAGAGTACCTTAAAACAGTGATGAGTGATTATGTTCGAAGCTTTGGAGTCTATGATCCTGAAGGAAAACTTGTTTCGGTTGCCGCTTGTGAAATTGATAAGAACGGATTAAATGTCGAAATGACGGATTTCGCCACTTTACCTGATTATAGAGGGCAAGGTCTTGCTCATGAAATATTATATTTTATGGAAGCACAAATGAAGCAAAATGGAATTAAAACTGCCTATACCATCGCTCGTGCGAGATCCTTTGGTATGAATATTACTTTTTCCAAAGCAGGTTATGAATTCGCTGGTATGTTAAAAAATAATACCAATATATCTGGCAGTATCCAGTCGATGAATGTTTGGTACAAGCAGTTAAACTAAAGAAAGCCCTTTAAAAAACTTTTAACGTTCGGGCCAAGATCTTTGGTGTGGTACCCACCTTCTTGTAAGATAACAGTAGGAAGATCTAATTCAAAGATTTGTCGTCCAAGCTTTTGATAGTCATCTGTTTCAAGTTCAAATTTGCCAATGGGATCTAATTTATAGGTATCAAATCCAGCTGACACAATAAGATGCTCTGGCTCAAATGCTTTTATCGTTGGGAAAACATGTTTTTTTAAAGCTTGTTCATAGGCCTTAAGTTTAGTTCCGGTAGGAAGGATAATATTATGATTAAACCCAGCTCCCGCTCCAGATCCTACCTCAGTTGAAAAACCGATGAGGTATGGGAAATAGTCCCTAGGATCACCATGGATACTAATGACTAAAACATCAGGATCTTCATAGAATATTTCTTGAGAGCCATTTCCATGGTGAAAGTCGATATCAAGAATGACAACTCTACCTTTCTTTTTCAGTTCTCTGGCAGATATAGCGGCATTATTAAAGTAACAATAACCACCATATGTATCAAAAGAGGCGTGGTGACCAGGTGGTCTTGAAAGAGCGTAGGCATATTTAGACTTACCACTGGCAACCATCTTCGTCGCCTCAAGAGCGCAGGCAGCAGACCAGCCAGCAGCAGACAGTGTTTTATTATTTAACGGTGTCCCTGAGTCAAAGCAGTAATATCCAGCATGGTTTAGATTAGCAGGGTTAGGCTCAATACCAGAACGTTGCAAGAAAACACTGGGATAGTACTCTTTATCATCTGGTAGGTGAGTTGCAGCATTATATAAAGTCCATAATTGGAAATTGTGAACATCACGAATTGCTGAAAGAGGTATTTTTTTTGGTTCAATAATTTCAAAACTTTGATCTTTTGATAAAGATTTAAATATAGACTCAGCTCTCTTCGTGCTTTCTGGATGTTTGATTTTATTACCTAAGGCCCACTCATACTTTGGAGCAAACTCAAGCTGTAATTGATTAAAAAATACGGGCATCTTATCCATAACGATCCTTAGGCTATAACTGACTTTAAAAACTCTTGAGTACGTGCATTTTTTGGTGAATCTAAAAGCTCGCAAGGTGAGCCTTCTTCTAGAATTTTTCCTTCATGTAAAAAACAAATGCGATCGGCAACAGCTCGAGCAAAACTTATTTCGTGAGTAACAATAATCATTGTCATCCCATCATTAACAAGTTGCTTCATCACATTTAGAACACTCTCAACCGTTTCAGGGTCTAGAGCACTGGTGGGTTCATCAAAAAGCATAAGCTTTGGATCCATGGCAAGCGCTCTTGCAATCGCGACTCTTTGCTTTTGGCCACCAGATAATCTTGCGGGATATTCCTTCGCTTTGTCACTTAGACCAACTTTTTCTAATAAACGGTTGGCAATTTGTATCGCTTCACTTCGTTTTATTTTTTGAACTTTGATGGGAGCTTCAATGATATTTTCAAGCACTGACATATGAGGAAAAAGATTAAAATGTTGAAAAACCATACCCATCGAAGAACGGACTTGATTGAGGTTTGTTACCTTTGGATCAATCGGCGTTCCTTGATAGTTAATAATTCCATCAGTGGGTAGTTCTAAGTAATTTAAACATCTTAAGAATGTACTTTTACCTGATCCAGAAGCACCAATAAGGCAGATGACTTCACCAGCTTGAACTTCTAGATCAATACCTTTAAGGACCTCAAGTTGACCAAAGTTTTTATGAATATTTTGAGCACTAAGAAGAGCCACTAGGTTGCTCCCGATTTTTTGAGTTTAGTTTCAACTTTACCGACAAGAAAACTTAAAATCATGACCATGAGAAGATAATAGAAAGCGACGATAACTAAGTAAGTCATTTGATCAAAGTTATTTGAACCTTGAGTTGTCGCTATATTGAAAAGTTCATCCATGGAAATAAATGCGGCAAGAGATGAATCTTTAAGGGCAATGATAAATTGATTTCCAAGTGAGGGGATGGCACGAAGAAATGCCTGAGGAAGGATAATTCTTTTGTAGGTCAAAAGATTATTCATACCAAGGCTTTTCGCAGCCTCATACTGACCATGATCAATACTTTGAATCGCTCCTCTAAAAATTTCCGAAATATAGGCACCATTATGAAAGGCTAGCGCTAATGTTGCGGCCATAAAGCTAGACATCTTAATCAGATCGGTTAAGCCAAAATAGAGCACAAAAATCTGAACAATAAGCGGAGTACCTCTTACGATAGTAATATAAAAGGTTGATATTGCTTTTAAGACAGCCGATTTTGATAATGATAAAAAAGCAAAAAATAAACCAATGACTAAACCAATAAGTAGGGAAGTCGCTGACAGCTCAAGAGTCAGTAAGGCACCTTTAAGAAAAAGAGGCATCGATTTTAAGAAGACATCAAGAAGATGTTGTATATTCGGCAAAGGTTTTAGCTCACTTTGAAATTGTATTACTAGGTTTAGAGATGTCTTTATTAAAGTATTTTATACCTAAGTCTCTCAATGTTCCATCTTCTATCATGACCTTGAGTGCCTTATTGATTTTGTCGAGTAGCTCTTTGTTTTCAAGAGAGACAGAAATACCTTGGCGACTTTCACCTAAAACTTGGTGACCATATATTTTAAGACCTCTCTTCATTGCCATAGCACCTGTGATCGCATCGGTAATGACATAGTCGTGTCGTCCATTTTGAAGTGCTTCAAGTGCCGTTATATCTGAATCATAAATGCTTAAATCTTCTGTGAAAACTTTGGCGTTTTGTACATAAGTAGAGCCTTTAGAAACGGCGATATTTTTCTTGTTAAGATCTCTTTCTAGGTTTGGTGTTTTTTCATCCCTGGAGAAAACTTGAGGGCCTGAATAATAGTAAGGAATAGTGAAAGCGACATGTTTTTTACGCTCTTCTGTTATCGTTTGACTTGCAACTCCGGCATCAAATCTTCCAGTTTTTACGCCTTCAACGATACCGGTGAATTTATACTTAACAGGTTTTGCTTCCTTGTTCATTCTCTTCGCAAGCTCTATTCCGACTTCAATATCGTAACCTTGAAGCTCACCGCTATCGTTGGTGAAACTGAACGGTCTAAACTCACCGGAAGAAGCGAAGGAGAAAGTGTTCTCATTTTTATTTTGACATGAACTAAATAGAGCAAGACTGATCAATAGAATTTTAAGCATAACGACTCCTAAAGATATAAACTCTAACACTTCAAACAACTTGAATAAACCTCAAGGCATCATATTAGGCAAAAACTAATATTAAACCCTCTTACTTATTGAAATTACGTCCACTTTTGCATCATTTGCAATAATTTGCTACAACACAAATTCGGCAAATGAATATAAGGAGATTTAAAGATGAAGAGGCTTAAAGATATCAATTGGAACCATCTTTATTGTTTTTACGAAGTCGCAAAAGCTCAATCATTAAAAAGTGCAGCCGTCGTGATTGGGGTCGCATCTTCGACTATTTCTGAGCAATTAAAAAAATTAGAGCAAAGTCTTGGTTTAAAATTGTTTATTAGAAGTTCTAAAGGTTTATTTCTAACTAAAGATGGAGAACGTCTTTTTGAACATGCCAGAGAAATGTTTGAAGCTGGAAGTAAACTGCTTGATAATGTTTCGCAAAGTGATGTTGGAGGCTATCCTGTCACTGTTGGGATTGAAGAAACTATTTCTTTTGATGTCGCTACAGAATTCGTCTCACAGTATTGGGACGTCTTTACACCTTTTGGTACTGTCAACACTTCAAGACAAATGGAGCATGACACTTTAGTTGAGAATCTCCTTAGTGGACAGCTTGATTGGGGTATTTCACTAAAAAATTCCTCAAGGAAAAATATAGAAGCTGAAAAAATCGGCTCATTCCAGTTAACTTTTTTATGTGCTAGTGAGCTGTATTCTAAATTTATAGATCCAAAAGATATCATCCGTAATATTCCATTAGCGCAAAGCTCTTGGGATACTGGTCTTAATAAAGCAATTGAGAATTATCTTAAGAAGCAAGAGATCTATCCCAAAGAAACAATAGCGAGCGATCATTTCTCTTATGTGAAAAAGCTCTGTGCAAGAGGAAGATGTATTATTTATGTTGCTGAAAATCCTCTCGACGATTACGAGGGACTTCGTAAATTCCAAGTGGCCGAACCTTTGCAGATTGAATTATTCGCTCTTTGGAAAAAGACTAATGAAAATATGCTGAGTATTAAAAAACTTAGAGAACTTATTAAGTCAAAGCTTTCTCATGTTCCAAGTCGTTATACAGATTTAGATCTTCAAATCGAAGTTTCGGAAGTTTCTGATGAATTACTTCGCTGATTTGTCCAGGTTACTAAGTTAGCAGACTCTAGTTTTTCAATCGCCGAGATTAAAACTTGTTTGATTTCGTTTTTTGATATTTGCGCATCTTTAGATAAATGGTTGGTTATAACATCAAGACTCATTTCGCCATCTAACATAAACCAAATCTTTGAAAGATCACTATTAATAGCAAATGCTTTGTCTTCTTTGTTTATTAAAACTAGATTGCCTTTCTCATCTTTAGCCATTTTTCCTTGGCGAAGAGGCATGTTTGTTTGGTTACTCATAAACCCTCCTTAAAATCATTATGCTAAATGAAACTGCTTGTATCCAGAGTAAAGGGTAGGGATTAGGTTCTTACGAATCTACTAAGGGGAAGTGAGTGATTTCTCTAAGAATTCGACTAAATCGTCTTTCTCACTAGGTGTTAAGCGAAGTCCGTTTCTCAGGAATGGCTGAATAATATTATCTTCAATATCTTCGAGTACTTGAGGGTCTTTTTCTATCTCTAACTCAACGGAATAAGCGCTTAGGCGATCTAGGGCAATCGTAAAGTTTCTTAGGTGAGGAATGACTTGGTCATAGTGTTCGACCACTTCGCGGATTGTTGAGTAAACACCATTATGCATATAGGGAGCACTCTTTGCGATGTTTCGAAGTCCTGGAGTTTTAAAGGCAAAACGATTTCTATAGCCGCGATCAACTGTAGTTCCTTTGACTTGTAATGGTGGAACTCCAACATTCATCACCATATTATTCGTTAGAAGTGGTCCATGGTGGCAAACAACGCATCGACCTTTATTCATAAATATATTGAGGCCATTTTTTTCTTTAAGGCTTAAAGCTTGATTATCCCCGGCGAGGTAACGATCAAGTGGAGTATTATTAACTTGAAATCTCCAAGCAATAAAACCTTCCATCGCTTTTGCTGCATGGCCGATATTGTGTTTTTCATTTGGAAAAACAGTATTAAACATTTCTGTATATGTTTTTCCATTTGGAGCAGTAGAGACTTTTAGTTTTTCAATGATGGCATCCCAAACTTCAATAGAGTCTTTTAGATTTGCTATTGGGTTTGAGCCTGGTTTTCCTAACATTTCCTCGTGTGAAACAAGTGGAAAGATAACTTGTGCTGCTAATGCTGATGACAAGTTCTTGGTTATCTCTGGATGGTTATCAAGCTTTGGCTCTGGTGTAATAAGTTTATTTGACGCTCTGTCGATTCGAACTCTTGCATCCCAGAACATTTCTTTTTGATCGGCGTGACCTAAATTCCATAAAGGAGGAGAGTGTCTTTTGACAACTTCGCCATTAGCTTGCGTTCTAGAACCTTGTCTAGAAAGTCCACCTTCTCCAATGGCCAAAGAGAGATTATCTCCGGTTCCAATCATTGGGTGATGACAGTCATGGCATGAAATATTGTTATTACCTGAAAGCTGTCTATCTCGAAAAAGCTCATGACCTAGAACCAATAACTCTTGATCTGGTCTTACGATTTCTGTTGGTGTTGTAATGAGGAATTGCTTGAGTTGAGCTCTTAGGTAGACGTCTAGGTCTTGTGCCTGAAGAGTCGTCGAAAGCAGAAATAGACTAAGGTAAAATTTCATGGAGATGAGTTTCGGTAAAAGTGTTTGATACGTCAAACTCTTTTAACTATCAATATCTATTACCCGTAATTTCTTAGACTTAAGGCTCAAGATATCATTCGGGATTGATGAAATAATCTCATTTTGCATTGCTTCAATAATATTCTCTTTGAGAAAACTTCTTGAATGAACCAGACTCACTTCCCGGCTTGGCGCTGGAGATTGAAAAGGCCTAAGCATGTTTTTCTTTTCACTTGGAGAAAGCGCAAGTGTGGCAAGGTGAGGAAGAAAAGTGTAACCACCTTGAGTGCGCACCATATTCTTGAGTGTTTCTAAATTTCCACTTTGAAAGCGAACATTTTTAATCACGCTTGGAGCTTTACCAGACAGTGAACAAAACTTTATGACCTGATTTCTAAAACAATGCCCTTCATCAAGAAGCCAAACGTCATTTTCACTCAAGTCTGACTCTTTAACAATTTTACGTTTTGTAATTGGCGAGTTTGTTGAAGCATAAAGATAGAATGGCTCATAAAAAAGAACACGCTCAATAATATTGTTATTCTTAAGCGGAGTAACAAGAAGACCAGCATCGATTTTATCCCTGGCCAGTAATTCAATAATCTCGTCAGTCTGATGCTCTTCGATGGTTAATTCAATCTCAGGGTACTTCTTCGCAAATTGATGAAGAAAGAGTGGGATGACATAAGGGGAGAGAGTCGGAATAACGGCTAACTTAAATTCTCCGCGAAGCCCGGCGTCTTTATTAAGAGCAATTAATGCTAATTTTTTATATTCATTAATGACAACTTTGGCTTGTTCAATAATGAGTTTGCCCTGCTCAGTGGCCATAATAGGTTTTTTAGAGCGATCAAATACTATAATACCAAGTTCTTCCTCGAGCTTTTGAAGTTGCATTGAAAGAGAAGGCTGAGTGACATTACATTCACTCGCAGCTTTACCAAAATGACGATGACGATCGACTGCGAGCATATATTCTAATTGTGTAATGGATGACATCAAAACCTCGATAGTATTATCTTATGGTTTTTTAATTATGGTTGTTTTAAATTATTATGTCAAAGTCTTAGAAAAGCTCTCTTCGTACACAGGTCTAGTTCCATGACCTTCAAAGAGAATGAAGCGATCGATATGGCTTTTAAGGGAAAACGAGCGATTAAACCAAGCATCAATTTCGCCTTGAATTGGTATATTGCCTCTGGTTCTTGCGATGGTCCAATGAGGCGTATAAGCCTTAAAGTCTAGTGGAATCCCTAAGTTCTTAAGCGTCTCTCTAATACGTGCAGCAAGCTCTAAAAGTTCTGGAGAGTGCTCAGGCTTAATCCATAAAACGCAAGGATGTTCTTTACTGTCAAAGGCATCAATTGATTTAAAGGTGAGATCAAACTTTGAGTATTCAAGCTCAGTTAAAGCTTCAACTAACTTTTCTTTTTGAGATCGTCTAACTCGGCCAATAAAACATAAAGTCAGATGGTAATTGGCATCAATAACCCAATCATACTCAGGTCTTTCATTTTGGAAGTCTTTAATAAAGCTCGGATTTAAGCCAAGCCTGATTCCGACAAAGAGTCTTGGTGTTAATGGATCTGGATTACCATTGTCGTATTTATCTACACCTCTTGCCATGGCATGGGCATGATCCATTGCTGCTAATGAGACCATTAAATCCTTTTCAATTTGCTCGCCCTCAAGATCTCCTAAAGCGCGCGCAATAGCTTCAAAAGTACAAAGTCTGCCTTGTGCAACTTGGCGTCTTAAGCGGTAGAGAGAAGGCGATGCCGCTGCTAGTTTTACGGCTTGAACATTTTGAAGAGCGGGCTCTCTTTTAGCGACTCGCTTGGCCTGTCCCCAGGAACCATCTGGTACGATCAAGTGAGCAGGTCTTCCGGCTAAATACTCAGTAAGCTCTTTAGATCCAATCGCCAGAGCATCGTCTGATGGAAATAGTACTAAAGGCACACTATCATCATTAATGATGAGCTCTTTTGAAGCAGATTGATCCTTCATCCCTCGTAAAATGATTTCACAATTCTTTAAAACTCTATTGGCAACAACAGCAGTATTACTGGTCAAAAAACGCTCACGACGATGCATGATTATACTAACTCGCGTTTTATTCTCGACATGGATGAGACGCTGACAGTAGCAAAGTTCTTTTGGAACTTGGCATTCTTCACAGCGATTAAGTCCTCTTCCTATTTTAACCATGATTAACTCGAAGCCGATTCATAACGAATACGAGCTTTCTCCCAACTAAGATGAAGTATAAAGGCAAACACAACGACTGCTACAATTAACCAAAGGATATAGTGCCACTTGCTGTGATCAAAAAGAAAGTGCATGGGAGCACTTCCAACAAGTAAAACAGGTAGCAGCGTCATTAAAACTTTCTTTGCTATGCCTCTATAAATAAGATCAGGCCATCTTGATAATGATTGCAGTTGAAGGCGAATAAAGTTGATGCCAACACCTTCTGTGGTCCAAAACATCAAAAGGGCTATCGCCATTTCTAAGATAAAGCGAAGACAGACGGACAAGAAAAGAAGAAAGGGTAGAGCTATATAATCCACATAGGTAAAATGAAGCTTGTCAGCAAAATAGAATAAAAGCGCAATATCGATAACTAAGGAGATCACGCTCGATGGTCTTAGATATCTGAAGAACATTGGCAAGAATGAATGAATTGGTTTTAAAAAAGTGAAGTCTAAATTACCAGCTTTAAGATCAGTCGAAAGCATCCAAAAGTTTGAGGACAGAACTAATCCCTGAAAGTCGTCGATGATAAGCATGAAAACGAGAAAGAATTGCAACTGATCTCTGTTCCAGTTACCAAGTGCAGGAATATGATCAAAGAGAATAAAGGTTGTACCAAGCGCGCTTAAAGTGAAGATGGCATCAACCACAAGAAGTAAAAAGAAATTAAGCCTAAAAGACAACTCTTCAGTAAGTGAGCAGCTAACAAAATTCCGATAAATATTGAAGTAGTTTAGTACTGACTTCATCACATTCCTGCGGCGGTAAAGAGTCTAAGTCCTCTTCGCCAGATATAGGTATTAATAAAAAACATGGCCACAATTGAAATTGTTATCGTTATTAAGCCTTGATGAAGCCCTTGCATTTGGCCCATAAACAAATTGATCGGTGTATAGGTTAATGATGGAAAGGGCGTATACTGCAAATAATTTTGGGCCCATGCTGGAAAGAAGCTGATGGGAATAATGGATCCTGATAGAAAATTTACTAAGAGTTGAAACATCACTCGCATCGTCCAAGTTTCTTCAAGCCAAAAAGCTAGTAGTCCGGTTGTGTACTGGACACTAAACCAAAAAATTCCAACTAGACTTGTGTAGGCAAAAGCGATCATTAAGTTTGAAAAGCTTGGCAGACTCACTAAATCGCTAAAGCAAAGTAAAGCTAGCGTAAAGATCGCTATCACGAACTGAATGGTTTGAAAGGAGATAAAGCTTGCGGTGTGAAATTCCCAAAAGTTGAAAGGGTAGATGAGGTATTTAGACATTCTGCCAAAGCGAATATCTTCGCCGAGATTAACTCCATTGGAAGACTGTGCCATAAGAACAACGATTAAGGCCCAGGCATGATAGTGAAGCATTTGTGGCAAAGAGTAGCCATTGATAAGCATGTCTTTATCTGTATAAACAGCGCTCCATAGACTGACTTTAATAAAATAGAAAACTAAGGCAGGGCCAATAATGAGCAAAAAGAAATTTAATCGGTAGGCGGTCACCATCGACCAACCAATACGAATTGTTTCTAACCATTTTTTAAAATTACTCATGATTAAGAAGTTCTGGTCTTAACATGAGCTGCTTCATGACTCGCTCAATAGGAAGTTTTTCGGTTTGAAAATCGATCACATCAAAATGCTCTAAAACATAACCGCTAAAAGCTCTAAGCTCTTGCTGAGGCAAGGCTAGTTCAACACTTAATCCATTTAAATCCCATTTTGCATTGTATTTTTCAAAGGCAGATTTATCACTAGGACTCGTTTCAAAATTAAAACTGACCACTTTGTCTGTGCCAAGGATCTTTTCGAAGTCTAAGATGTCTCCATCAAATTTCTTTTCGCCGTTCATGATGAGAACAAGGCGTGAGCAAAGGGACTGAACATCTTGCATATAATGCGAAGTTAGAATGACTGTAGGGTTGTACTTTTCATGATAACTCTTGATGAAGTTTCTGATGGCATCTTGCGCGACAAGATCGAGCCCAATAGTCGGCTCATCCAGAAAAATAACTTCAGGCTGATGTAAAAGAGAAGCCATCAGCTCAAGCTTCATTCTTTCTCCCAGAGATAATTTTCTAACATGGACGTGAAGAAGCTCTTCGACATTTAAGATCTTGGCCATCTCTGCTACCCGCTCATTAAAATCAGCGGTTGGTATTTCATAATAAGCTTTAATTAAATGCAAAGAATCCATAGCAGGAATGTCCCACCAAAGCTGGGACTTTTGCCCCATCACCAAAGCAATTTTTTTTCTAAACTCTTTTTTTCTATCGAAGGGATTAAAACCTAATACTTCTAAATCACCACTACTTGGAACAATGATACCTGTGAACATTTTCATTAAAGTTGTTTTACCGGCACCATTTGGCCCAAGCAGTCCAACGATTTCACCTTTACCAATTTCTAAATCAAAAGCATCAACTGCATTTTTTTCAATAAATGATCTATCCCATAAGGATTTGATGGCACCTTTTATTCCAGGTTGCTTCTTATAGCTGACGTACTTCTTGATGAGCTTCTTAGTTGTAATCATGGCAAGAATCTATGAGATTTATGACTCTTAGTCTAGAAGTTGACGCGACGACATATTCGACATAAAAATATTGAGCAATGAATCATAACTGTCATTATTTCAACCAATCTGAGTGCCTTTCCTGTGAAGGATTGGGTGTTGGCCTAGCTAAATGGCGAACTAAGTCCCTAGACGAGATACAAGCCTTGCTTCCATCAGCACATTGGTCAGAAGCAACGTTGTGCTCAAGTGCTTTTGGATCGAGAAATAAAGCCAAATTTGCTGTTGGTGGAACTATCCTAGAACCTAAACTTGGGCGATTTACCTCATCAGGTGAAGTCGTCGATTTGAAAGATTGCTCTCTTTATTCTCCAGCGATAAAAAATATTATTCCCTCACTTTACCAATGGATCAGCGATTATAAACTTCATCCCTATGATGTTTCTTTAAAATCAGGGGAGCTCAAAACGATTATTGTTGTTGAAGGAATTGATGACTCCTTAATGATTCGCTTTGTGGTCAGATCTAAAGAATCACTGGATCGATTACAAAAATTAGCTAAATCAATAGCGATGACTCGTCCTCAAGATGTTGTTTCGATGAATCTGCAACCACAAGCTAAGGCGATCTTAGAGGGGGATGAAGAGATTGTATTATCTGAGCTCTCGACCCTTAGACTTTCTTATAACAATATTACATTAAAGCTTCCTACTCAAAGCTTTGTGCAAACCAATCATGAAATAGCGTCAAAGCTTTATCTTAAGGCCAAGCAGTGGACTCGAGATATCTCTGGTAATATCTTGGAACTGTTTTGTGGTATTGGTGGATTTAGCTCTCATCTCATCCAAGACAATAGAAAAGTTGTAGGAATTGAATTATCAGCTTCTGCCATAGAGGCGGCTAAGTCTAGCGTTCCTGGTGCGAGCTTCATTGCCATGGACGCATGGGAATATTTAAAAACCAGTGAGGCGTTTGATCTTATTGTGGTGAATCCACCAAGGCGTGGGCTTGGTAAAGATATCTGCCAAAAGATCTTACAACTCAAACCCAAATACTTATTGTATTCAAGTTGTAATCCTCAAACTTTTGCAGCAGATTTAAATTTACTTGGATATAAAATTTCTAGAATTGAAGCTTTTGAGATGTTTCCCTTAACCAATCATTGGGAAGTGTTGGCCCTTCTTACTCTTCAGGACTAACAACTGCAGGGGCTCTACCACCACCACTTCTTCTGACTATTTCATAGCGAGTTGAACCAAGACCAGCAAAACCATTTGACGTCTCAATGGTATCAAACAACCCGTTGGTCATCGAAAGCTTATAATCAATCTTTCTATCATTCTTTTCTTTTTGTAAAACAAGTCTGAAGCTTTGATACTCATCACCTTCAAGCACACTTGCTTTTTCAAAATTGATGGGAATAGTCTTCGTACGCTTTTCAGTTTGCCAAAAAAGACAACCAAAACCAATTTGTCCTGATAGTGGATTTTGATAAGCTGTTGTTTTGGCACAAACTCTTTCACCGTACTCAATTTTTAATTTTATTTTTTTTGGTGTGTCAGCCGTTCTTTTAAGGGCAATTGTGTATTTATCTCCACCTGTATAATTCGTGGCGACTTCTAAACTTTCAGAATTTAAGAGAATTGATTTTTGTATTGTTTCTTGATCGAGTTCGCCCGCACATGTCTCACAATACTCAGTGGGAGATGATACTGATCTTTCAATCTGTTCAGTGACATCAGTCAGCTGTTCCACATTGATTTCAGTGGCTTGAATAAGAAATGGAAATAGCAGCATGATAGCGATATAGTTCATGAATTCTCATCGGATAAATCGAAGATTTTATTACTCTGACTAATTAACTCGGAAAAGAGATAAGTATGCGTAAAGTTGTGATTCACAGTGCTGGTGGTTATGAAAAACTTAAAATAGAAGAGCATCCTTCGCCGATAGCTAAGGCGGGACAGGTTAAAGTTCAAGTGAAGGCGGCAGGTATTAATTACGCCGATATCACTGTTCGTTGGGGTTTATATGAATCGGCCAAAAAATTTATTGGTTGGCCCATTACTCCTGGGTTTGAGTTTTCAGGAGTCGTACTTGAAAGTCACGATGATAAATTTAAAGTAGGCGATAAGGTTTTTGGAATTACGTTGTTTGGCGGCTATGCCTCAGAGATTGTGATACCTGCCCATCAGCTTTATCACTTGCCAGCCTCGATGAATTTTAGTCAGGCTGCAGGATTTCCTGCGGTTTTCATGACGGCGTATCACGCTTTATTTCAAAATATTGTGGTCAGACCTGAAATGACCGTTCTCATTCATTCCGCTGCCGGTGGAGTGGGAAGCTCACTAGTTCAGTTAGCAAAAGTCTTTGGCATGAAAGTCGTCGGTGTTGTAGGCAGTACTCATAAAGTTGATATCGTACGAAAGCTTGGCGCCGATGAGGTGATTGATAAATCGGGCCAGGATCTTTGGGCAAAGGCAAAAGAGATATGTCCTGCGGGCTTTGATGTTATCCTAGATGCAAACGGTGTTGAAACGCTAGGGGATAGTTATAAACATTTACGTCCAACGGGAAAGCTTATTTGCTATGGTTTTCACACGATGATGCCAAAAACTGGCGGCCGTATCAATTGGTTCAAACTAGCTCTTAATTGGCTTAAAACGCCTCGCTTTAATCCGCTTGATATGACCACCTCTAACAAATCAGTGGTGACCTTTAATTTATCTTTTCTTTTTGATCGCATGGATCTACTTGGTGAAGCCATGGATAAAATGATGCCTTGGCTTGAAGAAGGAAAAATCAAAGTGGCTAAAGTTAACGAATATAAAGTTGAAGATGTTGGCCTTGCCCATGCTGACTTGGAATCTGGAAAAACGATTGGAAAGCTTGTTTTAACATTTTAAAAAAGTTTTAACGAATCAGGAACTTTGATATCCACTCTTTTTTTAGACATCGGACAATCATAGGCCAAGCGATAAGCTTGAAGCCTTAGTCCTTCACGGTTCTTATTATTTTTTCCGTAGATTGGATCGCCAATAATAGGATGACCAAATTCATTAAAATGTATTCTTATTTGATGGCGCCTTCCTGTTGCCAGTGAAGCTTCAACACGAGTAAAGCCATCGCAGCGCTCTAAGACTTTCCAGTATGTCTTAGAGTATTTTCCATCGATATCAAGTTCGATTTGCCCCTCATCGCCTTCAATATCCCCAAGCACTTCTGCCAAGTAAACTTTTTGAACCGACTTTCCTTGCCACAGTCTTGAGAGTTTCTCGGCCGATTTATCGGTATAAGAAAAGACCATGACTCCAGATGTTTCAAAGTCGAGACGGTGAATCAAATGAACGTGAGGCTTAAGCTTTTCGATATGACGAATGATTGAGCCTTCATCTCCCCATTTTGTTCCTTGAGACAGAACTCCTGGAGGCTTATACCAAATACCAAAACTTTGTTCTTCATAAATCACATGACAACCTGAAGTATCAGCAGGAATTAAATTGGGATCGAAGTGAAACTCAACACGATCACCGGCAAATAAATCAAACTTGGCACGACGAACTCTTTTGAGTCCTTTGTAGTTCTTTCTCTTGATTTGGCAGCACCCCTGAGTGAGGGCGCGCTTTAACATGGCTTTGGACTCGCTAGTTTTAAGCGCCAAATAATCTGCCAAAAGCAAAGGTTCGCCTTTGACGACAGTGCCAATAAATTTGAGAGGTTTTTCCATGGCGAGTTTGTAACTGTGACAGGCAGCCTTGGTCAACACCCCTAAATTATGTATACAGTCTTATATGAATAAAGAACTCGTCCTTGATCAGTTAAAAGCCTGGCATCAAAAGCTGTCTCAATTTTTTGAGCAAAGTTTTGTTAAAAATCAAAGCCTTATGAAATGTGCTAGCGGATGTGATCAATGCTGTAGGGTGGAGCGCTCAGTATTTAGTGTCGAGGCCGAATTAATCAGGCGCCATATCAAACAGTATCCACTTAGTCCTAGGGCAGAGAACCCCGCTGGTATCTGTGCTTTTTTAGATAATGGTCAATGCACCATCTATGAGGTTCGCCCAAGTATCTGCAGAACTCATGGTCTAGTCATCCAGCAAGAAGATGGCATCAGTCACTGTGAACTTAACTTTGAAAAGACTCTTCCAGATAAGAGCGATTGGCTATCTGGAAAGACCAGCGATACGGTGATTTCGACGCTTCAAATCGCTTATGAAAAGCTTGGTGAAGGGCAGAGTCGAATAGAGCTTCGAAATTTATGGTGCGAATTGACGAAAGAGGCTAACTAGACATAAATTAGGCATAATATTAGAGCTGAATATGGTGAAGTTGGTGAAATTCCAACACTGTCGCGCAACGGTAAAGTCCGATCCCATCAGCTTATTTTCCCGCGAAAGGACTTATGAAAAGACTTACACTCATTCTCTTCTTTTATTCACATTATTTATCGGCCCAGACCTTTACCGTCGTTGGTGATCGAATCGAACTTCCCTACAATCGATCGACCAGCAGTAGCGTCGTTTATGAACAAGAAGATTTTAACTCTAAAACCAATCTAAGAGATGTTCTGCAAGATATTTCAGGGCTTAGTCTTGTTGAAAATGGTCCTTATGGTGGAACATCAACATACTTTCTACGAGGCTTTGGTCGTGGTCAGGTGAAAGTCTATCTAGATGGAATCGAAATCTCAGATCCAACTGATATTGATCGAGGACTGCAGCTACAACATTTCCCATTAACAGGGATTAAAAGAATTGAGGTCATTAAAGGCGCTCAAGGAGCTCTCTACGGCGCCGATGCAAGTGGGGGAGTTATCCTTCTGACGAGCGATGACTCGGCGAAATCAAAAATGCATGCTGGTATAGCCTCAAACGAAACTTGGACTGGAGGTTTTTATACTCAGGCCAAGCAAGGTGATTGGGCCATCAAAGGAAGTGGCGATCTTGTTTCTAGTGATGGTATTTCAGCTTATAACGAAAGCAGAGTTTCTGGAAAGGCCGAGAATGATTTTTATCTAAGAAGAGATTTAAATTTAGCCTTAATTAATAATAAGTATCAAACTGGTTTAAGAGTTAAAGTTGTTTCGGCCAAGCAAGATATCGATAGTAGTTTAAGCGGTGATATCGTTAACAATGATCTTTCTCGTTATGATCACAGAATTTATTCTGCCTTTAGTGAACAAAAATCTGATTCTGGTCAGTTAAAATCAAAAGTCACAGTAGCAAGATCAGAAATTAAAAGAACGGTTCAAACTAATAATTTTGAAGGTCATGTCGATCAAGTTCATCTTGAACTGACTTGGCTTGCCAGTGAATTATCAGCAACAACACTGTTTAGTGATTACTCAAAAGACTTCTCAAGTACTTCAAGCGAATTTAAAAATAAAGAACAGGAGAATATGGCACTTGGTGTATCTCACTTTCTATCTTTAGGCCGATTTTTTTCAGATCAAAGTCTAAGAATTGATAAGGCACAAGCTTACGCTACTAGATTGAGTTCTAAATTAGGTCTCGGTTTTAATCTAAATGAAAACGTTACACTCAAATCTCAGCTTGCGAGCGGGTTTAAAGCGCCAACTCTTTATCAGAGGTTCTCTAGCTTTGGTGGATCTGAAAACCTCAAGGCAACGACCACAGAGTCGGCACAACTTGGGTTGGCTTATACGAAAGAAAAAATTCAAGCCGAAATTATGAGCTTTATAAATAGGTCCGATAACCTTATTGATTATAATCAAGCCTCTTCGCAGTACTTTAATCTTGGTAAGACTAAAACTTACGGAGTTGAGCTTAGTGGTAAAATAAGCTTTGATAAAATGAAGTTTCAGTCATCAATGACATGGATGAAAGCGCGAAACGAATTAACAGGCGTCGATTTAGAGCGCAGACCTCGTTGGTTTAGTACAAATGGTTTGGGCTACTCTGTGCGAGATGATCTTGAACTTAGAGTAAGTCATCAAGCCGTTTCCAAAAGGTATGATCAAGGAAAGCTTCCTTATTTTGACACTTATAATTTGGGAGCAACCTATACAGTTCAAGAGAAATTTATCGATTTAGATATACTTAATATTTTTGATCGTGATTATGAAAACGTTAGATTCTACGGAACACTTGGGAGAAACTATAAGCTGCAGTTTAGGTGGAGCTTATGAAAGCCTACGGTCTACTCTTTTCAATAGTTCTTCATCTCATGGGAATTGTCGGTTTTGTAGTTGTGGAATCATCTACAATCTCTGCTAAAACAAGCTTAAGCTCACTTAAAGTTAATATTTTTGAAAGAAAAATTGAAACAGATACTACTGATTCTAGTACTTCGATTCAGCCAGTTAAAAAAGTTACAAAGGCTGATTCAGGAGTTGAGGAAGTAGAGGCCGCAAAGTTAATTAGTACACTTGAACCTGAATATCCCTGGATCTCACGAATTAATAAAGAAGAGGGACTGGTGAGATTAAAGGTCACCTTAGATGAAGCGGGTCTTCCATCTTTAGTCGAAGTGATTCAGAGCTCTGGTTACAAAAGACTTGATGAGTCTGCAGTCATCGCTGTTAAACAAGCTAAGTATTTAAATAAAAGTGAAAAAGAGGTTTTACTGCAACTTAACCTTAATTTTGAATTAAAGAAGAAAAATTGAAGTCGTTATTATTACTCTCACTATTAAGTTTTAATCTATATGCACAGACAGTCGTGTCGACGTCTCCTGCGTTAAGTGAAATTATATCTATTCTAGGCTTCGAAAAAAATATTATCGCTAGAACACCGTATTGTCTTGATGCTAAAAAGGCTCCAAAGGTTGGTACGGCCTTAGAGCTTGATATAGAAAAAGTTTTATCTTTAAAACCAGACCTCGTTGTTCTTCAAGAAAATACTGAATCGAAAACTTCAATCAATCTTAAAAAGTTAAACATTAAATATAAAAGTTTAAAATTAGTTAGTCTGGACGATATCTATCAAGCAACCAGTGAGCTTGCTTCTATTTTTGGTGTTGATGGGCGAGATGTTTTAAATAAATATAAAACATCAGGACAAAGTAAGTATAAAAAAGGATTGGTTATGCTTGGTGGAATTCCAGGTAAGTCTGTCATGATTGCAGGTACTGAAACGTTTTATTCTCAAATCATTGAACAACTTGGGATGAAGAATCTATCTCCTAGTAAGAACTGGCCAAATCTTCAAGCTGAAAAAATAAGATCTTTAATTGATAAAGACACTGTTATCTTAGAAGTTGTTACTAAAAAAGAAGCTTTATGGAGCCAATCGAATTGGCAATCTTTCTGTCCTAAATGTCATGTTGTTCCTCTTGTTTCCAAGCGCGCCGCTTATCCTGGTTTAAAAGTGATAGAAATCATGTCCAACGTTCTATCTAAAGGATCTGGTCATGATTAAGCTTCAAGAGATTAATGCTGGATTTGATCAAGCTTGTTTGCAGGGCATTTCCTTTGATTTAGCTCTAAATCAAATCACCATGTTGCTTGGTACAAATGGAGTTGGAAAAACCTGTTTACTGCACACAATTGCTGGGGTGTTAAAACCTTTGGCAGGCAAGTTAGAAGGAATTCATTCTCAAGTAAATTTAAGAGCAGCAGATCTTAGTTATTGCTATCAGACACCACTTCAAAAAAGTTTGATTAGAGTTGGTGATTATCTAAAACTTATTCAACCTTTAGATAAGGCAAGACTAGATTTATTATGTGATTTATTCACCCTTAATGATTTACTTGAAAAGCCAATTGCAAAACTTAGTGGTGGAGAAAAACAGAGAGTCAAATTGGTTAGTTGCCTTGCTCAAAAGGCGACTAGTATGATTTTAGATGAGCCCACGACAGCCCTTGACCCTTACTATGTCGATCAACTCATTGCAGTTTTAGATAAGTTAAAAAAAGAAGGACTATCTTTTTTAATCGCTACCCATGATCTTTCTTTTGCGATCAAAGTTGGTGATCGCTTTCTTGGTTTGAAAGAATCTAAAATACAATTTGATTCTAATCGTGATGAATTAAGAACTCATCATTATTTAAATCATCTCTTTAATAAGAAGTTTGTATGGCTAGAGAATAAGCAAGGGAGTTATGTCTTATGTTAAGACTTGTTATCCTTTGTTTAACCTTATTTATTCTCAATCTCATGTTCGGATCAACCTCGCTTTCGGTTAATGAGTTAATTCAATCTCCAGTCCTTTGGCAGCTTAGGCTTCCTACGGCACTGGTCTGTTTCTTAAGTGGAGCAGTTCTCGCTCAATCTGGTTTTGTGACGCAATCGTTATTTAAAAACTCTCTTGCGACCCCTTACACCCTTGGGATTGCTAGTTTTGCCAGCCTGGGTACGATCATTGGTATGACGCTGGGTCTTGAGTGGGGCGCAGTAAGTTTATTGTCTCTTGTTTTTTCATTAGGTTCTGTCTTTGTTTTGTTGTTAGCTTTTAGAATTTTTCGCTACGACAGTCTTAGACTTTTACTTCTTGGTGTAGCGTTAAGTCTTTTTAGTTCTAGTTTAATTTCAATCCTTCAAGTGACGACTTCAAAGATGGATCTTGCCTTGTTTTTAACTTGGGTCATGGGAAGTGTCTCGACGGTAGGCTATGATTCTGTTTTTGTTCTCCTTATTTCTTTTATTTTTTTAATGTTTGTTTCTTTTTATTATATCCGTCCTCTTCTTCTTTTAACTGTCGAAGGGGATGACAGCTATACAAGAGGTTTTGATCCGGTAAGAGTCAGAGCAATCTTTTTATTTGTTGTCAGTATTTGTGTCGGGCTCTTGGTTTCAAAGTTAGGTCCGATTGGTTTTGTTGGTCTCATTATTCCACATATGACGATGAGACTTGTTCCTTTTCGAGGTTTTTCTATAATTATGGGGAATCTATTATTAGGCGGTAGTTTTATTCTTTTAGCAGATTTATTGAATAGATCTTTTTTAAGTGAATTTGGTCTACCTGTTGGAGTCCTGATAACTGTTTTAGGAGCTCCAACTTTTGCCGTACTTTTGTGGAAAAAGTCTATTTAAAGATCTTGGCCAATGTTGTCTTTGCCTGTTCTTTCATTTCATCAGTGACATAAAACCTTACGATTGCGATGGCGGAAGCTAAGATGACGCCATCATCGACAAATCCTAAAAAGGGGATTGGGTCTGGTATGGCATCAAGTGGCAGGATAAAATAAGCAATTGATGAAGCAATGACTGCTTTAATCTTCTTTGGAGCTTTTGGGTAGGCATAGTAAAGAATAAGAGCTTGATAGGCTAATTCATTTCCTACCAGCTTCGTATTATCTTTTATTTTTCTAACGATCTGTTCAATATTCATAGGAATGCCTCTTGCCAACGCTGTCTTCGATTATACCATAGGGCTTAATGAATATTTTCTTAATTTCACCTGCTCGTCTTCTTTCAATAAGTTCTACGTCTGTTGGTTCGTTAATTTGTAGGACTTGATTGAGTTCAAACCTTCTTGGTGGATAAATGGTTTCAACAAAATTGTCTGGAGTTATGGTTAGACCTTCAATATCGGCACACCAAATCGTGTTTCCTAATAAAACATCTTTCTCTTTAATATGAATTTGTTTATAGGTTTTTTGAAAAGACCATTGTCTCAGCTTTGCTTTGAGGTCTTCTTCAGGTTTTTGCCATTGGTAGATTTTTAGTTCGCAGGCATGGCGCTTGGCGGATATTTTTAATGAATCGAGATGAACTGCAGATTCTTCAAGTCTAGAAAACAGTTCTCCGTGGGATTCAACTGCGGCAATGATAGAACCATTTTCTAATTGAGATAATACTCTTTCTAATAATGGACCTGTTGGAAGATAGAGATAGGTGATATCACACTTTGGTATTGGAGTTTCAAAGAGGTCCACACATTTAATGACTTGATCAGGACAATCAAGATGTTTAATTCTCTCTTCTACAAATTCGTATGCATAGACTTTTATTTTTGGGAATTCTTTTTGCGCAACTTGAGCACTGTAAGCATGACCTGCACCAGCATCAAATAAAGTTGTGTGGCCGTTTTTAATCATAAAATTAAAAAGCAAACGCCAGTCTTGGACTGGCGTATTAAGTGCTTCTAAACTTATATCAGAATAGGTTAGATCCATTTAGTAGTGCCAAGGAAACTTGGAGTAATCCTGATCACGTTTTTCTAAAAATGCATCACGACCTTCTTTTGCCTCTTCAGTACCATAAGCCAGTCTTGTTGCTTCACCAGCAAAAAGTTGTTGTCCAACAAGTCCATCATCACACATATTGAAACCATACTTCAGCATTCTCATCGCCGTAGGGGATTTATTATTCATGATGGCGGCCCACTCAAGTGCAACCTTTTCTAAATCCTTGTGAGCAACGACTTTATTGACCATTCCCATATCGAAGGCTTCTTGGGCAGAATAATCAAGACCTAAAAAGAAGATTTCTCTGGCTCTTTTTTGACCAATCATTTTGGCAAGATAAGCAGAACCATAACCAGAGTCAAAACTTGCAACATCTGGATCCGTTTGTTTAAAGATGGCATGCTCTTTTGAAGCAATGGTTAAGTCGCAAACCACATGAAGACTGTGGCCACCACCAACAGACCAGCCTGGAACTACGGCCATAACAACTTTTGGCATGAACCTAATGAGTCGTTGAACTTCTAAGATATGAAGACGTCCAAGTTTGGCCGGATCAAGTTGCATGGCTTGATCACCTTCATATTTATAACCGTCTTTTCCGCGAATTCGTTGATCTCCACCAGAGCAGAAGGCCCAGCCACCATCTTTGGCAGACGGCCCATTGCCAGTGATTAGAACCACGCCGACATCGCTCCATTGGCGAGCGTGCTCAAGTGCAGTGTAGAGTTCATCAACAGTCTTAGGTCTAAAGGCGTTTCGAACTTCTGGTCGATTAAATGCGATACGAACCGTGCCTTGGTTTTTGGCACGATGATAGGTGATATCGGTAAAATTAAAATTTGGAACTTCATCCCAGTCTTGGGGATTAAAGATATCAGATACTTTGTTGGTCATAAGATTCTCCCAGTGCATTTATACGATGCACTGGGGAATATTGCAATTTCTTATTGATTTCTTTTACTTAGACTAATTATTATCCCAAGTTGCTTCACCATTTTCAACTTTAAGTAGTTTTTCTTTAAGACTTCTTTGTTGCTCTTTAGTGAAGTGTTTATCAATATTTGCTTGGATATCTAGTTTATTGATAACACCGTCATTATTTAAGTCTTCTGTTATTGGCGGCATTGCTTCTTTTACAGAACTTGGACTAAAAATCCTTGTTCGCCAAACCATAGCATCTTCAGGTGAGCTAATTTTGAAATCAACAAACGGCGCATTGCTAGAGCTAACTTCATAACCATTAGTAGTTGCAGTTACGTTACTAGACTCATGACAACCAGCACAGGTTCTATCTACGACCTGCTCATCTGTTAGAACAGTGTTCTCTCCAGTATGACCAATGACTTCTATGTCTTGTATTTCACGACTTACAGTATCAGGACAAACTGCTTTTAAATCTTCTTTTGTAAGAGACATCACATCCTCTTGAGAAGCCTGTCTAGGGTCAACGTACTCTTGGAGTTCATCATAATCTTCAGTCGTTCTTTCAAGAGCTCTGTTTGATGAGCTGAATTTGGACTTTTCAGATTCCCATTTCTTTTCAACTAGCTCAAGACAGGCATCTCTGTCTAAACCCATAGGGATAAGTGTAAAGTCTGAGTTTCTTCTAAGGTCTTCTAAATTGTCACAGGTTTTAGTCCATAACCAACCTAGAGCGAGCATTGATTGATATTGTACTTCAAGTTCATTAGAACAACTTGTTTCTGCAAAAATTGTTCCCGAATTCACTTCAGGATAAAAAGGAACATAATCTAAATCCTGGGTTTGGAAAACATCAAGATAGTAATTTTGCTTTTGACCATCTTGTGTGACAGCTACAATGCTTCCATCTTTTCTAAAACGTGGATAATAACTACCAGAACCAAGTCCTTGTGTGTTTGGGGCAGAAATTTTCGCCATATCTCTAACGGCCCATTGTTCATCTTCACCAGTGCCATTTTTATCTAGATTCATGACATAGACATTTTTACTTTGTTTATCATGAACACCGTTAAAATAATGCCAATCACTTGAAGCTTCATCAACGTGAAACGTTATCTGAGGATTATTCTCATCAAAACCAAAATCAACTTTTCCTGTCGGAACTCCAATATCAACCATCATTTTACATTTACCGTCATCGCCGACTTTCCAAATTTGAGTGGTATATGTTTCGAAGTTTAAAATACTTAAGTATTTTCCGTCTTTAGAAAGCATTGGGGTATCTCTGTAGCTAGCTTCTTTCCCACACATTCTTGTAGATGGTCCAAGTTTTTTTGAGCTCGTTAGTGCACCAGAATCATCAAACTCCATTTCTACATCAAAGAATGTGGCACCTTGACCATCGTGCATGTATCGATAGGTTTTCTTTTTTTCTGTTTGACCAGGTAAAATGCCTACAGATTGATACACGCCTCTTTCTTGACCATCAAAATCAGCACTCAGACCTCGAGGACTTTCGCCTCTATCAACCTTCTCACTTATTTTTGATAGCTCATAAAATTCTCCATTAGGAAGTGTTAAAAACTTACTGTCTGGTGTGAAAACAGGATCGTATGGACCTGGAACAGTTTGATGCTTACCTGTTTCCATATTAACGAGAATATTTTTTTCTGCACCGTCGATGACACCAGTATATTTTCCCGATGGATCAGCACTAATAAAATAATTTGGAGCAGATGAAAGCTTAATTCTTTTTTTGGGTTGTGTAATATTTACTTTACACATATTACTATGCTCTTGAGCTGAAACAGCTTGATTAATTAAGAGAAATGTTAATAAGAAATTTTGTATTTTCATTTTTTCAACTCATTTTTAATGAATTCTTCGAATTGAACTTGATTTTCATAACCGTGCTTTGCCCAACGACTTAGCTTACCGTCTTTATAGGTAAAGGTGGCAGGGTAGTGAAGAGTCGCTCCTCTCATCACAAGATCAAATGAATTCATTGGTTTTAGAGTTGAAGCTGGCATGCGCGCTTGTTTTGCAACTTTTGCAGCAACTTTTACATCAGCCCTTGGATCGACATAAACATGCAATTTAGCCCCAGCTTTTTTTGCAGCTTCTTCGATATGATGAAATCCAATAGGTGATAAACTCATTTGAGGAGACCAAATGTAGATGACACCATTTTCACCCGAATCAACTATTTTTTTAAGCTCTACATCTCGCAGAGAGTCTTTCTTTGGAATTAAATCTTTAGGAACAGATTGAATTGCAATTTGAGGGATACATGATTCTTCGGAATATTTACTGCTAACACCATTACTTTCGGTAAGCTTTGAAACAGTTATACTATTTTTCTCTACTGTAACTTGTGCCCACACACCGATGCTGATAGGTGCACGATAAGAAAAACTACCAGCTTTTCCAGCAATAAAGCGAACCCATTTCGATTTAATACCCATCTCTTTAAGTTTATGTTCAACTTCTTTTTGACAGATTGGGCCATGCTCACGCCAGTCAGGCTCACCTGAATAAGCAGCGGAAATGGTTAGTAATAATATGTAGATAATAGATTGAATCCTCATCTTCCTTCCTCGCTTGATGAATCTTCATCATCATTTAAGAAGTCTGAGAAGGATTCAAGAAACCCTTGACTTCTCTGTCCATCATTTACAGTTGATTGTTGAGAATCAGGCAGAAGTTCAATACAACCCTCATCAAGCCAAGCTTTATATTGTTCAGGATAGTCATTCTTCATTGTCGATAAGTAGTTATTGTATCTTTTTAAACCTTTGAAGCAGTCTGGTTGATCTTCGCAGTTTGGATATGTTGGATGACCGTTAAGAGTAAAACGAAGAGAACGTTCTTTTTCTTTGTCAATTTTGTCATTGGCTTTCATCCAATCAATAATGGCTCCATACATAGCACCCTGATTCCATTTATAGCGAGCTGTTACTGACATTAGATTTTTTCTTTCTGTTTCAGTCAGTAATTTAGGAATATCATTCATGAAATCAAAGAAATCTTTTTCCATTGGAATCATCGATACAGGCATCGTCATGTCTTGAGTCATCTTGTGTTGAATATGACCTGAATCGGTTCTTGAATTAATCGCACCACGACTTTCTTGGTGCATACCTTGACCATTATTGTGGCATTTCACACAACCTTGGCCTTCACCCATTGGAGGTCCATACTGCTCAGGATGTAGTGCTCCTTTATAATCAACCGAACCTCTTCCAACAGTATAATTCTTCATCGCCTGTCTCATATAACCTAAGTTATCAGCCCCTTCGCTAGAATAACTACCTGGCTCAGGTGATAGCTCTCTCATTCCATTAGGGTGACAAGAGTAGCAGTTATCAAATTCACCTTGAGTTCTCATTTTTGGATTTCTGCTTTGTTTATCTCTCCAATATTGTGTGTAATAAGGTGTCGCTTTATCTCCTGGGCTGGTTGGCTTTTCCATAGCAATAAAGTCAATAAGTTGTTCTTTCTTTTCAGAACTTTCTGGTAAGGTGAATTGAATCCACTTATCCACCTTTTCACCCTCAACAAGAAATAAAACTCTTGAAAATGATCTATTTGGAGGGTTTGGAACCGTTCTTGAGCGGTACTCAAGCATTTTCCAGCCTTTATTTTTAGCAATTTCTGCATAATTATCAGGTAGGCCATCTTTGAATTCATCTGGTAGGTCTAAGTAACCTTGAGGAACCGCATTTATATAGTCTGAATCAGATACTTCCCACCCCATTGAATGATCGTTATCATCTTCTAATATTCTTAATTTTGATCGTTGAATAATTCTATCAGCACACTGATTTACACCATTGAGTTGAAAGGTTGCGGCACAGTCTTCAGCAATTTGTTTCAATTCATCATGTGTCTGACCATTGTAATATCTGCTAGGGTAATTATCTTTTATGATTGTAGCAGTTTTAGACATAAAAAACTCTGCCCACTCTTGCGGCGTTTTTTCCGGACATGAGCCAGCATTCGCTGTCGTAAGAGAAGAAAAAAGTAGAATTGAAATTAATGCTTTCAAAAGAAAGTCTCCTCGGAAAATTAATATCCAAGGACTTATCGGAATTTAATCAAAGGATTTTAGTTTTAATTTGATCCGCGAAGCAAGATATTTGTCTGAGTGGATGGGTCAAGATTTCGAAATTGATTTCTAAGCTGAGAGTTTATTGATTTAGCTTCAAAAATTTGAGCTTCTAACTTGTCTGATAAGGCTTCTTTTTCACCATCAGACATCAAGTCTAAGACTTCTTTGTGCATACTGTTTTGAATGGCCTTACTTTGTCTTTCCAGGTCTTTCGCTTTATCGAGTAATGATTCTTCAGCCTGAGCATGGCTTAGAGTTATAAGAAAAGCGAAAAGAGTATTAATGATCATTTTATTCATAAATTCTTTTCGGGCTGAAATAAAAATTACTTAAGTAAAAAGTTGATTTTTTTAGTCACCTTCAAATTCAACAAGCCAATGGGCCTTTATTCCTTGTTTTTCAAGACTGCTTGCTCCGCCAAGATCTGGAAGATTTACGATGAAGCAGGCTTCATGAATATTGGCACCACATTTAGCTATCAAGGCAGCTGCTCCAAGCGCTGTACCACCTGTTGCTAGCAAGTCATCAACCAGCAAAATGTTTAAACCCTTAGATATATCTTCAAGGTGAAGTTCGATAGTATCGGTACCGTATTCAAGTGCGTAGTCTTGTGAAATTGTTTTGCCGGGAAGCTTTCCTTTTTTACGAATTGGAATGAATCCAACTTTTAATCGATCAGCTAGGGCTGCACCAAAGATAAAACCACGGGCCTCAATTCCCGCGACTGCTTCAATTCCACTGTCTTTATATTTATTATAAAGAGCATCCATCGTGAGTTGAAAACCGTCAGCATCTCTAAGTAAACTCGTCACATCACGAAACATAATTCCGGCTTTTGGCCAATCGGGAATGGTACGTATTTTTTGTTTAATTAGTTCGAGGCTCATTTTATCTCCTAACAAGTTGAAAATACTGTAAGAAGGTTTCACTGATGTGTCTAGGACTGTAGACAATGAGGTGCATCTAAGATAGTTTTCGGCAAATTTTCTATTATTTTTTCAATGACTTACACAAGTTGGGGGTGGGAGTTGTTTTTCGAAGGTTCAGAAAAAAAAGTCGAAGTTATCGTCAAGCCTGAAATTGGTAGCCTAAGAGACTTCGGCAAAGACTTTTGGAAAGATATGGTTGCTCGTTGTAATGCAACTATTCTATCTGAAGTCTCAAATGAAAAATGTGATGCCTACCTTTTATCAGAATCTTCGTTATTTGTTTGGGATCATTCTTTTTTGATGATCACCTGTGGATCAACGATGCTTATCAATTCTGTTCAACACTTCTTAGGTCGTGTTAGACGAGACGAAATTGAGAGTATTATTTATCAACGTAAAAATGAATATGGGCCTTGGCTTCAAAAAACAAGTTTTGCTCAAGATGTAGAACGACTTCAAACAATGGTTGATGGAGTTTCAACTCGCTTTGGCTATCTTGATGAACATCATACCTATATGTTCCATCTTGATAAAGATTTTAAACCTAAGACTAACGATACAACGACAGAAGTTTTGATGTATCACATCCAAGGCAGTGCCGCCGAGACTCTTCGATGTCAAAATCAAACAATCGATAGTGTTAGAAAGTTCATGAACCTAGAGGACTTCTTTAGTGATTTTCAGGTTGATGATTTTTGCTTTGATCCTTGTGGTTATTCACTCAATGCTATTAAGGATGATAAATACGTAACGATTCACGTAACACCACAAGAGCAAAGCTCTTACGTTAGTTTTGAAACAAACGTTAATCTTCAGCAAGACTACCCAGGATTGGTTGACCGTTTGTTAGAAACATTTCAACCTTTCTCGTTCGATGTTGTGGACTTTAATACCAAAACCGAACTTGCTCCAAGCGGGAAGATGGTAAAAATTAATAATTTTCAAGACCGATTAAGCTGCGGTTACGATGTGAATTTCTCACACTTTATTGTTCCGCTTGATCGAATCGAAAAACCAACGACTATTAAAGGAAATATTTTATGAACTTAGGAAAAACAAAAGCAGCCATGTGGGTAGAAGAGCCAACAGGAGATTTTCTTAAAGTAGGCTTTAGAGCAGATAAAGTTCTCTTTTCCGGTAAAAGTGAATTTCAAAGCGTTGATGTCATAGAAACTCGCGGTCACGGTAAGATGCTTCTTAACGATGGCCTTGTCATGCTCACTGAACGTGATGAATTCATCTATCACGATATGATTACCCACGTTCCAATGTTCACCCACCCAAATCCAAAAAGCGTTCTTGTTATTGGTGGCGGTGATGGCGGCACTGCAAGAGAAGTGCTACGCCACAAAGGTGTTGAGTCTGTTGTCATGGTGGAAATTGATGGAATGGTTGTTGATGCCTGTAAGGAATTTATTCCACAAACATCTTCAGAACTCTCTAATAAAAAATTAGAGCTGATTATTGGTGATGGTGTAGAGTATGTTGCAACAACAAAGAAGAAATTTGATGTTGTGATTGTTGATTCAACCGATCCAATCGGCCCCGCAACTCCTTTATTTGGTACGGAATTCTATCAAAATATTAATAATATTCTAAACGATGATGGCATTGTTGTTTCTCAAGCAGAATCTCCATTCTATTTTGCAGACACTCAAAAATCATTACTTGGTATTATTGGAAACCTTTTCCCAATAGCTACCATTTATAACTTTAATAATATGGGTTACCCTGGCGGTTTTTGGAGCTTCACTTTTGCCTCAAAAGGACCTCATCCAACAAAGAACTTTGATGAGTCAAAAGTTAAAGCTTCAGGTCTTGAATTTGGTTATTATAACGAAAAAATTCACCACGCCGCTTTTTGTTTGCCATCTTTTCAATATCGTAAACTTGTTGAGCAAATTAAGGATTAATCGTGAAATATTGGTTAATGAAGTCTGAACCAGATGTTTTTTCAATTGATGATTTAAAGTCAAAGAAGAAAACATCTTGGGATGGAGTTAGAAATTACCAAGCTAGAAATTTCATGCGAGATGATATGAAAAAAGATCATCTCGTTCTTTATTACCATAGTAACTGTGATGTTCCAGGTGTTTATGGAATAGGAAAGGTCATTAAAGAGTCTCATCCAGATCACACCCAGTTTGATCCAAAATCAGACTACTATGATCCAAAGGCTACGAAAGAAAAACCAAGATGGTTCATGGTTGAAGTAGGGTTTGTTGAAAAATTCAAGACCCCAGTTTCGTTAGCAGAGATAAAAGAAGTCAAGGCCCTCGAAGATATGCTTATTCTTAGAAAGGGCAATCGTCTTTCAATCACACCTGTAGAAAATAAACATTTCGAAAAGGTGACGAAGCTTGGAAACTCTTAGTCCAAAGCAAAGACGTGCCCATCTTACTCAAGCGATGCATTATGATGCTGAAGTTGGATTTGATTGCCGCAGCTGTGTAGGCACTTGTTGTACCTTTACTTCAAACTCAATGCAAATTGATGAAACTCAAGCACAAGACATGAAGTCTTGGCTGATTGGGCAGAATCGATGGAATGATGAATTGATCGCTAATCTTAAAGAATGTATTGAAGAATTTCGCCTGGATAAGTCAGTTGCCTCAATTAAAATTAGAAGAACCTACACATGTCCTTTCTTTAATGGTGATAAGCTTGGTTGCACTATAGATCCAGACTTTAAGCCATATGGTTGCCTGGCTTTTAATCCGAGAGAAAGTGGTGTTAAAGCTGGTGGTAACTGTCGATCTAATTTAGATCTTTTAAAGACCAGTGAGCAATTTGTTGCAGGTGAACTTCTTCCAATTCCAATAGCTCTACTTCAATTAGATTAAATTTTCTTCAATATTAATATGAGCGTTAGGAATTCTTTTCAAAACGAGGTCTCTATAAAACTCAATTCCAACTAGCTCTTTTGCCTCGACGACTGCCTGAACAGCAACCATATGAGGACCTACTCGCCAGATATGAAGATCCGTGACTTTGCCCTTATTTGATTCTAGATCCATTTTAACGGCATCAAAGTCAATATCTTTGGCATGACCATCGAGAAGTTCCCACGCTGTATCTTTAAGAAGTTTATAAGCCCATTTTAAAATTAAGATTGATCCAACGACTCCAATCATAGGATCTAGCCAAACAAAGCCCTGATATTTACCAACAACTAAAGCAATAATAGCTGCAATAGAGGTTAGGGCATCGGCCATTACGTGAACGAGTGCACTTTGATGATTATGGTCATGACCATGTGAATGTGAGTGCGACTGATCGTGGTGATGATCATGATGGTCGTGATCGTCTTCACTATCTTTTGCCTGAAGAAGATAAACGCTAATGACATTCACGATTAAACCAACAACAGCGACAATTATAGCTTCGTTAAAGTTAATACTGACAGGGGAGAGAAAGCGGTGAATTGATTCCCACGCCATAAATAGGGCAACAACACCAAGGCCTAGCGCACTAGTATATCCGCCAAGAGGAAGAAGCTTGCCTGTACCAAAGCTCAACTGTTTTTGTAGTGACTTTGAGCGCGCTAATTTGTAAACAATAAGCGTAAGGGTTAAGGCCGCGGCATGTGAAGCCATGTGCCAACCATCAGCTAAAAGTGCCATCGAGCCTGTAAGGTATCCTGCTGCGATTTCAACAGTCATGGTCACAAAGGTTAAAATAACGACCCAGAAGGTCCTTTTTTCATTCGCCTGTAACTGTTTGGAATTAAAAGATAAATGTTCGTTCTGATTGCAATGTTCCATTGAGCTATTATGGCCTAAGACAGACATCAGCGCTACACAACTTGTCGCCATTTTTTAACAATGTAATATTAATCTAAATTATCTCACTAACCTCTAGGAGGTTATATGAAGACACTTTTTCTTATTGCTCTACTATCCATCCAGCATGCCTTTGCATGGGAGACTTCAACGATGTTTCAAAAACCTACTAAAGACGAACTCAAAAAGAAATTAACTGAGATTCAATATAAAGTGACCCAAGAGGATGGAACAGAAAAGCCATTCAATAACGAATATTGGGATAATAAAGAAGACGGTATCTATGTTGATATTGTTTCAGGTGAACCACTTTTTAGCTCACTTGATAAATATAAGTCTGGAACTGGATGGCCTAGTTTCACTAAGCCTATTAAAGATGATTTTGTAACTACCAAGTCTGATCGAAAGTTTTTTATTAAAAGAACAGAAGTAAGAAGTAAGGTTGCTGATAGCCATTTAGGTCACGTCTTTGAAGATGGTCCTGCTCCAACTGGACTTCGCTACTGTATGAACTCTGCTTCCATGAAGTTTATCCCAGTTGAAAAACTTGAGGCAGAAGGTTACGCAGAGTTCCTGCCAATTTTTAAGGATAACAAGAAATGAGTTATATTAGCCTTGGTGCCGGATGTTTTTGGGGCGTTCAAAATATTTTATCAAAAATTGATGGGGTTTCAAAAACGGAAGTTGGTTATATGGGAGGGCATATTAAAAACCCTACCTATGAGCAAATTTGCAGAGGGGATACAGGACACGCTGAGATTGTTAGAGTCGAGTATGATGCAAACAAAGTTTCTCTAGAAGTCATCTTAGATTTTTTTTGGAGACTTCATGATCCAACAACGTTAAATCGACAAGGTTTTGATGTTGGTCATCAGTACCGCTCCGTCATTTTTTATCATGAAGATGAACAAGAAGAGATAATTCGAAAATCAAAAGAAAAGTTTGATGCTTCAGGTGTTTTTAATAAAGCAGCCGTAACTGAGATTGAAAAAGCCGCTGTCTTCTACAGAGGTGAGGACTACCATCAAGATTATTACTTAAAAAAGTATCAAGGCGGACAGGGTCCTGTTTGTCATATGCTTAGAGAACGTTAAATTGCTTTTAATCTTAAACAAGTCGGTGATTGAGTAAATTTAATTTGTCGTGCACCTGTTGGGGGAAGCCAGATGAGTTGACCCCAGTGGTTTGCACTGTCAGGCCCCCAACTTTTAAGATGATTATCTCCATCAAAAATTTCAAACCAAACGACAGCAACTTGATCTGTCGAAGGTCCAATAATGCTTTCTTCAAGAGTTTGTAATGGTTTACAGTCTTTGAAGTGAATATTAAAAATATCAATACCCTTATTCCAAATTGTATCTGTTAGAACAGCAGGGATAAGTTGATCTTTACGAGCTCTTTCTAGAGCACTTAGATCAATTTGATCGTTGTTTGGAAGAGGATGAAATTGACTTGGCAAAAGCAAGCGAGAAATCATACTTACTTTGAGTATAAAACCTTCCGGAACAAATCGTGCTCTTGGCAGAAGTGATCTAGCATGAGCAAGTAGCTCACAGGCGAGCTCACCAAAAGGGTCACGGCCAAAGAGATCATGAATGACGACTTCGCATCCTTCAATCTCTTCTTGCTTTAAATCGAGTGATGATTTTTCAAGCAAAGTGACTTTTTCACTTACACCATTTCTTTGAAATGTTTGTTTGGCGATAGGAATAGCATTGGGATTGCATTCGAGAGCGATAACATGTTTAGCCCCATTTTTAATAGCGGCTACGGCCAAGGCACCGGCACCAGTACCAATTTCAAGAACTTTTTTGTTATGTACTGTTTTGGGTAATATCTCTTGATAAAATTTCGTTCGATGGTGATCCAATAACATTGCAGGAATATACTCTAGAGAGCGATCTGTAATGTTTGGTAGCGCCTTAGCAAGACTTGTTATCCATGCCTTTTCTAAAGCATCGGTCCACGTGGTATTTGAAGCTAAATAAGCGAGTTGCTCAAGTTTTATGCGTGCATCTTCCATATAGTAAGCGTGCCATTTATTGATATCTATTACTAGAATAAATTTAGCTTATTCAATAACTTCGAAAATACCAGCAAGCGGTTTGTGATCACTTCCCATGGCATCGACTACTACTTCTGCCCAATGAGTCTTTAAACCTTTAGTAAAGATATAATCAACAGGTCTGCCAAATACGTGTAAACGTTGGTCTTGTAGTTTTAGCTCAACATTCTTAAATCCTGCTCGCTTCATTGCTCTTAGAACAAAAGCTTCCTTCTTTTTTGACCAAGAATTAAAGTCACCTGCAAAAAGAACTGGACCTTCATGTCCTTTAGCTACTCGTAAAGCATCTATAACTTGCGTCGCAAGTTTTTTCCAAGAAACTGTATTAAGCGCATGGATATTAATGACCATCAACTCTTTAGTCATACCGGTTAAAGCATATTTGGTGATCAGAACCATCTTTGGTGAAAAGCCAATAATCTCTCTACCAATTGATCTCATATAATGAGTGTCTATAGGAGCAGCGGTTGATCCAGTGACGACTCCAGTCGCGTGGCCTGAGGATTTATAAGTAAAGGAAGTAGCAAAAATAAATTCATGGCGATGACTAGCGTCAAGCTCAGCTCTCATATCATTGTTAAGAATGCCTTCTTGCAAGATGACGAGATCTCTATTTTGAGTAAATCGTTGAAGATCAATCCTCCAACTTAGTAATCCGCCTTTATAGATATTCCAAACAAGCACATTGATATGTTTAGGGTTTAGAGAAGGCTTCATATGTTCTATTTTGCCAAGGGTAGTAATCGTCTCAATATCATTTGGAATATCAAACCAAAATGCTTTTGAGGAATTACTGAAGAACATGATGACGACGAGCATCACCAGCTGAAGAGATTTGGTCAAAATAAAATCCTTTTTAAATTTTCAAATCTAATTTGTTATACTTATATTCTTTCTACGAATTGATGGAAAATCAATGACTTTTGAGCTTTTCACTAAACTTTAATGGATTCCTAACGTGAATAAAACAGAGCGAGCTGAATACATTTATAAAAGATTGGAAGAGTTATTTCCTGAAACACCGATCCCACTTGATCATACGGATCCATACACTCTTCTCATTGCAGTTTTACTTTCTGCTCAATGTACCGATGTAAGGGTTAATAAAGTCACTCCATTTTTGTTTGCCAGAGCTAATACACCTGCACAAATGGTCAAGCTTTCAGTGGAAGAAATTGAATCTATTATCAAGCCTTGTGGTTTAGCACCAAGAAAAGCTAAAGCCATCTATGAACTATCTCAGATCTTATTAGATAAGTTTAACGGTGTTGTTCCAGCCGATATGGAAGAATTAGAAAAGTTTCCTGGAGTTGGACATAAAACAGCTTCGGTTGTGATGGCGCAATCTTTTGGTGTTCCTGCTTTTCCTGTGGATACCCATATCCATAGGCTTGCTCAACAATGGCAATTAACTGATGGAAAGAATGTTGTACAAACAGAAAAAGATCTTAAGAAATGTTTTCCTAAAGAACTTTGGAATAAGCTTCACTTACAAATTATTTTTTATGGCAGAGAGTATTGTCCGGCGAGAGGGTGTGATGGGCTTTCCTGTGAGCTTTGTCAGACATGTTTTCCATCTAGAAAAAAACCACGTGAGTACAAAAAGGCTTAATCATGTCTAAGTTAGGTGAATTAAATTTTGTCTTCAAAGGTTCTTCTGAAGCTAAAGATGCCTTTATTGTGCTTCATGGTTACGGCGCCGATATGCACGACCTTGCTAGCCTTGGGCAATGGTTAGCACCTAGAGTTGATGCTGCCTGGTATTTTCTTCAGGCTCCGTTAGAGGTTTCCATTGGCCCCTATATGAAAGGGCGTGCTTGGTTTCCTATTGATATGATGAAGCTTCAAATGGCAACGGCGCAAAATCAATTCAGTAAACTCTTTGAGGATCATTTACCTGAAGGAATTGATGAGTCAGCTCATAAAGTTAAAGAAGTGATCGAGCTTGTGGGGCAACGACATCAAAACGTCCATTTGGCTGGGTTTTCTCAAGGCTCAATGATGTCGGCTAAGTTAGCGCTTGAAAACCAAAACCTCATTTCTAGTTTAACGATGTTATCAGGAGTTTTGGTTTCAAAAGATATTTGGCAAAAACATATTACTGGGTCAGTTCCCTTTCCCACCTTTCAAAGTCACGGAGTCATGGATCCAGTTCTTCCGATTCAAGAAGCTAGAAAACTTAGAGATTTTTTAATTTCAATTAACGAAAAACACGAGTACCTAGAGTTTCAAGGAGGCCATGAAATTCCTCTGCCAGTCTTAGATGGATGGCTTAAATTTTTAAAGAGGGTTGTGGCATGAAAAAATCTGGTAATTTATTAAAAATGAAAACACATCTTGAAGATACAGTTCGCTATGAACTTAGACTTGGAGATGAACTGATTGAAATGAACCAATTTTTAGGAAAGGACATTCATTTTCATTTTGATGGAGTTATTAACTGCATTTCGACAGGTGAGAAAATTAAAAAGTCTTATAATCAAGGCTATTCCTATAAAGCCTTTCAAACACTTGCTGAATGTGACATTTGCATCGTTAAACCAGAGCTTTGTCATTATGCCAAAGGGACTTGTCGTGATCCCAAATGGGGAGAGTCCCATTGCTTTCAACCACATATTGTTTATTTGGCACTATCTAGTAATGTGAAAGTTGGTATCACGAGAAAATCACAAGTCCCAACAAGATGGATGGATCAAGGAGCAACTCAAGCACTGGCGATTCTTGAAGTTAAGGATAGAAAAACGGCTGGTCTTATCGAGATTGAAATTGCCAAAGAATTTTCAGATCGTACCGATTGGCGAAAAATGCTAAAGGGAGAGTTAGACGAATCTAATTTTGATCTACCTTTTCTTCGTGATCAAATTTATGAAACCTTTGGTGATATTATTGATGACTTAGATGCTAAAGATCTTGACGGCGAAATTATCGACATTAAATATCCGATCTTAGAGCATCCAAAGAAAGTAACTTCTTTAAGCTTTGATAAAAAAAGTGACATCAGTGGAAAACTATTAGGCATTAAAGGGCAGTATCTCATTCTGAGTAGCGGAGTCATTAATATGAGAAAGCATCAGGGCTATTTTGTTGAGTTTGAAGCTTAAGGATGATCAATTCCACCAGGATGAAAGGGGTGGCATTTTAAGACGCGACAAACTATTAATCTAAGAGCTTTTGGAATACTATATTTACCAAGAGCTTCTTGAGCATAGTGAGAGCAGGTCGGATAGAATCGACACTGCACGCCAAAAGCTCCGAAGACAACTGAAAAAGTCAGTTGATAAATTCTGATCAATGAAAGACAAAACCTTTTAACCATGGCAAAATTCTAGCATGAAAAATGTAATTATACTTAGTGCCACTACTAGATCAAATCTCCAGTTATCTAAAGATATCGCTTCTCATGCACCAGATGATTTAAATTGTGAAATCGTGGTGATTGAAGAAATGAATCTTCCCTTATACTGCCCACAAGTTGAGGAAAAAGGTATTCCGCCTGCTGTTACAGAGCTTGTTACTAAGATGTCTGCCGCCGGTGCTCTTATCTTAGTCGCTCCAGAGTATAATGGTTCCATTCCTCCTGTGATGAATAATCTTATCGCTTGGATCTCTAGAGCTTCAAAAGAATGGCGCCAAAGTTTTGCGGGTAAATTTGCCGCAGTTGCTACAATGAGTGGCGGTGGCGGAGCCAAGGTTCTTCAGGCCATGAGATCTCAACTTGAGCATCTTGGAACAACCGTACACTCCCATGCTCTTTTATGTACTGGCCAAAAACCTCTCAATCCTGAATCTGCTAAAAAAATCATGTCAGATTTCTCCCATTGGCTGCGTTAGATCAATCACTGATTGTCTTTTTTGATGGCTATTGCAACCTGTGTAATGGGGCAGTGAATTTTATTTTAAAAGAAGATCTCTCAAAAAAAATAAAATTTGCAGCACTTTCAGGTACAACCGCGCAAAAACTCTTGTCTACGAACGATAACTCGACGATTATTTTTTTAGTCAATGGAGTTGAACTTAAAAGATCTGCAGCAGTCTTTGCGCTGCTTGACTATCTAAGTCCCAAATGGAAATTCTTAAAAATTTTGAAGGCTTTCCCTAATGATATTCTTGATAGTCTCTATGATGTTATATCAAAAAATCGCTACAAATGGTTTGGTCAAAAAAATTATTGTCGTATGCCAACAGCTTTAGAAAAAGAACGATTTTTAGACTAAGAAAGATTTGTCTATTTGAAATAAAACCCAATTAATGTTTAAGTCATTTATACCTTTTTGGAGAACGATATGAAAATTAAAGCCGCAGTCGCATGGGGACCAAATCAACCTCTATCAATTGAAGAAGTCGATTTAGAAGGACCTAAAAAAGGCGAAGTCTTAGTTAAAATTTTAGCGACTGGCGTTTGTCATACTGATGCATACACACTTTCAGGTGCTGATCCTGAAGGACTTTTCCCTGTTATTCTTGGCCATGAGGGCGGCGGTGTTGTGACTGAAATTGGTGAAGGAGTCACTTCTTTAGCTGTTGGAGATCATGTTATTCCTTTATACACACCTGAGTGCCGTGAATGTAAATTCTGTCTCTCCGGTAAAACGAATCTTTGTCAAAAAATTAGATCAACTCAAGGACAAGGCTTGATGCCTGATGGAACGAGTCGTTTTTCAAAGGATGGAAAACAGATCTATCACTATATGGGGACATCAACGTTTGCTGAATATACTGTCGTTCCAGAAATTTCTTTAGCTAAAATTAGTAAAGATGCCCCGCTTGATAAAGTCTGCTTACTTGGTTGTGGCGTCACGACAGGTATCGGTGCTGTTTTAAATACGGCCAAGGTTGAAGAGGGTGCAACTATTGCGGTGTTTGGTTTAGGTGGTATTGGCTTGTCTGTCATTCAAGGTGCAAAAATGGCCAAGGCTTCAAAAATTATTGCCATTGATATCAATGAAGATAAATTTGAAATGGCAAAAAAATTGGGTGCAACTGATTTTGTAAATCCAAAGAAATTCGATAAACCAGTTCAAGAAGTTATTGTTGAGATGACTGACGGTGGTGTTGATTATTCATTTGAATGTGTCGGTAACGTTGAGCTTATGCGCTCAGCTCTTGAATGTGCTCATAAAGGTTGGGGAGAGTCGATCATTATTGGTGTCGCCGGTGCTGGTCAAGAAATTAAAACTCGTCCCTTTCAACTTGTGACAGGAAGAGTTTGGCGCGGCTCTGCTTTTGGTGGAGTGAAAGGAAGAACTGAGCTTCCTGGTTATGTTGATCAGTATATGTCTGGAAAAATAAATCTAGATGATATGGTGACTTTTAAAATGCCACTATCAGATATTAACAAGGCCTTCGATGTCATGCATAAGGGTGAGAGTATTAGGACCGTTATTGATTTTACAATGGAATAAAAAATGAAAATTGATCTGATCAAAGAGCATCATAGTTTTAGTGGCTTATCGAGTTTTTATAGTCATGAGTCAGCTTTGACTAAAACGAAAATGAACTTTTCTGTTCTTTTTCCAAATAAAATCAAAGAAGCTAAAAACTGCATCATCTGGTTGTCTGGTTTAACTTGTAATGAAGAAAACTTTATAACAAAAGCTGGCGCACAAGCTTATATCGATCAATCTGATACACTTATTATTTGTCCTGATACATCGCCGCGTGGATTAGACCTTAAAGATGAGCACGAGAGTTGGGACTTCGGTTCAGCGGCTAGTTTCTATATTAATGCTACAACGAACGGATATGTGGATCATTACCAAATGGAAGACTATATCGTTAATGAAATCGTTGATCTGGTTAAAGAGAATTTTAACAGTCTAGATTTTTCAATCATGGGTCACTCCATGGGTGGACATGGTGCTTTAACGTTAGGACTTAAATACCCGAAGCTTTTTAAAACAGTTTCTGCTTTTTCACCAATCGTTAATCCTATGAATTGTCCTTGGGGTCAAAAGGCATTTAGTGGATATCTGGGACAAGATCAAGCAGAGTGGGCTAAGCATGATGCGACAGAGCTTATCCGTAATGGAGCAAGACACCAGAATAAAATTTTAATTGATCAAGGAAGTAGCGATAACTTTTTAGAAAAAGAGTTACTCACTGAAAATATTGTTAAAATTGCTAAAGAGAAGAGTCAGCCATTAGAAGTGAATTACCGCGAAGGCTTTGATCATAGTTACTATTTTATAGCCTCATTTATTGAGGGGCATATAAAACTGCATCAAACGAACTTTTAGGGCTTAGTGATGTCCGTCGTCAGCGATTTCGTCATCAAAACTGCGCGTTGCAATAATTAGAGAAACTGGCAATGAAGCCCAAATGACAACAAGTACTAGAATAACAAAAACTTCAAAGCTCATAAAAACCTCACTATAAGCAAAAATAAGCCATTTTTAAGTGTTTTTCAAGCTCTCTGGTTGATGGCACTATTATGTCTATAATAACGAAAGGAATAAGCATGGAAATCACCAGTAACAACCGAGTTGTAACCGTCTGTTTGGTGATATTGACCATTATAGGCTCGACACATGCTCTCATTTACACGCAATCGGTGCTCGTGCCCTTTGTTATCTCCTTGTTTATTTATTTAGCTTTGGTTCCGGCTTTGTCCTTTTTACAAGGAAAACTGAAAGTTTCTCATAATTTAGCCGTAGGTATTATAGCTATCGGTTACCTTTTAATAAGTGCTCTTCTTGTCCTAATTTTTGTTCAGTCTTTTGAAACAGTATTGGATCAAGCAGGTCTTTACCGAGTTCGAGTTTTAGAGCTTATGTCTAAGCTTACCGAGCTCGTTCCTGGTCTTAATTCGGCCATAGATATTAATTCCATTAAAGATCAATTGGCGCAACTTCCTGTTCTTAAAATACTTAAAGGGATTACAGGTGACATCTTTGGACTCCTAGGTAATTCAACTCTGATTGTCATCTTCACTATTTTCTTACTTCTTGGCGATCCAACTAAAAATGAAAATTCTTTAGTTAAGGAATTCCAAGTTAAACTTTCTCGTTATGTCGTAGCAAAGTTATTTATCTCAGCACTAACTTCAATTGTTACTGGCATTGTTTTATTAAGTGTCGGCGCGGATTTGGCACTTTTATTTGCTCTTGTCACATTTTTATTAAACTTTATTCCCAATATTGGATCACTCATCGCAATTGCTCTTCCACTTCCAGTTCTGTTTTTACAGTTTGGCTTTACGACTCCTTTTTGGGTGGCTTTGATTATTTGCGGTGTTGCTCAGTTTGTAATTGGAAATATTCTTGAGCCCAAAATGCTAGGCGACAGTCTCGATCTTCATCCCGTTGTGGTTTTACTCTTTTTAATGTTTTGGGGTCTTGTATGGGGAGTGCCAGGGATGTTTTTGGCAGTACCAATTACATCTCTTTTGAAAATTTTATTTTCAAGAATTGAAGTTACAAAGCCAATTTCAGAACTTTTAGCGGGAAGATTTTAACTTGATTAACCCATTATGTGATGCTGAGATTGTTTGATCTTCATATGAATACGTTTTAATCGTAAGCTCTCTAAGATTACAATGCTTTAATTTATTCTTAAGTACTTGCTCGCGAGAGAAGTAAAATCTTCGAGGCTTTGGCGCTGTTAGATCATAAAGAGTAAAGGCATTTTGAAATTGTACCAAGCATGAATCATCATAATAATATTCAATAGATAAACTGAAAGTCCCTGTGCTTGATATCGTTGTTGTAAGATAGTTCCAGTCATCAAAGAAAGAAAGTCCGCTTATTCCCATACTCATTAATTCATCTTCACTAGATTTATAACTAAATTCAAATGAGTCTGATTTAAGAACACGGAACTTATATTTTTTTGTATAACTTCCAAAGGTTAACCTTGGGAAATAAAAATCAATATTCTTGATATCAAAAAAAGGTTTTGAAAAGCGAATGGTTTCATTGATTTGATTAATTAAAGTAGAGGCAGTTAAAGAAGAGTCGGGGTAATAGTGACTATCTCTTAGTGGATTGAAAAAGAAAAAATTAGTATTATTTTTTTGAGCAACATAGACAGAAGGTACATCCAAATAGATATTAACTTTACTCTTTTTGGGTGAATATATCTTGAAGAAAAAATAATTTTTGATAAGATCAAAAAACCAGTTAGATTTATATCCCATACGAACAAGGTCTTTTTTTAGATTGTAGTCAGTGACAACAGAAACGCTTGGAGCATCCTTGCTGAACGTTGCCACCTTAGAAAGAGTATCCGCTTTTGAAATATAATCAGCTTGGTCTCTTATATTCAAAATATTATAGACAATATTCTCAGTGGAAATAAAAGTTAATGTAGGATTTGAAGACTTATATAAAACAACAAGCGAAATGGTTGTTGCAAAAAGATAAGCAGAAACTGTAAAAAGAAGGAATTTTTTAATGGGCTTATTCATCGCTTAACCCAAAGTGAAGAGCCATAATTGTCATCTAATAACTCAAATCCATCTTCAATAAAGATCTCAGGTAAGCAAAAAAGATCATTACTTAAATATATCGCCGGCAAATCAATGGATCTCAGATCACATGATGAGCCGATTGGGTATAAAGCAAGCTTGCTTATATCGATTACATTTAAATAAGGTTGAAGATCTAAATGTGAGTTTAGACCAACATAAAACGAATAAGACTTTGTTGAAGGATTCTCTTTAATATAAGTATCAACCAAACTTAAATGATAAGGTGGATTTAACCATCTTGCGCTCATCGAATCGATATAATCTTGAGGGTGAGGAACATGGATAAGAAATACTAAATAATATAATAATATTATTCTTTTTGTTTTAGCCACTTCATTTAATCCAAGACAAAACAAAATAAAAAAGATTGGAAGAATTGGGAAATTGTATCGTGCCACAAATAGTGGAAATACGATGAACGATCTAATATTCGTGATGATAAAGAATAATATAAGAGATAATAGCAAGTTCATTCTTTTTTTATAAGCGGCGAAGATAATGAAAGTCGTTAAAAAGAATAAGACTAAAGAATTTCCGCTAAAAGATGTCATCATCTTTAAAAAATCATAGGTATAGTTTTGAGCAGTATGAAGCATTAAGAAAGACCCAGGAGCATCACTGGTTGAGATCTTTTTGATTGCGATTAAAAACCAAGGCATGAAAAGAATAAATCCTAAAGCATGGCTAAGAGTATAAAAATAAAATTGAGAATTGTTACGTAAAGATTTAATTATATAAACTAGACCAGTACAAAAGATGAGCATCGTTCCAAAGTAATGTATGTGACTTAAAAGAAAAATATAAATAACGAGCAGAGTAAAATCTTTTCTGTTTGTACTTTTTGAGCGCCAAACGCTTTCTAACTTAATGATATATAACGTTGAAAGTAAAAATGTTAATGAGTATGGGCCAAGATCAAACCAGTAATAGCACGTCTGAATTTGAAGTATTAATATTAAAATTAAAGGTAATAAATTTCTCGTTTTAAAACTTAACTCTTTTAAAATGAGATAAAAAGATAACGTAGTAAAGATAACGGATGTGAGTCTAAGGGACAATACACTTGGATCAGAAATTAAAGCGTAGATTTTCGAAAAAAAATAGATAAATATCAAATACAATGGAGGATGGAGTGAGTGCCTAGAATAATTAAAAATTTCTAAAAAGTGATCTTTTGGTAAATGTATAAAAGACCAACTAAAGCGATAGAATACATGTTCATCATTCCATAAATGAACTGAAGAGGACATATATAATAGACCCAAAAAGAGAATGAACAAAAAACTCAAACAATTTCTTTGTCCGGGACTTACATCCATTTATTGGGACTACCTTTTAATCATTATTTCTTTTATTAACCATATTAAACTTATTTAGAAAACACTAGTTATAACGAGTCCTTTTTTCTAAGATAGGCTGATGAAAATAATAAGTCGTATAGCTCCAACCCCTAATGGTGAAATTCACTGGGGCAATCTTATGAATTTTGTTTTGACATGGTCCTATGTAAAACAAAATGATGGCGAGCTTATACTGCGTTTTGATGATATTGATAGCGATAGATGTCTTCCTCAGTACGCTCAAAATATTAGAGATATTTTAAGCTATATAGAATTAGATTTTGATAGAGAGTTATCCCGTCAGATTCTTCGAAAAGAGGAATATTTTAATTTATTAAATAAACTTCCACATTATGTTTGTAATTGTTCAAGACAAGACATTATGAACCGAACGGGTGATCATTATTATGATGGATATTGCCGAAATAAAAAAAATATTTTTGATAAGGGAAAAAGCTCTTTTCGCTTTCTTGCTAACAAAGAAAGTTTAGATTTTGTTATCTGGAGAAAAGAAGACCTGCCTGCTTATCAATTAACATCAATTAAAGATGATCTCGATCTAGGTGTTAATATTGTAGTGAGAGGCGCGGATTTGATCGAATCTACTTTGATGCAACAACAAATGCTCAAATCACTTAATGTTGAGCCAATTCGATTTATTCATCATCGATTAATCACTAATGCTGATGGTGTTAAGTTATCTAAATCAAGAAATGATGGTGACCTTATGAGCTATATTCAAAGCAATAAACCCACTTCACAAATCTTTAAACAACTTGCCTTTCTTATGGGGCTTGATGCCGACAAATACTCATGCCTTAATGATTTTCTAAGTCTTAAGCTTGATGATTTTCTAGTATAATGTTTCGATTGTATCGAGAGCTGCAACTCCCTGATCAATCAAGCTTTGCATTGTTCTATTTCTAGAGTTTCTAAGGGGAATATCTCTTGGAGTTTCATGGGTAAGTGTGTGCCATCCATGCAGTTTAGCAAGTCTTATCCTCGCCATTCCTGGTTCACCCTCAGATAGAATAAAGTTTGCGGCCTGCCAAGGATCAAGTGTTCCTAGCTCATCAATAAATGTTTGTTGAGTTTCGTAGTAAGCCTGACCAAAAGTCGATCTGCCAACTCTGTAAATAAAGTCCTCATCAAATGAGCCATGCATATCAAGAGTAATAACTGGTTTCAATCCTTTTGAAAGGACAAGATCACTTAAATGGGTATGAATGAATTGAACTTCGTCTTTACTTTGGCGAGAGTCATTTGCCCACACGCGATTAAGATCTCTTCTGTTGTTATTATAACGAACTTGGTTTTCTGCGCCGTCTGGATTAACCATTGGGTAAAGCACAAGTTGATAATTTTTCAGAGTTTCAACGCGATTAAAGAACTCGTTTACAAATCCTTCAATGATCCAATTGGCAGTACCTTCATCTCCATGATGTCTTCCAAACATAACAATAAGTTTCTTGGTTGGATCAAGCTTTTTAGGAAATACAGCCATTAAGTCTCTACCAGATAAGCTTTTGCCAATAGTTTGAGTTTGGTAGCCATTCTTTTCAAATTGTTCACTCTTTTCATTTAAAAACTCAAGGATGCGAGCATAGTGATAGTACTTAATATAACGATCATCGTAGCCAGTGTCTTTGTCTGCATGGACATAGTTTTGAACTTGATAAAGAACTGGCATTTTTAATTCTTTATAGACTTCGTCTAAAGGAAAGAAGCGTCCATCTTGATGAAGATCGACCATTAAATTGGAATTTGATTCTCTTAGACTTAGGTCGCTCCCGCTTGTTTGGAACTCCACGACACAAGTGGCCCAGGCTGAAAGAGGAATAAAGATTAGCGACAGGAAGAGGATAGTATTTTTCATAGAAGAAATATAAACATAGCGCGCAACACCAAGACAACCCCTTGGAAAAAATGCTTCAATGTGTCTTTAACGGAGCGTTATTTGGAGCTTCTGCTTCTCTATATATTTTTGGCTGTTATCATCTCTTTTCTTTGTTCTGTCCTTGAAGCAGTCCTGCTATCAATCACGCCCAGCTTTCTAGAGTCTATAAAATCCCCACACCCTAAGCTTTATGGCCGTATTAGCTTACTTCGAAACGACTTAGAAAAATCTCTGGCTGCCATACTAAGTTTTAATACTGTTGCCCATACTATTGGTGCAGCGGGAGCGGGTGCTCAAGCGCAAAAAATATGGGGGGATGAAGTCCTCACAACATTTTCAGTTATTTTGACTTTAGCGATTCTACTTTTGAGTGAGATTATTCCTAAATCAATAGGTGCAAGATATTGGAGAGGTCTTTTAAATTTTACCTCTCGAGTTGTCCCAACAATGATTGTAATTTCATTTCCCTTAGTTAAAGTTAGCGAGCTTTTATCTAAAATTATTAAGGGCAGTGATATAGAAAAAGTTTCAAGAGCAGAGATCAGTGCTTTTGCTGAACTTGGTTCAAAAGAAGGGGTTCTCGCTCCTCAAGAAGCGAAGACGATTAAGACCATGTTAAACTTTCAATCACTTCGAGCTTTTGATGTGATGACTCCTCGAGAGAAAGTCGCAGGACATCCACATCACCGTGATGTCGTCGAAGCTTTTGCTTTGGACTCAACGATAAATCACTCGAGACTTTTGTTATTCGGTATTGATCGCGACGATATTCGTGGTTACGTCCTTAGGACCGATATCTTATCAAGTATGGCGCGCGATCAAATACACACCACAATGGATGATTTAAGACGACCTATATTAATTCTTCCTGAAAGAATTAGAGTTGGTCGATTGTTTACTAAGCTGATTGATCGATCTGAGCATATAGCAGCCTTGGTCGATGACAATGGAGCCTTTAGGGGAGTCGTCACTCTAGAAGACATTATGGAAACATTATTAGGGCTTGAAATCCTCGATGAGATCGATGTTGACGATGAGCTTCAAGAAAAAACAAAAGAACTTGTTGAGCGCGCGAAAAAACGTATTCAGTCGTAATTTCAACACTTTCGTCGCAACTAAGTTTGATGACAATTTCTGACTTAGATGGTCAAATATCCTTCACACAAAACACACCTTTAAAAAGGAGCCTGGCCTTGGAAATGATTTCCCTCGACCGAATCCAAGTTAAAAACCCTTACCTTCGCTTAGATACTGATATTGAAAAGTTGGCGCAGAGTATTAAGACCGTTGGTCTTATTCATCCGCTAGTTATCAATACTGATGATCAGCTCATTGCTGGTGGTCGTCGCTATAGCGCTTTAAAGTTTTTAGGAGTCGATGAAGTTTCAGTTCATCGTATTGATAAAGACGTTAAAGAGCAGGAATTAATTTCAATTGATGAAAACTTAGTTCGCCTCGATTTAACAAAAGTTGAAATGGAACATGCTTTAAGAAGAGCAAAAGATCTCTACGAAGAGATTAATCCAGAAGCACCTAAAGTCGATCTTGATGCTGATGATAAGCTTATCGAAAAAGAGATGGAAGCTCACACTGAAGGGCCTAAATCATTCTTGGCCATGGCCGCTGAAAAAACAGGCTTATCTCCTAAAGTCATTAAAGCTGCCATTGCAAGAGATGAACGTTCAAGTGATACAGTTAAAAAAGCCAGATCGATGGGAATCGTTTCAGCTTCTCAAGTCGGAGAAATGATTAAGCTTAACCAAGATGATCAAGAAGAACTTCTTCCTCATGTTCAAGGTAAGACTGTCAAAGAAATTAGATCGATTGTTAAAGAAGCTCGCCAAGGTGGACTCAAGCAAGCTCTTAAGACGGCAATGCAACGTCAATCAGTGCCGCGTGAAGTGAAGCTCCTTAAAGATCAGGTTAAAAAGACCAATAAGCTTTTAGCAAAAATGCTACTAGAAGAATTACTCTATGCTGGTGAAGATCAAGGAATGGTTGTCCGCTCATTGAACGAACTTAAGCATAATATCGAAGCCGTACTTTCTCATTACGAGGATGATACAAGCTATAGAAGTGATGATGAACAACCAGTCGTACAATAAAGAAGAATTACAAAAAGAAATCGATGAAAAAGTAAGAGCAAGCTTCCAGGGGGATGGTTCCTTGGAAGAGCTTGTTTGTTTTACCCTAGAGAATTTTTCTTATCGCTACCTTGAAACTAAAAATCTAAAAGATCTTAAGCCCTCTCTTATCTCAAGTCATACTTGGAGAATTGAGGGGCGAGAGTCAGATTTAGTTGAAGCCTTAAAAGCAACCAATCCACAAACCAAGAAAAAGCTTATTGATGAAGCGAAAAGCCATGCCAAAAAAGACGGTGCAACCGTAACGAGTTGGATGGAAATTCAATTAGAAGACAATAAAGTGAAGTGTCGTGCTGGAGTTGAGTGGAAGACTGATTCAAGTCAAATTATCATCAACGCTAAAGAAGCATCGATGGCTTATGATGATGTTTTAGAGCTTAGAAATAAGTTAGCTAAAATTTTAGAAGAAGTGTGTGAGGTCTTTTAAGTGACTCTAGAGCAATTGATAACATTTGAAGCAGTTGCTAAACATGGCTCTTTCAAAGCAGCCAGTGAGGCTATGCACAAGTCTCAACCATCATTATCTGTTGCTATAAAAAATTTAGAAGAAGAATTAGGCTTAAAGCTTTTTTCACGAGACGAATATCGCCCAACTCTTACAGAGCAGGGCGAGGCCATGCTAAAAAAAACCAGAAAGATTTTATCTGAATGTGAAGACTTTACTGATTTTGCCAAGGTCCTTAAAACTGGTGTTGAGCCCGTTTTAAAAATTGGACTCGATGCCATAAGTATTCATGATGATATCTTAAATGGAATTAAGACCTTTTTTGATGAACATGCTGGAACAGATGTTGAGCTTGATCAAGGCATCCTTGGTGAAATGCCCGAAAAAGTCATTTCAGGAGAATTGGACGTCGCTTTTTCTCCTATGATTGTTGAGCACAGTGATCTTGAGGTTTTTAGTGTCGTTAAAGTTAAAATGATTCCTGTCTATGCACCAAAACTTCTTTGCGAAAACAAATTAACTATTAATCAACTTAAGAAATGTAATCAAATCGTAGTGAAAGATAATAGCCAACTTTCTTCTCACTTGTCTTTCGGTGTCCTTAAAGGCGGCAAAGCCTGGCGAATTTCTAGCAATGGCCTAAAAAAGAGCTTAATACTTGCAGGCCTTGGCTGGGGCAGATTACCTGAGAATGAAATTAAACGAGAACTCGTCGAAGGTAAATTATTAGAAATAAAACTTCCTGAAATTAAAAGTTCGCAGTTTGATGTTTGCTTACAGGTTCATCGCCAACGTAAGCGCGGTCCTGTGCTTCAAGCTTTGATTAATCGATTTAGCTAGTCTTCAGGTAGCGGAATGAATTCCGTTTCATCAATGACTGTTCCAAATTTTCCATTTTTCCAATCTTTCTTAGCTTGCTCGATTTTATCTGGATTTGATGAAACTAAGTTCCACCAAATATGCCTTTTTTCGCTAAATGGTTTTCCACCAAAAAATAATAGGCGAGCATCATCTGATGCTGTAAAGCTTACTTCGCTTGCATTATCCCAAACAATCATTTCACCAGATGAATAACTTTGACCTTCAACTTGAACAACTCCAACAGCGACGTAAAGAGCTGCTTCACTTTGTTTTGGAATCGGAAGTTTAATAGGGGTATTGGCTTTAGGTAAAATATCTAAATAGAAAAGCTCAGAGTGAACAGGGACAGGTGAAGTTAAATTAAACATAGATCCAGCAATGAGAGATACTTGGTGTCCATCTAATTCGAGCTTTGGAATTTCATGATTTGGGATGTGAGTAAAACTAGGAGAAACATCTTCGAAATCTTTTGGAAGAGCAATCCAAACTTGGATTCCATGGAGAGTTATATTTGTACCCATTTCAGGGTGAGTTCGTTCACTATGGGCAATACCTCTTCCGGCCGTCATCCAATTAACTTCACCCGGTTTAATATCCTGTGTAATACCTAAAGTATCTCTGTGTCTGATGCTTCCACTAAAAAGGTAAGTGAGGGTAGATAAACCAATATGTGGATGAGCTCTAACTTGCAATTCATCGCCATTTTTTAAAAACGATGGCCCCATATGATCCCAAAAAACAAATGGACCTACAGTTTTACGTTTCGCCCAAGGAAGAACTCGCTTTACTGTAAATCCCGCACCAAGATCTTTTTCTCTAGGAGGAATAACTATTGATGGATTAGTCATGAATAACCTCAGTGGGAATTTGAACGTCTGACATTAAGATCCTATGCACTGGACATTTATTTGCGATTACTGTCATTTTTTCCTTTTGTTCGTCATTCAATGAAGGATCAAATGTAATTGTTCTTTTTATAATCGTTTGTGGGCCTTCACTTTGAACAGTTACGCAGACTGTAGTATTACCAATGGAGTAATTCTTGTGCTTGGCAACAATTTGCATCGTCATTAAAGTACATGCGCTTAAAGAAGCTTCAAGAAGGCGATGGGGAGTCATTGCTTCGTTGCTTCCACCTTCCTTGAGGCTAAGATCAGAGTGAATAATGTGTTCGCCGTCTCCCAAAGTAATTTTAAAGGGGAGGTCTAAGGTTCCTTCAATCATAAAAATCCTTATAAATAATTTTAGCTAGATTAATACAAGAATGTTCTAAACTCTATTTTTTGAAGTAAGTTGCACTGTGTTGTTAAATACAATGAATTATTGTCTTTGCGGCCATAAAAGTTAAAATAAATTACTTTAATGGAGTGCTTTAGATGCAAGTTTTAAGTGATTTAGATAATCAACAAATAGGAATCTATGATTTTCAAAATTTAGATTTGAATTCAATGTTGAAAGATCAATTCAAAGCTGAAAACCTTGGCATGATCGTCGAAAACCATTTGAACAGCTTTAATGAAAACAATGATTTTGTTGATGTTGTCTTTTCAAGTCAAACTTCTCAATTAAAGCAATTATGCCAAACAAAAGACAAGATTTCTTTTTTACAAGAAAATCAAATGCAAATTAAGTTAATTGGATTGCAAAATACAGTTCCAGAACTTAAGAGTTATTTTAATCAATACTTTAAAAAAACTATGAATCCTATCACTTGTGACCTTCATCTTTGTTATTCACAACAACCAATAGAAGAACAATTTAAAGTTGAAAGTGTTGATCAATATATATTCCAATTGATGGGTGGATCAACTTTGAGCTTACCTACGAATGAGGATGAATCTTTAAAAACAAGCATCTATGAAAATGGAATTACTGAATGGCAAGAGTTTGATAAAGTTAAAAAATTGAATATTGACCCTCAAAAATCAATAAAGGTAAGTCGAGGTATAATCTACCAACTAGGAAATAATCCTGAGAATATAAAATTAGTTTGTAAGAAACATTTCTTCAGCAATATAGACGTCTTATGTTTGTACGCTAAAAATATGATCAAGTTTGAAAAGGAATACCTAAAGAAATTAATGAACGACTCTGAAATCAATGAAGAAAAGCTAGCATTAATAAGGGATAAAATACTATTAAAAATTGAAGAGGTTGGAATGACAACTTCTATAAACGAGCTTAAAAATAAGATAACTCTTAGAAATAGTCTTTTTGCAAAAACGGGAGAACCATGTAGTGAGAAGATGAAGAAAATGTATGCCTCTATTGTTGGTATCGCTTAATGATAGAGAGCTTTAGAGATCTATTAAATGCTGGATTTGGAGTCAAAACCCTAGACATCAAAGAAATCAACGATCTTTACAATACTATATGTAACGAAGAACCTATCGAAGAGATGATTCGAAATCACTGCGCCTACTACCTTAAGAAGCCTGACTTCGTGGACATTCAAACCATTACAAAAGGTAATAGCTATCAAGTTGATAAGACTGATTTTGCCAAGCAAATACTAAAGGCAGAAAACCCCTTCGATATAATTAATCAAATGCCATGTACGCTCAAACTGGCTGGGCTTCAGGTAACATCGCCAGCGATTAAAAGTTTTTTGAGAGCTGTATATAAAAAATTTAAAATATCAATTTTTTCTAACATGTATATTTCACCTCCAGGAGATACTCAGGGTTATACTTATCACGTTGATCCTCATAAAGTTTTCATGATTCATTTAAGGGGAGTTAAAAGGTAGTTTTACCCCATCGATAGTCAAGGTGATTACCATTATTTCCCAGAAATATTTGATTCAAGTAAAAATCAATCTTTTGAAAATGTTCAAGAAGTAGACTATAAGCCTGGTGATATCAAGTACACCTCTAAAGGAATTGTTCATAAAGCGATTAATTTAGGTCAAGAGCCTGTAGTTCATTGCACATTTCCTTTGAATCAAACAGATAATTTCTATTTATTGAAAGAATATATGTCTCAAATATCTGACTTTAGTGTCACTGAATTAAATAATGTTCAGCTATGTAAAAATGAAGATGAAGTAAAAAAAATATTAAAGAAAAGGTTTGATACTTTCAAAATTAAAAAAATAGTATCGGATCATAAATTAAAAGCTGAAATGAAAAATTTATTTATACTAAAAAATGGTCGACCATATTCGCCGTCAGCTATCGTTAATTACCAAAAACTATTTTTAAAACTATGAAGAAACTTAATGTTTGTGCAGATTACTTATCTAATCCTGAGGGTCTTTTTGATTTTCAAGAAAAATACTTTGTTAAGCTTTCTAAAAAAATGAATAAACAAAAAATAAATGAAATTATTTCAAATCATCTGAAATGTTATATTGGCCCAGATAAAATTGTTTCACTTTCAACATTTAAAGATGGTCAAGGCTATAATAAGTTAGAGAATGAAACACTTCGAAGTATCGCAAACTGTAATGATCCGATTGAAGAACTAAAAAAACTCCCTTGTTCTCTAAACCTAGGTTCACTGCAATTTATCGATAATGATATTAAGGATTTTGTTGACAAAGTTTATGCCACTTATGGTCTAGCTCCAGTTGTTCATATGATGATTACTCCTGCGAATTTAACTGGGTTCGGATACCATATTGATCCTTTGAAAAGTTATATTATGCAACTTTATGGTGAAAAAGAGTGGTTGTTTCCTATCGATGAAGACGAACAATATATTTTTTATCCAGAACCTTTTAGCGCTACTAAATTTCAGTCTTTTTCCAAGCAAGAGAGCCGAATATTTAAGCCCGGTCATTGTTATGGAATTTCACGAGGCACAATTCATAAAGCTGTTAATAACTCTCAAGATCTAAACATCCACTTTGCGATGCCGACTTATCAACTAGATCAATCCTTTGCACTAAAAGCAATGTTAGAAGATACAGTTCAACTAAACTTCAATCAATTAATCAATTTGCCAAGTTGTGATGATGAATCATTGTTAATAAAAATAAAGGACGAGTTTATTGATAATGTTAAAAAAATTAATAAAAATTCTTTTCTTACCAACTTAAACGAAAAATCGTTGCTCACCATTAATGATATAAGAAAGTTTGGAAGGCCGAATAAGAGAAAACAGCTTATAAAACTAAATAGCAACAGAGGTGAGTTTTGAAAGGCTTAAATATTCATCACTACGCACCTGTTTTTATTGATCATGAGGAAATTGAACCTTGGATAGTATTTGAACAAAAAATGGATAAACTTGAAAATGCAGCTACTTTTTTAGCATCAAATACAAAGAAAATTTCGACTATAAATCCAGAAAAGTTCCTCGATATTCTTGATCTCTTTAATGATCAGGCGAGTATAAATCTTGAAAAGCCACTAGAACTAACGGATCTTTTAAATCTACTTGGAATTAAAAGTAAAGGTTTTGAAAGCAAAGCATTTATATCTCGTGATGATTATAATGATCTTTTTAAAAATAGTACGAATGTTCTTCTAACTGAAAAATTTCTGAGTTCAAGTACTGTATCAACTGGTTCTGGACGACATGCTCTTTTAGGTGATTTACAAGTTAAGGGAATTGGCCGAAATTCATTGAGTAATCAAATTGATTATTCACACTCTTGGGGAGGAATGCTTCCAATTGACTGTTTAAAGGCGATTATTTCTGATCAGATTATTTTGCAAAGATGTCATTTTCCACCAATGCAAACGATTGCGACGTTTCTTTATAAAAAGAATCCATTTAATTTTAAACAAGCCATTTCTTTTAGAGAAGCTGATACCTTTCGAGCTTGTATTTTTTGGGATGATGTCATTAACAATGAACTTAGATCAATTGGGACAAAGCACTTGGAGTCTGTGTTTGGAAATAAAAATCCTAATACTATCTTAACTGAAATATTTGAAAACTATATTCATGCATTTTCTAAGGGTGTTGTTCATCGAACCCCTACGGTAGATAACTTAACAGTTGATGGAAGATGGATTGATACTGAATCCATCGATTTTAAAGTTAAACCAGAGGAGCATTACAAATATATTAATATTTTTGTTCATGGAAAAGAGTTGCCTAGCGTTAAGAATTTACGAGAGCTGTACCAATTGAATCAAAAAATTCAGTTTATGGGGAGCTGGATTCACGATTTGAAAATTCCATGCCTAATAAGTTATAAAGTTTTTAAAAACATTTATGGCGATAAGCTTTCCATTGATTTTGATGAAGCATTTCAAAAAATTCTTCATAAACATAATCTTGGAAGTCAGGATTGGTATACTCTAATTAATAATTATAATTGTATTAAGCAAATGAATCTTTCTAATGAATCTTTTGATTCTTTACTAGAGGCCAAAGAAATAGACCTTAGTCACGCTGATGACTATTTATGTGTTGGTAACTTCTATGACCATGTTTATAAGGGAAATTTGATGCTTTTTTCTGAAAAAGAAGACAGCAGCAGAGAGTCTTTATCTTTTTTAGAGAAATGGAATCTAGTTATTAATAAAGATGAGTTGGATTTTAATAAAGCTTTTGCAAATGCTAAACGACTAGAGATTCTAACTTAGTGACTTCATGTCGATTGTATTAAAATCATAATCTTTAAATATTGATGGTGAATGAGTCGTAATAATAAGGTTCACCTTTTTTTCTTTTGCATAATTTAGAGCTTTTTGGACAAAGTCATATTGAACATTTGAAAATGTTTCATCAAAAATGATATTTGATGCACCAGAAAAAAGTGCAAGAGAAATAAAAATTCGAGCACTCATTCCTGTAGATAATCCATTTGAAATCGTATCAAGTTTCATCGATACTTCAGAAAAATTTAGAACCTCTTGTGCAAATTGTTCATCTAAAGAACGATGAAGTAATACTAAGGAGCAAAACTTCATGTTTTCAAAGATAGTTAATCTTGAATAAAAGACTATATCTCTTGATAGACAACAAAGAGTTTTTTTCGCCACAGAAATGTGTCCAGATGTTGGACTTAATATTCCAGCGACAAGTCGAATAAGAGTTGATTTTCCAGTACCATTATCTCCAATAAGCAAGTAGCTAGAGTCTGAATCGATTTCTAGATTTAAATCTTTAAATACTATCCTTTCTTTAGAATTTTTAAATAAGTTTTTAATTTTAAATCTTTTTTGATCCTTGAAAGTCATGGAAACATTTTTCATTGTGATAAGATTGCTCATAATTGTGCCACAACTTGATTTCTAAAATTGTTATTGAAACGTGATAAAACGACAGAAAGTATTAAATAGACTATTGATGTTTGTATTAAAATGAGAAGACTCGAGCCCGATCCTTCTAGGCTTTGTGTTAATCCCTTTATCGAAATGAATATAGGGTTTAGTTCAAATAGATTGATATAATCCGATGGTATTTTCTCTATTGGGTATACGATTGGAATAGACCAAAAGAGTAGTCCACAAAAACTATTCCATAGATGAAATGTATCTCTGTAAACTGCTCCTATGATAAATAGTATGGAGGATATTAAATAGGTTAGTAATGTTAGATTGATGATTGAAATCGTAAACTGTAACTTGTTAAAGCTGATGTCATTAAATGACACAAATATCATGGCCAAAAGAATGGATATAAATGCATTGAAAAGTGCTGTTAGGAATTCAATAACCATAATTTTGTTGAGATCGAAGTAATAATTTTTTATGTGATACCATTTGAATGTGACAAGATGGCTTGCACTAGAAGTCATATCTCTGAAAAAACTCCAACAAATTAATCCGATTAAAAGCTTTGAAGACATTGAAGGACTATTAAAATTCATCATTTTAGATAAAATAAAATTCAGTGTTAGAAACTGTAATAGAATGGGGATAATATGCCAGAAGTAACCAAGTACAGTACCCTCATATTTATTTTTGATGTTAAACCAGATGTGATTAATTAAGATCATGATGAAGATCCTTTATCATCTTTGCGAATTGGCTAAGTCTAAACTCGTTTGTGTGTCTTACTTGATTTTTTGCATTCATGGATATTGTTTCGAGGACATCTCTGTCTATCTGTGTAATTTCTTTAATCCTATCTACCCAATCTGATTTTTTCATATCGATAATAAATCCATTTCTCATGTGCTCAACTTGTTCATTATGACCGGATTGATTATCATGGCAGATGCAAATTTTTCCAAGCATAAGTGCCTCAGTAAGTGCTAGGCCATATGGCTCGTAAATTGAGGGGAATAAAATGAAATCAAACTGAGCAAGCTCTGAGATAAGATCATCTTGTTCATTTGACCATGGAAGAAAATGAATATTTTTCTTTAACAAATTTGTACATTTTTCTGTTTTAATAAGTTTTGCATCAAACCCTTTAATCGTTAATTTTCCCCAATTCCAGTCTTCTTTGAAAAGAAAATGTAATCCTTTTTGAGGGTGAAAGCGACCAAAGTAATAAAACTTGGGATTTATTGAATAGTCAGACGTTATAAAATTTTTCGAATTATTTTTTGCCGTAGTTGTCACTGGAATATAATCAATTCTTTTACTTTGTACTTCTTTTTTGTAGTACTTACTGAGGTCATTATTTGTAGTAATTGAATTGCTAATAATATGATCAGCTTTATTGAATGCAATAGACTCAAGCTTCATGCTCACTAAACTCATTTGTACCAATAACTTATAAAATGGATCTGGGGAAACTTCATCGATCAAAACGGCTTCAGGGTTTTTGGTTAAAGCCTGGTGTAATGGACGTTCTAAAATATGAATATCAAGTGATATCTTAGCGGGGAAATCTTTCCAATACCTATAGACAGACGATTCAAAAATTATCCGCTTAACATTGAATGGTTTTAACTTTTCAGCAATTTGACTTGATATAAACTTCATTCCTTCATCGGTTAAAAGTTCGGGATTTCCTTCCTCTAATTTTTGAAAAATAAACTTCTCTGGATCAAGTCCTTCAATCTTACTATCGGAAAAGTACATTATTTTAAATTCGATATCATTTTCAAGATAATCAAATATTTTAAACATGGATTCGGTTACACGGCGTAAACCGCCTTTGTTTATCGTCATGCTATAAATGATCATTTGATTAACCCGTTTAATTTATCATAACGATTGCAGGCATCTTCCCATTTATCGCCTTTATAATTAATTGCTAAAAAATATTTAAATATATTGTCCTCAGAAAGTGTATTTGAGGATTTTTTTATCATTTTTGTAACTAATCCTTTTTGTAGATGCGAGCGATATTCGTTAGTCTTTGCTTCATATTGAGCGAAAGGTTTTAAGTTTTTTATTTCTGTAAGTTTTGTATGTTCTTCGCCGTCAAAATTCAGTTGTCTCCAGGATTGATGATTTTTAAGTAAGTCATACCAAAAATGGTTGTCTTCACCTGAAAGATATTGATCCATCTTTTGGAAAAATATGGGTTTGAAATCCGTCTGAGATTCATGAAATATACCATTTACGACTAAAGCCATAAGTTTACTTTGATGGAATAAATTATGAATCCAACTATCAAAAAAATAGGTTTGATTTTCAATCGTTAAAGTTTCTAGATAAATATCTGATTGAGATTGCTCTTGTTTAATAATTAACGATTCCGTATCAATCCATTCCCCCGTAATTGTTAAGTTGGCGAGGCTTGGGGTCGCGTGAGTGATACCAACTGAAAATGAATGAATGATATTTTCAATAAGAATCGTGAGGATCTGATTTAAATCACTAGTTTTAAAATGTTCTGTTATAAAATTTTTTATAAATATTTTTTCTGAACCACTTAATGATGAAGGCCAAATATTTGTCAGTCTATAACTTAAGTTTCTCCTAAATAATATTGATAGCTCTTCATTTTTTATTAGCTCGTTTTGATAGTTGAAAATTGCAGCTGATGAAATTGGTTTGATCATTGACCTTTTACTTGCATATATTTCGTTAATCAGTCCATGAAGGGCATTGATCTTCTTTAAGCCTCCCCATTGATATGGGTAGTCGTAAGCTATGTTTAATGAGTTTTGGCCAATACCTTTGACGAGTAGGTCGTTAATAATGGCATGTCTTGAAGATCCTATGCTTAGGGGTCTATCTGAAAAGAATCGCTCTGTAGGTAAGATTAGGTCTGTGTTTTCTAGGCTCTTATCAAACTTATCCTTTGATAAAAATGACTCTTGGTTGATGAGATGTGATTTAATTCCTAGTTGTTTGATGACTTCATCTGTCGATAGGTTGAGGTTTGAAGAAAAATTAAATTTCCCTAAAAATTCATGGGCACGAAGGTTTTTACTTTTCCAGTTTGTTTTTTTGTATTCAAATATATTTTTTGTATAGGCAGCAGACGCAATGAGGTCATTTTCTAGTTTTCTATTTATTATCCATGGCGTAACAGCTTCATAATTGCAATAGACAGGTGAATATTTTGATTGGTTTAAACCCCAGATAAAAAATCCTTTGCTAGATGTTTGATTCTTAAACTAAATGGAATTTTTTCTTTGTAAACACCAATGATTTTATCAGGTGAAATTGGTTTGTCGAAATAGTTGTTGTTAATTCCCTTAGTCTTGATTTCAATGTTCTGATTTATCTTAATTTGTCTTATATAATGGCTTATAAGTTGATCATTTTCAGCAAAAAGAATAATTTGAAATTTTTTTAAATGTTTGACTGATATTTTTTTTACAAAATAAGTTTGTCCTTCTCTCAGCACAGGATCCATCGAATTACCTTTTATTGTTATTTCGATGAAGCCGATCTTGTCTATTTGCTGTTTTATTGTTTCTATATTCAAATTGCATCCATTGCTTGTTGGACTTGGAAGTAAATTTCCTTTGGCTCTAAACATAAAAAATTAGTAGCAGCGATAAGTCTTTTGAAATCTAATTGTTGAGAATATTTATTGAAATTTGTTAAGAGTAGTAAGATAGATTGCTTTGTTTCTTTAGAATCTATTGCTCTTCCATAAGTATTAAAAAAATAACTTTTCCACTGAAACTTGATAAATAGTGCTGACAATTGTTTGAAATGTTCATTCTCTGTATCCCAAAAGAAAGCTAGAAAAGAGTTGATATTAGTATTGTTAATCGTTTCTAAATTAAAGCTTGAGCAATTGAATGGACAAATAAAATCAGGCTTGATTTGGGGGGACGTTTGAATATTAGTATTTAGATTTTCTGCTAAGATATAGTTGTCAATTTCTTTTAGAAGTTTTGTGGAGTTAACTTTAAATTCTTCTTTGAAGTCGAATTCAAATTTTATATTCAGAATTTTGGCAATGTTGGCCAGTCTTCTTTCCTGGGACTTGGGGTGAGCGAGTTGACTCGACTTTGGAAGGCTGATGTATTTAAATATTGCAAATGAAACCTTTTCTATCTTTGATAGTTCCAACTCTTTAAAGTTGTTGAAATCTTTTCCAAAGATTATTTTCCAGCTATAAAACTTTTTATAATTATTAAAGTCGTTGTGGTTAGTTTCATGGCAAAGGTGAACTTCTATTTCACCGATGAGATCAATGTATTTAAAAATAATGTTTTGTTTAATCTTATTGACTCGATTACTTAGAGTAATAAATTCTTCGGATGTGGGATTATTTAGAATGAGACAAAGATCAATATCGCTTATTCCAGGGATATAATCGTTGCGTGCACATGAGCCCTTTAAGCAAATTGAAGAAATGATTTTTTGACGCGAAAGTATAAATACAATATATTTAATCACAGCCTTGTACAGTAGGCGGTTGAAAGTTTTAAATAAATATAATTTATTTACCATTATGACGCTGTGTTGAATTAGGTCCCTGGCTTTATAGAGTGATTGGTTCTGATTTATGGTCATAATAGCCATATTTTACGCACTTTAGGTACTTTGTGCCTATTAGAGAAAGTGAAATAATTAGATTTATTTACGGTTTATAAGTTATAATTAAGTTGTAAGAAACTGGAGGATTTATGAAAAAAGAAGCTTATGCTTTTAAGCAGCCTGAAGAAGTAGAACTATCTGAATATGTCAAAACGGTCCTTTCAGGCTTAGATGAATACTCTGATTCTGTTAGTGATAAGACGGTTCAAATTTTCTCTCATGGTATGTCCAGTTACTATATTAATACTGAGTGGGAAACCTAATAGGTTCATTCTCTTTTAGGATCTTATTTTGAAATTTATTGATGAATTTATTGTAAATAAAGTTAATGAGACTGAATCTTATGGAGTTGACCTTAGAAACTCCGATTCGGTCGTCATTAAGTTTTCTGGCGTTAGTTCTTTTTTTGCGCAAGGAATAATTTCTCAAGAGTCCGAAGATCAAATTATATCTAATGTGCTAGAAAACTATGAGATCCAAGATAAGGCAGTGGTTGCCAAGGATTTTAGCAACTTTATTTCTTATCTCAACAAACTCAATGTTCTTGCTTAGTTCCTTCGATCAATCTTATCTCTTATAAAATGAATACAAATGAAGTCCATGGGCGTTTGTCTTATCTTGATGGCGCACGAGGCTTAGCTTCTTTTTGTGTGCTTATACATCACTTTTTTATGCTGGTTTACCCAACATTTCTTTATCAAGGTTTAGATCTAAATATCCAGAGCGAATTGGTTGTTTTAATGGCGCACACACCACTGGGTATTTGGTGTGACGGAAATTTTGCTGTGACATTCTTTTTCGTTCTTTCAGGCTTTGTTCTCTTCTATAGTTATGAAGAATACAAGCTCTCGACTTTAATAACACTTATAAAGGCCTGTTTAAGGCGTTATATAAGACTCACGCTGCCAATCATTGCTGTCTGTTTTGCAACATTTGTTTTATTGAAATTGAATCTGGTTTATTCATTTCAAGCCGATTCTTTGAATAAAGAAAAGTGGATTGGAAAGTTCTTGCTCACAAATTACAGCTGGTATGATGTCATTATCCAAGCTGCTTACGAAAATTATATTAATTTCAAGAATAGTAAAACTTTTAGTCCAGTGCTTTGGACAATTGGAGTTGAACTAAAAGGAAGTTTTATTGTTTTCACTTTGATTTATTTAAAAAAATATATCAAACCAAACTGGCTTAAGATTCTCATTTTTTTAGCGCTGTCCATTTATTCAATGAACACTTATTACTTATGTATTTTCTTTGGCGTACTAATTGCGTTCATAAAAAAGAATAAAACAATTCTGTCTCATTTTAAAAAATTCCAATGGCTATACCTTTTAGGTTTTATTTATTTGGGAGGAGTAAGGGATTTAGATCATCCACTCTATGCATGGTTTAAAATGATATCAACAGATAAGTATAGTCATCTACTGACGTTTAAAATAATTGGATCTGTTTGTTTAATGTTATTGCTAATTACAAATAGTAAAATTCAATGCGTGCTCCAAAAAAATGTATTCTTATATATTGGTAAGCTTTCTTATTCTTTATACCTAACTCATTTTTTAATATTGATAACCTTGGGAAGTTATTTGCACCTCAATGCTTCAATTTTTGTAAACTTCTGCATCAGTACTGTGTTAGCGATGCTAACGGCTCATTTATTTAACTTCTTGATTGATGCGCCCAGCATTCGTATTTCCAAGGGTTTATTCAATCGGCGAGTCAACAAACTCTAACTATCTGTATTTACAGTAAATATATAGAGTATTTATTTTTAAATTCTCTTTGTGGTGTTAAGTTGCACCACCGTTTAATTGATAAATCTTACTTTTACTTACATACGCGACTTGAGCTCGGTTCTTTTGTCCATCTCCCTTGGCTGCAATTTCAAAACATGACAGATTCAGGCGGTTACTATCAAAACTTAGGACATCTACTATGAAAAGCCTTCTTGCGTTCTTAGCTATCTCTTCACTTCTTGTTGCTTGTAGTAAAAAGCCGCAAAGTATGAATAGTGGTGATACAACTTTAGCCGCTGCTTACCAATCGATTGGTGCAACTCAGGCCCAGGTCGATAAAGCACTTGTTGAGTACGAAAAACACTTAAATAAAGTCGATCATGACCATTCACAGTGCTCTCAATTATTTGTAGCTCAGACTCGTCTTGAGCAGCAGATGCAAAAAGTAAGAGCAAAACAAGAAAACAAAGGTCTGGCAGCTACGAATCAAAGAAGTATCTCGCGTGCGATGGAAGGACACACTAAGACTTATAAATTCGAAGGAAATTATAATGTCATGGTTATTCCAGTTCAGTTTTCAGATTTTAAAATGGAAGATATTTCATTTTATACACCTAATGAAAATGGAGATATTGAAGCGCAAGAATATCTTTTTGGTGATTCAAATCCAGACTCTTTAAGACAATATTATAAGCACGCATCAATGGGTAAGTTCATCCTTGATGGTGAAGTTACTCCAGTGGTGACTGTCGATAAATCACTTGCAACATACGGTGAATCTGTTCCAGGTAATACAGATCGCAACGCAAGAGGTTTGGTTGTTGATGTTCTAGAGAAATTAAAGCAAACACATACTGATCAAGCTTGGTGGGATCGCTTTGATGAATGGGATCTTTCTGACTATGATAATGACGGCAATTTTCATGAACCAGACGGATTCATTGATGCTGTGGTTTTAGTTTATGCAGGCAAATCACAAGCAAGTTGTCAGGCAGATTTTGATACAGCTGGCACACGTCCACCAAATTCAGACGTCCCTGCAGGTCCAAGATATAACGCAACTATTGAGTGCTATAACCGCATCTGGCCACATCGTTGGGGAATTTCTTTAAATCCAAATGATCCACGCTATAGTGAACAGGGTCCTGTTGTAGAAGGCCGTCAAAGACCTTCAATGAATGGTTACAAGATTCATGATGGTCTTTTTGCAACTGATTATAATATGCAATCAGAGTTTTCAGATCTTTCAACATTTATGCATGAATTTGGTCACTCACTAACTCTTCCAGATGTTTACTCTCGTGGTGCTGGTAACTCGACAGGATCATGGGAACTTATGAGTAATAATGCTCCAATGAGAGCACAAGAGTTTTCTACTTTTAGTAAGGTCTCTCTTGGATGGATTTCTCCAAAGATTATTAAGCAAGGTGAGTCGACTTCAGCTTATCTTGGTGCCTATAACTTTGTAACAAAAGATGAAAGAGAAGGATTGTCTCAAACTCCAAAAGTTTATGAGGTGATTGAAGGACAAGAATTTAAATTTGACGCTGTCTCATTAGTTCCAGGTCTTGATGAAGCTGTTTATCGCTCAGTCATCGTCTTAACTGAACCAAGCAAAGAAGAAATTAAAGTTATAGATCAATCTTCTAGAGCAGGTATAACTTCAGCTTATTCAGGTCGTTTTGATGGTGAGTCAAGAGCGATGAAGTTTGATGTCGAGGTTCCTCTTGAAGGATCAGCTCTTTTTAGCTTTGATACAATTTATCAAATTGAAACTGAAACAAACTTCTTGGCACAAGGTGAAGATCAACAAGAAATCAAAGTTACAGTGGACTATGATATTGGTGAAATTAAGGTCGCAGGCAAAACAGTCGAACAATTAAGAATAGTCTCTGGCGATAATAATTTCGACACTCTTAACGAAAATCTTGACTCTTGTAATGTTGAAGAAGTTCTTGCATTAAGAGCAAAAAACGTTAAAGGTGAGCTTTCTAAACCTGAGCAAGAAGAGTTTAAAGAAAAAGCGGCAGCATGTACTGTTGCAACTTGGGTGAAAAAGACTGTTGATCTTTCAGAATTTAGAGGTCAAAAAGTAGAAGTTCAAGTTGTCTATACGACTGATGCTGGTTACACCGAGTTTGGTATTGTTGTTGATAACGTTACAATGCCATCAGGCCAAACGATTGATTTTGAAAATGTAAGATCGGCCAATGATCTTCCAGGTTCAGAATTTCAACTTCTCGTTAATGGGAAATACGATATTTTCCATAATCAATTCTATTTAATGGAATACCGCACACCTGGAGAATTCTTCCGTCAAAATGGTGAGGAAGTTTCTTATAATAAAGACAATAATATTCAACAGGGTGAGCAAAGTTACTTTACTGCTGGTGCTGATGATCTTAGAAATCGTTTTAGATTAGTCGAGTCTAAATACCAGTCAGGACTTCTTCTTTGGTATTACAATACTAAATTTGGAAGAACTGAAAATAATCCAACGGCTCAAGAGGGTAAGGGATACTTACTGGTTGTAAATTCAAAGGTTAAAGAAGTGGCACTTCCTGGAGAATTAGGAAATGCAGACTTTTTTGATGAGGAAGGATTTTATAATACTAATTCTGAGGCTTATAAGGAATTCGTCAAAGTTCAAAATAATGACTTTGTCTGCTTTTCTCACACGGCGTTCTTTCGCTATACAGAAGGAAAAGCTCCTGAGTGTGATGATTTATCAACAATTGATGCAATGAAAGAGCTTACGTTTAACGGTCTACCTCTAATTTATAGAAGAGAAGGCTTTAACCAAGTACTTCCTCCAAGACGTATGGGCTTTCATAGTGTTGGTAACCCTATGAGAAGAGGTGCCGCTGTTAGAACTGGTTTAGCTACATTTAGACCAGCTGAGACACCTAACTATGCTCCATATAAAGTCTATAAAGAGCACTATGGTGAGATGGTTGTTGATCAACTCGTTACTTCTACTGCTCCTAAATTTGCTCCTGTTGCTAAGTTTAGTGATGAAGAAAACATCTTTCCAACACGTGAAGCTTACCGCGGTGATACAGCAGTTGTTGAAAAAGTTGGATTTAAATTTGAAGTTGTCGCACCTTCAAAAAGAGTACTTGAACGATACTCGAAAGATTCTGACGCCAATGCTAAGGATAACTTCTTTAGAAGACCAAGAGTTAAAGTTTATTTTGATTGGAATTAATAAATGAGCCCCTTTTTAAGGGGCTTTTTTTATAAAAAGTAATTCCAAAGAGGAACTGATATCAATGAGATTGGGATTGATATTCCAACCATTAAGTTCGCAAGTTCTTCATCTAGATTAAAATCACTAGCAACAACTGCAGAAGTAATCATTGTCGCCATGGCAGCCTCTAAAATTGTAACTTTTAAAATAAAATCTATCTCGCCCGTGATCGAATAATAAAAACCCAAAAGGATCGTTGGAATAAAAATAAGCTTAAAAGCTAGCCCTACGCAAAGTACTTTCCAGTACCTTCTTAATACATTCGTAGAAATTTTTAACTGAAAACCGACAGCAAATAAAGCTAGAGGGACGAGTGTTTGAGCGAGAATATTGATTGAAGAAAAGAGCATCTGTGGATATTCAATATTGAAAAGACCAATAATCGAAGAAAGGACCAAGGCCATAAATGGAGGAAATAAAACAACTTGTTTAAGAATAGAGCGATCTTTGATCGAGTTACTATGACCATATTTAGCTGCAATAGTTAAACCTAATGTAGATAAGACTAGAAATGAGCCTAATTGATCAATCAGTATTCCCCAAGAAACTGCTTCTTTTCCAACTAATGCATCTAGAAGGGGGAGTCCTACAAATGATGTATTTCCTAAGCCTGCGGTAAGAATGATGGCTCCAGTTCTAGCTTTTGACCATTTCTTATATTTACCAAGTTGCCCAAAAACAAGCCAAGATAAACCAAAGGTAATCCAGGCCATTGAAATAGGGATGATGACTTTGAAGTCAAAAACAGTAGTTTGAAAAAGTTTTGGTATATTAAGAAAGACGACGGCTGGAAAAGAGACACAAATAACAAAGGCATTTAAAACTTTGTGCGAATTACTTGGAAAGCGTGACGAAAATTTAAGACCAAACCCAAGAATGAATGAAGCAAATATTAAAAAAAAATTATCCATGAAGAATTATAACTTAAATATCTGCATTATCTTCATAATATTTAAATCATCCTTCTCACCTAAAGTATTCATCTTTAGAGCCTTTAGACGGGACATCATTTTAAAGCCCAAGTCATCTTCGACTTCAGGGTATGATGTGAATGTAGTAGGTACTCCTAGGCTTTCAAAAAAATCATCCGTTGCTTTTAAAGTTAGTTCGAAAGCAAGATCATTATCTGTTTCGTTAATACCAAAAACTCTTTGACCATATTGGAGCATTTTTTCCATTTTATTTTCTTTTCTAAGACGCATATTTTTAGACCACACTAGTGCAAGTGTTCTGGCATGATCAATACCATACATTGAAGTAAGCTGATGACCTAAGGCGTGAGTTGACCAGTCACTTTCGACGCCGACTCCAATGAGATTATTTAATGCCATTGTCGTGCACCAAAACATACTTGCTCTATGCTCTAGATTTTGAGGTTCCATATATGTTTTGGGGCCGACTTCGATTAGTGTTTTAAGAATTGATTCACTAAAACGATCTTGAAGGGGCGCTGACTGAGGAAATGTTAAGTACTGCTCTAAAACATGTACATAAGCGTCGACAACACCATTTCCGATATAATGCTTTGGTAAAGATAGGGTTAGGCAAGGATCGAGAATAGAGAACACAGGGTAGTTATTTGAGTTAAAGACGCCTACCTTATTTCCTTTATAACTCATCACAGATCCGGAGTTCATCTCACTACCTGTTGCTGGTAGAGTCGATATTACGCCGAAAGGTAGAGGTGTTACAGTCTCAGCATTGTCACCAAGAATAATATCATTCAGATCCCCATCATATTTAGCTGCAATTGCGAGAAATTTTGCACAATCTATGACTGATCCGCCTCCAACTGCTAAAATAAAATCAATATTTTTTTCTTTAATCGTTTTTGTAATCTCAACCGCGAAATCAAAGTCTGGATTGGGGGCAACTCCACCGACTTCAATAAAATCATGATTAGCAAGGTTATTAATCACTTTTTGGTAAGTCTCATTCTTTTTTATGCTGCCTGAGCCATAGAGAAAAAGGATTTTTACTCGCGGTAGATTATCCTTTAATTGATTAATGGTGTTTACGCCAAAAATGATTTTAGTCGGATTATGATAAATGAAATTTTGCAAAGTATATCCTAGTTAAATAAAGAAAATTTTAGCTGGTGAAAGACCGTTAAAACTTGTGTTCCAAGCGATAGCGTAGCCAGATAAGTTATCGAAGATGACGGTGTCACCAGCTTTAATCATAATTGAATTTTGCAATTTAAATGCAGCAACAATATCGTTCTCGTAGGCTGTTAAACCATAAAAAATAACATCATCTGATAATCGATATTCTTGATGATCACAATTGTTAGACATAACTGTAAAATGAAGAGGCCTATCCCATTTTAAGTGGCATTCATGCGACAAGTTTGTAAGTACCTCAAACTTTTCATTTTTCTTTTTAACAGAAAGAACCTTACCTACAGCAAAGCATGCATCTTCACTAAAATATCGACCAGCCTCAATATAAAAATGAAATGGAAGAGCTTCTAGATACTCCAAAAGCTCTAATATCTCATTTGGAGAAAGAGTAGAAATACCTCCTCCAATATTAATCGTTTTAACACTCTTGAGATGAGCCTCTTTTATATCAATCAGGTATTGAACAGTTTTCTTTAGGTCTTGGAGGGAAGTTTTTTCAAAACCAATATGAAAGTGGAGTGTCGTGATTCTATCTGTAATACTAGGGTCTTGTGATATCTCAATGATGTCTTTTAGTTCAAGACCAAAGCGGGATTTTTCACCTTGTTCAATGTCGCTTGAGGGTTTTACGCGAAGAGATAGGCTGTTATAATCTTTGGCAAGGGGGACTTGTTCTAAGTAACCAATATCAAAAATATAGTCAGCTGTGATATTAGGTAAGGTTTCCTTTGCTTGAAAGAAGTTTGAGAGGAAAATCGTTTGCTTATTATTTATATAATTTTCGATCAAACTAAATTCGTTAAGGTTTGATATTTCAAATCCTCCAAGGTAATTGGCAGTTTTATTGAAAAACTCTTTCATTGGAAAAGATTTTACCGGGTAAACAAGCGATACATTTTTAGGACATTGATTTAGGAAATTTTGGTATTTTGTATGAATTATTTCTGTGTCTATAAAAATGATTGGCTCATTTAGAGACAAATTGTTTTTTAGATAAATTGATTTTTTTAATTTTGTACTTATCATTTTGATATATATAGATTCCCTAGGAATAAATGTTTCATTTTTGATGATTGGAAAAAAGCATGTGCATCTTTTATTGATTCAAGAATTGGTTGTCCCATAATATTTAAACTTGTATTTAAGACCAGAGGATGACCTGATATACCTTCAATCTTCTTTATTAATTGATAATAAAGAAGATTTTGCTCTTTTGATACAGTCTGAATTCGGCAGGTATTATCCAGGTGTGTGACCTGAGTTAAAAGATGCTTTTGCTGCTCAATAACTTTAGGTGCAAATGACATATAAGGCATTTCATAGTCTTTCGGACTTTCAAAATAACGATGAGCATCTTCCTTTGTAACACTGCAACCATAAGGCCTGAAATCTTCGCGACATTTAATATATTGATTTAAATAATTCTTAAGCCCTGGCTTTGATGGTAGCCCTAGAATGCTTCTATTGCCTAATGCTCTTGGGCCGCACTCACTTCTTCCTTGAAACCAGGCTATTAGCTCTCCGTCACAGATAAGCTCGGCCGCTCGCTGTGTTGGATCCGCTTGATAACTGACTTCATAGTCATTAAAGATTTCTTTGATTTTATTATGATTCTCTAGTTCTGTTAGGATTCTCTGGCTTCCAAGAAATGGATTTTGATCTTGAATAGGGTAAGGCCGAAACTTTGTAAGCCCACCATTTAATGATTTATAGAAGGCAGCACCAAGGCTAATTCCTTCGTCATTAGGACAAGGAGGAATATAAATATTTTTAAAAATTTTATTGTTCACTAAAATAGAGTTGGTTAAACAGTTTAGTGCACACCCTCCAGTTAAGATAAGATTTTCAATTAAGGGAAAATCTGCTTTGAGTTTCTTAACAAGGCTAATCATTTTTTTTTCAAAATAATGTTGAAGTGTTTTTGCTATATCTGCACTTCGTTTAAAGTCATTTTTAGGTTGCTCATTAAAGAGTTTTTGACCTTTGTATATATTACGTTCTTTTTTAAACTCACTTTCGAGGTATTCGAATAACTTATCATCATGGCATTGGTTTTCACCAAAGGCGGATAATCCCATGACTTTTCCTGCCTCATGCCAATTGGCAAAGATATAATTGGCAGCAGCTGTATAATAGCTGCCAAGACCATGGTTAAGAAAAATATCTGGTTGTAGGTAAGGTAAGTATTCGCCCCATGTCTTTTCGATAAGCGTGAGACTTCCATTTTTTTGATGATAAATTGAAATTGATTCAAAGTTTTTTTTTGTCACTTTCTCAGGCTGTTCATCAGTGCTGTAATCGTTGAGACTCTCTTTATAAACATCACCATTAGAGCCGACACCATCTGCTACGACGATGATGGCTTCTTCATAAGGCGAAAAGTAGAGTGCCGAATAGGCGTGGCAAAGGTGATGTGATATATCTGTAATGTTATTGTTTAAGATTTTAGAGAAATTTTCTGCCCTTAAGCTTTTAAGGGCTTGAGTGTAATCTTTTTTTTGAATAAAAAGTCTTTCTTTTACAGTGGTGCCAATTTCATTGCAACATATGGCAAAGTTATGTGAGGGCGTTTTCCATACATCTTTAACTTCTGCCATGATTTGAGGAATTGCTTGTATAGGGAAGTATTCTTGATGCTTGATTTTGCTAAACCGCTCAGCTTCGTAGACAACTAGATTTCCTCTGGCATCATTCTCATAATTTAAAACGGCAATGCTGGCGTCATGTCCTACATTAACTCCGACACTTATTTTCACTCAAAAAAACCAAGCTTTTTAAACTCTTCGATTGTTTCATTAACAAAAGTGACGACTTCTTTTTCGTCTTTTTTTGTTTGCTCAGATATTGATTTTGTTATGGCATCTATTTTTTCTTCTTTGTTAATCATGTCGAAGACATGGGCAACACTTTTTTCTAATGTATATACGTTATTATCATCATCAAGTTTTAAGACTTTAATTTCGTCATCATTGATTTTATTAAAGGCAATATTAGGGCTGATTTTCACTTTATTTCCTTGGTAGATTCTTTTTTATTAAAAAATTCTTGTATTTTTTGAGGGTATGTCCCTGTTAAAAAAGTCGTTAACGTGATTCTTTTGCCCTTAGTAACCGGAGTCACTTTATGGGCGAATATAGATGGAAAGAGTACAATGTCGCCTTTGTCGAGTAATGGTACATCAAACCAAAATCCAAAAATATTTTTTATCTGTAAAATACCGCCTTCATAGTCATCACCTTTATTACTAAAATGAATGACCTGGGTCAGGAGTCGTCCGCCGAATTCATCATTTTGATATTTCTTTGGATCAGTTTGTTCAATTTCAGAAATATCAGTGTGTTCACCAATAAATCCACCTTCATTAAAACAAACAAATTCGTAATTATCTATTCTATTGAGAGGATTAAATTTCCATGTCGCATTATTATGAGTCTCAATCAATGAGGCGACCTCTTCATCTAACCACTTAAGTTCGTCTCCATAGTAGGTCACGCTATTGTTTGAATTTGAATATGGACTACCATGTTCATCCTTCACTTCTTTCATATCCGCTTTTTCTACTGCATCGCCTCTTTCGAAAAGAGGCACTGGCTTGGCGTCAATCTGAATGTTCAATTGATTAAGGCGATCAATGACATCGCTCTTTAAGGCATTTTTTATATAGATATACGGTATTTTATGAAAATGATGTTCCTTCCAAATAAACGCTACTTCATTTTCTTTATTTTCTTTTTTCATTCTTTAAAAAAACTTGAGTTAAACACTAGTAAATGTCTTTGAGTGAGCTTTATGAAAAAAAACAAAGCTCAAAGTTTTATCTTATTCTTCTTTCTCTTTTTGCAACAGCAGATAATGAAGACATCACGTCATCATCAAAATAGTCATTAAGGTCTTCTTTCTTTATTGATCCAAACGATTGAAAGTCCTTAACGGTTACTTTTTCTAAAGTAGATTTATCAGCCTTTAGCTCGTTATCTTTAGCACTATTGCTTTTTGTGCTCATAGTTATCTCAGTTTGATAGAAATAGTATAAATATTTTTAGATGTTATCATAGGACATATATTTCACTTAATAAATTCAAATTAGAATGTTAACATACTGAAATTACATGATATCCCTTAGATGTTTTAATTTATAATACTTTTATCTGGCATCTGGATGCCAATAAAGGTTGGTTTTATAAGATTTGGTGAGCCTGATGATGTTTAATTTTACGACTTACGACGACTACCTCACCTGTAGAGAGCAGCTTCTACAAAAGTTTAGCTCTTCTCAATTCGGGGAAAGCCACGGTTTGGAGACGAGTGATTTAAAGCAGTTTTATAGAGATTTGCGCAAGGCCGTGATCGATAAGGGCTATCCAGCTGTTACCAATGTTAAGAATCATGAATTCAATTATTTTGATCTTAATATTTACAGTCGTTATCAACGGCAAGGCCATAAATTTATTGGAGAAGGTAAGCATGTTTATGAAATGCTCTACGGAGCAACGAAACAAAAGCAAATGAACTTAAATGGATTCTTTACGTCAAGCTGCCAAGTTGGAAACTATACATTGCTGAATGTTTTAAAATCAGTTTTTCCCGATAGTCCATTGTATCATCCAACAGAAGTCCTTTATTTTGAATCTCTTTTTATCCTTAATCGTTTAAGAGAGTTATCAAACTTCAAAGGTAATGGGAAAAAAATATATTTTTTAGATAGTACAGGAATTCTTGACGAGAGTACTTTGTTGGAATTTGCTAATGATCCAGCCAGTATTGAGTTAATTATTTTTGATACAACTTGCTATGATCGTCAAAGCGAGTTTATTTCAAGAGTCGTTGATAGGGCCTGCGAGTTAAAACTTCCAATTGTAATGACTCGAAGTCATTTAAAATTAGACTCTTTTGGGTGGGAGTATGGCTCACTAGGATCGCTTTTGTTTATAAACTTTCCTGAAAGAACGCTTTATGAGCAATGTCATGAGTATTTATCTCAAGTCGGTGGATTTGCTTTTTTAGATCAGATTTATCCATTTTTATTTGACCAATCTCTTAAAGATTTAAATAGCTGGAGAGTTGAGCAAATTAGAAAAAATAACTTGTATATTTCAAATGAGGTAAAAAAAAATAATTCCTACCTTGATGGATGGATAACTTCCAAACATCATCAGCTATTTCATTTAGCAATTTATGATCGATCTAAAAATGAAATTTTAAAGATTGGTGAGCGCTTTGTTGCTCTATGCAAGGTTTATGATTTAGAGGCGTACTTTTGTGATAGTTTTGGATTCGACTTTTTTTCTTTAACTCATTTTGACAGTGTTGATTTTCATGGCAATGGTTGTATGCGCTTTTGTTCCCCAGTCAATAAAGATGAAGTTGAAAAATCAATTTTAATCGTCAATAAATTAATTCAATACGTGCAGAGGTAAGGGCCAGATTAACTTCAAAATTACTTTATAGGACGTTTTCGGCGAGCTGCAGCCATTATATCCACATCAAAATAATTGTTAAGATCTTCAATAAGAATTTTTCCAAAGTGCTTAAAGTCAGCATGAATTTTTTGTTCGGCTTCCTTTTTGACTTCTTTAGACGTTTTTTCTTTTGATTTGTCAGACTTCATTTTAGCTTCCTTATAGATGTCGCAATATGTTTATTAAACAATAACTTTTTATGAATTAAAAATAAATAGTAACATGGATCAAATCTTATACGTTGCAAAAAGCAATTATGGAAGTAATTTCTCGTAATATTAAGCGCTTACGATAAAAATCAGGCGCTTATCCTAGTTTAGTCGATTAAAGGACCATGCCAATATTCTAGGTTTTAACGAGGTAAACTATGATTTTGAGATGAGGAAATTATCCAGCACCATAACAGCAACTTTTGATGAATCAAAAAACAAAAAAGCATCTTCAGGAGTCTCTAGAATAGGCTGTTTATTTACATTGAGACTCGTATTTAGAAGAGCGGGAATCATTGATCGCTGATGAACTAGCGTTAAAAGATGAAAAAGCCAGTTGTTAGAATCCTTATCAACACTTTGAATACGACAGGTCTGATCAACATGGATGCAAGCCTGTATTCTATCTGATAAAGCTGATTTGGCTTTAGGAGCAAAGCTCATGAACGGTGAATAAATTGAATCTGGAAGATAAAAATAATCGCCAACGTGATCCTTAAGAATAGATAGACCATAGGGTCTAAAGTTTTCTCGAAACTTAATATTTTGATTCAAATAATCTTTAAGATCGCTTCGATTCGGCAACGCAAATAGACTTCGATGTCCAAGAGCTCGTGGGCCCGTTTCACTTTTTGATTGAAAGACAGCAACGACTTCATTATTAAGAATTTTATCTACAACAATATTAAGATCTGAAATCTCGTCAATTTTATAATTTTTAAATAGTTCTTGAATTCTCTGCGATGAAGGTTGGGCATATCTAATTCCTAAAAATGGATCGATTTGACTTATATTTTTTGAAACAAAATCAAG